>JBJEME010000130.1:0-1605 GCA_051879515.1 Lachnospira sp. | reverse complement strand
AGCAGTAGGATACAGTACAGATTTTTATCGTGCTGGTTATCGTAAGAACAGTTCAAACGATTCAGCTTCAAAGTTTACGACAATGGGTTTGGCAACACAAGAGACTGTTTGCAATTATTGACAATGCAAAACAGACATTTTCCGGTATGACAGAGACATATTCGCAATCAGTAGAATGTGGAAAGCTTTTATCATATTTTGAAAAGTGGAACACAAAGATAAGTAGCAGAGATTTATTTAATGAAGCAGTTCAGAAATTTCATGATGACAATCAAATGACCGCACAGGAACTCAAAGAAGAAAAAGACTGGCGTGAAATGACAGATAAAGAATGGGATAAAATGCTTGAGGGTGTAGATGAATATATCGACGCATTTAAGGAACGCTTAAGACAGCTGAAAGAAATGCAAGATGAAGCCGCTCAAAAAGCAACTTTAGAGGCTGATTCAGATATGAGAGCAACTGCGGCTTCAGCGGCAGCACTTAGTGCAACTGCAAATGGTTTAAGTGGTACGTCTGAAACTGATGCAGAAAGCTAGACAGAAGAGGGAGTTCCGACAGAAGATGGTGTCGGTGGAAGATATTTTGATTAGTGGCAAATAGCATGACAGGAGGAATATAAAAATGGCTATTGTTGGGATTGGAACAACAGGTTATCCGGTAGGATATGAAACAAGACGGACGGAAAGGAATACAGCAGGAAAGAATTTTGCAGGGCAGATGGGGCGTGTCGCAAGCACACAAAGAACAAACTTTACCTTACATATTTCCAATGAAGAGGATGGCAAAGTAATCGGTTCGATGGCAGACCAGGATAGTTCTGTTACTGTGTACAAAACAAAAGACTTTGACCCGGCAAATCCAGTATATAAAGTGAAAGTATGGGATGCAGAGGGAAATGTGGCGGAAAGAATGGTTGACATTTCAAAGGTCGATCCCAAAAATTGTGATGAAATTGATATGTTTGCTTATTCCAGCTATTTGGCAGACAGTGGCAAATGTCCGGAGGCACAAAGAGCTTTTATTGGTGCAAAATCGAACAATGGAAATTCAAATAGTGGCAGTACATTATTTGGTAAGGAGAATTGGATGGATATTGTGAAAGAAATGATGCAGATGCAGTATGACGCAGGAAATTTAAAAGGGTATCTGGATTATAAAAAGTTTTGGGACTTCTTACAGTAATAAAGGATATGCAAATTTCCGAAATGTCAATAAAAGAGATGGAAGAATTGGATATACGGAAAAAGATAGAGGATAATCCAAGTAAGCCAATCTATATGCAGACGGTATGAGGAGTGGGTTATCGGTTTAATAAAAAATTGTTGAAATACTATTAATTTGAGTGACGAAGAAGAATAGAATAATATTCATAATTGAAAGCTGTAAAATTCCACGTTGAATTTTACAGCTTTCTTGCGTATAATATATATAAATGAAGAAACTATATCAAGGAAAGGAAGTTGATTTTATGCCGAATATATTACCTGTATCAGATTTAAGAAATTATAATGAAGTACTGAAAAATTGTCAGGTTGGAGAACCTGTGTTTTTGACCAAAAATGGTAGAGGCAAGTTTGTGGTTATGGATATTGAGGACTATGA
>JBJEME010000129.1:0-6226 GCA_051879515.1 Lachnospira sp. | reverse complement strand
CTATCTGCGATTGCGGCGATTTTTAAACTAAAAAGTGTCAAAAATGGGATTATAAATGTGTCAAACCAGTAATGCAAGTTTTTTAATTAATTATTGAATCCAATTATTAAATCCAAGATGGAAACTTTTCGTCAATCTGATCACGTAATGAAATCTTCCCTGATTCCGGTAAGAATGAAGCAACAACGCCATTTAAGACAATCTGTTTCATTTCATCATATGACAGACCAAATTGTTTCTGTAAAAGACGGTATTCTCTTTTTAATGTTGTATTGGATACTGTCACATTATCAGTATTAACTGTTACTCTAATGCCTTTTCTAAGAAAATGCTTTATTGGATAATCTTCTGCACTCTCTACTGTTTTTGTCTGAAGATTGCTTGAATAACACATTTCCAGGAAAATGTTCTTTTCTGTTAAAACATCCATCAGTTGCTCATCTTCTATAGCGTGGATACCATGTCCGATACGCGTTGCCCCCAATTCCAATGCTTTACGAATACTTTCAGGTCCTGCTGCTTCACCCGCATGGATAATTACCGGAATTCTCTTGTCACGTGCCTGTTCAAATATATCTGCAAAATTATCTGTCGGATAAGCTGCTTCATTACCGGCCAGATCTACCGCACAAATACCTTTGTCCAGAAACATCCCGGCAACTCTGATTGTTTCCATATTCTCGGTTATATTCTTATCTCCGCGCATACAACAAAGAATCAGCTGTGCCATAACACCAAATTCCCTGATACCACGGGTAAGCCCTCTGACTGCACTTTGGACTACTGCTTCCTGAGTAAGTCCCCTTGAAGTATGCAGCTGTGGTGCAAATCTGATCTCCGCATAGCAAATCCCCTCAGCTTGTAAATCTCTCAAAAGCTCATACACTGCATACTCAATACACTCTTCAGTCTGAAGCACCATAAGCGGTAGGTCAAACTTTTCAAGGTATTCTCCAAGATTAGTGCAGTCCGGCTCAACCATCATAAGCTTTCTGATTTCCGCCTCATCTGTTGTTGGAAGAGATATGCCGGACATCTCCGCCATATGCACCATATTCTTTGGATTTAATGAGCCATCCAGATGTAAATGTAAATCAATCATGTAATATCCTCCTGTTATGTAATCACTAATTATAGCAAGTTAACTGTCGAATTCATCCCGCGTAACACATTTGATGCTTTTATCGGACAAACCTTAATACACTGGTTACATTGAACACATTTAATTTCATCTATCTGCGGATATTCAAAGCCTTCTTCATCCTCCACCATTGATATGGCAGACATTGGACAAATTGCAAAGCATGCAGTGCATCCGCAGCATTCTTCTTTTCTGTTGTATAACACAGTTTTATTCTTCATCTCGTTTTCCCCTTCAAATGTATAATATTGCAGATACTTTCCAGCATAAACATAAGTATATTTTGTTTTTCTTTGATGAATATCAATAGTCAAATATTTTCTTAACAAAGCCCTTTACTTTACTAACTGCTCTTCTGAAAAGAGATTCTTTCACATCAGCGGCATATTTCTTTTCCAACTCTTCGAACGTAAAGATTGATAAGTCATTAAAGAATGTATCTCTCTCTTTAGGACGGATAGCAGAACTATACTCCGCCATATTGTTTCTCACTCCTTCCTCATAACTAACTTCTTTCCATTTCAATTCCGTTTTGATGTTATCAAAAATCTTCTGTCCCTTTTCAGTTCTTGTAATTACTAAACTAATTCCCATACCATCATTCATTTCAGGCGCAACATTCTCAATTCCCCAGAAGTCAGCAATGGTCATATCAGCATTTTTATAATATTTAGCATGGCACTCATAACATGCAGGCCGCAGGCAGTAGTCTCTTAAAAACATTCTCATGAATGAGTCTTTGTCTTTTGATATATACATCTGATTCTCTTTCATGCCAAAATTATTCCAGCTATCATCCTTACAACGAAAATTGACGTATTCTAATTTTCCATGCTTACTTTCCTGATTTTTTACGTACTCTCTCCATAGTTTTGGTGACGGTGTGCCGTGACAAATCACATCTAAAAGGAATAGATTACTATATTTTTTTTGAAGGAACATCTGCAAGCCGTTGATCTGGCATCCTGTTCCTGTGAATAGGACCTGTCTTCCCTCTTCTAAGTCCTTCTTTACTTGTTTAAATGTCTCTCCTACTTTGGCTTGAAAATACTTAGATCCACGTAATGGCAATATATTACCATTCTCTACTCTTATATATTCTGCTCCATAGCAATCTTCTGTCATTGCCACTCCATAAACTACAGCAAATTGTTTTGCAAGCAACGAGAAGATTCCTCCTGAAGAAGAAAATTTGCGAACTTCATTATCATAGTATGCAGCGTATGTTTTCATTTTAGTTTTCTCTCATCCCTAATATAGTAAATATTTTCTTTGTTTTGCCCCTTGTCATTTTATTTAATAATATGATGGACTGCTGAAATTCATCGTTTTTCCTATACACTAGAAAAAAAATAACATTTGGTATAATAAGACAAATTGTTCCCTTAATTAACAGTGTTGTAATCAACCCCATAGATATCCAAAAACAAATAAAATATGTCACACCGCAACTAAATGTTACAACAATACAATAAAATATCAATTTTCTCAAATATGGCACAAGATATTTTTTTTCAAATATAACAGAAAATAGGTTATTAAGAAGCCATGGCATACCTACACATAAGATGGCTACTACTGTAGATAATAATATACCGTATATTCCTATAAGCTGCACAAGAATCAGATTAAGCGTTAAATTCGAAATAGCAGCAATCAATGGTCTGAACCTGTCTTCATGCCACATGCCTGACGCATCCTTATAAATATTAAAAAGAGAATTTAACTGTCGCACAAAAAAGTAAACAACAAAACACACAACAGCAGACAGCGTTAACATCAAATCCTTCCCAACCCATAGTTCCATAAATGTCTGATATAAACACAATAAACAAACTGCACAAAATCCTGAAATCCAGCAAATAATAAATGTAAACTTATTAAAGTCACTATAGTTTTTTTCTTTTGTTTCAACCACAATACTATTTCCTATTCCAGCGGTACATGCAGTAAAAATCACAGATATAAGCCCTGTAATTGCATTTAATATGTAAAAATAGTTCTGATACACAGCAAGAACAGTGAGACCTAAAAAGGCTGATATTACTATTGTATCAGCAGAATCATAAACTACTCCTCCGACTTTTGAAGTAAATAAATCTCTGATTCTTCTATTAATTTGACGAACCTCTTCTTTGCAAACATTTCCTTTGGGTTGAAAATTTGGATACAATCTATTGGCTTCAACAGCTGTCACAATGTTGGACAGTACCTGTGTTACCAAAATCACAATTACGTAGTAGTAATAGTTTCTAAAAATCCACAAAACAAACAACTGCAAACCATATTGAATCGTGCTTGTTACCAGATTAACTTTACTTATCACATCCGTTCTCTGGCAAGCTTGAAAAATGCTGTTTTTATATGCAAATATCCAGTATGAGAGAACCGTTGCACTTAGATTAAGCAAATATAGTATATAAACATTAATTCCATCTGGTGCATCTCCTGATATAAGTTTTGGAATAAACGGTGTTAATAAGCACCCTACAACCCCTATAATTATACCTATTACTCTATAATAGCTCTTATAAATCTTCAACAATGCACAAATAGTAGTATTATCGTCTTCGGCAATGGGCTTGTACATACTATAAACCATTGCCGATCCAACACCAAACTCTGCAAGATTAAGTATTTGAAGAATAGATGTAAATAAACTATTTAATCCAAGATACTGCACACCCATAAAATAAATCATTGCAGTACGCATTAAGAAAGGCATCAATATCTGGTACATTTTTAAAATAACACCAAATAATATATTTCGTGTGGCGTTTTTAGTTCGTTCTATTTTAGCCAATGATTAATCCCTCCCCTAAAGCTTTTTAAAATCTACTCATTTACTTCAATGTGAGACGTATATTGATTTAACCAGTCCATCGCACAAGAATTTTTATGAGTTGAGTCTAACACACAGGCAGTTAATTTGTCATCATATTTTAGTCCTATTGTATTTGGGGACCCGTTATACCTTACCAAATCGTTCATCACCTGATGAAATTCCAATATTATCTAATTGCAAATCCATCTATATCAAATACTGTCCGTTATAGAAAGGCTTATCAAGATGTGCTAACATCTCCTTTACCAAATTATAATCAAATGTCACGCCATCAATACACGGTATAAAATACTCTGCATTCTCTGAAGTTATTATTCTCTTGGTTTTCTTACTAAGTCCCCAGCAAGCCACTAATATTCCTTCATTAGTAAGATCATAAATATCCTTAGTATTCTTTTTATCACGTTTCATATCAAATGCATTTAAAAACTTTGTAAAACGAATGTCCTGCTCACCTAAAAATGTATTAACATAACGGAAATACAAATAAATAATATAATCCCTAAAGTATTCCAACTTATCTGTATGGTTTTTTTTCATATACTTCTCAAGACTAGAAAAGAACAAATATGTATAACAAAACTCATATATTTTACGTTTCCAGTTATTACTGTAACCTCTTTTAACAGCCATTGAACGAAGCAACTGAGATGCAATTGTTGAATAACCTCTGTTATGTGTGCGAATATTATAAATAAGCATTTTAGACATTCTAAGAAATACAGCTATTCGTGAAGTTTTTCCTCCACCTTCCACAACTTTTCTGTCTATTATACTTTTTGCCGAGCTAAAGGAAAAAACTGTGTATCCTTATCTTGAGTAAAAATTCTTGTCCTCCAGATATACAAGTATCTTTCTTGCGTTAACAAATGTTTTGTCATTAAATTTTACTGTATAAATTGGATACGCTTCAACCTTTTGATAGAGTTCTGTGAAATCAGCTATTTGAAAGTCCTCGCTCAATACTTCGTTTATAACAATAACCGTCATCAACAAAGATAAAAATATATAAATTATCCTGATACCTAAATACTGCTGATAATCATATGAAAGTTGCAATAGTTCCAATGCCAGACATATTTCAGACAAATGAAACCTGAATACTGACAGATAAAGATAGTCAATTATTTTAAAAAATACGTTAGTGACAAGTTTCAGCTTCATTTTGTCATCAGTAAGAATTTCAGTATATATAAACAATGTAATAAGCACAAAAAACAACGCCATCTTTATACCTATCACATTCAATCCTTTTAATATTATGATTACTGTATAAACAACAGAAATCCTCTGTTCTAACAGCTTAATTTCTGAATAATTCAATACGCTTACCAAAAAGAAAAGAAAGATCACAATAATATTATCACCAAAAAAATCTTCCATAGTAAAAACAACCCCTGCAATGTGTCTTACAACCTATTATAAATTAAGTATAAAAACAATGACTAAATAATAACATCCCTCTCCTGTCATTCATTCTGCATTTTAGCCAACTGTTGCTTTAATTGCTCTATTTCATAATGTAAATTAGCGTTCTCACTCGTCAACTGTTCAATTCTCTCCTGCTTGTATTTATCTTCTATGATCATTCTCTCGTTCTCACTTGTCAACTGTTCAATTCTCTCCAACTTGTATTTCTCTTCTATAATCATTCTCTCATTCTCACTTGTCAACTGTTCAATTCTCTCCAGCTTGTATTTCTCTTCTATAATCGCTCTTCTGCGTGCTTCGCACTGCTGGCGTACATTCTCGTCAGCATTAAGTTCATATAAAGTCTGTGCAGCATCCTTCATATAATCATTACTTTCAGTAGCCATGCATAATTCCTCCCATGTTGTTGCAAGAAAAACCTTAGCCCATGTGTCTATTCCATACGCTTTGTCTTCCTCAGTTGCAAGATCTGTTCCGGTTAAGTCTACCACACAAACAGTTATTTTGTCACTATATTTTCTATAGGATTTCTCGTTTAGAAGACTGAATTTCGCATAGAATTCCGGCTCGTCTTCAAAAAGAGTATATTTGAGAAATCCCATGTTTATTGTCGGCTTCACTTTATCATATGGTTCGCCTTTATTAAGCTGGTCAAAAAAAGCAGACGCATGGTACCATCACTTACCAAACGTCTGCATTCTCCGAACTCATTCTCTGATCCGTTCCTTGATCCGTTTACAAGAAGTATTGTATCTCCTATTACATATCTTACGCTTCCAACAACTCCATATATTCCTTCACTAAGTCTT
>JBJEME010000128.1:0-1650 GCA_051879515.1 Lachnospira sp. | reverse complement strand
TCTTTCCGAAAGGTAGGAATGCAGTCTTTTTTGTGGTATAATTGAGTTGTAATGAAAAATAAATATAACCACGAGAGATATTGTACACCATATCAACTAAAATTACCACTGGAAATTACAAAAAAGATAAAAATTTCCGATCAGGTATATACATTCTGTGAGGTTTTTGATCATATTGACCTAAATAAACATCTTGTCGTTAAGGAAAGCAGGATAGGTCGCAAAAGATATGATAGTGAAATCTTGCTGAAAGTAATACTGTTTGCATTTACGGAATTTGGCTGTGTGTCAACAAGAGAGATAGAAAGACTTTGTAATAACGATATACGGTTTATGTGGCTATTGCAGGATAACCCTGCACCAAGTCATATGACGATAGATAATTTTATGAAGGATTATCTTGTTGATTGCATTGATGGTATTCTTGCAGAAATCAATTCATATATCTTTGAGATGGAAAATGTAGATTTGTCACATATCTACATAGACGGTACAAAGATAGCAGCCAACGCAAACAAGTATAGCTGGGTTTGGAAGAAAAGCAGTATTAAACATAGACAAAATACATTTAACAAGATTACTGCATTACTTAAAGAAATTAATACCTCTATCATATACCAAAATGTTGAATTTGAAATTCGTACAGAATACCCAATAGAGTATATGGAATTGATAATCGAAAAATATATTAAGCTTTTTGATATTCAACCTGAATGTATTGTCAGAGGCAGAGGACATCACAAAACAACAGAACAACGAACCTATGACAAGCTTGTTGAATATACAGAGAAGCTAAAGAAATATGCAATTCATATCAACACCTGTGGAGATAACAGAAACAGTTACTCTAAAACAGACAATGACGCAACCTTTTTCAGAATGAAAAGGGACTATATGGGTAATGACCAATTACTACCCGGATACAATATTCAGCTTGGAATATGTGATGAGTATATTGCTGTTTGTGATGTTAAGCAATATGCGTCGGATATGGACTGCTTTATTCCTCTTATGGAAAAGTTCAAAAAGATACATGGATTTTATCCAAAATATCCTGTTGCAGATGCAGGATATGGCAGCTTCAACAATTATCTATACTGTGAAGAACACGGTATGGAGAAATATATGAAATTCACTATGTTCGAAAAAGAAAGCAAGGATGAAAAATACCGTGATAATCCATACAGAGCAGTTAATTTTCCTATCAATGAAAACGGAAAACCTGTTTGTCCAAACGGTAAAGAATTTAATTATCTTTACACAAAATCGGTAAAGGGAAACAAATACGGAAGAACAGAAGAATATTATCAATGTGAGGATTGCACAAACTGCGAACACAAAGAGAAATGCTGTAAAGCTAAAGGCAACAGAACTATTAGGCTCAACGAAGAATTGACTAGCATTCATCAAGAGGTACTAAGCAATCTCAACAGCACAAAAGGTGCATTACTTCGTATGAACAGGAGCATTCAAGCAGAGGGTGCATTTGGTACAATCAAATGGAACAGAGCCTACACAAGAGCCAAAAGACGAGGCTTAAAAGGCATAAATTTAGAAATTTCAATGATTTGTTGTGGTTTTAACCTACACAAATACCATTTGAAAAGCAGATCACAACAACGAGCGGCATAAGAAAAACTAAAAAGTTTT
>JBJEME010000127.1:0-6469 GCA_051879515.1 Lachnospira sp. | reverse complement strand
GGAAAGCGTTATTCCTGCCGGTTTGCGGTAAGAATAAAATGCCCGATGATTCGGGCGTTTTATTGTTGGCGTAAATTTACGATAAGAGATTTCGGTTGGAGTTATATTTAAATTGTTGTATAATGTTGAAAGAGAAGAAGTTGTAAATTTATTGTTAATTTTGAGGAAAGAAAAATGGCACAGTTTAGAATAAAAACCAGTAAAAATGAAATATTATGTCCAAACGAAATGGATAAGTATGAAAAAAAGTCATTATATGATAAATGTAAAAATGAAAACGTGAAGCTTTTTTGCAACTGTAATGGGAAGTGTGAATATAAAGTTCGTAACGGAAATTGGGCGATATATCCATGTAGTCAAGGAAAGCAAGCGGATCACGAGGATTGGTGTCCGAAATCAAAAGTATACCTAAACAAACGTGATTATAATGCTGGATTTTTGATTGATGACGAGACAGGAGAGGTACAAGTGCATTTGTCGGAACCATTGACGCACAGGGAACAAAATGAAAACGAACCGAATGAAAATGACCCAAATGAGAATGTTCCACGGAATCATGATGGGGGAGGTAGAAGATATCCTCAGCATCAGCAAGGGGAAATTACAATTTCTGCAATGATAAAAAAGATGAATATGCTTACATTTAAGCATGTTGCATTTTACAAAGGAAATAATGAGACAGTGTACCCCAAGACAGATGTAATGATTAAGAAAATGTTCTGGGCGGAAAAGAGAACAAGGATAGGAGCTAAGAAAAAATGTATCGCTGATTTAAGCCGTCTAAAAGATGGTCTGGAATTTGTATATAAAGAATTGGCAGAGATACCTCCGTATAGAGTAGATGATAGAATCACGCGTTTGGTAATAAAAGAAGAGAAAGATGGTAAGGCGTTATCGGTTCCTGTTTATACACAAGAATTAATTAGAGCACTTGAGGAGTACGAAAATACATACGCGACTAATGACCTATCTAATAGAAATATTATTTTAGCAGGATTTAGAGATAAGTATGCAATGTATAGCCTACGATTTCTTTTGGTAAACGATTATGGGTTGTTTTCTGAGAGTAATTATGAAGTGCAAATGTATAATACCATTTGTGAAATAATGAATCAAAATAGATTCAAGGAAAAAGGTGTATTCTTTTATAAGCCTTTTGAGTATGGATATGGTGCCTATGGGGACAAATATTTGGAAGATGGCATTATAGAATTTGAAGGGACAAATAGAAAAATAGTTATAGAAGTTTATGGTAGAAATGATGAGGATTATTTGGAAAGAAAAGATATTAAGTCCCAGATGCTTTCCAGGAAGGATAATATATATATTTATATTCCATGGGAGGCATATAATAATGAGCCCTTACCATATAAGAGAATTTGTGCTGAAATAGAAAGGGTATTAAAGGACGTAAATTCTCAATGATTGTTTAAAGAAAGTGAGAAAAGATTAATGGAGGAGCTAGAAAGATGATTTTATCTGATAATGAAACCAAAGTTGATTTACTTAATAATGAGGCGATAGCAAAGACAATAGTTTCTCTTATTAAAGACAGTAAAGAGCAGCCAATTTCTATCGGTATTCATGGGGACTGGGGAGCAGGCAAATCTAGTATTCTTGAAATGGTAGAAAATGAAGTAAAGACGTCTGCCACAGAGTCAGGTAAAAAGTATGCATGTATTCGATTTAATGGTTGGAAGCATCAAGGATTTGAAGATTCCAAAGTTGCTTTAATGAGTTCTATTATTTCAGAGCTTGAAAAAAAAAGAAAAACTTGGTGCGAAGGCTGGAGAAATATTAAGAAAACTGTGGGGAAATATAAATTGGATGAGCGTAGCCAAGACTGCCGGAAAAACAGCATTGGGACTTGCTACAGGTACAGCGCCTCTTACATTACTATCTTCAACGATGGATATTTTAAAAGCAACGGTAACCACCGAAGAAGGAATTGCTGGAGCAATTGAGTCTATTGGTGGCTATTTAAAGGATGCCAACATTACGGAAGATACATCAAGTAATAAACAATTCTCTGAATTTCAGGAAAATTTTAATGAATTGTTAGAGGATGCATCTATTGAAAAACTTATTGTATTAATGGATGACTTGGATAGATGTTTACCAGATGTGGCAATCAATACACTAGAAGCAGTAAGATTGTTCATGTTTACAGAAAAAACAGCGTTTGTAGTTGCAGCAGATGAAAGTATGATACGTTATGCAGTCAAAAAGCATTTTCCAGATGCAATTGATGAAAATAAATTTAATACAGGTGATGCTTTTGCAAATAGGTATTTAGAAAAATTGATTCAGATTCCATTTAGAATTCCTGCATTAGGTGAGGTAGAGGCTTGTATATACATAATGCTACTTATGGTAGGCTCAGTTTTTGCTGATGAAAACCCCAATTATAAAAAGCTGAGGGAAGAAGGATTATCAAGAATTAGGAAGCCGTGGAATGTAGAAAGTCTCACAGTTGATGATGTAAAAGGGATTCTTGGAGCTGATTATGAGAAGTCTGCAAATGAAGTATTGATTGCGACACAGATATGCCATTTGTTAGCGCAAAATACAGATGGAAATCCTAGGAAGATAAAACGGTTTGTAAATATGTTGCTGTTACGTTATGAGATTGCGAAGAATCGTGGGTTTGGAGACGAACTGGAACTTGCAATTTTAGCAAAGATGATGTTGGCAGAATATTATGAAACAGATTTTTATAAAGAATTACCTAATCATTTGGATTCAGAAGGAAAGTGGGGAGAAATTCCGGAAATACTTTCTGATATTAAAAAAATGGTCGAAGCCAAGGAAGCAGTGGAATCAAAAGAGCGTTGGTATGATTTGAATAAGATTGGGGAATGGCTTATTACGGAACCGGAAATTATCGATAAAGACTTGAGACCATATTACTATGCTTGTAAAGAAAAAATTGATTACTTTTCAGGCAAATCTGCTCAAAATGATTTATCAGAAGTTGTTGATTTGCTTTTTAGAGATGAAATGGCGATTGTTGGTCGTATTGAGGAATTGAAAAACCTGACAAATCAAGAATCTGACCAAGTGTTTGATGTTGTTGTTCAAAAAATTATGGAAAGAGGTCAATTCGATACGAAACCGAAGGGAACAGATGGGTTAATTATATTGGTGCAGAGTAAACCTGAACTTCGGAAAAGTTTGGTCAATTTTATAGATGCTATTCCGGTTTCTAAGGTTGGTGTGTGGATTTTACATGGATGGGATAAAGCTATTCCAAAGGGCTGTGAAGAAAGAAAAACTTTAGATCAATATTTTGATAAACTTAAAAGTAGCGGTACATCAGTTGTTAAGGCTGCTTTAAAAAAGATGTGAGGTAATTGATAATGGGAACATCAACACATAATGGAGGACAAAAAGGAGGAACCCCGTTAGTGCCATCATGGTTACAGCAACCTGATGAAAATATGCAGAATGAGACGCCTCAAGGTTTAAATGGTAATCAGATTCCACCAATAGGTAATGCAGATAGATTTACAGCTCCTCGTGGTGAGTTTACAAGGTATATAAATTCAGGTGGACGGGATAGAAGTTTAGGCCGGAAGAGTGTTTCTAATTACATAAGCAAATCTTTGGGTGGTAGTTCAAATGCAACACGAAGAATGGGAGCAGCTAGAAGCAGTACTGCGAAATTATTAAATATTGCAGGTGCATTTGCTTCAGGCGGAGCAAGGGCTGTCGAGCAATATCTTTCTATTGAAAACCTTTCCCACAAGACAGCAAGTGATGCATTTATTGCGCTTACTGATTTTATTTGTCCAGATGGAGGACCACAAGATGAAGGTATTGCGAGGTCTGCGTATATTTCTGCAATAGAAGAATCACCAGAGATAGCTACAATTAAATTTGAAGATTTGACCGCTGAACAGATTATGGTAATTGTGGAACGTACTATGGCAAATGCAATATTTAGTAGAATTACAAATGATATCGGAAATAAGATTATTTTATTGCCACAGGATAGGACTACATCGGACAGTATAATAGTTCAAATGAAAGACTTTGTTAAAGGTTCTGTATCTGATGCAGTAGCTAATCTAGACATACAGACAGGGAATATTCGGCAGGGAGATTCGCTAAGAATAGTAGATCAAGTGTATAAGGAAGCATTTGATATTATGGTAAGTGCAGGTGAAAATGAATGAATCGATATAGATTAAGAGCAAATTATGAAATTCAGAATATAGATTCAAGGAGAGAGGATGGTACAGTTATTGTTGATGTACCTATGCTTTCTGCGGATGAACTAAACTATGGATTAAACCATGTTAAGGAGAAATTGTATAAAGAAAATGTATATCCCACTGAAATTGGGTTTGATATTATGTCACTGGCAACAATGGTTTATTTGGCGGATACACGAATTGAGAGAGCGGTACATGGACAAGATTCTTGGTCGAGAGAAATTGAATTAGAAATACCAGTATCAAATGTAGATTTGTGGGAAAAACAGATTTGTACGGTTGAACGTATGCTTAGATTTCTTACAGGAGATTTATGGAAAATTAAATTATCAAGTAGAACGTGGCAGTTTAGTAAGCCGGACGAAATAGGAGAAAAATCAAATAAATATGATGCAGTGTCATTATTCTCAGGAGGAATGGATAGTCTAATAAGTACTATTAATTTGATGGAGGATAGGAAAAACACCTTGCTAATAAGTCATGCTGGAGAAGCACTTACTAAAAATGCTCAAAAAAACATTGTAAATAAATTTGATGTATTATATCCAGATGTTTTACATACATGGTTAGATTTGTGGATGGTGTTTCCGCGTGATTATATTCCGGAAGGTGGTAATGATAACAATACAAGGAGTAGATCATTTCTTTTTATAGGCTATGCACTTTTTGCAATGACAGGAATGGATAATATTAATGAACTGTTGGTTCCAGAAAATGGTCTGATTGCATTGAATGTGCCATTGGATGAAACAAGAGTTGGTTCATTTAGTACAAGAACGACACATCCGTTTTATCTTTCCTTGTGGAATGAGTTGCTAGAGGGATTAGGGATGAATCTGTCAGTAAAAAATCCTTATTGGAATAGAACAAAGGGAGAAATGGCAGAGGAGTGTAAAAACAAGGATGTTCTTTATGAGACGATGAAATTATCTTTTTCATGTTCATCACCAGGAAAAGCAAGATGGAAACAACTCAGTCAACAACATTGTGGTTATTGTGTTCCTTGTTTAATTAGAAGAGCTGCAATGCATAAAGCGTTTGGGAATGATGGAACAGTGTATACTGAAACGTCTATTTATGAAATGCAGAATAAAAATTCAGAAGGAATGGGAATTCAATTGCGCTCTTTCCAGTATGCCATTGATAAAATAAAACAGGATAAAAATCGTGCTTTGTTTTATATACATAAGCCAGGACCATTACCGCAAGATGATGAATATTTGCAGGAATTAGCCGACATATATGCGAGAGGTTTATTTGAAGTAGATAATTTTATACAGGATAATTTAGCTGAAGAGGGTTGCAACAATGATTTATGATGCACATTGTCATTTGGATTTAATGGACAACATGTCAGGAATTATAAAGGAGATGCAGAATTCTGATATAAGTCTATTTGCGGTTGGCACTACTCCGAAGGCGTATGATAGAGAAGTACAGTTTTGCAGAAATAACCCTCATATTAAAGTAGGGTTAGGTATGCATCCGCAATTGATTTCTAGCGGCTATGATGATATGAGACTGTTTAAAGCATTATTTGAAAGAAGCCATTATATTGGCGAAGTGGGCTTGGACTTTAGTAAAGAATATATTCAGACCAAAGAAATACAAATGCAAGCATTTCGTGATATTGTCAAGCTGTGTGAGCAGTATGGAGAAAAGGTGGTTTCTGTTCATTCTCTTAAGTCAGCCAATACAGTTATTGATATTTTGAGAGAATACAAAACACAAAGAAGCAATAAATATATTTTTCATTGGTTTACAGGATCTATACCACAGTTGGAGAAAGTAATAGAATTAGGATGTTACTTTTCAATTAATCCAAGGATGTTAAAAACAAAATCAGGAATAGAGGTAGTAAGAACAGTGCCGATTAGTCGTATGCTGTTGGAAACAGACATACCATTTACATTCACGGTTCATTACATAAATGAAATAGAAAAAGAGTTAAAAAGAACAGTGACAATGATATCTGATATAGTTGGATTTGACGTGACTGATATAATTTATAAGAATTCAAAGGAAGTATTTCGTTACTGAATGCTTGTAAGTTTTATCAATGGGGTGGGAAGAGTTACTTACATGATTGCTACTATAAGTGAATGTATTATCTAAAATTGTATCAAATAGAAAAATTTGCATATACTGTAATAACTGTAAAAACTGCTTGACATGAAGTTTATGGTCGGGTAAGATAAATACAGTGATCGCGTTGCAGAAACCTGTGAGGCCTGCGACCGGGGGAGAGCCTG
>JBJEME010000126.1:0-1666 GCA_051879515.1 Lachnospira sp. | reverse complement strand
CGCTGTACTCATTGGCTGACTTTGTGGATGAGGATGGTTCCCGTATCCGTAAGGATGAAAGCTATGAGAAGAATTATTTGATTGGAAAGTATGGTGCAATCCCTACCTTAAAGAGTATTGATATATTTAAGGAGGATTGAGTATGGCGAAAAAGGATAGAACAGGTAACCGAAAATCGCGAGAGCAGAGAAAACAATTCAAAGTGCCGGAATTAGGTTACTATCTGATTGTTACCGATACAGAAGCTACAGAGCGTTGTTTCTTTACAGGACTCCATCAGGCTTTGCCGGAGGATGTTAGAGATAAGCTGGTTATTAAGGTTGTGGAGACAAAGACACGTACCATGATTGATAAATGTCTGGAACTCACAGCTTATGATGCACAGTATCGTATCCCGTGGATTGTATTTGACAGAGATCAGGTGCAAGGGTTTGACGAAATTATTGCAGAAGCAGTGAGTAAAGGAATACAGGTGGGCTGGTCCAATCCATGCTTTGAAATATGGATGTATGCCTACTTCGGTGCCATGCCGGCAATCCAAGATTCTTGGACTTGCTGCTCAGATTTTGGACGAGTATATGAGACCAAAACCGGGCAGAAGTATTCCAAAGCCGATGAGCAGATGTATGGAAAACTTTGCAAGGTCGGAGATGAAGAAAAAGCAATTCAGATAGCACAGCAGAAGTTGGAGCAGTGTATTAGAGAAGGAAAAACCAAACCATCAGAGATGTGTCCATGTACGACGGTGCATGAGCTGGTGGGAGAAATTAAAAATAAACAAATGAGTCGTTAATTGGGATAGAAATACGAAGATTTTTGTAATGAGATATTCAGAAGGAGGAAATAATTATGGATTGCAGAAGAACAGAAACCAGACAATGGATTGTAAAAAATTATGATGTAGTGCCTGTTGCACACATTCAATTACTTGCAGGACAGACAAAGCATAGTGATGCGGGGGCAACTATTGAGAAGGATTATTATATTTTTCACGCAACCGATAGAGCGACCGGAACAAGAGAAATTATTCAATGTGGTATGGGTGCAGCAAGAGATTTTTTGGAATTACTGAATCATAAAGGGCTGCCATTATTTAATCCACTACACGGAGAAGGCGGAGAAGGTGGCGCAGGCAGGAATCCCGGAGGCGGTGAAAGAAATGAACAGGTTATATGGAATCCTGTTGCCATGCAATTATATAATGCCATTATGTGGCTGATTATTATAATAGACGCCAAGCCCGATACTCCCATTTTTGAAATAAGGGAAAAGGTATATAGGTTTAGGAATAGAGAGCCATTTCATAGTCAGGTAAAGGCTGTTAACACTATTATTAGAAAGAATTTGACAGGAAGAACTTTGACGAGAGCTATAGATGAACTTCGCGCAGATAATAATTTGAGAGATGAGTTGTGCCAGTTTGATTTGCTGAATGAAATAATCAATAATTATACGGACAAAGATGGAAATCATGAGGAAATAGAAGCATTATTTATATAATTTACAGTCCTTTCTAAAGTAGGTGTTAATCGAAATTCTCCGACAATCACTCTATACACGTGATATACAACCGACCTCAAAACCCCGTTAAATCTGCGGATACCTTAGAAGTTGCTATGTTAGCTCAGGGTGTTTACTTAAGTACTTCTTTCCTATACTCGCTAGG
>JBJEME010000125.1:0-31210 GCA_051879515.1 Lachnospira sp. | reverse complement strand
AATGTTATGCACGCCTAAGCGTGAATAACATTCTGCGGACGGGAAATTCTATTATTGGGGACAAATCAAGCTGATATCCTGCCCTCAAACATTATCGAAAGTTGGTTTAAAACCATATCCCAATTTCGACATCTTTGCGTCCAGCGTTCGACAATCTTTTGCGACGCTAAATACAACATTTTGCGAAGGCTGTCATCATTTGTGAATGACGGCTTGTTCTTCGTAATCTGTCTGAACTGGCGGTTCAAACCTTCTATGATGTTCGTTGTATATATTATTTTACGAACCTCGGGAGGATATGCGAAAAATGTGGATAATATATCCCAGTTTTCCTCCCAACTCTTTACGCAGGACGGATATATTTTGTTCCATTTGTCCTTGAACAGAATCAGGTTATTCATAGCCTCTTCTTCACTGATAGCCTGGTAGACTTTCTTTAGGTCAGCCATCAGCTCTTTGATGTGTTTGTAGCTTACAAATCGTGTGCTACTTCTTATCTGGTGAATGATACAACGCTGTATCTGAGCATTTGGAAAAGCAGCTGAAATGGCTTCCCTGAATCCTGTTAATCCATCTACACAGAACAGAAATACATCCTTTACTCCTCTTGTTTTGAGTTCATTCAACACATTCAGCCAGAATTTACTGCTTTCGTTTTCGCCAATCCATATTCCCAGAATATCTTTCTGACCATCTAGATTGATTCCCAAAACTACATATGCAGCCTTTGTTATATACTGATGATTCTCCTTTACTTTGTAGTGAATTGCATCCATAAATACGAACGGATATATTGCTTCAAGAGGTCTGTTCTGCCAGGCCGTTACTTCCGGCAAAATCTTCTCGCTTATCTTGCTGACAAGTTCGGGTGAGATTTCTACATCATAAAGATTTTTGATTTGCTCTGCAATATCACGCTGACTCATTCCGCAAGCATAAAGTGAGAGTATTTTCTCTTCCATACCGTCTGCATTGCGGTTGTATTTACCGATTATTTTAGGTTCATATTCGCCGTTTCTATCCCTTGGAACATTTATATCAATTTCTCCCAGCTGTGTTTTTACCGTCTTTTTGGAGTATCCGTTACGGTAATTTTTCGACTTATTGCTACAATCATCATTCGACAGTCTTTCGCTTTTATCGTAACCTAATTTGTCGGTTAATTCACACTCCAGAACTTGTTGAAGAACATCTTTGAACATATCCTTCATCGCTTCCATTATCTCGTCTGTAGATGTAAAATTCTGACTCCTTACAAATTCTCTCATCATTTCTGCCGGTACTTTTTCCATTAAAAAAACTTCCTTTCAAGCTTTAATTTTTCTGTTTCCATTATTGATTGAAAGGAAGTTCATTATTCACTTTTACACAAAATTTTCGGTGGTCTCATAATCCTACTCAATTTATCTAAACATGTGGAATCCATTCCTTATAAGGTCTTAATTTACAATAAGTCCCATTATCAATCAAGCGTTCTCTAACAGATTCCCATAAATCATTTACTCGTTTTAATTCTGCTTGACCTTCTGGCTCAAGGCCAAGTAACCATGGAATGTTTTGTTTTGTTAACGGTGAATAGATTCCGTCTTTTTCTTCAAACGCCATTTTGCGTAATTCATCAAACTTATTGTCAAGAGATAGATTGTAAACATCCTCTGTTTTCGAGAAAAACATATGCAAAGACCTTTCAAAAGAATTAATCATATATATACATTCCTGAAATACTTTGTCAAAAAAATTGGGTTCAAGGTAAATACCATCTAATGTTTTAATCTTACATTCTTTACTCCATATCCCAAGATTGTTTAGTCTGGAACGACTAGTGTTTATTATAGTAAAAGCCCGCAACTGATATGGCAAGTGACTTTGATTACCGTATTCTTTGATTGTGTTTTCTGACCATATTCTTCGTTCTTTAGAATAGGTCCAAGTATATAAAAGATAAACAGCAAAAATGGATAGTGCAAGTTCTTGTTTTAAATCATCATAGGTTATATCGAGTATTGAACCATCACATTCAAGAAAGCGACAACCTAACACCCAGCAAATCGCTTGAATGTCCGCATCATTTTCTTCTGTAATAATAGTATCCTTATCTTTTGCATTTAACCTGAGATGGCCATTGCCAATGTGTGCTATTTCGTGCGCAAGTAACATTTCTACTGCTTTTGAAATAATAATTCCCGGTAAGTCGTGTCTACACTCAAAACATTTATCAAACGGAGGTAATCTATAAATTGGAGCCACATATTGATGTGTTATTATCTTTTTACCACCTACCTCTTTATAAATTTGTGGGTTATCATCAAAAACACTACAAACAAAATTTATAAATGATTTAAGAAACGGCTGCTGAAATTCGATCACATAATGTGGATTATATTCTTTCCCATACATATTTATTGTAGATTTAGGATATAGACTTTCAACACTAAATGCCGTTGATTTTAAACAAAGTTGAATATATGGGATGAACTTACGCCCCTCAATAAGTTTTCCTGTAGTAGGATTAATCATTGCATTATTATATAATCTTCTTAAGTTTTCAAGTTCGTAAGAAATCCATAGATAATCCGGATTGTCATAGGATGTAAATTTGTCATTCACCGGTAGTGACATTTTATGTTTATCATTTAGTTCTTTTAAAAATAACTTAAGCTCAGATTTTAATTCATCAGACAAATGTACCCATTTCCTGTCAAACTCATCTTCACCTACATCTAATTCAGCTATTGGAGACAAGAAATAAAAATCTTCATTTTTTGCCGTTCCGATATATGTACTATCGTTTTTCCACAATAGAATCACGTCCTTTGATTTTTATAATGTCAAAATACTAAATAGTTTTTTCGGTGTACGAATTAGTACCATTGCCTACTTGATTTATAAGATTATTCATTTCTTTTGAGATTTTCACTAAATTATTATCATCAAAATATTCAGCAATTAGAACTGTAGCAGTGCTCAAATTTAATAAAGAGAACCATAAAGGTCTCTCTATACCTAAATTAGTTGCACCAATCAACACTCCGCTTTCAGAATTGTCATTGTAAATAAAGCAGTCAAAAACATTTAAATGAGTTTTATTAGAGCATATTTTATACATATAATTTTTTTCGTAATCAGTCTTTTTTGAAAGTTTATTAAAACTTCTAACTTCAGCCCACCAATAATCATCATTTATATTGGAATCTGGATATTTGATTTTATATCTCTCTAATTTTTCTTCTAAAATTCTTAACTTATCGCTTACATTTTTTCCATGAATATTAACCCATTCCAAAGTATTAATATCCGTAAATATTGCACTAATCTCAACCGCATCAAAAAATTTATCTACTGTCGAATTATCATCCTTATTTTTAATCAAAAAGTCTACTATAACTAATCCTTCATATAATTTTCTGGATAATCCCATGGCACCTTCGGGAAAACCACATCTTAATAAAGTGAACACCTCGTATGATGTAAGTAACATCCGACCATAAACTCTCAATAATGCATAAGATATATCGTTTTGATTTATTAATTGTTTTGTAGATATCTCATTTCTACAGCTTTGCAACAAATTAATGGTTTTAGTCAGCCATTCGCTTTGCTGATCAGTAAAATCTGGGAATCTCATTTGTATATCATTGATATTCATTGAAATCTCTTTTCTTAAATCATTAAACAAAAATTATAATTTATGAAACACAAACAAATACTCATGTGCAATGAGTAAAAAGTTATATTTCACGCTGTTTGTTTTCCAAAATCCTGTTGCTTTGCAATTATGTTGTTCTTTGATTATGATTTCCTTTAGTTTAAAACCTGCGTCTTGAAAGATTTTCATTACATCAAAACTCATAGGAATCATATGACCTTTTTGTCTTGTATCTCCCATAAGCACAGCACAAAATTTCCCCTTTTTCAGAACTCGGTAGCTTTCATCAGCTACCTTTTTCATTTCTTCAAGGAAATCCTTTACTTTTAGCTGGGACAAATCTCCGTCTATGCCGTCGCTGTATTTGATAATATCGGCATAGGGTGGGTGTGTGCATATCAAGTCAATGCTCTCATCAGGGATAAACTCAAGATTTCGTGCATCACCTTTTTTAATATATACTTTTCCCTTTGCAGGTTCGTAATCAAAATCAATCTTTTCTCTGCATCGCTCTAAAGCAACATCGTTAATATCAACTCCGATTATATCACGATTCAACAGCTTTGCTTCAACAAGCGTTGTTCCTCCGCCTGCAAACTGATCAAGCACCAAGTCACCCTCCTTCGAATAACGAAGCAGTAAATTTCTTGGAATATATGGCGACCAGTTACCCCTATATTTCGCATCATGAGTTGCCCATTTTCCTCTATCCGGAAACGACCAATGTGTAGTCATTTCCAATTCAAAATCTTCAGGTTTCCATTTAGTTATCTTTTTTGCCATAATTATTACTCCCGATTTTCTAAAGGTAATTCAAGAAAGTCAAGTGGAATATCATTGAAGAAAATGTGGCAACCGACAGAATGAATATAATCATGTACATCTTTATAGCAGGCTTGCATAAACCAATCATTACAAACATATATGTATTCAATTTCATATATTGTGTCATAAAGCAATTTTTTATATTGCTTTTTCTTGAAATCACAAGTTTGTAGTTTTTCATCAACCGAACCAGGACCATGTTGAAATTTCTTTTCTATAATATACACGGTGTTGTTGGTAAAATTAATTAGTGCTTCATCAGGAAAAAGTCGTTTTGAAATATAATTTCTCCAATCAATATTTTCTGCTTTCAAAAATATGCTATAGAACTTCTGTTTTGGTGCAATTAGAGCTAAGCAATTTTTCTGTTTGTCTAATACAAGATTTCTTTTTGATATCGAATAACCAGCATTTATTAAAGCTTCTTCAAGACTAGTTTCCTGTTCAAATTTTAAGCCGTGTTTATTTGTACAAGCACCGCCGCCATGAGTGTTAATTGCCATCTGACTACCTCTTTATTTATTATACATTTCTCGTATATCCTTAACAAATTGCTTTTGAAAATAAAAAGCGTGGTTTTTGTTCGAAACTTCCCGTCCGTATATTTTTGAATAAATTTGATGATAGGGCTTAGAGTCCTTGCTCCTAACTTGAATATGCCTACCGTTTGAAGTATGTATAAACCCGTCTTTTGATGTTTCAATGTGTTCTTTTAACTGTCTGCAAATAGAATAATAGTCATCTCTCCAAATGTTCAAAAGAGAAGAAAACTCGGGTTTTGACAAATCAATATGAATTGCATCAAGAAACATCCAGTTATGCGGATCTCCGACTTTACAAACAGGCACATACAACATGTTGCTGATTTTCTCATATAAGTGTGTTTCTTCAAACGGTTTTTCAGTAATAAGTTCATCAATAATACTTGAAATCTGTGTAATAAAAACTGTCTCAAGGGGTTTACCTGTGGCATCACATTTATTGCTCTTTAGTTCTCCATCATCAAAGTCGATGTTGGCATTATCAAGTTTCTTTCCCAAAGCCATTTCCAGTAATTGACCAGTTTTGCCTTTATTTTTGATAATCATAGGTAAATCTGACTCTTCAAAAATATCAGCAAAAGGGGTATTGCAAATGGTTTTAATTTTTTCCTGTGCCTCTTTTAACTTCATAGTTATTGACCTTCTTTCCAAAGGAACAAACTGCACATATTGCGCAGTTCAAATAATCATTATAAAGTATTAATTATTAATCTGATAGTGTCGGAAAACATCTTTCCTGTGCCATCAGAATTTTCGTTCGGGTTTTAACTTTCATTCCTGCATTCTTTGCACCAAGACTGCGGAATAATTTTTTCATCGCCCATATTTCTGTAACCAAAAAGCTCTTCTATTTCTTCTTCTCCGCGAGCAATTTTACCGCAGTTTGGACATTCTGCATATTCTCCATATGGCATATTTTCACCCCCTTTTTTAGAAATTTTTAATCAACAGTTCATTTATTTTCCCTCTTCCTTTACCTTTGCTGTTAATTGATCTGGTTGCAGTAACACGATAGATTTTCATTCCCTCATATAAATCATCAAAGAAGTTGTCGTTTTCGTCAACATTTTTCGGATCGGAATTGCTTGCCATTACCTTTGCATTAAGCGATTTTATATGCTCTGCAAGTTTAATCTGCTCATCATCACCAAATTCATCTGCATTATATGATGTGAATTCTGAAGTTTTTGATAAAGGTCTGTAAGGTGGATCAAAATACACCAATGTGTTCTCATCAATGTATTCGGTAATCTTTGTATAATCTCCGGATAATATTGTTACATTCTGCAACAATTCAGAGGTTTTGTTCAGGTTGTCAATATCACATATTGTTGGATTTTTGTACGAACCTATAGGGACATTAAACAAACCTTTTTTGTTTACCCTGTATAGCCCATTGAAACAAGTTTTGTTCAGGTATATAAACAGTGATGCTCTCAACACGGAATTTTTCTTGTTAGAGTTTTGTATTTCCTTATTATACTCTTCTCTTCTTTCGTAGTAGTACAGCTTTCTTTCATCATCATTTCTTGCCAAATGCTGGACTTCGTAATTCTTTAACAAGGTTATTAACTTGTCCACCTTTGATTTAACAACCTCATATACATTCATTAGTTCTTCATTGGTATCGCAAATATACACTTCATCCATCTCATATGTATTCAGAATATCAAACAACACTGCACCGGCACCTACCATTGGTTCACAATATTTTTTTATTGTTATGCCAAGTCCCTTTGGATAGAATTTTCTTATGGTAGGAAGCAACTGCCCTTTGCCACCGGCCCATTTTATAAATGGTTTAGCAGGATTTTTATTTTCATATCGAGTTGTTCTGCCGTCTGCCGGCTTTGTTGCGTTCTTTGGGATAATCCACATATTTCCCAACATTGCAACATCGGGGATTCTATCCTCCTGACAGAGAGTAATAACTCTTCTGTGGGATATATTCCACTTTGTAGCCGCTTCACTAGCTGTCATATATGCAAGCACATTATCACCTCATATGTTCGATAATTATATTATATTCCAAATCTAGAATAATAGCAATATCATTTATGTATAAAATTAGCCCAACAAATACATACATATCTTACAAACGCTATCTCTAAATACATATTAGCTTTTAGCTTTGTCTTGTTTTAACTAATTTTTTAACATACCCACAAAAACAGACCAGAGGACAGGATTTCACCTAATCTCTGGTCTGTATTTAACTACATATTGCATTTTATTATTTCAAATATTCTCTTATAAACCTATCATATAACCATTCCGGCGAATCCATAAGTAATGAATATAAAATATCTTCTAGTTCCGACTTTTTGCATTTATGAATAAACTTAATAAGAGCCTCTTCTTCATCCTCTTTTTGCTTTTCCATATAATCGTAATATGAATCTAATTCTTTTTTGTATTCTTGAGCTTTTTCAGGGAAAGCATTAAAGAACAACGCCACTTGATGTTTGCACACTATCCTTTTACCATTTGCGTGAGGACAATTACAATGCGATTTTCGTGGGTGATTAGCATCTATGTAAACTTCATATAATTTTCCATTACTTCCTTCTACGATACCATTATATACACCATCAGAATTTTTTTGAAAAGAAATTACTTTATCACAATTATAATAATCATATCCACGATAAACTGAATTGCTACTTGCACATTCTAATAAACCCATTCTATACTCCTTATTATTTATTTAAAGTCTTATTAAAATCAGTTAATGTTTTGAAGTTTAAAAATAATATTACATTTAATAAGCTATTAGCATTTTCACAAACACTATTCGTTGAAAATAGTATATACTGTATTCAACGGAACATCAATATAAATTCAAAAGAAAATTTCACTTATTATAAGTTCTAACTTTATATACACAGAAAATTTTTCTGTGTATGGTTTGTAAAATTGAAGATATGTATTCTTTGTTTACAGCGGTGCAAAATTTGATTTTTGAAATGATTGACAGATTGATTTTTGCATGTCACCATACACTGCAATAAAGGATGTTATTTTAGCAGACCGTCAGCATTTGAAATTTCTATATCATCAAAAAGTCATCATCTATTATATTGTAAGCATAAAAATTTCAATAGCATCAAAAAAGCATCAAAATCAAATTGATGATCAAGTTCATTTTGATAAACGGCTTAAAAATGGCATTGCAATCAGCTTTTTGAAGTTTCAACAGTCACTCCAAAACCGCGTGCCGAGGGTTCGAGTCCTTCTGCCCCTGCCAAGCAAGTCTTACACAAACCCATTTTATTTTGTTGGTGGTTTTTCTATTACAATAGGGTTGTAAGCAATTTTTTAGCCAGAGAATGATTATTTCTCTGGCTTACTTTTTTCATTATTTTCACCAATATAAGAGTTAATATTATACTTTATCACAACAGGATATAAATATAGAAAGGGCTCTATGTATAAATTGACTTTATATAAAAAATAGAGTTGTATCTCCGTATCTCCACCAAAACAATGTTACACAAAACTCTACTATGTAGGAGTTTAGCCGTTACAGTGGGATATAATACAATAACAAAAAAACGCAGAGAGCTTTTAACATGCCCCAAATGTACGGACAGTACAAAAGTCCCCTTATGGTAGTCTTCTTTATTCTACATAAGGGGGCTTTTTTCTATTGTACGTTTTTACTGGACATGTTAATTCTCTTACTCTCTGTTTTTCTGTGCAACATACTATTAAATTCAGTTTAGATAAAAATCTTATTCAAAATTATAGTAAATTAATGTATGCGAAGATTGAAATAACAGAACTGAAATGATATAATAATTGTAAAATTTCTGTTTGCTATGGAGAATAAAATGAAAAAAACTATTGATAACTATAGAAAGGAAAAACACGAATCTGTCAATATAATTGTTTTTTCTGTGATATTAAGCACTTTTATTAATATTATTTCTGGCGCATTATATGAAATATATGATTTTAACCCATTGGTCTATGTTGTGTGTGGCAGTATAGTAATAGTTATATTAATATTAATCTCGCTTCTATATCGCATACACAAATTGAATGTATCAATAGAATATAAGGGAATGTTTATTATTGATAAACATGATAAAAATAGACTTATAAATATACCTAATTACAGGATTAATAATGATATGACTAAATATTTGAAATCTTCCTTTGTTGAAAATAAAGTCATAAAAAAGATTTGGGAAGAAGGCGATTTTCAAAAATTTGATTTTTTCCAATCTGATGATAAGGGGAGAATCTATGCAAAATGTGATGATAGTATAAATCTCTTACTTGAATTAATTGAGTACTCATTGATTGAAAACTTTTCCATATTTATTTCAGATTATTTTAATGCGTTACATTTGCATTCGAAAGTTAAGAAATGGTCTAAAGATTCTATTCCTGATTTATTATTGACAAATAGATTTCTCAAACTTTTTTCTGAAGATATGAACAATCGAAATATCTTTATGGAAGACACGGAGGGGTGCGACACAAGTACTATTGAATGTGAAGGGACGGTGCTTGTTAGCTATAAAAATGGTGCTCTATTCCGTAGATTTGATTTATATCTACCAAAAGGAACAACAATTCATAAAAATGATAAAAATTCTATAACCATAGATACAAAACTATTTATATTAACGATTCATTACTTGTACGGCGGATTCTCAACAGTGGTAGATAAAGAATTTTATAAATATTATATTGGAAATGATGGAATTATAAATTACCATCCGTATCAGTTTAATATTAATATTAGTGTAAAATATAAATGTTTGTCTGCCTTTAAACCATACGATTGGAAATATTATAATTGGTTAGATGAGTATATTAACGAACTGGAACACTATTGTAATAAAAATACTTTTTTAAACGATATTGGGTGGGAACATGATAAATCCTTGATAAGAGTGTTAAGAAATTTTAAAAAATGATTATTAGTTTTTTGCAAGAGTAGTTAAACCTTATTGGTTTGACTGCTCTTTTTTTTGCTTTTTTTCTAATGCTTTTCGCCTTTTATACGCTTTTTGTGGGTAACAATCCAATGAATTGCAATATTTTTGTCTTGGGTCTTTGGGTTCAAAATATTCGTGACACAAGGCACAAATTCTAATTTCTTTATCCTTGTTATATAACAAAAGAGCTAACTGATAAAAAGAGGCGTCAAATAAATTTTTGGCATTTATTATGAAATGTGGTTCACCTATAAAAGTAATTTTATTTTCATATTTTATGTTTTGATACTTATATTCAAATAATTCTGCACATTCATTTTTTCTTAATTCTTTCAAATTGACAAAGCCATTTTTCCCGAAAGTATTTGAAAGCGAATTCTTTGTATATATCGAAAAATTGATTTTATCAGTGTAGCCATTAATAATTCTATACATATAAAAAGCACTGTAAATTTCGTTGAGTTGAAATATAAAATCGCATAATTTAAAAGATATATACTTATAGGGTTTAATAGTGTTAAAAATCTTTTTAGATTTATTTTTTGATGTGCTGTTTTTCAAAATAGTATCGTTTACAAAAGGAAAACCGTTTGATTTACACCAATTAATTATTTGCTTTACAGTGTCATCGTTTAAAAATTCATCGCACAATAATATTTTTGTAGGACTTTCAAAAATTTCATTCGGCAAGCTATCTCTCAATTTAAGCATACTTATAAGTAGTTCCGGTGTTTTGCTTTCAATTTCAGTCGAAAAAGTTTGCAAATCAGTTCCACAGTCAATTTTTGCATATATGATAAATTGATTGTTTTCTTTTCTGAATTTGTAATCATCAAATATAAATTTTTTATAATAAAAGTCGCTTGGCAATCGTTTTAGATTGCCATTTTCATTATAGAATGTTTCGTCTATATTTAATTTTGAATTTTTGCCCATATTTTTCTCCAAAAGTTGATGTAAAGTTTATTTTTAATAAAACTATATAAACCAAGTATAGGGTACAATTAGAGTACAGTCAAGATATTTTTGTTTTATTTCAACTTTTAGGGGGTGGCAATTATGGATTATACAAATTTCAGAATGAGTGAAAAACAAGTTCAAGAATTTGCGAAAGCCATATTTGCCGACATTGAATCCTATGTTGAAACACATCGGGAAGAATACGAGAATTTCCTGCAAAGTGAAAGAAATCTTGATATGCAAGAAGAACAGCAAAGTCAATAACTTTTATTTCGCTATCTTAGGACAAGCAGTCCGTTTAGATAAATAAGGTAATAAAAAAGGGCGTGATAAAAATGATTTAATCAATTTAGTTGCTTATGTAGTGTACGGTTTGAGTGCACGATTTACAAAAAATTTTGTATTTGCTTACCGTATGCTACATTTGCAACACAGTAATTAAAATTTAATAATTTAAAAGCAATCGCTTTTACAGAACTTTTGAAAGGGGATGAGCAAAATTAACGAGAAATCGTGTGCTGCTTCTGACAAAATCAATCGTTTTGAAGATATTGACTTCAAAATGGCTGAGGAATTTGTTAAAAGGCTGCAAAGGCGAATAGCAAAAGCTCAACAAGCTGGCGAAACAGATAAAGTTAAGTTTTTACAGCATAAATTGATTCACTCATTTTATGCTAAAGCTTTAGCTGTTAAAATAGTATCAACTAACAGAGGTAAAAATACGCCAGGAGTTGACAATATTGTTTGGAAAACTCCAGAGGATAAGTTTAATGCGATTTTAAATTTAAAACGCAGAGGATATAATCCCAAACCATTAAGAAGAGTATATAGACCAAAATTTTGTAATGGTATGCGACTTCTTAGTATCCCCACAATGCAAGACAGAGCTATGCAGACACTATATAGATTTACATTAGAGCCAATAGCTGAAATCACAGGTGATTATCATTCCTATGGCTATCGCCCTAACCGTTCTGCTCAACAGGCAATAATTCGTTGTGTTGAGGTGTTATGTAATGATTCACACCCTGAGTGGATATTAAAGGCAGATATCAAGTCCTGCTTTGATAATATCAGTCACGAATGGATTATGAACCATATCCCTATGGATAAAGAGGTACTTTGTAAATTTATCAAGTACAGATATATTGATAACAGCAGATTTCACTCGACTGAAAAAGGTGTACCTCAAGGTGGGAGTATTTCAACAGTGATTTTAAATATGGTACTTGACGGACTGGAAAACGAATTGACATATAACTGTGGTTCTGATTTGCAGTTTATACGCTATGCGGACGACATTATTGTGATAGGTCATAATAAAGATATTTTAGAAAACTCTGTTATGGATGTTCTAAAATCATTTCTGACAGAGCGTGGATTGCAGTTATCAGATGAGAAGACATTTGTAACTCATATTGATAGCGGGTTTGATTTCCTTGGAGTTAATGTTACAAGGTATGGGCGACATATTTGTGTGACACCATCTAAAGAGAAAGTTGATTCGTTAATTGACAAGGTCACAGATATATTGATATTCTATTCCGATGCTTCTTTAGAGTATATACAAAAGATATTGAAGCCTTGCGTTGTTGGTTGGATTAATTATTATAGAGGTATCGTTGATATTTATTCTTTATATGATGTAGAGTATGATTTATGTTCTGTCATACGGAAATGGACTAATGATACTCGTCTGTCGTCGTTTGTTGGTTCTCTTTTCCAGTTATTGTAAAGCACCGGCTCTTTTCGTGCACATTGAATTGGGCTTTCTTAACGGAAGTAAAATATAATAAAGGATAAAGTAAAATTTATTTAACTGTTTTAGGAGGTAAATAATAATGAGTAAGAAAGAAATTTTAGGCATAGACGAAGGCAAAAAGGTAACCCTTATGTTCGTTGATATTGATTTTAATAAGGACAGAAAACTTTATCATAATATTTTTTATGTCGGTAAAGAAAAGACAAAGTGTATAGATAAGGATTTAGGCGTTTACTTAGTGGCTATTACAAAAAGGAAATCAGGTTTTGAAGACCTTTATAGCATGATAAACACAACGGTACAAATGCTTAAAATGTATTTTCCGATTGATTTATCTATGTATAATGAAAAGTATTTAAATTATAGTACTTATGAAAAATATTTTCTCAAATAGTTCTATGTATAGCAGAAGCCATAGTTAGAGTGGGAAATCAGGTTGAATTTTTCAAAATTTACATTATAATCACCTATTTCCTTGATAATCTAACTATATATTCTAAAACAAAAGCCTTTGAACGAAAATCAGTAGTTCAAAGGCTTTGTCATATATATTCAGTTTTACGATGTAATCGTTAAGGAACTGACATTTGCGTATCATCTTGAAACTCGATACACATAATCACCTATAGCGAATTTCAAATCGTCATAATCATTAAGAACCGAAACTTTAAGTTTTTTCAGTTCTTCAATTTGAGATAGTATATTGACTAAATCCGCAGGAGTAAACACAACTTGGCTATCGGTAAGATTTCTTGACGATTTAATGTTTTGTTTGATTAATCTTTTCATAATCGCTTTTCTCCCAAAGTTTATATATTTAATCTGTTTACACCCAAGTTAGATGAATAGCTTTGCATAACAGTTAGTCCAACGGTTTTAGTTCTTTGTATGAGCTATCAAAACAGCTTGTTCTTTATACATAAATATATAAGGTTTTTGGAAAATGCGATTATTTGTTATCATTAAAATTTATTACGATGATTTTGCTTTGTCTTTTGAAATGTTATTAGCCTTAACAAATACTTTACCCTGTTCAATATATAACCCTTGCTGTTCACCAGTCATTGAACGGAACACTCGCAATAATTCGTCTTCCATAAAGCTGTTGCATTTTCCAGAGCGCATATTCAAAAGATAGTCGGTGGTAACATTAAAGTATTTAGCCAATTTTCTAAGCGTATCAAAATCGGGTTCACTTATTCCTTGCACATATCCGCCCATTGTTGAAGGTGCAATATTCAGGTCTTTTGCAACCTGTTTTTGTGTCAAGTTTCGTTCCTCAATAAGAGTTCGTAATTTATTGCTAAAATTCAAAACGCTCACCTCAAGTCATATTTTATATGAAAAGGAAGATAAACGGCGATATATACTAAAATCTCGTTGACAAAACGAGAAAATCGGTTTATAATGTAGAAAAATCAGTGATTTACAATTAAATTTTAAATGTTAAGAGGCACAGTAAAATGTCAAGAAATATATGTGAAATTGCAGAAATTGTCGTGCAAATGGATAAACAATTACGCAATGACCTGTTTTACAAAAATGATGTAATTCAGGAAAAGAAGTTATGGGAAAATACATATATAAAACATCAGATTGACAAAAGAAATGAGGGCGGAACTTTCACAATAAACGACCATATCAGAGCCATGGTGTATTCTATGCTAAGCTCGGGTATTGTATGGGAAAGAGTAGAAAAGGGCATTGACATCAAAACAGGAAGAATAAAACCGATTGACGATATTTTCCATAATTATGATGTTGACTATATTCTACAATGTAATCCCGACCAATTAGCAGATGAAATTAAAAATCTCGGTTGTGCAAGTCAGTCTACACGCAAGCAGATGAAAGCTATTGTATCAAAGAATACTGTAAAAATTAAAAGCTTTGAAAAGAATTACGGCAGTATTGATTCTTACTACAAGAATTTTATTGAGCAGGATAATACTTTGAAAACCTTGGTTAAACAGCTTGTTGACCCCAAAAGTAAAAATAAAATTGGAGAAATGGCAGAAGCCTTGGTTGCTGAATATTTAAAAAATGTCGGTTATGATATTGCTAAGCCTGACAGACATATCAGAAGAATTTTAGGTAGTAAAATACTCGGATGTTCCGAATATGAAGAAGTGCCTGTTAATGAAGCATTTGATATAGTAGCAGAAATAGCAAAAGAAATGAATAAGCCTGTTGCAGAGGTTGACTATATTATATGGTCTTATTGTGCAAACGGATACGGTGAAATATGCACATCAAAAAATCCGAAGTGTGATAAATGTGTAGCTAATAGAATTTGTTTAAAGTATAAATAATTACTTAAGTTATTTTAGGAGGAGGTTATCCTAATGAAGAAAGTAATAAGTTTATTTTTATCATTGACAATATTATTTAGTGTGGCGTTCGGTCTAGACTTAACTGTTTATGCTGAAACAACACGTACTGAATCTTGTGGTTATTCCGTTACTGCAAATTATGATTCTTCGACAGGAACGCTAACTATTAGCGGAAATGGAGCAATGTATGATTTTTATGTTTCTAGTCCATATGATTGGAGAAATGATACGTATTATTACAATGATAGCTTTTCAATACCGTGGAAGTTTTACAAAGAAGAAATACAATCAATCGTTATAGAGAATGGAGTGACATCAATTAGTGATGGAGCATTTTACGAATGTAGCAATTTAAAAGAAGTAAAAATAGCTAACAGTGTAATAAAAATCGGAACTGTTGCATTTGCCGGTTGTGAAAACTTAAAGGATATTACTTTATCAAATGATTCTATTATTAGAATAGGTCAAGGTGCTTTTGCTGATACTGCATATTATAATGATGATGTCAATTGGGAAAATAATGTTCTATATGTTGGTAATCATTTGATTAATGCTAAAACAACTTTGTCAGGTGAGTGTAGTGTAAAAGATGGTACTATTGATATTGCTACCGGTGCATTTAGTAATTGCAATAAATTAACAAGTATTTCAATACCTGAAAGTGTAATTAATATTAATAGAGGATACTATTATTGGAATAATATTTTTTATGGTTGTAATAAATTGGAGAGTATTACTATAGATGAAAATAACCCTGTATATGATAGCAGGAGCAATAGTAACAGTGTTATAAAAACCGACTCGGATACATTATTATTTGGCTGTAAAAATACAGTAATACCTGAAAGTGTAAAATCTATAGCTGACTATGCTTTTAGTTGTTGCGAGGGTTTATCTAATATATTGATTCCGAGTTCAGTTTCTTGTGTTGGGGATGGAACATTTTATAATTGTTTAGGACTGAAAAAGCTTACGATAAAAAATGAATTAATTAAAATAAATGATGGTGCTTTCTATAATTGCATAAATTTAGAAGAAATAATATTTCCAAGAAGTATAACAGAAATTGGTGAATACGCATTTTTCGGGTGTTGCACTAATGTTTCAGATATTACTTTAGGGGGCGAAATATTAATTAATTTTAGTGGATATAAAAATCTAAAAAATGTGACTTTTTTAGATGGAACACAATATATAGGTAATAGTATGTTTAAAGATTGTGAGAATCTTTTGTATGTATCAGTAGCAAGTAGCATTAAAAGCATTGGGGATTACGCGTTCCAGAATTGTATTGATTTACCGAATATAACAATACCTGATAATGTAACTGATATAGGCGAATATGCATTTAGTAATTGCTCTAAATTAACAGATATAGATATCCCATATAGTGTAAATAACATTGGTGATTATGCTTTTCAGAATTGTACAGGATTAAAAAGTATAACTATACCTGATAATGTAACTAGTATAGGCAAAAATACTTTTACAGGCTGTATAAATTTAACACAAATATTTATTGGAAACGGAATATCAAATATTGATGGATGGAATTTTTCAGAGTTTAATAATCTTAACAGTGTTACAATAGGAAAAGGAGTAACAAATATAGCTGACGGTGCATTTAAAAATTGTACTAATCTCTCTAATGTAGTTATTGCCGACGGCGTAAAGAATATTGGTAATAGTGCTTTTAGCAATTGTACAGGATTAACAAATGTAATAATGCCAGACAGTGTAGAAAGTATAGGTGACTACGCATTTAATGGTTGTTCTTCCATTAGAAATATTACTATTGGTGACAATGTAAGAAATATTGGTGAATATGCATTTAGTAGTTGCTCTGAATTAACAGATATAGATATTCCATATAGTGTAAATAATATTGGTGATTATGCTTTTCATAATTGCACAGGATTAAAAAGTATAACTATACCTGATAATGTAACTAGTATAGGCAAAAATACTTTTACAGGCTGTATAAATTTAACACAAATATTTATTGGAAACGGAATATCAAATATTGATGGATGGAATTTTTCAGAGTTTAATAATCTTAACAGTGTTACAATAGGAAAAGGAGTAACAAATATAGCTGATGGTGCATTTAAAAATTGTACTAATCTTTCTAATGTAGTTATTGCCGATGGCGTAAAGAATATAGGTAATAATACTTTTAGCAATTGTACAGGATTAACAAACGTGATAATACCTGACAGTGTAGAAAGTATAGGTGACTACGCATTTAATGGCTGTTCTTCCATTAAAAATATTACTATTGGTGACGGTGTAAGAAATATTGGCGAATGTGCTTTCTATAATTGTTCTAATATTGATAAAGTACATATTAAAAGTATTGAAAATTGGTGTAGTATTAGTTTTGAAGATTCAGTTGCAAATCCCCTTATGTATGCTAACAAACTATACTTAAATGATGAATTGATAACTAATTTAGTTATACCAGATGGTGTGACGAGTATCGTTAATTATGCTTTTAGTGATTGTACCGAACTAACAAATGTTGTAATACCAGACAGTGTAGAAAACATAGGTCGTTGTGCATTTCATAATTGCATAAAACTTTCAAGTATTGCAATAGGTGATGGTGTAACAATTATTGATGATAATGCTTTTGCTGGTTGTTCATCGCTTGAAAAAGTAAAGATAGGAAACAATGTAAAACACATAAATAATTATGCTTTTTATAACTGCCCCAAATTAACAGAAATTTCTATTCCTAATGGTGTAACAACAATAGGTGATAGCACATTTGGTTATTGTTCCGAATTAACAAGAATTGATATGCCTGAAACAGTAACTTCAATCGGGAATTATACATTTAAACATTGTACAAAAATTAAAAATATTACCATTCCTAGCGGTGTTACTGTAATTGGCGGAGGTGTATTTGATACCTGTACAGGATTAACAGAAATAATAGTTCCGGATAATGTAACTGTTTTAGGACAATATGCGTTTTACAATTGCTCTAGTTTAACTAATTTGAAAATTGGAAAAGGCGTAAAATTAATCGGTAATTCTGCATTCAATGGCTGCACTGGATTAGTGAATGTGACAATACCAAATAATGTAGAAAGGATAGGAGAATTTTCGTTCTGGAATTGCAGTAATTTAGAAAGTATAACTTTCAAAAATCCCGATTGCATTATTTATGATGATTACAAAACAATATCAGGTTCTGCAACTATATACGGATATAAAAATTCAATAGCTCAACAATATGCAGGAAACTATAATAAAAAATTCTCCGTCATTAAGGATAACGAACAACTTGGTGATGTCGATGGTGACGGAAATATAAATGTTCTTGACGCTACTAATATCCAAAAGCAACTTGTTGGTTTATATGAATTTACAGATGAACAGCGTAGTAATGCTGACGTAAACGGCGATGGTGTTATAAACATTCGTGATGCAACATATATTCAAAAATATCTGATAGGTTTGGTTGAAATATAGTAAAATATTTATTCCCCCTGAAAGGAAAATGAAAGTACTTTCAGGGGTTTCTTTATGATTTTAGTTGTTTGCTGTTTAAACGAAAACATCTCTTTCTATTTATAGTTTTCTTGTTGTGAAAAATAACTAAAAATATATACAAAACAGGGTAAAAATATAAACAAAACAGTTGACCCCTTTTCGTTTATATCTTATAATATATATGTAATAAACGATTGAGAGGTTTTCAATATGATTTACGGCTATGCAAGATGTTCTACAAATGAGAAAATGCAGGATATTAACAGGCAGGTACGAGAACTGAAACATCAGGGTGCTACCGATACAACAATTTATCTGGAGTATGAGAGTGGTACAAAGGAAAACCGTAAAGAGCTTAATAAGTTGTTGAACATTGTGCAGTCGGGCGATACGATTATCGCAACGGAAGTCAGCAGAATTACCCGAAGCACAAAACAGCTTTGCGAAATTATCGAATTAGCGAAAGACAAGCATATAAAGTTAGTTTTAGGAACTTTTGTTGTTGACTGTAGCAAAGAGCTTGACCCTATGACAGAGGGAATGCTGAAAATGATGGGCGTGTTCAGTGAGCTTGAAAGAAATATCATAAGCCAAAGAGTAAAAAGCGGAATGGAAAACGCAAAAACCAAAGGCAAGATAATAGGCAGACCAGCCACAACCGCAGACGATATTCCGAATGTTTTTTATAAGCATTATCCGAAATATAAAAACGGTGAGATAAATAAAAAAGAATTTTCACGCCTGTGTGATTTGTCTTATCCTACGATTTATAAGTATTTGAGTATTGTTGAAAAATAATACTCGTCTGATACAGTTAATTGAAAAGGGAGTCATATATATGAATGTCGTAATCTATGCAAGATATTCTTCTCATAATCAACAGGAAACAAGCATTGAGGGACAATTAAAAGTCTGCCACGAATTTTGCGAAAGAAATAATTATACTGTTATCCATGAATATATAGACAGGGCAATTTCAGGCAGAACGGATAACAGACCAGATTTCTTACAGATGATTCAGGACAGCGCAAGCAAAAATTTTAGCTTTATCGTTGTATATCAGTTAGACAGATTTTCTCGAAACAGATATGACAGCGCACATTACAAGAACAAGTTAAAAAAATACGGTGTCCGTGTATTGTCTGCACGTGAAAATATCAACGAGGACGCCAGTGGTATTCTAATGGAAAGCGTACTTGAAGGTATGGCAGAATATTATTCTGCTGAATTATCACAAAAAGTCAGTAGAGGTATGGAGATAAATGCTTCAAAATGTCTTAGCACAGGCGGTAACAGGACGTTAGGCTTTTTCATTGATAAAGATAAAAAATTTCAAATTGACCCCGATACGGCACCTATTGTTAGTTTAATCTTTCAAATGTACGCAGACGGTAAATCCATAGTTGAGATAACCGAACACCTTAACGCACAAGGATATAAGACGATACAAAATAAGCCCTTCGGCAAAAATTCTATCAGAAATATACTTTGCAACAAGCGATATATCGGTACATATACTTATAAAGATATGGAAATACCCAACGGTATTCCCCGTATTGTTTCCGATGAACTATTCAATAAGGTACAGGAAGTTTTGAAGAAAAACAAAAAAGCTCCTGCAAGAGCAAGGGCAAGAGAAGAATACTTATTGACTACAAAACTTTTCTGCGGTTATTGCAAAGAAATGATGGTTGGCTTCTCAGGTACAGGGCACCTTGGTAAAGTATATAGATACTATGAATGTAAGGGTGCAAGAAAAGCAATCTGCAATAAGAAAAGAGTGAAAAAGGAGTATATAGAAGATATTGTTGTGAATGTCTGCTGTGGTTTGTTAACAAAAGAAAATATAGACAGAATTTCAAAAGCAATTTCAAAGTTAAGCGAGAGCAATAAAGACTCCTACAATTTAAAGCGGTTGAAGAAACAACTTGCTGATAACGAGAGAAAGCACAGGAATCTTATCAACGCTGTTGCTGAATGCGATATTGAAAGTCTGAGAAGAACTTTTTATTCTGAAATATTAGAACTTGAATCACAGAAAGCAAATATTGAAGAAGAAATACAAGAGGAAGAAAAATTACATACTATTCTGACAGAACCACAAATTAAATTCTTCTTAACTTCTCTGAAAAAAGGCAATGCTGATGACATTAAATATCGTAAAGTGCTGATTACAACTTTCATCAACGCTATCTATCTATATGATGATAAAGTAACATTCATTTTTAACTCAGGCGATAAGCCTATAACAATAAATGACACTCTGCTGTCAGATATAGAGGCAAACATTACAGGAGAAAAGGGTTTGTTTATTGACAAAGTTGGTCTGCCACAAACAAGTCCTTGAAAATGGCTTAAACAAGCCGTTTTTGAGGATTTTTTATTTTGCCGTTTTAATTCTAATTTCTTGAATTTTACATCAGTTCCACCGTAGTTCCACCACTTTGGTGTTTATAGTGGCTTTAAGTGTTGTAGAAAAAGTGTAGAAATCAATTCGCTTGCAGGCTGTTTGCAATTGCTGATTTTGAGGTTTTGTCAATGTGAGCATAAAATTTCAATGTGGTTGTTGAACTGCTGTGTCCCAGCCATTCAGCAACCTGAACAGTAGTAAATCCATCATTCAACAGATTATTTGCAACACTATTCCGTAAATCGTGAAATCTGATTTAGGGAATAGCGTTTTATTAAAGTACTATTGTATAAATAGTTTTAAGATTACGAAAAAGTATATGGGGCTTAATATAATTTTATATAAACTAAAATTCGACAAATTTTTAGTTTTTTGCATTATATTATATTGATATGGCATATACTACGATAATTATATTTTGCTATTTGTTTTTGGGACGTTTTGTGCAAAGAGTTTTTGTGCATTATTGTTTTGGTTATAAACATTAGAAAAACATTAATATGATATTTGGTAATAATTGTCATTTTATTCATTTTTTCATTGTGATAAACTTGGTAAAGAAATTTTGGTTGTATAATTTTTACAAAGATGTAATATACATCTAACATACAGCCCCAAAAACTAATATATTTCTAAATGGTGTATTTGTATGAGGGCATTAATAACTAAACAATATCACCAAGGAAGGAGAAAGTTTTGAAAAACGGCAAATTGACGTATTTTTTGGCAAAGGCATCCACAGCCATAATTTTGGTTGTTATGACCGTTATATCCTGTTTTTCTGTTATAGCCGTTAATACAGAAAAAAGCAATTCAGGTGTCTCTGCGGATTCGATTAAGTCCGGCGCACAGCTTACAAAAAATAAGGACTATTATCTTATTGGTACTTTTAACAATTGGGCAGTAAGTGACTCCAACTGGAAATTGACAGGAGATAGTTACGGAAACCTGTACACAGGCACTTTTACACTTACAGGTTCCTCAACTAATTACCAGTTCAAGATTTATAACAGTGACGGTAACTACTACTCTGCTAACGGTTATTGGTTTAACAGCAGTAATACTGTTGCAACAGGGCTCAGCACTTCAAACACGAATAACGACCAAATTCAGTGCATTGAAAAATCGGGTGCAATTACCCTTACTGTAAAGCTTTACTGTGAATACAGCGGTGACAGCCGTCTTGAAATCACACAAAGTACATCAGGAGGTGGAGTGGTTACCGAAATTACCAAGGGAAACACCACAGATTCCAAGATGTACAACGCAAATGCTGATATTGCAAACCAAACAAACGGTACAGAAATTATTTCCGTAAACGGCTCATTCTACGATTACTATATGGACGAGGAAATCAAAGATAGCGGTAGATGGCGCAGTAGTCTTACAGGATATTACAGATCTGTTGAAGACAGCGACGAAAACAAAAACAATGCCGCCCGTGAGCCTTATGAATACTTTAACAGAGCTTTAGGCGAATATGCTACTCTCAACAGTAGTTGGAGCTATCCTCTCTATTTTGGTAACTTCTATGGCAAATCCAATGATTATGTTGGCAGAGGAATAGGTGGTCTTAAAAAGTTTAAGATAAGGCCAAACGACTCTAACGCTACGTCCTCAACAATTAACGGTTCTGTTTCTGCCCTTACAGATTCCACCCTTAACAGCGACGGTAAGCTTACTGCAAATGGAATTACACTACCTTACTTTGATGCAGACTGGCTTACAACAAACGGATATGGAACAGTTATCAACTCACCTTTTCCAATGAGAAAAGCAAAAACCTCAAAGGGCAACGACTATTTTGAGTTTGATAGCAACAACGGTAAGGACAACTGTTACTTCAGCGGTTACTCCTCAAACCAATACACAATGAACTACGCCTACAACACAAACAAGGTTAAGGATGCACTTAGCGGATTTTCAACCGAAGATGACGGTTACGGATTTTTCCCATTTGACCGTTCATCAGAACACAGCGGAAATGCTTATGACTTTGGCTTTGGTATGAGGCTTGACATTGACTTTACCCTCGGCGAAAACGGCACAATCGGAAGTGGCTCAAACAAAGAAAATACTCAGTTCACATTCTCAGGTGACGATGACCTTTGGGTATACCTTGACGGCGTTCTTGTCCTGGATATGGGCGGTGACCACAAAAAGTCCAGCGGTTGTATTGACTTTGCAAAAAAGAAGTCATATGTAAACAACATAGATACATCTTATAAAGCTGACAAAGAAAATGCTTTGAATTATGTTTCCGACACCGGCGTTTCCGGCTACGGATATTCAGCAGATTTCCCCAAGTTGTTCAGCAACAGTACAGAAACCTACTCTTTGGGTAGTTCGGAATTTGACAACAACGATCCAAACACAAAGCATACCCTTACAGTTTTCTATATGGAGAGAGGTTTGATTGAGTCAAACCTAAAGGTTGGCTTTAACTTCTCCCCTGTTAAGGATTCCCTCACAACTACCAAAACTGTTAACACATCGGAAGTTAACCCTCTCCTTGCTGACAAAGTTGAAGATTTAGACTCCTTTGGCTACACAGTAAAGAATCAGCCTGCTTCAGGAGATTCTCTCACAGATATTTCCAACAAAAATTATACCTTTAACGACAGCTCAGACGGACACAGTTACTATGCAGTTACCAACGGAAATTCATTCTCTTTGGCAAATGGCGACAAGGCTGTTTTCAGCCAGCAGTTTGACCCTCAATCATATATTGAGATTACTGAAAATGACACTCCAAAGGATACAAAGGTAACTCTTAACTCGGACAGACTGATTTTCTTTGACCCATCAGGCTGTGAATGGTTTGGTGATGACGGTGCTGTACCTGCAATAGCACAGAACTTTGACGGTACAACTCCTTCAAAATACAGCACAATGTCCTCCTATACTGTTGACGGAAAAACTTATTATTACTATCCAATTTCCGACAGTACAACAACATTTACTATTGCAAGAAAAACTGCAACAGGTATATTCAACAGATTTAAGTTTGAAGTTGTGGCTGATTCCAACGGAAAAATGACAGATAAAAACTACATTAAGTCAGGAAGTGTATGGAACGGAGATAATGAAGGAGAAAGCACCTGCCCAACATACTCCTCTTCTAATACCTACGGAACTACATACACACAGTTCTCCCACACCTACCCTGACACAACACAAAGCGTAATCAAAACAAGCAACAGGAGTAAGGTTGTTTATGAACCTTACTGGGAATTGTACGATATTTCAAAGAACAGCGAAACGACCCGGCCAAACCTTGTTGATTACGGCACAGGCGAAACTGCTTTTTTCCAATACTTTAACTCCGACCGAGACGAAATCCTACCTACCCATATGCTGCTTTCATATGTCAACAAGGTTCTGACAAAGGATATTACTGTTAACAAAGAGGTAGTTGATGAAAACGGCAATCTTCTTTCTTCAGATGACACACAATTTACAGTAAAACTCCTTATTGACTTGGATGACGACGGAACTTATGAGGATTACGGTCTAACAGGAACAATAAGCCAAAGCACTTCATATGTATTCCAAAAAATCCCACAGGGCGTTGACTATCAGATTGTTGAGGAGAATTACAACGGATACACCAACCTGACAGGCGTGATTGACGGCACTCTCAGCGATGATACAACAAACACCTTTACAAACCGTAAGGAGCAGTCAAAGTACGCACCTGCTGTTACAAAAACTCTTAACGGAGAAAAATACTACGGAAGTCAATTCAGCTTCACTTTAGAGGGTATGGCATCTATTACACTTGACGGTGAAACAACAGTTGACACATCAGCAATAGGAACCGAAACCCTTTCCCAAATTGACGCAAGCGCACCGGGTAAGGTTAAGTTTAGCAATATAATATACTCCGATGAGGGTACTTACCTTTACAAGATAACAGAGGATAGTGTAAACGACACAGATTATCAGTCGGATAAGAATACAATTATCCTTAAGGTTGTAATCAAACAAAATGAGAACAACACTCTTTCACTTGAACCAACTTACTATAAGGGAATCGTTGACGGAACAGATTATGCTTCAATTATCACCGGCAATAATATTACTCCTGACCCAACCTTTGAAAACAAAACAACACCCGGCTTTGTTACAATAAATAAAACAGATGGAAATGACAATGCCCTTAAAGGCGTAACATTTGCCCTCTATAAGGTCAGCGATGACGGTGAAGATGTTTCTGATTTGACGCCAACAGCAGAAACAACCACCAATGAAAACGGTGTTGCAAAATTTGATAATCTTGATATTTTTACTGCCAAAAGTAAAAATACTAACGAAAACGGTATTACCGACTATTCTAAATCATATCAATGGTATTGTGTAAAAGAGGTTTCAACCAAGGAGGGTCATATTAAAGATCCACAGGTTAAGTACTTCTCCTTGCCAATGCAGGATTCAACAACAAACGAAATGAAGTATAGCATTACCCTTGAGTATGTTAACCCTGTAATCACGGTGCCAATGACTAACGGTGCACCTACAACATTTTTTATGGTTTTAGGACTTTGCATTGTAGGACTTTCACTGTCCTTCGGCGGATGCTACATAGTTTGCGTAAGACGAAGAAAAAGAGTGAAATGTCGTCACGGCAGATAATAGAATCGGATGTAACAAATTATATATATTATTTATAAAAGGAGAAAATTTAAAATGAAAAAGACATTTATGAACATTATGGCAACTGTTCTTGCTGTTGTAATGATGGCAATTATGATTCCATTCGGCGCTAATGCAACACTTACAAGCGGAACTGACTATTCTTTTACACTTAAGTGTGACAAGACAGATTTTGAGTTCACAGTTTATCAGCTTGCAACTATTGACACAACAACAGGTGAAGTAACAACAACATCCGGTGTTGACAGTACTGTTGCAACAGCTATCAATAACGGTAGCTCTGCTTCTGTAATTATCGGTGCAGCTGATGCAACTTCTTCACTTGGCAGCGTATCTGATACTTTCAAGCCCGGAAGTGAAGGCAGCACAAAGACATTTAACACAGTACCCGGTTACTACTATGTAAAATGCACAATGATGCCAAATGATGCTTCTGTAGCATCTTCTCTCATTGTTACTCAGTACACAAACGGTGCTTGGGTTGCAGACGCCGGCACTATTGATGTAGGCGGTAAGGTTGGTACTGTGAAACTTGACAAGAAGATTGTTAAAGACGGACAGGATTTAACATACACATCTGCAAGTGTTGGAGATACAGTAACATTCAAGCTCACATCTTCTGTACCCGGCAATGTTTCCGATAAGCTTACTAAGATGATTATCACAGATACAATGGAATCAGGTCTTTCTTCTACCGGTGTAAATATCGTATCTGTAAAGCAGGGTTCAACAGACATTGCATATACAAAAGTTAATGTTGACGGTGCAACATTTGGTGTACAGATTGCCGATAGCGTACTTGCAAGCGACTCTTTCTATCAGAATGGGGATGTTGTTGTAACATTTACAACAAAGGTAACACCTGAGGCTACTGTTGGCAACGACAGCAACGACAACACAGTTGGTATTAAATATAAGACAAGCGGAGATACTAAAACTCAGCAGGGTTCTACTGTTCAGGTGTTCACATTTAATGTAGTTGTAACTAAGGTTGACGCAAACGGAACAAAGCTGTCCGGTGCAAAATTTGGTCTTTACAGCGATGAAGCATGCACAACTGAAATTGCAACAGCAGTAACAAACGATAACGGTACAACAAACTTTGGCGATTATCAGCTTGAGGAAGGTACATATTATGTAAAAGAGCTTGAGGCTCCAAAGGGTTATATCCTGGATTCAACTGTTCGTCCTGTAACAATTTCTCCTACATATGACACAACAGGCACCACAGTTACAGTAAGCGGTTATGCAGCAAATTCTGACGGTAAAATTACTGTTAAGAATATCAAGATTTCTGCTCCACAGACAGGTGGAATGGGCACAATGATATTCACAATCGGCGGTGCAACTCTTATTGCAGCAGCAGGCGTAATGTTTGTTATGCTCAAGAGAAAAAAGACATCAAAGTAATTTGGAGCATTACTGATGTTGTTCTGAAATAAATGTAATTTTTGGGGATGCGTTCAACCGCATCCCCTATCTTTATACAAAATATCAGCAGGTTGAAATAACTGACGGATTGCCTTATAATTAAGAAAAAGTGAATCCATTTATTTTACTATGTAGTTAAGGAAGATTTTATGAAGAAGAAAATTGGACTTATTTTTGTGGTTCTTCTCTTTGTTGTGGGAATAGGAATTATGTCCTACCCTATGATAAGCGCAATGATTAACAACTATGCACTTTCCCGGGGTAGCCAAGCCTATTATAATACCGTAAAAAGTATAGACGATAGTAGGTACAAAGAACTACTTTCACAGGCGAAAAAATACAATAAAAGTCTTACCGACAATGTAATAATTACAGATCCTTTTGATGAATCAGCGTACGAGAAAATTGGTGCTGATTACGAGAAAACCTTAAATGTTGACGGGAAAGGTATGATTGGATATGTTGAAATTCCTAAAATCAGCGTCAACCTGCCAATCTACCACGGAACAACCGAAGAAATATTGCAAAAAGGTGCAGGACACCTGCAAAACACATCTCTTCCCGTTGGTGGAAAAAGTACCCACTCGGTTGTTTCTGCCCACACAGGAATGCCCACAGCCACAATGTTTGATTATCTTACAGAAATGAAAAAGGGCGATGTTTTCTATATTCGTGTTATCGGCAAAACTTTAAAATACAAGGTTGACCAAATCAAGGTAGTACTTGCGGATAAAACAGAAAATCTTCGTGTTGTCCCGGGTGAGGATCATGTAACACTCCTGACCTGTACACCTTACGGACTTAACACCCACAGGCTCCTTGTCCGCGGAGTCCGTGTGCCTATGGATAAAAGTGAGGAAAAACAGGGTGTTGGGCAAGCAAGCTTTCAAGACGGAAATATGTATCTGTTTGGGTATCGTATTCCCTACCCGGTTGTTGCTTTAGTAATTGCAGGATTTGTTGGTCTTGTAATTGTGGTTGTTATTGTTGCGGTGAAAAGAAAGAAAAACAATCTCCCAGCTACCGGGAAAACCAATCAGACTTAGCAGGGGGAAAGTGATGAAAAATAAAAAAATGCGCCGATTTGCTGCAATTCTTGCAACGGTGATGCTTGTGGCCGGAATTGCTCTGGTGTTATTTCCGACTATTTCTAATTGGTACGGTAAAATGGTTGCGTCAGATATTTCCAATGGGTTTGACCAAAGTGTTGATAATCAAATGGACGGTTCATACAGTGATGCAAAAAAGAAAGGCCTTGTTGATGATGAGGGATATCTTGCAGACGGCTCCTCGGACTACCCTGTTTATTACAAGGCTGACATTGAAAAGCTAAAGCGTGACAGCATAAAATACAACGAAATGCTGAAATCAAAGCAAAGGGATAAGCTGACTAACGAATCAGCATATGAACAGCCCTCATTAAATCTTAGCAAATACGGCATTTTTAACGGCGTTTACGGTTATGTAGAGGCACCATCTATCGATATGAAATTGCCTATTTACTTAGGAACAGGCAATAATCATATGAACTATGGTGCGGCACATCTCACATATACATCTCTGCCTATTGGCGGAGAGGACACAAACTGCGTCCTTGCCGGACACACAGGATATGTTGGCAGAATATTCTTTGATAATATCCGAAATCTGAATATAGGGGACGAAATCAAGGTTAAGAATTATTGGTCAACATTAGAATATACTGTAACGGGGACGAAAGTTATTTCACCAAATGAGATGGACGATATATTTCTTAAGGAGGGAAAAGATATGATTATCCTTATGACTTGTATTAAAAATGACAATGGTGGATTTGACAGATATTTGGTGTTTTGTGAAAGGAAGTAATCAAAACCCAACAACGCTGCCGTGAACAGAGTGGAAAGAGTAGTTTGTTGTATATTGTAAAAGAACATAAAAACAGAAGTTTGCTGTTTTATGTTTTTCCTGTTCATACATTAGAAAATATATTGATATTCAATCAAATATATGTTATACTTTATTCATAACAAACGGTTTATATGAAAGGATGTTAACTATGAAAATCACAAAAAAACTTATGGCTATTGTTCTTACATTTTGTATGCTGGCTTCAACAAGCCTTGTTTCAGGCTTTGCAGCTACAATCAAACCCGAGCCTGTTTCGGCGGATATAGCTGCCGATTCTAAATATACACAGGCTTGTGAAACAATTGACAATGACTACACTTACACAAAGCATGATTTGGGTGCAACATACACACCCGAGTCCACAACTTTCAAAGTATGGGCTCCGACAGCTACTGATGTAAAGTTAAACCTTTATGCAACAGGTAGCGATGACGAGGAAGGTGCCGAGGATTTAGGTATATACGATTTAGTATTTGACGATACTAGCGGAGTATGGTCTACTACTATTGAAGGCGACTTTAAGAATGTGTACTATACATATTCAATCACAGCCGAAAACGTAACCGGCACAAAAACATCTGTTAAGGAAACACAGGATATTTATTCTGTAGCAACAGGTGTAAACGGTAAGCGTTCAATGGTTTGTGACCTGAGTGACACAGATCCTGAAGGCTGGGACAATGATAAGCACGTTGTTCCTGATAAATCCACAGATTCATCAGTTTGGGAAGTACATATCAAGGACTTCTCATATGACAAAATTCCGGTGTTTCTGAAGCAAACCGCGGTAAGTATCTCGGTTTCACAGAAACAGGTACAACACTCAACGGTGAAGGCGAGGTTTCAACCTGTATTGATTACCTTAAGGAATTAGGCATAACAACAGTACAGATTAACCCATTCTATGATTTTGGTTCTGTTGATGAAACAGGTTCCGACTCTCAGTTTAACTGGGGCTATGACCCTGTAAACTATAATGTTCCCGAAGGCTCATATTCTTCAAACCCATATGACGGTAATGTCAGAATCAGAGAGTGTAAACAAATGATTCAGGCGCTTCACAATGCAGGCATTTCTGTAGTTATGGACGTTGTTTACAACCACACATACTCAACTAATTCCTGCTTCCAGGCTACAGTACCCGACTACTACTATAGAATGACAAAGACAGGTACATTCTCTAACGGCTCCGGAAGTGGCAACGAGTGTGCAACAGAACGTGCAATGTACAGAGATTATGTTATTCAGTCTTGCCTCTATTGGGTAAATGAATACCACATTGACGGCTTCCGTTTTGACCTTATGGGTATTATGGATGTTGAAACAATGAATATGATTCGTGCAGAGCTTGACAAAATTGACCCAAGACTCACAATGTGGGGCGAAGGCTTAGCAGGCGGCGACTCTTACCATCCTACAAATACCTGCACAGGCGAAAAGCTATACTATGCCACACAGTCAAATGCGTCAAAGCTCAACGACAGAATTGCTTTCTTTAACAATTCAATCTGTGACGGTATCAAGGGCAACTCTGCGGATATTTACAATAAGGGCTTTGTTCAGGGTGATAAAACCAAAACTCTGAACGTCAAATACGGCGTAAGAGCTAATTCTACTATCAATTTCAACTGGCTTGCAAAGGCACCTTCACAATGTGTAACCTACTCTTCTTCTCACGATAACGCTACGCTATATGACCAGATTCTCGGTTCAACATCCCTTGCTTCTTACGGTAATTATAATGCAACAGCAGTTAAGATGAACAAGCTGGCAGGTGCAATTCTTTACGCTTCACAGGGCATATCATTTATGCAGGCAGGAGAGGAAATGTGTCGCAGCAAGGACGGCGACACAAACAGCTACAAGTCAGCTGCAACACTTAATATGATTAAATGGCAGAACTTAGTAGATTATGGTGACGTTGTATCATACTATAAGGGTATGATGCAGATTAAGTCAAAATTCAGTCCTCTGAATAGTATGGATAAGTCATATCAGAATGCTTTTATATTCAATGATTCCCAAAACAAAAAACCAAATCAGATTGCTTATACAATCACAAACAATACCGAAGGCGAATGGAGCAAGCTTGCAGTAATCTTCAACAGTGCTGATACAACCGCAGATGTAACCCTTGAAGACGCATCTGTAAAGGATTGGGTTGTAATAGCAAATAACGAGTCGGCAGGTCTTGACAAGCTTGGGGAAGTTACAGGCTCTACTTTTACAGTTCCTGCATATTCCGCAGTAATTGCTGTTGATAAAGAAAGCTATGAAGCAACCGGTATCCACTCTGATATGG
>JBJEME010000124.1:0-31769 GCA_051879515.1 Lachnospira sp. | reverse complement strand
ACAAAAAACACTCTGTCTGACAGGTTTTGGAATGAATACGGCAGATTGACGCACTATATATATAGACTTGCAATACAGGAAATCCTTTTATGAAATGGAGGTGTTAAATTTGAAAAATGATAATACTTTTATGGAACGTAGAAAAATGCTGGAAGATTTAATTCTTCATAATGAATTCTATGTACCTATGAAGGCAAAAGAGATAGCAATCCTTCTTAATATTCCTAAGGAAAAGCGTTCAGAACTAATTGAGGTTCTTGATTCTTTAGTTTCTGACGGAATTATAGGCATGAATAAAAAGGGCAAATATATGAAGCCTGATAATATTGCTGTTATTGGAATATATGAAAGTACAAGTAAGGGATTTGGCTTTGTTGTGCTTCCGGACCAGGAGGATGACATTTTCGTAAAAGAGGAAGATTCATTGAACGCATTTTATCACGATAAGGTAAAAGTGATTATCACCTCCGAAAAACAGAATGGAAGACGAAGAGAGGGGAAAATACTTGAAATTGTCGACCATGAGGTAAAACAGCTGGTAGGAACATATCAGGACAGTGGTAATTATGGATTTGTTATACCTGACAATAATAAAATAGGACTTGATATATTTGTACCAAAGGAATATAAGGCAGGTGCAGTTACTGGAACTAAGGTGGTTGTTCAGCTTATTAATTATGGAACAAAGAGAAAAAATCCTGAAGGAAAAGTTATTGAAGTTATCGGACATATTGACGACCCGGGAACAGACATAATGTCAATTGTACGGGCATATGATTTACCTGTAGAATTTCCTGAGAAAGTAAACAAAGAATTGGAAGCCGTTCCTGATGAGGTTGATTCTAAGGATTTAGAAGGAAGAGTCGATTTAAGAGATTTAGTTACAGTTACAATTGATGGAGAAGATGCCAAAGACCTGGATGATGCAATTACATTATCAAAGGAGAATGGAATTTATCATCTTGGAGTTCACATAGCAGATGTAAGCCATTATGTGACAGAGAAAAGTGCACTTGATAAGGAGGCACTGAAACGTGGCACAAGTGTTTATCTGGTTGACAGGGTAATTCCAATGATACCTCATCAATTGTCTAACGGTATATGTTCGCTCAATCAGGGTTGTGACAGACTTGCATTAAGCTGTCTTATGGACATTAATGAAAAAGGCGTTGTTATTGACCATAAGATTTGTGAGACTGTTATAAATGTAAACCGCAGAATGTCATATACTGCGGTAAAGAAGATTCTTGTCGACAACGATAAGTATACAATGGAAGAATACTCTGATTTGGTTGATTTATTCAGGCTTATGGAGGAGGCTGCCGAAGTTCTTCGTAACAGACGATTTCTGCGGGGGTCAATTGATTTTGATTTTCCGGAAAGCAAGATAACTCTTGATGAAAATGGACATCCTGTGGAGATTAAGCCTTATGAGAGAAGTGTTGCAAACAGGATAATAGAGGATTTTATGCTTATTGCTAATGAAACAGTTGCAGAGGACTATTTCTGGCAGGATTTGCCTTTTTTATACAGAACACATGAAAATCCTGACCCTGAAAAAATGAGCAAGCTGGAAACCTTTATAAATAACTTAGGATATACGATTCATATGCAGGGTGATGTACATCCTAAGGAATTGCAGAAGCTGCTGTCAAAGATTGAGGGAACAGATGAGGAAGTATTAATCAGCAGGCTGACACTGCGCTCAATGAAGAAAGCAAAGTATACTACAGAATGTGTGGGACATTTTGGACTGGCGGCGAAATACTATTGTCATTTTACTTCTCCTATCAGAAGATATCCTGATTTGCAGATTCACAGAATTATCAAGGAGAATCTTCATGGAGACTTAAAGGGAAAAAGAATTGCTCATTATGATAAAATTCTTCCTGATGTAGCAGTTGCCACAAGTACTACTGAGCGAAGGGCGGCTGACGCTGAAAGGGAAACTGACAAGCTGAAAATGGTTGAATACATGAGTAGATATGTGGGAGAATCATTTGAAGGAGTTATTTCAGGAGTAACCGGCTGGGGAATTTATGTTGAACTTCCTAATACAATAGAGGGTATGGTCAGTATAAATGATATGAAAGGATATTACATTTTTGATGAAAATCATTATCAGATGGTTGGAGAGACCAATGGAAAGGTGTATAAGCTTGGACAGAGGGTAAAAGTAGTTGTTGCAGGGACTAACAGAGTATTAAAGACAATTGATTTTGTATTTGACGAATAATAAAAATGAGCGTTGGCAGATTTGCTGCAGAATGGAGGAAAAATGGCTGGAAAGGAACGTGCCAGCGGTAACAGACTTATCGCTAACAATAAAAAGGCATATTATGATTATTTCATTGATGAGAAATATGAAGCCGGAATATCTTTGCACGGAACAGAGGTTAAATCCTTAAGACAGGGAAAATGTTCTATCAAGGAGTCATATATTCAGATTATTAATGGAGAAGTATTTGCAATTAATATGAATATTACCCCATATGAAAAGGGAAATATTTTTAATAAGGATCCGCTGAGACCCAAAAAACTGTTGCTTCATAAGTCAGAAATAAATAAGCTTTCAGGTGCATTGGCACAGAAGGGGTATACTCTTGTGCCACTGCAGGTGTATCTTAAAGAAGGAAAGGTAAAGATTGAAATAGGGCTGGCAAGAGGAAAGAAAAACTATGACAAGAGAGACAGCATAGCAAAGAAAGACCAGCAAAGAGAGATGCAGAAGGAATTTAAGAACAGAAATCTTACTTTATAAAGAATTTTTCCTTTTTTGTTGACGATAATTATTATAGGTGTTACAATCGCAAGTGCACCAAACATGCGGTGTAATATATATTAAGGGGTAGTAAAGGTTTCGACAGGGGTTTAGAAACTGGTGAAGCTATTCGCAGGAACGCGTCAAAATCCAAACTTAAATATAAACGCTAATACAGAATTAGCAGCTGCCTAGTTGCAGCAGTCGTTCCCGGTGCACTCACACACCGGGGTAACGGCTTCGACCTTGTGAGAAACGACATGCCTTAAGCTTTGCCGGCATGGGCGTATTATGAAGCTACTGAAGGTGTAAGAATGTTGATTTTCGTGCATTGGAGGGAAAGGGAAAGAGCGAGTCTTTCCATAAAGAATCAACTATAATAGTAGAAGAACAGCGGAAGAGCTTTTGGACACGGGTTCGACTCCCGTCTACTCCATAACTTGTGGTAAGGAGGGACCCAGCGGAGCTGGGAGGATGCCTTATCGCCTACGCAGACGCCTGCGAACTGAGTTCGCACTAAATGCGTCTGCTCGAAAACTTGTGGTAAGGACTTATCGCCTACGCAGACGCCTATCCGAACTCAGTAATGGGTTCGGATAGGCGTTTTCAGTAGAAACGTGGCGGAGCAAGATAAGAATGTGGCGAAAACGAGGAAAATAGTGAAAAAAGCCCCGCGGGGCAAGTAAAGAACAGTAAGTTCAAAATATAGTGTAACCAGTAAAAAGCGAAAATTTCATTTTCAAAAAATAGACGAGATATGACTTTTAGTGATATAATCAATTAGAGTATATAGGATTATATTGTAATAAGTCAGCGTGAATAGTTGTCATTAAGAGGAATGGAGATTAGTATGACGGAACAGACTAGTAATAAAGATAAAGTCAGAGATAAAGAATATGTTGTCGGTGGATATACATTTGCAACTAAGGAAGAAGCTCAGATTGCCAAAGATGAGATGAATGCAATAAAATATTTATCTTCTAAAACAGATGGCAATGATCCCAGACAGGTATTTGTTTTATATAACAAGATAATAGACAGGCAGTTGTTTAATACCAGTATAGGAATTGGCTATCTCAAAGATTTACAGCAGTTTTTGTATGTTTCAGATGCAATTCCAAATGAAAAAATCAGACCTATTCCGATAAAGAATGAAACCCAGGCAGAGATTAACAGAAAAATTGAGAAAAAAGCTTATAAAAGTGAGCTCCGTGAGTTATCCATAATGGTTGCAAAATATAAAAGAAATTTTGTGAAGTCAATGATTCTTAACTTTTTTCTTGCTTTTGCAGTAATAGGTATGTTTATAATTCTCAGAACCAGTTCTAATGCAAATATAGTGAATTATGAGGTGAATATTCAGGATAAATATTCATCTTGGCAACAACAGCTGGAATCGGAGGAAGAATCCCTTAAGGCAAGAGAAAAAGAATTTGAGAGCCGTTCAAGGGAAGCTGAGAAGGAAACAGAGAAAGAAACTGAGAAAGCAGAAAGAGAAAGAGACTGAGAAAGCAGACAGAGAAAGAAACAGGAAAATAATAAAATTGTGAACATATTATTTTTACAGATAAAACACAATTTGAACATAATTTTTCTTTAATATTTGCTCATGGAGATTTACTATTCTTGTGAGAGAAAGGATTGCTATGGATAAAATTAAAGTATTAATGGTTGATGATGAAAGCAGAATGAGAAAGCTGGTAAGCGATTTCCTTATAAGAGATGGGTATGAAGTATACGAGGCCTCTAACGGTGAGGAGGCATTGGATGTATTTTACGATAATAAGGATATCTCGCTTGTTATTCTTGATGTGATGATGCCTAAGATGGATGGCTGGGAAACCTGTAAAGAAATCAGGAAGACATCAAAAGTTCCGATAATAATGTTGACAGCAAAAAGCGAGGAACGTGATGAACTACAGGGATTTGAATGTGGGGCAGATGAATATATATCCAAACCGTTTAGTCCAAAGATTCTTACTGCAAGAGTAGATGCACTTGTCAGAAGAGTTTACAGTGTTGAAAGCGGTGATACTATTGAGGTTGGGGGTATTCTCATAGATAAAGCAGCCCACATTGTAAAGATAGATGGGGAGGAAGTTGAGTTAAGTTATAAAGAATTTGAACTTCTTACCTATTTTGTTGAGAATAAAGGACTTGCACTTTCCAGGGAGAAGATTCTTAACAATGTGTGGAATTATGATTATTTTGGTGACGCCCGTACGATTGATACACATGTTAAAAAGCTTAGAAAAAAGATGGGAGAAAAGGGCGATTTGATTAAAACAATCTGGGGTATGGGGTATAAGTTTGATGTGAATTAACATTCCAACTGATGGTTGCGTGTGACTAGAAGGAGACGTATGGGAAGACATTCAATAAAGGTAAAGATTTCTCTCTTGCTTGTGGCTATCATTGTTTTTCTTGTAACTTTACTGCTTATAATTAATAAGACATTTTCTGAGAAGTTTTATGTTAATAAGAAAGAAAAAGCTTTGACAGAGGCGTATTTTACGATAAATGATCTGACAAAACAATATACCGACGGAGAACTGTCGGACAGCGGACTTTCTGATAGTATGGAACAGCTTACTAATAATAATGCTATTTCTGCGCTTATTGTAAGCAGTGACTGGTCCACCGTTTATGTTAGTACCAATGAAGACCAGCGCCTGCTGGAACGCTTAAGAATCAGTATTTTTAACAGTGATATTCTGGATTTTATGGACTCGGAAAATGCACCTGAAAAACCATCCATGGAAGAGAAAGAAACAAGATCAGATAAAGATTTTAATAAAGATTTTCAAAAAGATGATAAGAATCCGTCTAAGGTATCGATCAATATGATTGGAAATGGAGCGGAGGAAAAAAGAGATATTATAGTTTCTACAGATGATTATACATTACAGAGGGTATTTGACAGCAGGCTCAACGATGATTATCTTGAACTTTATGGCACTTTGGAAAATGGAGATTCTGTAATGCTTAGAACTCCAATTCAGGGTATAAAGGAAAATGTAGAGATATCAAACAAGCTTATCACTTATGTGGGGATAATGGTACTTATCGTTGGCGTTATTGTTTCTTTGATATTTTCAACATATTTTACCAAACCAATTGAAAAATTATCTAATATTGCGCAGAGAATGGCTGTAATGGATTTTGATGTGAAATATGAAGGCAATGATAAGAGCGAGATTGGGGTTTTGGGAAACAGCATGAATTATATGTCAACTCAACTGGAAGATAATATTTCGCAGCTTAAAATGGCCAATCTTGAACTAAAAAGGGATATTGATAATAAAGAAAAAGTTGAGCAGATGAGAAATGAATTCTTATCAAGTGTTTCCCATGAACTTAAAACACCTATTGCGCTTATACAGGGATATGCAGAAGGACTTAAAGAGGGTGTTTCAAATGATCCGGAAAGTATGGCATTTTATTGTGAAGTTATAATGGACGAAGCTGCGAAAATGAACAGCATGGTCAAAAAGATTCTCACCATAAATGAACTTGAATTTGGAAAAGCTGATATGTCCATGGAAAGATTTAATATTAATGAATTATGTCAGGGAGTTGTCAATTCCAACATTCTGCTTGCTAATCAAAAGAATATCAAAATTACATTAAACAACAATAATGGTGAACCGATATATGTATGGGCAGATGAATACAAAATAGAAGAGGTACTTACCAATTATCTGTCTAATGCTATTAATCACTGTTGCAATGAGAATAGAATTGAAGTTACAATAGACAGAATCGATTCAGATAATGTAAGAGTAACAGTGTTTAACACCGGAAACAATATACCTGAGGAGGATATAGAACATATCTGGGATAAGTTCTATAAAGTAGATAAGGCAAGAACCAGGGAATATGGAGGAAACGGAATAGGGTTGTCTATTGTAAAGGCTATAATGGATTCCCATGGTAAGGAATATGGTGTGAGAAACACAGATAATGGAGTTGAGTTCTGGTTTGACCTTGATTGCAAACTGTGATAGTATTTACTATATTAAAGATTATTTTTACTGATTGAGAGGTACTATAATTGAAGATTAATACCTTTTTAAAAAGGATGGCTGTAGTTGTGCTGTTATTTTCTATGTTAACAGTGTTTACCGGCTGTGGGGATGATGTGAATCTGACTAATGAACAGAGTGATCTTGTAGCTGAATATATAGCCGGAACCATGCTGAAATACTCGTATGATAATGAATGGAAATACCGGAAACTTAATATGGCACAGAATGGATCTGAGAGTAATATAGAATCTCCAACAATTCAGGAGATAGAGTCTCAAAATCCAACAGAGTCAGGTACGGAACAGCTTCCTACGGTAAGTGAGGATTCTATAAAGCTTAGTAAGGTACTGCCGGAGGCTCTTGATATGAGTGGTGCGGTTATCAGATATTCCAAAGCAGTTGTGGGAGATTCCTATCCAACGGGAGATTATGTCCTGTCGGTGCCTGCGGTTTCCGGAAAGAAAGTCGTGGCGTTGGAGTTTACGGTTCAGAATAACACCAGTGTGCCAATTGTAGCCAACACATCCTCAAGAGGTGTTCTTATGAAGCTGGCAATAGGAAATACAAAGGTTACATGTCATGGTACACTTCTTAATAATGATTTGCTTCGTATGAATAATCAGACTATTGCCGCAGGGGAGAGCTGCACCGCAGTTGTTATTTTCCAGGTGAATGCTGATGCAGCAGACCAATTATCGGGTGCAGTCCTTACGGTACTTCAGAATGGAACTGAGATTGCAACTATGACGTTGGATTAGTTACATAATACAGATAAATGATATCAAAAGTAAATTATATACATATTTACCACGGAAGATTAAGTACTTCTTCCTCTGTGTAGGCGGTGGCTTCAGAATCAGAGAGTTCCTTGACAAATGGTTCTCTTAAGTCTGGTTTGTAGCCATCGCCTTTGCCGTTATATTCAGCAAAAAATACAGTATTGTGTTCATCAGGACTGCTCCAGTCAGAAAATCCTCCGTCAATAATCTGATCAGAATATGTGCAGTTGAGATATACACATTTAGCGTATTTTCTCCATGGACGTCCCAGAGAGACACTTTTTGGAGGGCAGTTGCCTGTGAGAGTACAATTGTCAAATACATATCCGTATTTCTGCCACTCATAAGTTGATGGTGCAGTGAGATAACTGTTTATCTCTGTATTTCGGCATAAGGCGTATAACGTGCAGTTCTTGAAATAGCAGGTTGCACTTCCAAATATAAAGTCTATCTCCCCACATATGAAACAGTCTTCATATAATTGTCTGCAAAGTCTTCTCTCTGCAAATTCAGTTGGACCTCTGAAACCACCCGGCTCTCGCTCTTTAAGAGGCAGAGGACCTGTAAACAAAGTGTCCTGATGACCATACATTTTACAATTCTTAAAGCTTACGTGATCACCTTCTGCATATACGGCTACTGCCTGTCCGACTTTTGTTCCAAATCCTGATGAATTCTCAAAGGTTATATTTCTGGCTGAAAAGTTATCAGCATTAACAAAAAAAGTGTATGAGCGGAAAGTGCCACGCTTGTTACCGTCATCCATTGGCATTAGAGCGTAATACCCTTCTGTTATCTTAACACCGTCAACTGATTCACCGATGAGTGTGATGTTGTCAACTGTTATCTCAACTCGTTCTTTGTAAATTCCGTTTTTAATAAAAATTGTCTTATTATCTGAATTATTTTTAATGCTGCGAACGGCTTCCTGAACAGATGTATAATCACCTGAACCGTCTAATGCTACTGTAATCATATTTTGTCCTTTCTTATGCAAGTTTTTTTATGGACATTTTACCATAAAAAAGGTATACTGTTAAAGGATTTTTTATTATGGTGATGTGATTTTCTTATGAAAGAATGGAAATAAAAATGATACATTATGTTGAAGATTTAAGGGATGTTGATATATATCTTTCGCTTAGAAATCAGGTAGGCTGGAAACAACTTAGCTATAATCAGGCTGCTGAGGCATTGAATAACAGTGTTAAGATTATAACTGTTTTTGATGATGACAGACCGATTGGAATGGGAAGAATTGTTGGTGACAGAGCTGTAATCAGTTATATACAGGATTTGATTATAATTCCGGAATATCAGTTAAAACACATTGGAAGCCAGTTGATTGATAAACTGATTAGTTATGTTAAAAGCATCACAGTTCCGGGAACAGAAATGATGCTTTGTCTGATGTGTGCTAAGGGAAGAGAAGAATTTTATGAAAAACATGGTTTTATTGCAAGACCAACGGATTCATTAGGACCAGGTATGATACAGTACATAAAAAATAATATTTTATAGTTTGATTATATTCAGATAGACGAGTAATTAATGCTTTATTGTAAAGGAGAGCGTGGAGTGACATACAAAGAAGCATGCAGAATCCTTGGGATAATGCCCAATGAAGATAAAAGTACGGTTAGAAAAAAATATCATCAGCTTATTATTAAGGTTCATCCTGACACAATTAGGGATAAACGTGTAGAAGATTTTATTTATACTGCACAACAGATAAATGAAGCTTATACTTATCTTATAAAACATGGTGATTTTAAGGGGGATGCTGTTTCCTATTACGACGGACAGAATTACTCTGATAACATGGGTGAGTGGGATACTCCACAGAATTATTATGCCTATGAGTCCCGTGATATTTTTTGCTTTGTGGAGGATGGCTCAGGTAATATTATTGGCAGTAAAACTGTTGCCAGAGGGAAGTATACATGGGATCCGGTCAAGGAAGATTTTGGATTATTTATGCTGAGTATTCACAAATGCAGCGAAAAAATCATTTCCAGAATGGATAAGAAACGTTCTGAAATAATTGATTTATCCATCAGAAGACAGTACCTGGCAGAACTTTCTTATCTTTTGTCACAGCAGTATCTGGAGCAGTCTGCACTTGGAAGACTGATTAAAGCTGTTGAATGTGATACAGAAGGAAGACAGTTATTTTCTGTTCCTGCCATGCTTGAATTAAATTCATCTGTGTTAAGTAAATTTGCGCTTAAACCGGGAACCAGTCTATATCTTTCAAGAGTAAAGCTTCATAAGATTTATCTAAAGGATGAAAAAGAACGTGAACTGGGATATGTGACATTTCCGGATGATAGAATGTATTACCTGATTATTCCTCTTCTTGAACAGAGAAGAGTTAAGATAAGAGTGGTAATAACTGAAAAGTCATCAGCTGGAAACCGTAAATTGTTTGTAGATTTTTATAATCTTAATATGTGGATAAGAATTGAAAATACGCATATGACTGCTATTTGGGAAGGAATTAATGTCAGCATAGATAAACTGTTGGAAGCATACATCAATGTAAAAGAAGAGAGGTGTTGAGATACTATGAAGAAGTATATCAAATACATATGGTTTATCTTTTTCTTACAGCTGGCAGTAATTGCGATTGTGGTTGGAACAGCTACTGTTGATGACATGACTTTGGCTAAAGGCAGGATGCTCTCTTTTAATACGGGATGGGTGCTTATCAGAGAAGACGGTGCACAGACAGATTTACCTGAATTGCCGTATTATGGCACCAGCTGTGATAACGAGAAAATAGTAATCAAAAATACTATTCCAAAGGAATATTGGGGACAGACTCTGACTTTTTTGTCTGCTGATAAAACATTAAGAATTACGGTTGACGGAGAAGAAATATATTCATTTGGATTGAATGATGAAAGGCTGTTTGGCCGAACTCCCGGCAGCGTAATGGTATATGCTGATATTCCAAAGGATTGTGAAACAGGGGAAATACAGATTGAAATGTGTTCTCCTTATTCTGATTATGCTACTTATATTACGGACATATCGGTTGCAAAAAGGGATGTGGCAATTTTTAATTATATAAAGCGCAAAGCATTTGATATCTTACTTACTATGATTATTCTGATTGTTGCTGTGGTATTCCTTATATTGGCAATTATTCAGAAAATGTCTTTAAGGAATGTAGGTGGAGTTCAGTACCTGGGTATATATCTGTTACTTATGAGTATTTACTATCTTATAGAAACAAAGGTACCTCAGGTATTTTACGGAAATCAGACATTATACTCCAATTTAATATTCATTATTCTTATGACGGCACCGCTTTTTCTGGAAGCATATTGCTATGAGTCAATTCCGGAGATTGGGAAAATAATATTATCGGTAATGTTTGTTTCAGAAGTAAATGTATTGCTTCAGATTGTTCTTCAAATTAGTGGATATGTAGATTTTATGGAGATGGCATTTATTTCGCATGGAATTATTGTACTTATAATCATTGTGGTTGCAGTGAGATTAGGAAAAAATGTATTTAAAGATAAAAGCCTGAATACAGGTATACGTTTCCTTGGAATTGTCTGTATGGTAATTAGCGCATTTATCGATCTTTTGAGAACTTATACAATAAAGATTGGAGATTTGGGCAAGGCAAGCAGATATGGCGTGTGCGTGTTTGCAATTTGTACTTTAATTATTTATATGCGGCAGATGATGCAGGAGCATGTGGCATTTGTTGAGCAGGCCAAAAATGATGCTGTTGCTGCAAATGTAGCAAAAAGTCAGTTCCTTGCCAATATGTCTCATGAGATTCGTACGCCTCTTAATGGAATACTGGGTATGGATTCAATCCTTTTAGAGGAATGCAGGGATGACAATCTGAAAGAATATGCAAGGAATATACAAAGCGCAGGACAGTCGCTGCTCTCTATCATTAATGATGTATTGGATATATCAAAGATTGAGGCGGGAAAGTTGGAAATCCTGCCTGTGGAGTATGAACTGTTTTCAATAATAAATGACTGTTACAATATAGCCAAAGTAAGAGCGGAGAGCAAATCTCTTTCCATTCATATGATGATTGATCCGAAACTCCCATCGTGTCTGTTTGGCGATGAAGTGCGAATAAGGCAGATTATAAATAATTTTCTTTCTAATGCTGTAAAGTATACGAAGAAAGGTTCTGTTACGCTTTCTATAAGCTGCGAAAGTATACAGGATAATCAAATTATGCTGATTATTGAGGTAAAGGATACCGGAATTGGCATCAGGAAAGAAGATTTGGGAAAATTGTTCGATTCCTTTACAAGAGTTGATGAGAAACGAAATCGAAATATAGAGGGAACCGGCTTAGGATTAAATCTTACAAGAAATCTTGTACAGATGATGGGCGGAGAAATTTATGCAGAAAGTACTTATGGAGAGGGCTCTTGTTTTACGGCCAGAGTACCGCAGACTGTAATCAATTCTGAACCATTGGGAGATTTTGAAAAACGTTATCAGCAGTTTCTCAACACGTCAGAAACTCGTAGATTATCATTTGTTGCACCGGATGCACATATTTTAGTTGTGGATGATGTTGAGATAAACCTGAAAGTAGTAGAGGGACTTTTGAAAAAAACACATATTCAGATTGATACGGCAGAAAGTGGCATGAAATGTATAGAATGTGTTCAAAGAACCCAATATGATTTGATTTTTCTGGATCATATGATGCCTGAAATGGATGGAATCGAGACATTGCATCAGATGAAGCTGCTTGAATCTGATTTAAACAAGAATACACCTGTCATTATGCTTACTGCTAATGCTACAAGAGGTGTCAGGGAAGAGTACATGCGGGCAGGATTTTCTGATTATCTCACAAAGCCTTTCAAGGAAGAGGATTTACAGAAAATGCTTGTAGAGTATCTGGGCGATAAAATAATACAGCAGGATAGTATACAGTCCGATGAAGGTGAAACAAGCATAATTGGTTATGAAACAGGTGATATTGTTCAGACCGGTGAATATGCAGATAACACACAGAAAGATGAAAACAGTGATAATATGAAATATCTGGAAAAGATTCAGGAACTGGATGTCAAAACAGGGCTTGGATACTGTGGAGATAAAGAATTCTATGAGGAGATGTTAAGAGAATATCTTCAGGCCGATAAATCAGCCATAATTGAACAGTATTTTGAATCAAGAGACTGGGATAATTACAGAATTATGGTACACGCATTGAAAAGTACTTCAATGACAATAGGTGCTGTGTCCATATCGGAGATTGCAAAAGCGTTGGAAACAGCGGTGAAGGCCGGAGATGAGAATTATGTTATATCCCATCATAATGAAGTAATGGAGCAGTATAAAGGTCTGTTGGGTGAATTGAAAAAAGTATTAAAAGAGGTGTCGCACTAAGAATTTAGTGCGGCACCTCTTTTGTTATGTAAAGCAATTAAAGAAGTGTCTTAACGTATTCAGCAATCTTTGTATCCTTGCAGTTAGCAAAGAAAAGCTCCTGGAATTTAGCACCCTTAACGGCACCCTTTACAAGCTCCTGATCAAGATTTGAAAGAATTTCAATTAAGTCCTGCTTAACAGAAACTGCTCTGACACCATCAAGAATCTTCTTGTTTCTCTGCTCAGGAACAACTCTTTCCTTAGGATATCCGCCGCCTGGTTCACCTTCAAATAACTTCTCAAAGATGTATGTAAGGTTAAGCTCAGCACCCCATCCAAAGCCCTTTGCAAAAGGAAGTGCGATAGCATTTCCGTCATTAATCTGCATAAACATGTACGCATCAGAAGGATCAACAACGTGTCCGCATATTACATTAGGGAATGAGTTAAGAGCTAACATAGCACCCTCACCTGTACCACAACCTGTTACAACAAAATCAGCAGCACCACTGTTTAAAAGAATAGCTGCAAGAATACCATTCTGAACATATGTAAGCTGTGCTTCGTCATCAGCACTGTACATACCGTAGTTATCTACTGTATGACCTTTGCTCTCAGCTACCTTTTTTAATGCAGAATAGATTAACTCGTTCTTTGCAGCCTGGCTGTTCTCGTTAATTAATGCGATTCTCATATTGACAATTACCTCATTTCTTTTTTTTATGGCACATTTTCATATGCACAACTATTTTAAATATAAGCAAATTGAACTTCTTTGTCAAATTCTAAATAGGGGACTTGCTTATTCCGGATATAATTGGCTATAATGTATCTCATATTTATCTAATTATTATCCAATTAATGGGGAGGTCACATGGCTGGTAAAGAGGAACAGGCTTCATTTTTGGAGGCCTTAAACGGATTAAAGGAATATGCTGCTGTAAATGGAGGAATAGTAACAAAAGAGGACATCAACAGCTATTTTAAAAATATAATTCTTGATGATGCCAAGACAGGAATGATTACAGGATATCTTATGGCTAATAATATTAAAGTTGCAGGAGAAGAAGCTGCAGAAAATGAATTCCTTAAGCTTATGGAAAATGCTTTGGAGAATAAAAATGAGGAATCAGAGGAAGATGATATTGATGAGGATGATAAGAAGGTGGCTGATTCCATTCAGGCTTCATTAAATTATGAAGAAGACCAGAAATATCTTGAAATGTATCTAAAGGATTTATCATCAATTCAGCCTATGTCGGATACTTCCAGAGCATTTCTTCTTATGAATATTGTTGAAGATAATGATAAGGATTCCCTTGACCTGTTAAGTGAGAGCTATCTGGAAAAAATAGTTTTATGGATTGAGCCATACAGAGGAAAAGGAGTTCTTGCCTGTGATCTTGTTCAGGACGCGAATCTTGCCATGATGTCTTATATTGGTCAGAAACAATGGATCAATAATCTTTCATGGAAGGATAAGATAAAAGAAGGAACAACAGAGGATTTGCTTAATGTAATGAAAGAGATGGACGAAGAAGTGCGTTCTCTGATTGGTTCAAGTCTTGATATGCTCATTGATGAACAGAGGGAGATAAATCTTGTTTCAGGAAAAGTCCTTAATAAAGTTAACCTGGTTAATGACTGGGCAGTGAGACTTAAGGAAGAGCTTGGAAGAAAGCCGACTGTGTCAGAGGTTGCAGAAAGAATGGGGGTTGCAGATGACGTAATTCTTGAGGCAATTCAATTATCAGCTGAAACAATTGAAGAAATAGAATATGAAAAAACACAAAAGAAAAGTAGGTAAATAATGTGAAAAAATTATCGAAATTTATTGCTTTTACTTTGATTTTGTTATAAAATTGATTTCGAAATTTGTATTTTTACAAATATAATTTTAGGAAAAGAGGATTATGTAAGATGGCAAACATTGATTTAAGCAAGTATGGTATTATTGGTACAACTGAAATTGTTTATAACCCTTCATACGAATTATTATTCGAGGAAGAGACCAAGGCTTCTAACGAAGGCTATGAGAAGGGTCAGAATACAGAGCTTGATACTGTTAACGTTATGACAGGTGTATTTACAGGACGTTCTCCTAAAGATAAGTACATTGTAATGGATGAGAATTCTAAGGATACAGTATGGTGGACATCAGATGAATATAAGAATGATAACCATCCTATGTCAGAGGAAGTATGGGCAACAGTAAAGGATATTGCAAAGAAGGAGCTTTCTAACAAGAGACTTTTCGTAGTAGATGCATTCTGCGGAGCTAATGCTGATACAAGAATGGCAGTTCGTTTCATCGTTGAAGTAGCTTGGCAGGCACATTTTGTAAAGAATATGTTCATCGTTCCAACAGAGGATGAACTTAAGAATTTTGAGCCTGATTTTGTTGTATATAACGCATCTAAGGCTAAGGTTGAGAATTACGCTGAGTTAGGTCTTAATTCAGAGACTTGTGTAGCATTTAATATTACAAGCCGTGAGCAGGTTATTATTAACACATGGTACGGCGGAGAGATGAAGAAGGGTATGTTCTCTATGATGAACTACTACCTTCCACTTAAAGGTATTGCTTCAATGCACTGTTCAGCTAACTGCGATATGAATGGTGAGCACACAGCAGTATTCTTTGGCCTTTCAGGAACAGGTAAGACAACACTTTCTACAGATCCTAAGAGACTTCTTATCGGTGATGATGAGCACGGCTGGGATGATAACGGCGTATTCAACTTTGAGGGTGGATGCTATGCTAAGGTTATCGGTCTTGATAAGGAATCTGAGCCAGATATTTACAATGCAATCAGAAGAAATGCTCTTCTTGAGAACGTTACAGTAGATGCTGATGGCAAGATTGATTTTGATGATAAGAGTGTAACAGAGAATACTCGTGTTTCTTATCCAATCAGCCATATTGAGAAGATTGCTTCAACAGTTAATAAAGTATCTGCAGGTCCTGCAGCTGATAACGTTATCTTCCTTTCAGCAGATGCATTTGGTGTACTTCCTCCAGTATCTATTCTTACTCCAGAGCAGACACAGTACTACTTCCTTTCAGGATTTACTGCTAAGCTTGCTGGTACAGAGAGAGGTATCACAGAGCCAACACCTACATTCTCAGCATGCTTTGGACAGGCATTCCTTGAGCTTCATCCTACAAAGTACGGCGAGGAGCTTGTAAAGAAGATGCAGAAGAATGGCGCAAAGGCATACCTTGTTAACACAGGATGGAATGGTACAGGTAAGAGAATCACAATTAAGGATACAAGAGGTATCATCGATGCTATCCTTAATGGTGATATCAAGAACGCTCCAACTAAGACAATTCCTATGTTTAACTTTGAAGTTCCAACAGAGCTTCCAGGTGTAGATCCAGCTATTCTTGATCCAAGAGACACATACGCTGATCCTACTGAGTGGGAGACAAAGGCTAAGGATCTTGCAGAGAGATTCCAGAAGAACTTTGTTAAGTACACAGGAAACGATGCCGGCAAGGCATTAGTTGCAGCTGGTCCACAGTTATAATCAGAATTTGAATGATTTACAACCATATTCCGGGCATGTTACACATGCCCGGTTTTTCACACCTCAATGTTAAAATTTTGGTGTTCTCGAAACATTGTAAATAATACGGTATAAATTAAAAATATTCATACTCAGGCACGCTTGCGCTACTTGTCGCTCCTAGCGGTACATAAGGCTCTAAATATAAGAGCCTAAGTACCGAGGGCTCCAAAGTACCTGCGTATGAAATATTTTTATTTATACCTTCTTTATTTCATACGTTACGCAAACACCAAAATTTTTTAAAATATGCTTTTGCAAAATCCGTTTTTACACAGAACAGTTGTGCATTTACTATATTGCAAGCCGGACTATTTGCAAACGCCGGTGCTTGGCGGCTGTTCTTTAGCCGCTTACGCACCGCTGCGATTTGCAACGAAGCGCAAGCGCGTCCGGCGGCAATAAATTAAAATTCACAACGTCCGGGGTTAATTACAAATTTTGCAATCACCTATTTAAAAAATGAAATAATTTAAAAATTCTTGAATATAATATTGTATAACCGTTAAGTTAGATGTATAATAACATCATAATAATAACGGCTGATTCCTGGGGCGTTCGTGGCCCTCACATATTTTGATCCTACATTTTTTCGACGGGATTCCTACATCTCCATTCTAATGTCAGGCCTCCGTTTGTAGTGGAAGGCAGCGGTATGGATGCGGTTACCCACCTGGCTGTGCTAGGAGTCGAAAGAGTGAGAAACGGCGCTTCGGGAGTCTTTTATTACCATTGCAGAGTATATGATTATTCGTGTGCTGTGCAATGGTTCTTTTTTTATGGATTAATACATATAATTATTAAGTGGTACAAATTATTTTTTAGTGGGACTTTTTATGAAATCTAGCCTGAAACTTAATATATTTGTTAAAAAAAATTATAAATTGCTGATACTGTTTATTTTATTTATAACACTGGTTGTAACTATATTTTTATTATCAGATAGATTGTTCAAAAAAGAATATATTTCCAACGCACAGGTTTCAAAAATGATTTCTTTTGCGTGCGCAGAGAATCCTGAAGATTTTAATTATGATAATCAATGGTATAAGCCATACATTGAATATGTTCAGGTTCAGGGGATTTTTGAGGTGGATAATCCTACAGACAGTCTGAAATATAAGGATTTGTATAATATATGCTCATCATTTTTAAATGAAACGGAAATGGAAGAGTACATAACAGGGTTTAATAATAATTGGAAAGACAGCAAAAGAGAAGTTGCCTATAATGATTTCCTTGACGCATATTCGGAATTGCTTCCTTATATGCCTTGTGGGGATTTGGTCGAGGAAAAGGATCTTGGGATTGCAGGAACACCAGCCAATCTGGATAATACAGATGAGTGGCAGGCATACACAAGCAGTGGACCAATGGGATTTAGAGGGTTGAATCTTAATCAATATGTTGACATGACAGTAAAATGTTATGTGCGTGGAGACGAGATACTATCTATTGTTGATCTTGTTGGTAATGAAGCAGTATATAAAAATGTGTTCATCACACGGAATGATAATAATATTCTTACCATTAACCTGTATGGTGGCATACGACAATTTGAAATTGAGAATGTTCCGGAAGATGTTGTTAACAATCTTGTTGATTTAAGGGTGAAAAAGGGTAATATAACTAACATTTCTGTTAAAGCGGATTCTATTGACGGAAAGGTATTATCAGTAACCCAGGATTATGTTGAGATACATGGATACGGCAAAGTGCCTCTGGATGCAGATTTTGCTATTTATGATTTGTTAAACGATGCAAGGTATAAGAATTATTATGATATTATAGTTGGTTATGATTTGCAGAATTTTATTGTAGCTGAAGGTAAGATATGCGGTGCAATTATCAGAAATGAATTGAAAATATCTGATATAAGAGTTTTGATAATGGAGAGTAATTACAAAGGTAAGCTGCACAGTGAAGTGGAACTTTCCTCAAGGTCTGATTATAAAATCTGTTATGCTGACGGGCAGGATATTCTTTCCGCCGGAGAAATATTTACGGTTGATATGCAGGATGAGAGATTAAAGGAAGGCCGTATCACCATTACACCGGCACCCGGAGCTACAATAATACTTAATTCTGTTGAAAGGAGTTTAGGAACTCCGGAGTATGAAGGAACAATTGAATTAGCCCTGTATGATGAGGGAATTGCAATTGTCAATGAGCTTTCTGTTGAGGATTATCTTAAAAAGGTTGTTCCAAGCGAGATGCCGGTTTCTTTTGGTGTGGAAGCACTGAAATGTCAGGCGGTATGTGCAAGGACTTATGCATATACCAAGCTTATGAACACAGAGTATCAAAAATTTGGTGCTCATCTGGATGACAGTGTATCATATCAGGTTTATAACAATCAGGCGGAAAGTCCGTATGCTAATCAGGCAATTCTTGACACAAAGGGAGAAGTTATTACCTATGATGGAAATGTTATAGCCACCTATTATTATTCCACATCATGGGGATATACATCTGATGGTGGATTATGGGGTGGTAAGCCTGAGGATAAACCTTATTTGGAAACGGTGGCATTGAATCCTGAATCATGTGTTGATTGTGATTTGTCTAATGAGGAGAATTTTGCGGCAAGGATAAAGCAGGAAAATGAAAATGACTATGATTATGAATTTTCTTATTACCGCTGGAATATGAAGGTTACGTTGGATAGTCTTAGTGATAATATAAATAATAAGCTTAATAAACTGTATCCTTCCTATGGCAGTAAAATTACAGTTAAAAAGAGTGATGGAACCTTTGTAAAAGAGAAAATATCATCAATCGGAAAGTTAGTCAACCTCACGGTCTGTGAGCGTACATCAGGTGGAGCGGCAAGCTTGCTGGAAATAAAAGGAACAGAGGAAACGATAAGAATCAGCGGTGAATACTTAATCCGGCAGATTCTTGGCAATCAGGAAGAAGCTATTAACCACAAAAATGGAGTCAGCAACTGGAACACGCTTCCTAGTGCCTATTTTATCATTGAAACGGAAAAAACGGATAATACGGATTATATCATATTTAGAGGCGGTGGTTATGGTCACGGTGTAGGAATGAGTCAGAATGCTGTAAAGAATATGGTAAAATCCATGTCATACAGAGATATTTTATATGAATTTTATCCCGGAACCGTGATAACAAAGTTAAGTGAATAAATAATTAATAAAAGATAAATTAAGGGGGCTGTCGCATTAAGAAATTCTTAATGCGGCAACCCCTTGGTCTTTTTTTTATTTTAAATTACTTTTTTTGAGCCTGTTTCTAATATCATTTCTGGCATCTAACGGCTCATCAGGAAAATCCAGATCATTTATTATATAATTGATTTCAGCACCGACAAATATTGTAATCATGCAGGCATATATCCAGATTAAAGAAAAGATAAATGTTGTAAGGCTTCCGTACATGTATGAAAACTTAGGTGAGTGACTGATGTACAGAGATAATAAAGAAGAAAAAATATACCATCCGATTGAAGATATTAAAGCTCCCGGTATCTCTCGAAAGAAGTTAGTTTTTCTTGAAGGCACCAGAGTGTAAATAATGGCAAAATATAGTGTAAATAAAGCTGGAAAAAGAAAAATTTTATTGTTAATTATGGAAATAATGATATTTACAAGAGTAGTTGACCCTGGAAGTATTTTTTTAATAACGTTAGTAATATTTGAACCAAAAACCATAAATAACAGGTTGATTATAACGGAAACAGCAAAAATCATAGAATATAATGTGGCAAAAATACGCTTTATCAACCAGTTCTTTTTGTTTGGACATTCGTAAATATTGTCTAAACAGCGCATTATAACCATGAAGCCTTTTCCTGAGGCCCACAAAAGACCGATGGCACTCACAGAAGTCACTGCTATGCTTGAATTGGAATATAAATCTTCCATAATACCTGTTACCATATTATCTAACTGACCTGGAATTATCCCAAGGATAAAGTCAAGCAAATCCTGCTCTGTTACCGGAAGAAATTTGACAAGACTCATTAGTAGAAGCATAAGCGGAAAAAAACTTAAAATTAAATAGTAGCAGGATTGTGACGCATAATCTGTAATTCTGTCCTTTGATATTTTTTTAGATATTGTTGTAATTATAGTGTAAGTTTTATTTATCACGAATCTAACCGTCCAACATTTATTATTATTTTATTTGTGATTTATTTATTATATGCTATTTATATCACTTTATCAAATAAGAAATTTTATTGCAAAGAGGATGATTTTTATGTAAAATGTATTAGTTATAGTTTGCTTAAATAGATGATAGGTGTGAAGAATGGGAATTAGTGTAAAACTGCAGGTATTTGAAGGTCCACTTGATTTACTTCTGCATTTGATAGATAAGAATAAAGTTAATATTTATGACATTCCTATAGCAATGATTACTGAACAGTATATGGAATATGTCAATCAGCTAAAAGATGAGGATTTGAACGTCGTCAGTGAGTTTCTGGTGATGGCCGCAACCCTTCTTGATATTAAATCAAGAATGCTGCTTCCCAAAGAAGTTGATGATGATGGCAACGAAGAAGATCCAAGGCAGGAGCTTGTTGAGCGGTTGTTGGAATACAAGTTATTTAAAGCTATGGCTTCGGAGTTGAAGGACAGACAGCTTGATGCACAGAAAGCATATTACAGAAAACCTTCCATTCCGGAAGAAGTGTTAAGCTATACACCTCCGGTTGATTTGGGAGAGGTTCTTGATGGACTTAGTCTTACAAGATTGAATGCTGTTTTTGCTGAGGTTATGAGGCGAAAAGAAGATAAGATAGATCCTGTAAGAAGTAAGTTTGGAAAGATTGAAAAAGAAGAGGTAAGCTTATCCGACAGACTGCAGGAAATTAAAGGGTTTATGCTGGAACACAGAGAATTTGATTTTAGGGATTTACTTATGAAGAGTTCTTCAAAGGAGGCTCTTATAGTTACATTTCTTGTTGTGTTGGAACTTATTAAGACTGGATTCGTTACGGTAAGACAGGACGACACCTGCGCTGATATATACATTACTGTTGTGGGTAATCCGGAACTTATAGGTGATATAACAGAGGACTAATATTATTGATATATGAGGTAAATATTTAATATGAGTATAGAGAACATGGAAGCAGTAATTGAGGCGGTGCTATTTTCGGTTGGAGAATCAGTTGATGCTGAAAAGCTTGCGTTGGCCATTGAACAGGATAAAGAAACCACAATTAAAATTGTTCACAATATGATGGACAAGTATGAGCAGGAAAACAGAGGAATACGTATTATTGAGCTTGAAGGTGCATTTCAGTTAAGTACAAAGCAGGAGTATTATGATAGTCTCATTAAAGTGTGCAGTCAGCCTCGCAAATATTCCCTTACTGATGCGGCGCTTGAAACATTGTCAATTATCGCATACAAACAGCCAATAACCAAACTGGAAATAGAAAAGATCAGGGGTGTAAACAGTGACCATTCAGTGAGTAAATTATTAGAATTAAATCTTGTCAGGGAAGTGGGAAGATTAGATGCACCGGGAAGACCGATTTTATTTGGAACAACAGAGGATTTTCTAAGATCATTTGGTGTACAGTCAATCGAGGAACTCCCTGTGATAAGTGAGGATATGGTAGAACAGTATAAAGAAGAAGCAGAGCTTGAGCTTGCCAATGAAAAGCGTACAGAAGCTATGGATAATGGCGAGGATGACCAGCTGACACTTAATATTTAAATAATAATTATTAAATTGGGAGGATTATTATGGACAGACAGGTTGCATGGAATAAATATGACGAGAGAAAAAAAGAAGAGGTGTTCGCATTTGCGGATGAATACAGGAAGTTTATTTCTGAGTGTAAGACAGAAAGAGAATGTGTTGAAAGAGCGATTAAGATTGCAAGAAGTGCAGGATACAGAGATTTAAAAGAGGTTATTGCTAATAACGAAACTCTCAAGTCAGGGGATAAGGTTTATGCTGTAAACATGAAAAAAGCAGTTGTATTGTTTAACATTGGTTCTGAACCAATTGAAAATGGCATGAACATTCTTGGCGCACATATTGATTCACCACGCCTTGACCTTAAGCAGAATCCTTTATATGAAGATACAGGTCTGGCTTTACTGGACACTCATTATTATGGCGGAGTTAAGAAATATCAGTGGGTGGCAACTCCACTTGCACTTCATGGTGTTGTGGCTCTTAAAAATGGTGATGTTGTGGATGTGGTTATCGGTGAAGATATGAATGATGCTGTAGTGGGAATATCAGATCTTCTCATTCACCTTGCATCAGAACAGATGGAAAAGAAGGGAAATAAGATAGTTGAGGGAGAGGATCTTAACATTCTTGTGGGAAGTATACCTCTAATGAAAACTGTTGATGACGATTCAGATGCGAAGTCAGAAAAAGATGCAGTAAAGGCCAATATTCTTGCTATTCTCAAAGAAAAATATGGCATTGAAGAGGAGGATTTTCTGTCAGCAGAGCTTGAAGCAGTTCCTGCAGGTCCGGCAAGAGACTATGGTATTGACCGCAGTATGATTATCGGCTATGGACATGATGACAGAGTATGTGCTTATCCTTCTCTTATTGCACTTATAAATGTACCATCTGTTAAGAGAACAGGCGTATGTATTCTTGTGGATAAGGAAGAAATTGGAAGTGTCGGTGCAACCGGTATGCAGTCACGCTTTTTTGAGAATATGGTTGCAGAGGTTATGGACAGATGTAATGAGTACAGTGATATCAAGTTGAGAAGGGCATTGGCTAATTCATATATGTTAAGCTCAGATGTAAGTGCAGCGTACGACCCTAATTATGCAGGAGTTTTTGAAAAAAAGAATGCTGCATATTTCGGAAAAGGTATGGTATTTAACAAATATACAGGTTCAAGGGGTAAGAGCGGCTCAAATGACGCATCAGCAGAATTTATGGCAAAGTTAAGGAAAGTATGTGACGATGCGGATGTAAGTTTTCAGACAGCAGAGCTTGGAAAGGTAGATGCAGGCGGCGGCGGTACGATCGCATACATCTTAGCCAATCTTGATATGAATGTTATTGACAGTGGAGTTGCGGTACAGAATATGCATGCACCATATGAGGTGATAAGTAAGGCTGATGTATATGAGACATTAAAGGGATATGAGGCATTTTTGAAAATACAGGATTAGCTGCATAAGCATTACAGGGAAGTAGCAATATAGGAGAATTTGGGAATGAAATGGAATAAATATTCAATTAAAACTACTACAGAAGCAGTTGATTTTATTAGCAGCATGCTTGGAGATTTAGGAATTGAAGGAATAGAGATTGAGGATAATGTTCAGCTCACAAAAGAGGAAGCAAAGAACATGTTTGTTGATTTTATTCCTGAGCTTCCACCTGATGAAGGTCTTGCAAATGTAAACTTTTATATTGATTCGGATGAGGATGATAAGTCAATCCTTCCTAAGGTTAAAGAAGGGCTTGGGGAATTAAGGCTGTTTGTAAATGTGGGAGAGGGAACTATCACAGAATCAGAGACAGAGGATAAGGACTGGATTAACAACTGGAAGCAGTACTGGCATACATTTACGATAGGTGATTTATACATTAAGCCTACATGGGAGCCTGTAACTGACGAGATGAAGGGACATGCTGTCCTTAATATAGACCCCGGCACAGCATTTGGAACAGGCTCACATGAAACAACAAGAATGGTAATCAGACAGCTTCAGAAGTATGTGAAGGAAGGCGACGAAATCCTTGATCTGGGCTGCGGAAGTGGTATTCTTTCAATTGTAGCCTTAAAATATGGCGCAAAGCATGCATTTGGTACGGATCTTGACCCAAATGCCATTGTTGCTTCCAATGAAAATGCAGAGCAAAATGATATTAAACCGGAAGAGCTTGAAGTGATTCAGGGCAATATTATTGATGATAAGGCAATAAAAGATGAATGCGGATATGAATGCTACGACATAGTATGTGCTAATATTCTTGCCGATGTTTTAGAGCCAATCTCGACATTTGTCCATGAACATATGAAGCACGGGGCATATTTTATCACATCAGGAATAATTGATTCTAAAGAAACTGAGGTTGTTGAGTGCTTTAAGAAAAATCCTGAGCTTGAAATTGTTGAAGTTAACCATGACGGCGAGTGGGTGAATGTGACGGCCAGAAGAAGGTAGTAAGGAAGTAATTATGTATCATTTTTTTGCGGAGCATGATAATATTCATGAAGATTTCATTGATATTACAGGCAGTGATGTCAATCACATAAAGAATGTTCTAAGATTTAAAGCGGGAGACGAACTGCTTATAAGCAGCGGAGATAATGTGGATTATACCTGTAAGATTAAGGAAATATCTGATGAGTATATTCGTGCAGAAATAGTCAATACTGATGAGAGAGGTCATGAACTTTCATCCAAGATATATCTGTTTCAGGGTCTTCCAAAGGCTGACAAGATGGAGCTTATTATCCAGAAGGCGGTTGAACTTGGGGCCGCAGGTATAATTCCTGTTTCAATGAAACGGTGTGTGGTAAAGCTTGATGATAAAAAGGCCAAGTCGAAATGTGAACGCTGGAATCAGATAGCGTTGAGTGCAGCGAAGCAAAGCAAGAGAAGTATAATTCCCGAAGTTGAGAATGTGAGCTCTTTTAAGACGGCTTTGGAAAAAGCGGGTAAGCTTGATAAAATATTACTGCCTTATGAGTGTGCTGATGGAATGGAAAAAACTAAAGAAATAATTAGTTCAATTAAGCCCGGAGAATCGGTTGGAATATTTATAGGGCCAGAGGGTGGATTTGACAGGGAAGAACTGGATTTGGCGCTCAAAGCAGGATGCGAGATAATCACACTTGGAAAGAGAATATTGAGAACTGAGACAGCCGGAATGATGCTTTTATCGGTTCTTATGTATAATTTGGAAAACTAACATGTTTACTAAAAAGGAGATTAGTTTCTAATGGAAGCATATCTGGATAATTCGGCGACAACTAAATGTAATGAAGAGGTTGCAAAGACTGTATTAAAATTATTGTGTGAGGATTACGGTAATCCGTCATCAAAGCATATGAAGGGCGTTGAGGCAGAAAAGTATGTTAAAGATGCCAGGACTGTTATTGCTAAAAGCTTAAAATGTCTGGATAAAGAGATTTTGTTTACCTCTGGCGGAACAGAGTCCAATAATCTTGCAATAATAGGCACAGCAATGGCTAATAAAAGAAAAGGAAATCATCTTATTGTTTCCTCTGTTGAGCATTCGTCCGTAAAGGAGCCTTTTAATTTTCTGGAAGAGCAGGGATTTAAGGTGACTTATCTGCCTGTGGACGGAGATGGTATTGTTGATATTGAAAGTTTAAAGAAGGCGCTTGATGAGGATACAATCCTTGTGTCGGTAATGTTCACAAACAATGAAATTGGTGCTATTGAACCGATTGAAGAAATCGGACATATAGTTAAGGCTTATAACAGAGATATAATATTCCATGTTGATGCTATTCAGGCTTACGGTAAATTTAAAATAAATCCAAAGAGGGCAGAAATTGATTTGCTTTCTGTAAGCGGTCATAAAATTCATGGTCCAAAGGGAAGCGGATTCTTATATATTAAAGATAAGACAAGAATTAAGCCTATTATATATGGTGGAGGACAGCAAAAGGGAATGCGTTCCGGGACAGAAAATGTTCCGGCGATTGCAGGACTTGCTAAAGCAGTGGAGCTTATTTATGATGAGAATTTTGAGTCCAGAATAGACAAAATGTACGAACTGAAGGAATATTTTATTGAACAGCTAAAGAATCTACCGGACGTACAGATAAATGGTAAGACAGGAAGAGAATCAGCACCACAGATTGTCAGCGCAAGCTTTAAAGGAATAAGGGCAGAGGTGCTTTTGCATGCTCTGGAGGATAAGAGTATTTATGTATCGTCAGGCTCCGCATGCTCGTCTAATAAACCGGGACTTAGCAATACTCTTGTAGCAATTGGACTATCCAAGGATTTACTTGACTGTACCATAAGATTCAGCTTCTGTTATGAAACAACAAAGGAAGAACTGGATTATACGATAGAGGCGTTAAAAGAACTTCTTCCAACGCTTCGTAAATATACACGTTATTAGATTGGAGAGAATATATGTATAAAGCATTTTTGATAAAATACGGTGAGATAGGTGTAAAAGGGAAAAACAGATATATATTTGAGGAAGCACTGGTAAGACAGATTCAGTATAGTTTGAAAAAGGTTGAAGGACAATTCAGCGTGGACAGACAGGATGGACGAATTTATGTTAACGCTGCCTCTGATTTTGATTATGATGAGGTGGTCGATGCATTGAGCCATGTTTTTGGTATTATCGGAATATGCCCTGTTGTCCAGATTGAGGATAACGGTTTTGATGACTTAGCAGAGCATGTAGTTAAATATATAGATATGGCATATCCTGATAAGAATCTTTCATTTAAAGTAAATGCAAGAAGGGCAAGAAAAAATTACCCAATGGATTCCATGGAAATCAATATGGAGCTTGGTGGAAGAATACTTGACGCTTTTCCTTCCATGAAGGTTGATGTTCATAAGCCACAGGTGCTTCTTAATGTGGAAATCAGAAATGTAATAAATATTTATTCAATTGAAATCCCGGGTCCCGGAGGTATGCCTGTAGGAACAGCGGGAAAGGCGATGCTTTTACTTTCGGGCGGAATTGACAGTCCTGTAGCAGGATATATGGTTGCAAAAAGGGGTGTTCAGCTTGAGGCAACATATTTTCATGCTCCTCCATACACAAGCGAGCGTGCAAAGCAGAAGGTTGTGGACCTTGCAAGGATAGTTTCAAAATATGCTGGCCCAATTGTCCTTAATGTAGTTAATTTTACAGATATTCAGCTTGCAATTTATGAGAAATGTCCTCATGATGAGCTTACGATTATTATGAGAAGATATATGATGAAGATTGCTGAAACTCTGGCAGAGCAGTCAGATTGTACAGGTCTTGTTACGGGAGAGAGTATCGGTCAGGTTGCCAGCCAGACAATGAAGAGTCTTTACTGTACCAATGAGGTATGCACAATGCCTGTATTCAGACCGGTTATCGGATTTGATAAGCAGGAAATCATTGATATTTCAGAAAAGATAGGTACATATGAGACATCAATTCAGCCATTCGAGGACTGTTGCACAATATTTGTCGCAAAACATCCTGTTACAAAGCCTAATTTGAATGTTATTAAAGGTCATGAGAATAATCTTTCAGACTGCATTGATGAGCTTTTTAAGAAAGCAATTGAAACTACGGAAAAGATTATTGTTGAGGCGTAAGTTGTTTTAATAAATACAGATTATAAAAGAAAAATGCGGCTATGGTTAACATAGCCGCCAATATTAAATGTATGTAAAGTATTAAACTTCTACAATGTAAGGTGCTAAAACAGCAAGAATTGTATCAACTTCATTCTCAGCATGAATATTTAAGTCGATTGGCTTAGAAAGGTCAAGACTGAAAATACCCATTATTGACTTGGCGTCAATAACATATCTTCCTGATACAAGATCAAAGTCAACGTCAAACTTTGTAATATCATTTACGAAAGACTTTACCTTATCAATTGAGTTTAATGAAATCTGAACAGTTTTCATTGGACTACCTCCCAAATTTTTTAAAAAATTTATCTGTATTTATAATATATATTTGTCAAACTCATGTCAATAAGAAAAGGGGATATGAAGTGAAGAAAGTTGCAATACACAATTTAGGATGCAAGGTTAATTCATACGAATCAGAGTCAATGGAGCTTATGTTAAAAAATGCAGGCTACGAAATAGTTCCGTTTGATGATAATCAGACAGCTGATGTTTATATTATTAATACCTGTTCTGTTACTAATATTGCTGACCGTAAGTCAAGACAGATGCTCCATAAAGCAAAAAAAATGAATCCAAATGCTGTTGTTGTGGCTGCTGGATGCTATGTTCAGGCTGATTCGGAAAATGTTAAGAAGGATGAATGTGTTGACATTGTTCTTGGAAATAACATGAAAAAAAACATAGTAACTGCTCTTGATGAGTATTATAGAGATAATTCAAATTCTGAGTTTATGATTGATATAAATGATAAACAGCAGGAATATGAGGAATTAACAATTGATAAGGTAAGTGAGCACACAAGGGCATATATAAAGATACAGGATGGCTGTAACCAGTTCTGTTCATACTGTATTATTCCTTATCTTCGCGGAAGAATAAGAAGCCGTTCTATTGATGATATTGAAAATGAAGTTAAAAGACTTGCAGCAAATGGCTATAAGGAAATAGTACTTACCGGAATTCATATTACCTCTTATGGAATGGATAATGGATGTGGAAGCTTAATTGAAGTGCTTGAGAGGGTTCATGAAATTGATGGAATTGAAAGAATCAGACTGGGGTCGCTCGAACCAAGGGTGCTTACGGAAGATTTTGTAAACAGAATTTCCAGACTAAATAAGCTGTGTCCACATTTTCACCTTTCTCTTCAAAGCGGATGTGATGATACGCTTAAAGCAATGAATAGAAAGTATACAACACAAGAGTATTATGAAGGATGTAGCCGTTTAAGAAATGCATTTGACAATCCTGCCATAACCACAGATGTTATAGTTGGATTTCCGGGAGAAACAGAGGATAACTTTAAGGAAACTGTAGCGTTTCTTGACAGAGTATCATTCTACGAGATGCATGTTTTCAAATATTCCAGAAGAAAGGGCACAGTTGCTGATAAAATGCCTGATCAGGTTAAAGATAGTGTTAAGTCAGAAAGAAGCTCGCGTCTGCTTGAAATGGAAAGGGAAAAATCCCGGGAATACAGGATTTCACATATTAATAAGACAGCTGATGTTCTTATAGAAGAAGAGATTGTTGTTGGCGAAAAAAAATGTTATGTTGGATATACCAAGAACTACATCCGAGTTATAATAGACAGGGATACTGTTGATGAATATAATGCAAAACACGAAATTTATAGCGCAATTAATAGTATTTATTCTGTGATATTGTCTGAGTATTATGAAGACAGTGAAATAATGGAAGGAATTTTAACTGACAAATAGAATGAGGAGGCATTCAATGCAGACAAGAAAGAACAAAGCAGGAATGATTCTTGCAATTGATATGGGAAACACAAATATTGTTATCGGTTGTATAGAGGGTAATAAGGTTATATTTGAGGAGCGTTTATCAACTGATCTTTCCAAGACAGAGCTTGAGTATGCAATAGGATTTAAAACTGTATTCGAACTATATAATATTGATCCTAAAGATATTAAAGGTTCAATTATTTCTTCGGTTGTTCCTCAGCTGGTAAATATAATTAAATCTGCAGTAGAAAAAACAACAGGTGTCACACCTATGATTGTGGGACCCGGAATAAAAACAGGACTCAACATTCTTATGGATCAGCCAAAGCAGGTGGGAAGTGATTTGATAGTTGATGCCGTAGCAGCGGTTAATGAGTATGGTGCACCTGCAGTGATTATAGATATTGGTACTGCAACAACAATCAGTGTTGTTGATGAAAATGCAAACTACATAGGAGGAGTAATTCTCCCGGGAGTGAGAGTATCTCTGGATTCTCTTGTTTCAAGAACGGCACAGCTTCCAAGGATTGGACTGGATGCTCCTAAGCATGCCATTGGCAAGAATACCGTGGATTGCATGAAGAGCGGCATAATACATGGAAATGCTGCATGTATTGATGGAATGGTTGAACGATTGTGTGATGAAGCCGGATTTGGAAAGTCAGGTAAGCCGGATGCTACGGTAATTGCGACCGGCGGACTCGCAAGCGTTATAATTCCATTTTGCAAGAAGAAAATCATTCAGGATAATGAACTGCTTATAAAGGGGTTAAAAATTATCTATGATAAAAATATTGAATAAAATGTGTTAGTTACTGTATTGGAAAGGAGTAATATGCTTAAAGGTAAAAATGTTGTCCTTGGTGTGTCAGGCAGTATTGCTGCTTATAAAATAGCGAATCTAGCAAGCATGCTGGTCAAACAGCACTGCAATGTGGATGTTATTATGACTAAAAATGCAACGAATTTTATTCATCCCACTGTATTTGAAACCCTGACAGGAAATAAATGTATTGTAGAAACATTTGACAGAAATTTTGATTTTAAGGTTGAGCATGTATCACTGGCAAAAAAGGCAGATTGCGTGATGATAGCACCTGCCACTGCCAATATTATCGGGAAAATGGCCAATGGTATAGCTGATGATATGCTGTCAACAACTTTTCTTGCGTGTAGATGTCCAGTGATAGTCGCACCTGCCATGAATACTAATATGTATCTTAACAGAATTGTTCAGGATAATATAAAGAAGCTCTCTGATTATGGCGTTGAGGTAATTAAACCTGATAACGGGTATCTGGCATGTGGCGATACCGGAGTTGGCAAAATGCCTTCGGAAGAAGTACTGTTTCAGTATATTACAAGGACAATTGCAAAGGAGAAGGATCTTAAAGGAATAAAGGTTGTTGTTACTGCCGGTCCTACAAGGGAAAAGATAGACCCAGTCAGATTCTTATCTAATAATTCCAGCGGGAAGATGGGATATGCCATTGCAAAGATGGCGATGCTTAGAGGAGCTGATGTTACATTGGTTTCAGGACCTGTGGCATTGGAACCGGTGCCATTTGTAAAAATGATAAATGTAGTTTCGGCAAAAGATATGTTTGATGCTGTGATATCAGAGGCGGATGATGCTGATATAATAATTAAGGCGGCTGCTGTTGCTGATTATCGTCCTGCAAAGGCTGCAGATGAAAAAATTAAAAAGAAGGATTCAGATTTATCACTAGAGCTTGAAAGAACAGAAGATATAATTGGAACTCTTGGAAAAAACAAGAAAGATGATATGTTTCTATGTGGTTTTTCCATGGAGACAGAGAATCTTATTGAGAATTCAACTGCTAAACTCACTAAAAAGAATCTGGATATGATTGTTGCTAATAATGTGAAGGTGGAGGGGGCAGGATTTGGCACAGACACCAATGTGGTTACATTTATAAGTAAAGACAGCATTGAAGAACTTCCAATATTATCTAAGGAAGATGTTGCTGACAAACTTCTTGATTACATTAAAAAACAAAGGGAAAATCAATCATAAAATGACCTGTATTTTTAGATGTGTGTTATGTATTGAAGAAAAGGTGAAAATAATGTAATTTTTAAAAAAATATTGTTGACATAAGTTGAAAGCAATGATATTATATACAAGTCGCCGCGGTAAGCGGACGATGAAAAATGAATGA
>JBJEME010000123.1:0-31807 GCA_051879515.1 Lachnospira sp. | reverse complement strand
ATGGTGGTTGGTGCTGTTTTAACGGCTGTAATTCAAAGCTCATCAGCATCAGTTGGTATACTGCAGGCACTTTGCGCTACGGGAAGTGTTTCCATTGGTGCAGCTATTCCTGTTATTATGGGACAAAACATCGGTACATGTATTACAGCATTGATTTCAGGCGTGGGAGCAAGCAAGAATGCAAGAAGGGCATCACTTGTGCATTTGTATTTTAACCTGATAGGAACAATCCTGTTTATGACAATTTTTTACGGATTAAATGTATTTATACATTTTAATTTTCTGTCAGAAACAGCAAGCGGAGCCATAATTGCCGTGATTCACAGTGCATTTAACATTGCTGCAACCATCGTGTTACTGCCGGCTGCAAAGATTATTGAAAAGCTTGCTTATCTTACAATCCCTGAAACTGAGAATGAAAATAATGAAGTGCAGGGAAAGATTCTGGATGAAAGATTTCTTGCAAGGCCTGCATTCGCTGTGGCTCAGTGTAAATACGCCGTTTGCGATATGGCCCAGTTAGTTGAAAAAGCCGTAAGCCTGTGTACATTTTTACATGAAAAATATGACGAAACAGCAGTTTCTAAGGTAATGGATATTGAGCAGGATATGGATATAAAGGAGGATGAATTATCCACATATCTTCAGAAGGTGTCAACGAAGCCCCTGACAGAACGTGACAGCAAGGCAATAAGCATGTATGGCAAATGTATTGTAGATCTGGAAAGAATATCAGATTATGCCAAGGGCATCGCCTATGCACAAAAGAAGTTAAACAAGGCGGGAGAAACATTTTCAAAGAGTGCAAATGATGAGGTTAAGGTAATATTTGATGCAACCCAGGAAATTGTTGAATGTACAGTTCAAAGCTTTGTACATGAAGACAGTGATATGGCGCTTAGAATTGATCCGTTAGCAGATGTAATAAGCGGATTAAAGAAACAGATAAGAAAAAGTCACAATAAAAGACTTGCCGAAGGAAAATGCTCTGTGGAGCTTGGAATGTCACTTGCAGATATAATTAATTCGCTGGAGCGAATTGCAAAGCACTGTTCTAATGTGGCAGAGGAGGAGATTGCCAATGTGACGGACAAATATGCTCTTCATCAGTATGCAAGAAATATGAAGGAGGGGAATGAATTTTATAAGAATCTGCTGGAAGAATATAATGAAAAATATTCTTTGGATAATATCTGAAGTGATAATTGTTGTTTAAAAATGATTAAAATAATCTTATAATCAGTATAGGCGTTTGTAAAATATTATGTGCGAAAGAAGGTTGGTGGCATATGGCACTTATTTATATTGTAGAGGATGACAAGAATATACAGGAAATTGAGAGCTACGCACTGAAGGGCAGTGGATATGATGTGCGCACATTTGATGATGCATCAACGTTGGATTCGGCACTTTCAGAGGTGCTTCCGGATTTATTACTGCTCGATATTATGCTGCCGGGGGAGGACGGTCTTTCTGTTCTAAAAAGATTAAGATTAAATCCTGCAACTAAGAAATTGCCGATAATTATGGTTACTGCAAAGACATCCGAGATTGATACGGTAAAGGGGCTTGATTCAGGTGCGGATGACTATATAACCAAACCATTTGGCATTATGGAGCTGATGTCAAGGGTAAAAGCAATACTCAGGCGTTTGAAGCCAATAAGTGATGACGTTGTCCTAAAGTATAAAGATATTTTATTAGACAGGGACAGAAGAGTATGTATGGTGGGCGATAAAAATATTGAATTAACATATAAGGAGTATGAACTCTTAAGCCTGCTGATTTCCAATGTTGGAATTGTACTGACGAGAGATATGATAATGAGCACTGTGTGGGAATCAGAATTTGTCGGTGAAACAAGAACTGTTGATATGCATGTTAAGACACTTAGAAAGAAGCTGGGTGATGCCGGAAGTCTGATAGTAACCATCAGAAACGTGGGGTACAAATTAGAATGAGAAAAAAAATTAACAGCAGATTTATATGGATTGCATTGTTTTCCATAATTATTACAACTATTGCCATGACATCCGTGTTTTATGCCCAGTTAAAGCGGCAAGTATTCTCTGATTTGCAGGATGCCACTAATCTTTTAATAGATGCACAGACATTTGAAAAGAAGACCAATAATCTAAGAATTACGGTAATAGACCCTGACGGCACTGTATCATTTGATTCTACACTGGATGAGCAGACAATGGAAAATCATCTTGACAGACCTGAGGTAATTGCAGCGATTGAGACAGGCGAGGGCAAGGGACAGAGAAAGTCTGACTCGATGTCAACCAATGTATTTTATTATGCAAAAAAGCTGGATAACGGTAGTGTTCTGAGAGTGGGCAAAGAATCCCACAGCTTTATTTCAGCATTTTTGTCTACACTTCCTATAATTATAGGTGTGGCTATATTAGTTGCAGTCGTGTGCCTCATAGTATCACATTATCTTACGACTGCTATTATCAAGCCTATAGATGAGATGGCAGGAGATATAGATCATATCAGGGAAGAAAACAGCTATCCTGAGCTTGTTCCATTTGCACGGAAAATCCGTTCACAGCATGAGGAAATCCTGTCGGCTGCAAATGTCAGGCAGGAATTTACTGCTAATGTGAGCCATGAATTAAAGACTCCGCTGGCATCAATACTTGGATATGCAGAGCTTATGGAGGCAGGGATGGTGGATGATAAGGATATCAGGCATTTTTCTACCGAGATTAGAAAAAGCGCATCACGACTGCTGTCCTTAATTAATGACATAATAAAGCTGTCGCAGCTTGATGCCGGTAATGCCAATGAAATCCTTGATGTAGTTAACCTTTCTGAGATAGCAGAAGAAACTGTGGAAATGCTTTCAATGGGGGCGGCAAAGAATAATGTTTCAGTAACATTTGAGGGAGAAAAAGACGCAAAGGTTAGAATCGGCAAGGAATTAGCCCAGGAGCTTACATACAATCTTATTGAGAATGCTATTAGATATAATAGGGCAAATGGAAAGGTGATTGTAAGAATTATCAATAAAGACGGCCGGATATCTATGGTAGTGGAGGATACCGGAATCGGCATTCCTAAGGAACATCAGGAAAGAATATTCGAGCGATTTTACCGCGTTGATAAAAGCAGGTCAAAGGAACTTGGAGGAACAGGTCTGGGACTTGCAATTGTAAAGCATATATGTACACTTACAGGTGCTGAGTTAAACCTTGAAAGTACTCCGAATGTAGGAACAAAAATCTCTATTTCGTGGACAGTAGAGGAATGATTCATTTCTGTTAAATAATGGAAGTATATGCGGATAAACTCTTTTTATCACTATATTGAGTTATTTGGTATAATTTGGTATAATCTATTTAGTTTAGTGACTCGTATAGTTTTTTAAAGGGGTAAGTTCGGATATGCAGGATTTTTTTGCTGGATTTATAGTAATACTGATATTATGTAATCTGCTTTTGTTTGTTTATACAAAGAAAAAAAGTGAAACGGAGAGCATAAGAAGATTGCGTTTCACGACATTTGGACTGATATGGATGATGATTACTGAAATAATGGTCCTTTTTGTCAGAAACAGACAACATGCTTTTTTGGCATTTGCATTATTTTACATGGCGTTTGCGTGGTTTAATTATTCAATTTTCAGATTTTGCATGGCATATACAGGCTATAATAATCGTTCTTTTTACAAGACGCCGGCATTCTGGATGACGATTGCAGAAAGCGGATTATTTATCTGGGGAGTTTTTTCACAGGATTTATTTACAATTACACATATAAGATGGTTTAACAATTCAGTATGGATAACAAGAAGATTTCCAATGTTTTATTGTTATACGTTAGTGTCAGTTATAGTCATTATTTCTGCTTTGGTTGTTTTAATCACGGCAGCAAGGAAGAGCGCTAAAATATACCGTCTGAAATATACCAGTGTGCTTATTGTAATTGTTGCAGAAGTGGCATTTTATGTTTTTGCAGAAGTAAGAGAAATTCCAATGTTTGTGGCAGTTTCAGCCATTGGCGTAGGAGAGATAATAACTATATATATGGCCGTATTCTATTCACAGAAGAAGCTTTTGCAGAAAGCATTATTGTTTGTTGCAGATGAGCTTAATGATGGAATTGTTTTGTACAATGAAGAGCACAGGTTACAGTTTGTTACAGACGGATACTGTATTGCGATGGGAGTACAGGATGAAGCAGAGCTTTCTGATGAGAAGAATTACTGGGAAAAGATTCTTGAGGACACAACTGTTGACATTATGTGGAACGGCAGAATCAAAGAGATTGTCCGCAATGAACGTAAATATTATTATGATATCCAGTTTAAGACATTTGATGAAGATGGAAAGTCAGTTGGAACTGTTTACTGGATAAAGGATATAACAGAAGCAATCAGTAATTACGACAAAATGCTTTTCCGAGCTAATTATGACGAATTGACCGGAATATATAATGAGGCTCATTTCCAGGAAGAATGCAGGACACTTATTGATGATAATCCTGACACAGAATTTGTGATGACCTGCTCATGTGTGGATAAGTATAAGATGTTCACTGATTTGTTTGGTAAGGAGCATGCATACAGGTTCTGCAGACGAATGGCAGAGGCTGTTAAAAAGAACTTTGGTGACAATTCGTTATGCAGATACGGAAGAAGTCATGATGATATTTTCTATGTTATGATGCCAAAAGCATTCTTTAACGAAGAAATGTGTGCGACAGTAATTGATTCTGTCACAAAACAGTTTGATACATCCAACTACAAGCTTGTTGTTAAGATTGGTGTATATGAAATTGAGGATAAATCACTGAACATTTCTGCAATGTGTAACAGAGCTTCCATTTCGGCAGATGCTGCCCGTGGTGATTACAGTAAGCAAATCGTATACTTTGATGAGAAGGTTCAGAATGATGCCCTTCTTGAAGAAAAGCTTAATGCTGAGCTTTCATCAGCCATAGAGAATGGCGATATTAAGATTTACCTTCACCCACAGATGAATGATGAAGGCAGGGTTATTGGAGCAGAGGCTCTTGCAAGATGGGAGCATAAGGAATTGGGAATAATTCCTCCGGTTTGTTTCATTCCTGCATTTGAGAATAACGGTAGAATAACAGAGCTTGATATATGCATTTGGAGACAGGCATGTGAAAAGTTAAAGGAATGGAAGGATAACGGACACGAGGATTTATATCTGTCTGTAAATATATCTGCAAAGGATTTGTATGCCTTAAACATCTATGAGCATTACGTTGGACTGGTTAAGGAATATGATATTAATCCACATAATCTTAAGCTTGAGATAACTGAGTCTGCAATTATCAATGATTTGCAGCAACATGTGGCATTGATTGACAGATTGCAGGAAGCTGGCTTTGAGGTTGAAATGGATGACTTTGGAAGTGCCTATTCTTCATTTAATATGTTGAAGGATATATGTGTAGATGTATTAAAGATTGATATGAAGTTCCTTGGAGATACCGAGAACATAGTCAGAAGCCGTACAATTCTTAAAAGTATTGTGGATTTGTCAAAGAAGCTTGATATGCGGACAGTGGCAGAAGGCGTTGAAACTGATGAACAGTTTGAGTTCTTAAAGAATGTCGGATGTGACATTTATCAGGGATACTATTTTGCCAAGCCAATGTCCACACATGATTTTGAAGCTAAATATTTGAGTTGAATTTAATTATTCTTCTTTTGATTGCCAGAAGGGGTCGTTTGCATTTTCTGCAAGCTGACTTCGTCTGGCATCTATATTATTCAGGACCTCTGATACGGTAAGCTTACCTTCACACATCTTCAAGATGTCAGCAGATATTTCTCCCCACTGTTCATTGAAATATGTAACCTCGTCCTGCAGGACTGTGCCTGATTTCATTTCAGAAAAGGAATTTAAAAACGACTCCGTTTTTTTATCATATTTTGGATCCTGACCTGCGCTAAATGGGAGATTCTCTACATCTGATGAATTGTCGATAACATACTGAATACTGTCCTTTGTTGCCATATATTCTAAAAAAAGCTTGGCAGCCTGGATGTTTTTAGATGAACTGCTTATAAAATGAGTTGGACCGGTAGGGTGTATGTTGAGGTAATGATTGTCACATATAGGCATTATCATAAGACCAAAATCATCATAATCATATTCAATGTTTAAATCACTTTCCACTATTGCTGAGATGGCTCCGGGCTTTAACATACACATGGCATATTCACCGGAAGCAAGATAACCTGTAGCATCTTCAAATTTATCTGTTGCAAATGTAGAACCAAAGAAGCCTTTGCTTGCAAGTCGTTTAATCTGAGCAAGGGCTTTGTTAATATTGGGATTGTTGGCAAATGTTGCATCGTTGCTGTTGAGCATGCTGTATAGTCCGGGTTGTTTCTTTTCGAATACCTGACCATTTTCTGCCAGAAGCATTGTCTGGTGCCATCCGTCTGCCATTGGCTCATAGATAGGGGTAACACCATCGGCAAGTATGGAATCACAGGCTGCTTCAAATTCAGCAAATGTAGTAGGAACAGTTAGAACACCCGCATTTTCAAATATTTTCTTATTGTAAACAAGGTAATAGTCGGTGGTTGTGTCATAATAGGTCATTCCATAATTGATTCCATCAACTGTAGTCATTGAGGAAACGAAGGAATCGTAATAATCCATCCATGGCTCATTTTGAAGACTTACCGCATATTCATCAATATGATATGTATTTCCGAGGGACATACCGGACTGCATTAAAAATATGTCGGGAGAGGAATTACTTTCCAAACGCTCCATAAGTATGCCTGTATAATTGTCAGAGGAATAGATTTCATAACGGATTTCAATCCCTGTTGCGGCTTCGAAATCAGTTGCCAAATCTCTCTGTGCATCTTTTATCCAGTCATTAACTGCCATTACCGTAAGCACCGTGTTGGACAGATTGTCATTAAGGGAACGCTTGCGAAATTCCCTGTCTGTCTCAGACATATCACCAATACAGCCGGACAAAATTGAACATATAAGTAGCAATGATATTAAAATAATAATAACGTGTTTCTTTCTCATAATACTTCTCCAACACAAGTTAACATACAAAAGTTTTGTACCTCTATACCATGACATCATAATATCACAAATTATGAAATTTAACAATTTAGAAAAAATTATAAATTAAGTATCAAATCTATGGAAGAAATATGAAAAATATGATACATTTACATATATGATTTTTGAAGCGGGTGAACAATATGACTGATGAAAATATTTTAAGCATAGTATCTAATGCTATTTTGAATGATGTGGACGCAGTTTATATTATTGATAATACGAAAAGGGAATATCAAAAGCTTAAGGCTAATCCATTTTGGGATAAAAGACTTGGAGAGAGCGGAAACATCAAGGATTTATATGAGGCACTGCTTTTGAAGAACAAAGAGAATGACGCAAAGGTTGAAAGCAGTTATTCTGTATTTGATGATGAGTCTATATTCTTAAGGAATAAGTATCACGGAAACATTACTATTTTTGACAATGGAGAAACTAAAGAATTCATTTTGTCAATCCTTAGAATATCGGATGTGATGTCTGCTGTATATCTCAACAGATATGAGGATAACGAATTAAGCAATAAGAATGAATTACAGAAGATGGATGCCATTCAGGAGAATTATCTGTTTTCTATGATTATTGACTTGAAAAAAGATATGTGCATCAACTGCAACACTACTGAAATTAGTGCAAACAGATAGGATTTCATGGACATTAAGTATTCAGAATGGCGAATGATGATTTCCAACATGTTTATGAATGAGGACAAGAGTGTGTTTCTTAGAATGTCCTCTCCCGAATATGTAATAAACAATCTCGAAGAGAAAAACAGCTTTAAGTTGGAATTGAAAATGATGAATATGCAGGGACAGTATATCTGGTCACGCCTTACATTTACAAGAATGAAGGGCTTTTCAAGACAGAATCCAATGTTTGTATATACCGTCCAGGATATTAATCAGGACATGTTAAGGCTTCTCAATCAGGAGAATATTATTACAGAGGTAGAGGCCAAGAATCAGATGCTGCAGGAGGCCGACAAGGCAAAAACCATGTTTATCTCCAATATGTCCCATGAGATAAGAACACCTATCAATGCGGTAATCGGAATGAATGATATTATTATCAGAGAGGCAAAGGATGAAAAGATTCTTTCGTGTGCCTATGATATTAAAAATGCCAGCAAGGTGCTGCTTAGTATAGTTAACGATATTCTTGATTATTCCAAGATTGAATCTGGTAAAATGGAAATTATTCCTGTGGAATACAGCACTGTTTCTCTCTTTAATGATATCCGTAATCTTGTTTCATTTAAAGCAAAGGAAAAAGAACTGGATTTAATCTTTAATATCAGCAGTGAGCTTCCGGCAAGATTATATGGAGACGAAATTCGAATAACACAGATTATTATTAATCTTTTGACAAATGCTATTAAGTATACTGAAGAGGGAAAAGTTACCCTGACAGTTAGTCATGTTTCGGATGATTCCGGAAGAGCGGAAATGTGTGTTATTGTGGAAGATACCGGAATTGGAATGAAACAGGAAGAAATGAGTAAGCTTTTTGAGGCTTTCCAGCGTTTAGATGTTGAACATAACAGAAAAATTGAGGGAACCGGACTTGGTATGAGCATTGTGGTAAAACTGTTAGAGCAGATGGGAAGCAGGCTTGAGGTTTCAAGTGAATATGGTAAGGGCTCACGGTTCTCCTTTGTTCTTTCACAAAAGGTTGTTGATAGTTCTGCCATAGGCGATTTTTCACATGCTGTTATGGAGATGAAGAAGAGGCAGTTGAATGATAGCAATCGTTATGTAAATAACAATGCCACAATTCTCCTGGTTGATGATAATGCCATGAACCTGAGGGTTGCTCTTTCTTTGTTGAAGCCCACAGGGGTTTTGGTAGAATTTGCCAAGAGTGGAAAGTCATGTTTAAATTTAGTAAAGGACAAAAAGTATGACATGATTTTTCTTGATCATCTGATGCCGGAGATGGATGGGATAGAAACTCTTTCTAAGTTAAAACAGATGGATAATGGCAGAGATGTCCCTGTAATAGCATTAACTGCAAATGTTATATCAGGTGCAAGGGACATGTATATTGGACATGGGTTTACTGATTTTCTTGAAAAGCCTATCGAATTTGACAAGCTGATTAATATTTTGAAAACATATATAAAATAGCCTGGGGATAAACATTATTTTCCAGCAAAATGTGTTGTCTGTTTTTGCTTTTTCTTATATAATGTGGGGGAATTGTTAAGGAGGAATAAGCTATGTCAGGTAATGAAAATTCAAATAAATCAAAAAGCAGTCATGCAGGCTCCGGTTCAAGGAATAAAAGCAAGGCTGCCAGAGCAAGAAAGGTAAGGCAGATTAAAATTCTGATTGGGAGTGGTGCAGTTTTAGTTTTACTTCTCGTTGTTCTTTTAGTTATGGCTTTGAGTAATAAGAAGACAGATGGTGGCAAAAAGGACCAGAATGAATCTGCAGGATTGACAGTTGATGATAGAGAAACACAGTCGACAGATGAGGCATCAACATCCGGTGAGACGCAGCCTGTAACAGAATCAAAGAATGAACAGGTAACAGGTACGTTGCAGCCAACATCTGAGAGGGAAACCACATCTTTTAATTTGGAATCTATCGATAATACGGCATCAAGCTTTGGTTACGCTGATTCTAACCGTGCTTCTAACATGGTACCTACTGACTGGAAGTGGTACGCCAATAAGTGGAGCGGTTACAAGGTTGACTGGATTCAGGACACGTCTAAGAATATTATTTATCTTACTATGGATGAAGGTTTTGCCAACGACTATACTGCCACAATTCTTGATACCCTTAAGGCTAAGAATGTTAAGGTAGTATTTTTCCTTACACAGAACTTCATAGAAGGAAAGCCGGACCTGGTTCAGAGAATGATTGACGAGGGACATCAGCTTGGAAACCATACCTGTAATCATCCTAATATGCCTAGTATAGGTATTGAGAAAGAAACGACGGAAATAATGACGCTTCACAATATGGTAAAGGAAAAGTTTGGATATGAAATGAGACTTTTCCGTTATCCGCAGGGAGTGTTTAGCTCACAGTCACTTGCATTAGTTAATAATCTTGGATATAAGGCAGTTTTCTGGTCTTATGCCTACAATGACTATAATCCTGATGTGCAGATATCTCAGGAAGAGGCTCTTGAAAGGGCTGTCAAATATCTTCACCCGGGAGCAATTTATCTTCTGCATGCCAATTCAAGCACCAATACAGCAATGTTAGGTGACTTTATCGATCAGGCAAGAGCAAAGGGCTTTGAGTTCGGAGTATATCCTGCAGATTAATATTAAGGAAGACAGACTATGTTATTTAATTCAATACAGTTTCTGATTTTTCTTCCGGTTGTATGTTTAATTTATTTTATTATACCAAAGAAAGTCAGATATATATGGTTGCTTGTATCCAGCTATTATTTTTACATGTGCTGGAATGCAGAGTATGCAATATTGATTTTTATTTCAACTTTAATCACATATCTGAGTGGATTGCTTCTTGAGAAGATTAAGAAGAATGACAGTATAGACATCGATAAGAGCAGATTAAAAAAATGTGTTGTCGCTCTAAGCTTTATACTCAATCTAGGTATCCTGGCATATTTCAAATATGCAGGCTTTGCAGTGGATATTGCTGAAAGTATTGGAAATCTCGTTGGAGTAGAGTTAAATATTCCGGCATTTGACATTATTCTTCCGGTGGGTATTTCATTTTATACATTTCAGGCATTAAGCTACACTATGGATGTCTATAGGGGTGAGATATATGCAGAGAAGAACTTCTTAAGATATGCTCTGTTTGTTTCATTTTTTCCACAGCTTGTTGCAGGACCGATTGAACGCTCTAAGAATCTTTTAAAACAGCTGAGTGTACCATCTGATTTTAGTTTTAAAAGAACCAGGGAAGGTGTAATAGTAATGCTCTGGGGATATTTTCTTAAAGTGGTAGTTGCAGACAGAATTGCTGTTTTTGTGGACTCTGTTTACGGAAACTACGGTAAATTCGGCGGAATGTATCTTGTGGTTGCAACGGTGCTATTTGCATTTCAGATATACTGTGATTTTTATGGATATTCAGTTATAGCAAAGGGAACTGCACATATATTTGGCATAGAGCTTATGGAGAATTTCAATGCACCGTATCTTTCCACCAGCGTGTCACAGTTCTGGAGAAAGTGGCATATATCTCTTACCTCGTGGTTTAAGGATTATTTGTATATACCTCTTGGGGGAAGCAGAAAAGGTACAATAAGAAAATATATTAACAAAATGATAGTTTTTCTTGTGAGTGGTCTGTGGCATGGCGCAGAGATGTCATTTGTGATATGGGGCGGATTGAATGGCTTGTATCAGGTGATTGGAGAGGTTACTTCACCATTTAAGGAAATGTGTCGTACAAAGCTTCACATCAATGAGAATGCTTTGGCGGTAAAGATAATTAAGGGAATGGTCACATTTGTACTTATTGATTTCTCATGGATATTCTTTAGAGCTTCAACCGTAGCGGATGCATTTAACATTATTAAATCAATATTTACAATGGACAATGCAGGTATACTGTTTAATGGCGGGTTATTTGACTGCGGACTGGATATTTATAATTTTATTCTTATGATTCTGTGCCTGTTGGTACTTCTGACTGCTGATATTTTCAAAACAAAGGGAGTGAAGCTGTCAGGTGTTATTGCAGAAAGAAATTTTGCTGTCAGAACTGCGGTTATGATTGTCGCGGCAATTTTTATTATTGTATTCGGTATATATGGACTTGCGTATAATCAGACAAGTTTCATATATTTTCAGTTTTGAGTTAAAAAAGCAAAGGGGATGTTACACGAAAAGTGCAACATCCCTTATTATTTACCCTATTCCGGCAAAAATATTGTTTAGTTTAGAATCTGGAAGCACCAGTGCGAATCGTACATACCCTTCACCAAGACTGCCGAAGCTGCTTCCGGGAGTACATAGTATTCCGGTCTTATTAAGGAGTCTGCACACGTAATCAAATGAATTATATTCGTTATCAGGCCCCTTCTCTAATCCTACAAACCGGGCAGCATTTTTGGAAATCTTAGCCCATACAAACATGGAACCTTTCACTTTTACAGGAATCAGTCCAAGTTTTTCAAGTCCCAAAACAAGTACATCTCTTCTCTTTTCATACTGTCTGCATTGTTTACGTACGTCACCCTGAGGACCGTTTAAAGCGGCAATGGCAGCTTTCTGATAGATATAGCTTGTTCCATAATCAAATTGTGAACGCACAGATTTAAAGCGATTAACGATTTCCTCATTTCCAAGAAGAAATGATAATCTAAGGCCGGTAAGATTATAAGTCTTTGACAAAGAATTAAATTCTACGCCCACATCTAAGGCACCGGGATAGCTTAAAAAGGAGCCCCCAACCTCACCATCGTATATTATTTCTGAATATGCATTGTCGTGTATTACTACCACGTTATGTCTTTTTGCCCAGTCAATAAGCTTTATGTAAAAGCTGTCCGGTGCAGTTGCACATACCGGGTTCATAGGGTATGAAACAACTATAAATCTGGCTTTGTCAGCAATCTCTTCATCTATGGAATCAAAATCAATAAGAAAATCATTCTCTGGAAGAAGATTATAATAAGCAATGTCGGCTCCGCAAAGATATGGTCCTATCTCAAATATAGGATACCCGGGATTTGGAACAAGAACCAGATCGCCCTCGTCACAGAGAGCAAGCGCAATATGAGCCATTCCCTCCTGCGTTCCAAATACAGAAGTTATCTGATTGTGGTTAAGAATGACGTTGTATCTTTTCCTGTACCAGTTAACACAAGAATCAAGAAGTTCTTCTGAATCGCCAAGAGAGTATTTGTAATTCTCGGGGTCAAGGGCGGCTTTCGAGATTGCTTCCATGATATGCTTTGCAGGAGCAAAATCAGGTGTTCCCACGGAAAGGTTATAAACAGGTAATCCGTCATTTATTCTTTTTACTTTGTAATCATTCAGCACATTAAAAATATTACTTCCGAATCTTTCGGATTTCTTAGAAAAATGAATGTCCATAATGTATCCTCGTTTTATCATATTTATCAGGCGGTTTAACGATAGCCATTTTTCTATTTTAAGACCTGATGTGTAAATGTCAAGGGATAACTGAGGGCAATGGACATTACAACAAAAGTGGTCCACATGTTTTTTACTGTGATTTTACGGTTTTATGGTAGCAGAGTTTACATGACATTTTTAATCTTATTGTGGTCTATGAGTTTACAAAGACAGGTGTGACTCTGGACATGTTACTGCACCCGGAAAGTGGTGCAACATTTTTTTGATGGAGGAATTAAAATGAAGCGAATAACAAGTGCTCTGCTGGCTTTTACCTTGATATTCTCTGTTATTTCAACGGTGTTTGCCGTGGAAAGCAGTGGTAATGACCTGACAGATCCAATTATTGAACAAGTTTATGGTGGTGGCGGAAAAGGTGAAACACCTATTTCAAACAGTTTTATAGAATTATATAATCCAACAGGTGCAGAGATAAACCTGTCGTCATACAAATTGACTGATGGCACTAATACATTACAGTTAAGTGGTAAAATTCCTGCAAATGGATATTTCCTTATTGTCGGTAAGGAAGAGCTTACAACAGATGAATTTCTTTCCTATGATCTGCCACAGGCTGATATAACATGTGATTGGGTAATCAATAACAAGAGTTATACAATCAGTTTATTACTGGATACTGAAATTGTTGATACTGTGACAGCAGGAAGCAGCGCTGAAACAAAGATTAGCAAACAAAAATCACTTAAAAGAATAAACCACGGCGCTTTCGGGCTTGTTGGATGGGAAAAATCATCTGTGACTGTTGATGAGTCATATGTAGTCGCAAATGCACCAAGAAACAGTAAGGGTGAATACGGAAGTGTCCATTCTTTGGGAGCAGAACCGGAATATACCCCTGTAATAACAGGAGATACACGTGTAAACGGATATTTCGATTCTACAGGTTCTCTTAAATTAGAACTTGCAGGGCGTTTCAACTCCGGAGCCATGAATGCAGATGGCGGAAGCCTTGAAATAGTATCTTATAACCCAACAAATGGATATGCTTATGCAGTAAGCGGCGTAAAGGGAAAGCTGATTGCAGTTGACTTAAATGAAAATATGGATGGTGAGAATGTAAATAATCTTGCCGGTACTGAAATAGATGTAAAGTCATTGGTGGAAGGCTTCTCGTATGGTGATATGACTTCTGTTTCGGTTTCTCCTGACCAAAGTAAGCTCGCTGTTGCAATTCAGGCAGAAAATTATGCCGATAAGGGTATTGTTGCACTGTTTTCATGTAAAACAGACGGTTCCCTTGAGCTTCTTTCAACTGTCAGTGTCGGTGTACAGCCGGATATGGTAACATTTTCAGACAATAGCACAATTCTTACGGCAGATGAAGGAGAACCAAGAGATGGCGTGACAGGTACAGATCCAAAGGGCTCTGTTACAATAGTAAGAATTGCTGATACAAACAGTATGACTTCAGAGACCGTATATTTTGACAACTTTGACGATAAGAGGGATGAGCTTACGTCTGCAGGGGTGCTTATCCAGAAGGAAAAACAGCCATCAACAGATTTTGAACCGGAGTACATAGCAGTTGCAGGAAATACGGCTTATGTTTCACTTCAGGAGGCCAATGCAGTTGCTGTGCTGGATATCTTGGCTGGTGAATTTAAAAATGTATTCCCACTGGGATTTCAGAATTATGGTGAAACAAAGACTGACCTTGAAAAGAATGGCGCAATTGAGTTGAAAAACTATGAAAATGTATATGGTATTAAGATGCCGGATGGTATATCAGTAATTACAATTGGTAGTAAAACATATCTGCTCACAGCCAATGAGGGTGACAGCAGGGCTGACTGGGCAGGCTATGATAATGAGTCTGAAAATTATACATCACCAACAGGAAATGTAACCCTTGATTCTAAGGTTGTATGGTTTAATGCAACTATGTGGGACGGCCTTGATGAGAGTAAAGCTTATGTGTTTGGTGGACGCTCATTTTCTGTATATGAAGCGACTGAAGAAGGATTAAGTCTTGTGTTTGACAGTGGCAGTGAATTTGAAGAGATTACCGCTGAAAAGATACCGGATTACTTTAATGCTTCTAATGACAAGACAAGCCTTGATAACCGTTCAGGAAAGAAGGGACCGGAGCCTGAGAGTGTGGTAACAGGAACGGTGAATGATAAAATATTTGCATTTATCGCTCTGGAAAGAATAGGCGGAGTCATGGTATATGACATTACTGAACCTGAAAATGCAGAGTTTGTAAACTATATTAATTCCCGTGAATTTGATGAAGCCATCAAGGGCGATGTTTCACCTGAAGGATTATTTTTTGTTAATGCCACAGACAGCAAAACAGGTAATGCGCTGCTTCTTACAGCCTGTGAGGTATCAGGTACTCTGGCAGTATATGAGTGCGTTTACAATGGTACTGAAACAGATAATTCAGGAGAAACAATAAACAACTCTTCACAGGAAAATGCAAATAACAGTGTAAATAATACAAACAATAATGCAAACACAGGAAATGTGGATAATATACCACAGACCGGTGACAACAGTAATATTATTATTTGGATTGCTGTTATGGCATCAGCCTGTGCCGGATTATTATTATCTGCCACTATGAAAAGAAATGTGAGAGCCTAAGTTAAAAATATTATATTAAGAATCGGTTAAAATGTCCGCTTCAAATAACTGTTTTATCTGACTGTTATTTGAGGCGGATTTTCTATGCGTTCCCCAAAAGCTTATCAAAGCAAAAATAAAAAGCCCTGCCTACTTAATAATATCTAAATAGACAGGACCTTTAATAAAAGTCGATTGTTTTAGCTACAGACTTAAAGATTTCTGCTGATAAAAGAAAGTGTTTAATCTGCTGTCAGGACCGTATGTCACATTTCGGGTGTCAAGATTCTGGTCTGCGTTAATCTGAACATCCACTGCCTCATCAAAGAAATCGTCGAATGATTTTTCTTTCTTTTCAGCTATTCGTCTTTCTTCCTCACGCTCACGTTCCCTCTTGGCACGTGGTGCATTTGGTACAATCTGTATCTGCGTTACCATGAAAATGCTTTTAATTCCGTTTACTGCGTTAATCCCTCCCTGGTACGTTTTTTCAATGGTTACTTTTTCTGTTGTATTCGTTGGTTCTAATGATGAACACAACATATTGTTATATTCAGTTGTATTATACCATATATATCGTGCACTATATTAAAAAACTTTATAGTGATTTTGAAAAATAATCATTTTTTTTATTTTTTTCAGGACAGAAACACTACTACAAAAAATAAAACAGTAGTATAATGGACCTGTTACGTTAATAATAGTAAGAGTACATTTGATAAGATTAAGAAATGAGGATTATATGTCAGTACAGGATTATATGAGTGCATTAAAGCTTGGTAAAAAAGAATATCATGCCTGCGTTAACAAAGGAAAGTATCCGTATTTGCCGGTTATGGAGAATATTATCAATGACCGGGAGATAGAATCGGAGGTGAATCTTGGTGTCGATCAGATACCGTTAAGACTTGTTGTGGGAACCTGTACTGCAGGAAGAACCAATGCATTTGCTGATAATTTCATGCCTATATTGGACTGGGGAACAGAATTTGCTGCCAAATGGGCATCTTTAAGTGATAGCCAGATAAATGAGGGTATAAGAGATAATATCAAGGTATATGAGTACATGAATAAGTTTTATGTGCTTGAAGGCAATAAAAGAGTGAGTGTGCTTAAATATTTTAATGCGGTAACAGTTAGTGCACAGGTCATCAGGAAGGTTCCTAAAAAGACTGATGATCCGGATGTGCGTGTCTACTACGAATTTATGGAGTTTTATAAAGCGACCAAGTTAAATGACATTTACTTCAGTAATGAGGGAAGCTTTCCGTCTCTTATGGAGCTTGTTGGCATAGAGCCGGGGAAACGAATGGATGAAGATGCAAGAAGGGATCTTGTATCATGTTATCTGGCTTTTAGAACGGCATATGAATCAAGAGGCGGAGATAAATTTGATTTCCCGGTGGGTGATGCATTTCTTAGATTTCTTCATATTCACAGCTACGATAACGTAAAGAATATGACCAAGGAAGAAATGAATAAAAATGTGGCTAAAACATGGGCAGAATTTGAACTGTTATCTGATAACAGTGAAGTGGCATTAAAACTTGACCCTGCAAATGAGCCTAAGAAGAATATTTTAAGTTACCTTCTTCCTAATCAGGCAGGTGCAAAAAAGTTAAAGGTTGGATTTATATATGAGAATTCACCTCAGGATTCTGAATGGTGTTACAGCCATGAGCTTGGAAGACAATATATTGAGGATACATTTGGAAGCCAGATTGAAACCATGTATGTGGATAATGTTATTCCGAATGTAACAGATGAGGCTTCAATTGAGAAATTGGTAGATGATGGAGCAGATTTGATTTTTGTCACCTCACCTATAATGATTATGGCCAGCCTTAAACAGGCTATTGTTCACCCTGAGGTAAAGATAATTGTGTGCTCGCTTAACATTTCACATAAATATATAAGAACTTACTACGCACGAATGTTTGAGGCTAAGTTTTTAAGTGGTATTATCGCTGGCACAATGGCACAGAACGATAAAATCGGTTATGTTGCAAGCTGTCCTGCCTATGGTGTGGTTGCCAATATAAATGCATTTGCCATGGGAGTTAAGTTTGTGAATCCGAGAGCAAAGGTTTATCTTACATGGAGTGGTGTCAAAGATAATGATGAAAAAGCATTTTTTGAGAAAAATGATATTCATTGTATTTCAGATCAGGATATGATTACGCCAAGAAAAACCAATCGTAATTTTGGATTGTATATTGATGATGAAGAGGGTCAGGCGAAGCACCTTGCCATGCCTGTATGGCATTGGGGCGTATTTTATGAGAAACTTATTCAAAGCATACTTAGCGGCTCATGGAAGAAGGATGAGGAAAGCGACAATGTCAAGGCACTCAGTTATTGGTGGGGAATGTCTGCCGGAGTAGTTGACATTATTTATTCAGGTAATTTGCCTGTGGAAACCAGGAGACTTGTCAATCTTATCAAGGACCAGATAGTAGCCCGTAAATTTAAAATATTTGAGCATGAACTTTTTGACCGGGAAGGCAACAGGCGTAATGAGAACGACAATGTTATCAGTCCTGAGGGAATAATCGGAATGGACTGGCTTTTGGACAATGTTATAGGACAATTGCCGGATTATGATTCGCTGGATGATAAGTCTAAGGAGATGGTATCAATGCAGGGTATAATTGATATTGATGATTAAAATTGATTGGGGATAAAGGTTATGAAAATACTTGTAGTATCTGACACAGAGTCAAAGTATTATTGGGACTATTTTGAAAAGGAAAAGCTGGAAGGGATTGATCTTATTCTATCATGTGGAGATCTAAAGCCACAGTATCTTTCATTTCTGGCATCTTTTACAAGTGCTCCGGTTCTCTATGTCAGAGGAAATCATGATGACTGTTATGATCAGACACCGCCGGAGGGCTGCATCTGCATAGAGGACAAAATATATGACTTTAATGGTATAAGAATTATGGGGCTTGGGGGCTCTGTAAGATACAAAGAAGGGAAGAACCAATACACTCAGAAACAGATGGAGCGACGGGTTTCCAAAATGAAGCTTAAGTTAAAAAGAAAAAAGGGAATAGACATTCTTCTTACCCATTCACCGGCAGCAGGATTTAATGACGGTCCGGACCATGTTCACGGGGGCTTTGAGATATTTAATACGCTGCTTGATACTTATAAGCCAAAGTATTTTATTCACGGACATGTTCACCTGAATTATAGCAGGAATATAAAGCGTGAAAGCTTTTATAATGAGGAAACTATGGTTATAAACGGATACGAACGGTATGTATTTGAGTACTAGTGCAGTTGGTTTTGGTCGAACTGTTTACAAACTGATGAACTAGTAAATATTAGCATAATATTTTTTATAAAAAGGGTTGCAATAAAAAATGTTATATGATAATATCCATTAGAAATGAAAAAGACAAATGTACGTCGCAGAAAGACAATAAACAAAAAGTGTCTTTTTAAATTATTTTAAGGAGAAATAAAAATGAGTGACAAATTAAAAGTAGGTATTCTTGGCGGAACAGGAATGGTAGGACAGAGATTCATCACATTGCTGGAGAATCATCCTTGGTTTGAGGTTGTGTTAGTTGCAGCCAGCGGACGTTCTGCAGGAAAGCTTTATGAAGAAGCTGTTGAGGGACGTTGGAAGATGCAGACAGAGATGCCTGAATTCGTTAAGAAGATGACCGTTTATGATATGGATAAGGATTTCGATACAATTGTTTCTAAGGTAGATTTCGTATTCTGTGCAGTAAATATGCCTAAGGATGAAATCAAGGCATTAGAGGAAAGATATGCAAAGGCTGAGATTCCTGTTGTTTCTAATAACAGTGCAAATCGTTGGACACCTGATGTTCCTATGGTAGTGCCAGAAATCAATCCTGAGCATCTTGATGTTATTGAGGCACAGAAGAAGAGACTTGGTACAAAGAGAGGTTTTATCTGTGTAAAGCCAAACTGCTCAATTCAGAGCTACACACCAGCTCTTAATGCACTTAAGGAATTTGGACCAAAGCTTGTTGTTGCCACAACATATCAGGCTATTTCAGGTGCAGGTAAGACTTTTGAGCAGTGGCCGGAGATGGTAGAGAATATTATTCCTTACATTGGTGGTGAGGAAGAGAAGTCAGAAAAGGAGCCTTTAAGATTATGGGGCGAGGTTAAGGATGGTCAGATTGTGCCAGCTGTTGAGCCTGTAATTACATGCCAGTGCATCAGAGTTCCTGTTCTTGACGGACATACAGCTGCTGTATTTGTAAACTTCGAGAAGAAGCCAACAAAGGAGCAGATTATTGAGAAGTGGAGAAACTTTAAGGGAGTTCCACAGGAGCTTAATCTTCCAAGTGCACCTAAGCAGTTTATCCAGTATCTTGAGGAGGATAACCGCCCACAGGTTAAGCTTGATGTTAATTATGAGAATGGTATGGGTGTTTCACTTGGCCGTCTAAGAGAGGACAGCGTATTTGATTACAAGTTCGTTGGTCTTTCACACAATACATTAAGAGGTGCTGCAGGTGGAGCAGTTCTTATTGCTGAGTTGCTTAAGGCAAAGGGTTATATTACTGCAAAGTAATGGTTATTTGGTAATAGTATAACAGATATTTATGTGAATCAGGGTGTATAGCGTGTCTATGCACCCTTTTTTAGTGCTCCTTGCGGCGCACGTTTCTAATGGATTAAAGTCCACAAGGAAAGCGGCGTGGCGAAATTAAAGCGGCGAAGCGAAATTGAAGTGGCGGTGTGATGTAAATGGGGCAAAATTAAGGAAAAGTGCAAAAAAGCCCCGCGTGGCGAGTTTGCCCTTGATAAAATCTTAATATTATTATAAGATTAAAAGACGATTTAACCATTTATGAGCAGGGGGTATAGAAGTGAAGGATAATTATTTTTATGCAATGCTTTCAAGAATGAAATATATTAACAGATGGGGACTTATGCGTAATACAAGGGAAGAGAATCTGTGTGAGCATAGCCTGGAGGTTGCGTATATCGCACATGCGTTGGGAATTATAAACAATGAAATATTTGGCGGTGATATTAATGCTGAAAGACTTGCCATTCTTGGAATGTATCACGATGTGACAGAAATCATTACAGGTGATATGCCGACACCTGTTAAGTATTACAGTCCGATAATAAGAAATGCGTATAAAGAGGTTGAGCATGTTGCTGAAGATCAGATGCTTTCAGGTTTGCCAATAAATATAAGGGACAGATATAAAGGCTTGCTTCTGGAAACTGAAGAGGAAGATGATTTGTGGCAGTTAGTAAAGGCTGCAGACAAAATATCAGCTTACATAAAATGTATTGAGGAAAGAAAAACCGGAAATGCAGATTTTGAAGATGCAGAAAAGACAATAAAAAAATCAATTGACAGCATGAAATTAAAAGAGGCTGATTATTTTATGAAGGAGTATATACCTGCATATATGCTCACATTGGACAAGTCGGGGAACGAACGTTAGATGCTGGAATGAATGTTTAAGATCGAGATAATAAGTAATATTGAAGCATAACGAGGGATTCATATGTTGTTTGGAAGAACAGAGGAAATGGCAGCACTTGAGGCTGACCTTAATAAAAATGAAAATACACTTACGGTATTATACGGCAGAACAAATATTGGAAAAACAACTCTTGTAAAGGGATTAATAAAAGGAAGAATCAATCAGTATGGTAGTGATTCATACTTCTATTATGCAACTCCGCTGGCATCAGAACGTGAACAGGTAGCATTTTTAAGAAGAAGTCTGGTAGATAAGGGATATGTAGATGGGAACACAGGTGCGAACATGGGATCAGGTAGAACCGCAGTAACGGATGCCGGTACAGGTGTTGAATCAACTGCAGGAGTAAAGGTAATCCCGGAAGATGACTATTACGCTGAGTATGCAAGGCTTCTTAGCAGCATTGTTAATCAAGGCGCTTCTAAGAAGCTTATTATCATAGAGGAATTTCAGAATATTGTAAAGAGCAACAAGGAATTTATGGCGGCAATTGCCGATATGGTAAAGGGTAAATTTTTTAATGACAAGGTGACAGTTATTTTGACAAGCTCGTCAGTAAGCTGGGTCGAAAACAGTATGGTTTCTGCAATAGGAACAAATGCACTGGCAATCACATCTTTCCTTAAGCTTAAAGAGCTGGATTTTGTTGATATAGTAAGGATGTTTCCAGGATATACTGTGCTTGACGATATGGTTATCTATGCCATTACAGGAGGCGTGCCCGGATATCTTTCACATTTTTCTGACAAGCTGTCCCTTAAGGAAAATATCTGCAGAAGCATATTAAGAGACGAAGCAAAGCTAAGAAATGAGGGCGGAGATTACATAAAAGAGGAATTGAGGGAAACTTCACTTTATAACACTATATTATATTGCATTGCCAACGGAGAAAATAAGCTTAATGAGCTTCATCAGCACACAGGCTTTGGACGGGATAAAATTAGTGTATATCTCAAGAACCTAATTGAGAGAGAAATTGTTGAGAAGATTTTTTCATATGATATAGGTGGAAGAGAGCATACAAAGAAGGGATTGTACCGTATTAAATCAGGCTATACAGAGTTCTGGTTTAAGTATATTTACGCTAATGAATCGGAGCTGAATATTCTAACTGCAGAAGCATTTTATGAAAAATATATTGCTGATTCCATATATGCGTTTGCAAAGGAAGCATTTATCCGTGTGGGAACAGAATTTATTGAACTGCTGGATTCAATGGGAAGACTTGAAATTAAAATAGACAGACGCGGAAGATGGTGGGGCAAGAACGGCGATATAGACATTATTGCCTGTGATGAGGAAGAAAACTATCTTGTGGGCAAATGTAACTGGGACACTGATGTATTTACATTTGAAATGTTTGAGGAGCTTATGCTTGAGGTTAATCTGGCAGGAATTGCGGCTGATTATATTTATCTGTTCTCAAAAGATACATTTGACGATGAAGTTTTAAGCTTCGCAGAAGAAAATGATAATGTAAAATTAGTCAGTCTTAAGGATCTATAAAAGAAAAGTTTTAAATTATTATCAGGCAGTAAAAGCTGCTTAATCAACCAGGGGTTATTATGGGAAAATCAGTATATATAGCGGAAAAACCAAGTGTTGCACAGGAATTTTCCAAGGCACTGCATGAGGATTTTAAGCGTAGGGACGGATATCTGGAGAGTGATAATTCTATTGTTACATGGTGTGTAGGACACCTTGTTTCAATGAGCTATCCGGAAGCATACGACCCTAATTTAAAAAGATGGAGCTTCGATACACTTCCGTTTTTGCCAAAAGAATTTAAGTATGAAGTTATTCCTGCTGTTCAAAAGCAGTTTGACATTGTAAAGGGGCTGCTTAACCGTGAGGATGTTGAGACCATATTTGTGTGCACCGATTCGGGACGGGAAGGAGAGTATATATACCGGCTTGTACGTCAGGAAGCAGGGGTTCATGACAAGAATGAACGCAGGGTATGGATTGATTCCCAGACAGAGGAAGAGATAATAAAGGGAATCAATACAGCTAAGGATATTAAAGAATATGACAATTTAAGTGATGCTGCATATTTAAGGGCCAAAGAGGATTACCTTATGGGAATTAATTTTTCCAGGGTGCTTACGCTTAAATATGGCAGAAATATAGCTAATTACCTTCATGTTGACAGGGCTGTAATATCTGTTGGCAGGGTTATGACATGTGTTCTTGGCATGGTTGTCCGCAGGGAGAGGGAAATCAGAAGCTTTGTGGAAACACCATTTTTTAAGGTGTTAGGAACAACTGTGGCTGAGGAGGGCAGCACCTTCGAATCAGAGTGGAGAGTCTGTGAGACCAGCCGTTACTTCGGAACACCATATCTATATAAGGACAATGGCTTTAAGGAGAGAGAAAAGGCACAGGAGCTTGTTGATTACCTTTCAGAGAGTATGCCTTCTGAAGGTGTGGTAAAGTCTATAGAAAAAAAGAAGGAAACTAAGAATCCGCCACTTTTATTTAATCTTGCAGAATTACAGAATGAATGCAGCAGACTTTTTAAAATCAGTCCGGATCAGACTCTTAATATTATTCAGGAATTATATGAAAAGAAGCTTGTAACATATCCAAGAACTGATGCCAGAGTTGTGTCTTCAGCAGTGTGCAAGGAGATTCATAAAAACATAGGAGGACTTAGGAATTTTGAACCTGTAAAAGACATTGCTTCTGATATTATGGAGAACAAAAGCTATGTGGGACTTGAGAAAACCAGATACTGCAATGACAAGGCAATAACTGACCATTATGCAATAATTCCTACGGGACAGGGATTTGGCAATCTCCGCGCACTCTCATTGACAGCCCAGAGAATATATGAAGTGATTGTAAGAAGATTTTTGAGCATATTTTATCCCGCTGCTGTTTATCAGAAGGTCAGCATTGTCACTACATTAAAGCATGAGGATTTCTTTGCATCATTTAAGGTGCTTGCACAGGAGGGATATTTAGGTGTTACGGTCAATTCATTTGCAAAGACTAAGAATCAGGGAAATGAAGGTGATGTTAACCGGGATAATTCAGCTTCTGCGCCTAATAGCAATGATACAGGAGAAGACAGGCAGGGAAAATGTGATACAGCTCTTTTTGAAGCCTTGAAAAAGCTGAAAAAAGGCAGTAGAATATCATTTGGTGAATTTAATATCAAAGAAGGAAAAACCTCACCTCCAAAGCGCTATAATTCGGGTTCAATTATTCTTGCCATGGAAAATGCAGGACAGTTAATTGAAGATGAGGAACTGAGGGCTCAGATTAAGGGCTGTGGAATCGGAACAAGTGCAACAAGGGCAGAGATATTAAAGAAACTGAATAATAACAAGTATCTTACGACTAATGAAAAAACTCAGATTATAACTCCGACACTGCTTGGAGAGATAATATATGATGTGGTGGACAATTCCATTGCACAGCTGTTAAATCCTGAACTTACGGCAAGCTGGGAAAAAGGACTTAATTATGTTGCTGAAGGAAGCATTACTGCTTCGGAGTATATGGAGAAACTTTCAGGCTTCGTTGGCAGAAGGACTGTTAATGTAATAGGACTAAGAAATCAGGCGGAACTTGTAGGCCTGTTTAATGAAGCGGCAAAGAATTATAAATAAATCAGTCAGAAAGGGATAATATTATGTGTGGTATAGCAGGATATGTAGGTGACAGAGATTGTGCTGATGTTCTTGTGGATGCATTGTCAAAGCTGGAGTACAGAGGTTATGACTCTGCCGGTATAGCTGTATTTGAACATGGAACAATTAAGGTGGAAAAGTGCAAGGGTGTACTTCAGAACCTTATTGATAAGATGGCAGAAGGAGGTAAACCTGATGGTCATTGTGGAATAGGACATACAAGATGGGCGACACATGGAGAACCATCAGATATTAATTCACATCCACATGGTAACAAGAGGGTAACGATAGTTCATAATGGTATTATTGAGAATTATAAGCAGATAAAAGATTTTCTTATCAGAGAAGGATACAGCTTTGTAAGTGAGACAGACACTGAAACAGTGGCTAAGCTTCTTGACTACTATTACAACGGTAATCCTATTGAGACAATTTCAAGGGTTTTGTCTGAGATAAAGGGGTCTTACGCGTTAGGCATTATGTTCAGGGATTTTCCGGACCGAATCTACGCAGTGAGAAAGGACAGTCCTCTTATTGTAGGTATCGGTGAACATGAGAACTTTATTGCGTCTGATGTTCCGGCTATTATCAGGTACACGAGAGATTATTATCTCCTTGAACAGGGAGAAATCGCAGTTGTAAAGAAGGATGTAATAAATGTAGTGGATGTTCACGGCGAAGAAATTCACAAGGAAGTCCAGACTGCTGACTGGGATGTTGATGCTGCCGAAAAAGGCGGCTTTGAGCATTTTATGCTTAAAGAGATTCATGAGCAGCCTAATGCTGTGAAGATGACAATTACACCAAGAATTGCTGACGGTATGCCTGATTTTAGCAATGAGGGCATTGATGCAGAGCAGCTAAAATCATTTAAAAACATTTTCATAGTTGCATGCGGTACAGCGATGCATGCAGGTATGGTTGGCAAATATGTGATTGAAAAGATTGCAAGAATTCCTGTTACTGTGGAAATAGCTTCTGAATTCAGATACAGGAATCCTCTTATTTCAAAGGATGATTTGCTTATTGTTATTTCACAGTCCGGTGAGACTGCTGATACCAAGGCAGCTCTCGAGCTTGCAAAGGAAGCAGGAGCGCAGGTATGGGCTGTTGTCAATGTAAAGGGTTCTTCAATTGCACGTGATTCTGATAAGGTGATTTATACACATGCCGGACCTGAAATATCTGTTGCATCTACCAAAGCGTATATGGTTCAGGTCTCTGTAATGTATCTTCTTGCATTTGAGCTTGCTTATGCTAATGGGGAGATTACAAAGGAACAGTGTATGGATTATACCCAGAAGCTCGAGCAGATGCCAGAGGTAATAAATGAAGCTATTACATTGAAGGAAAAATGCCAGTATGCCGCATCAAAGCTTGTTAATGCAGACAGTCTTTTGTATATAGGACGAGGACTTGATTATGCACTCAGCATGGAGGGCTCATTAAAGCTTAAGGAGATTTCATATATTCATTCAGAGTCTTATGCAGCAGGCGAATTGAAGCACGGTACGATTTCCCTTATTACGGAGGAAATGCCTGTAATTGCAATAGCAACCCAGAAAGACCTTGTTGATAAGACAATAAGCAACATCAAGGAAGTTAAGTCAAGAGGTGCATTTGTCATTCTTGTCAGTGATCCTGATGTAGAGGTTGAGGATGGAGTTGCTGATATAACTATTAAGCTTCCGTGTGCTGACCAGCTTCTTATGCCTATGGTGGCAGCAGTGCCATTACAGCTTATTGCATATTACACATCAGTTCTTAAGGGAAATGACGTGGATAAGCCTAGAAATCTTGCAAAATCAGTAACAGTTGAGTAAGAGGAGAACGATTATGAATGAATCAATTTTAATCAATGAGTTATTTGACTTAAATGAGACTATTGCTGCGAAAGTTTTTGATGGCTGTTTATATCCGTGGGAGGCTCTTGGGAAAATCGGAGATTTCATTGTTGAACTTGGGAATTCACTTCCTGATGATGAATATGAAAAAAGGGGAGAGGACATCTGGATTCACAAAACAGCAAATGTATTCCCAAGCGCGTATATAGCAGGTCCGGCCATTATATGCAGGGACGCTGAAATAAGACACTGTGCATTTATCAGAGGAAAAGCAATTGTTGGTGAGGCGGCTGTTGTGGGAAATTCCACTGAATTAAAAAATGTAATTCTATTTAATAAGGTGCAGGTTCCGCATTACAATTATGTTGGTGATTCTATTTTGGGATATAAGGCTCATATGGGAGCAGGTTCAATTACATCAAATGTAAAGTCTGATAAGAAGCTGATTACCATTAAGGGACCGGACGGTGCCATTGAAACAGGCATTAAAAAGATTGGCGCATTTTTAGGTGACAATGTGGAGGTTGGATGCGGAAGTGTACTTAATCCGGGAACAATTGTGGGCAGGAACAGTAATATATATCCATTGTCAAGTGTAAGGGGGTTCGTGCCTGCCGGTTCAATTTATAAAAATAAGAGTGAAGTAGTATTGAAACAATGACAAAATTCACTAAATTTTTTTAGCTTTTTCACAAAATTTACATTTTCAGAATTGACTATCAAATTCAGTTGTGAGAGAATAGACAAGGTATAACTGCAATTAAAATTGGATTGTATGGCGGTTTACTTTGTATAACGAAAGGAGTAATAAGATGATTTACACACACGAAGTAGAAAATATGTGTCCTGTTGCACAGGGTGTTCATCACGGTGCAGCTCCAGTTCCTACAGAAGGAAAGTGGGTACAGAATAAGAAGGTAGAAGATATTTCAGGTTTCACACACGGTATTGGCTGGTGTGCTCCTCAGCAGGGTGCCTGCAAGCTCACTTTAAATGTTAAAGAGGGTATTATTCAGGAGGCATTAGTTGAGACAATCGGCTGCTCAGGCATGACTCATTCAGCTGCTATGGCTTCAGAGATTTTACCTGGCCTTACTGTAATGGAAGCTTTAAATACAGATTTGGTTTGTGATGCTATCAACACAGCCATGAGAGAATTATTCTTACAGATCGTTTACGGAAGAACTCAGAGCGCATTTTCTGAGGAAGGTCTTCCTGTTGGTGCAGGTCTTGAGGATCTTGGTAAAGGTCTTCGTTCTCAGGTTGGTACTATGTACGGAACACTTGCTAAAGGTCCTCGTTACCTTGAGATGGCAGAGGGTTATGTAACAGGTATCGCACTTGATCAGGATAATCAGATTATCGGTTACAAGTTTGTAAGTCTTGGTAAGATGACAGACTTCATCAAGAAGGGTGATGATCCTAACACAGCTTATGAGAAGGCTTGTGGACAGTACGGCAGAGTTGCTGATGCTGTTAAGATTATTGATCCTAGAACAGATGAAGAGGTTAAGTAAGGAGGATAAGGATAATGGCTTTATTTGAATCATATGAGAGAAGAATTAACCAGATTAACGCAGTGCTTAACAGCTACGGTATTTCTTCAATTGAAGAGGCAGAGAAGATTACTAAGGATGCCGGTTTAGATGTTTATAATATGGTTAAGGGCATTCAGCCTATTTGTTTTGAAAATGCTTGCTGGGCTTATATTGTAGGTGCAGCAATCGCTATTAAAAAGGGTGCTAAGAAGGCTTCTGAGGCTGCTGCAGCTTTGGGAGAGGGCTTACAGGCATTCTGTATTCCAGGTTCAGTTGCTGACCAGCGTAAGGTTGGTTTAGGACACGGTAACCTTGGAAAGATGCTTCTTGAAGAGGATACAGAATGTTTCGCATTCCTTGCAGGTCATGAGTCATTTGCCGCTGCAGAGGGTGCTATCGGTATCGCTGAGAAGGCTAACAAGGTTCGTCAGAAACCACTTAGAGTTATCCTTAATGGCCTTGGTAAGGACGCTGCAAAGATTATCTCAAGAATCAACGGATTTACATATGTTGAGACGGAGATGGATTATAAGACAGGCGAAGTAAAGGAAATCGAGAGAATTGCATATTCTGACGGCCTTCGTTCTAAGGTTAACTGCTACGGCGCTAACGATGTAACAGAAGGTGTTGCTATTATGTGGAAGGAGAATGTTGATATTTCTATCACAGGTAACTCAACTAACCCTACAAGATTCCAGCATCCGGTTGCAGGAACATACAAGAAGGAAAGACTTGAAGCCGGAAAGAAGTATTTCTCAGTTGCTTCAGGTGGTGGTACAGGTCGTACACTTCACCCAGATAACATGGCTGCAGGTCCTGCTTCATACGGTATGACAGATACTATGGGTAGAATGCATTCAGACGCTCAGTTTGCCGGTTCTTCATCAGTTCCTGCTCACGTAGAGATGATGGGTCTTATCGGTATGGGTAATAACCCTATGGTTGGTGCTACTGTTGCTGTTGCTGTTTCTATCGAAGAGGCTGCAAAGGCTGGTAAGTTCTAAAAAGTATTAAAAAAACCTTGATTTTAGGGGACAAACTAAGTCGTAGTTAGACGTGGTTTGTCTCCGTTTTTTTTGCCAACCTACATCATTAGGATTTGGAAAGTAGAGAGAATCTTCCGAAGGAAGAGTCGTCAGAAGTGCTTGCAAAGTATAAAATTAGTCAGATGCAGATATTGGATTCATATTCGCCGATGTATGAATTTGAGGATTAAATATTAAATTATTTATTACAGTTTTGGCAAAAATAATAAAGTTTGCCGAAACTGTAATTGACATTTGACAATAAACATCTTATAATAAAATTGCAGTTTTGGCAAAAATAAAATTAAATGCCAAAACTGCAATGAAAGAAGGTGTATAGCAATGAAGATTGAAGAAGTAATTGAAAAATTAAAAACGGATTCTATAATAAGTAGAAAAGAATATGAAGATATTGTACGACAGATAAATCCAAAGTTAAGTGACAGAACTATTTTTTGGCAACTTGCAAAATTGCAGGATATGGGTGTTTTGCAGAAAATAGGTCAGAATTCATTTCATGTAAGAAATAACAAAAACTCAAAAAGAGAGTATTTCTATGGATATTCCAAGGAAATGCTAGACATAGTAGATATGATAAAAGAAGAATACCCGTTGGTGGATTTTCAAGTTTGGGAATTTGTACAGTTAAATGAATTTGTTAATCATCAGATAGGAAAAAATGTTTTCTTTATTGAAGTAGAGAGAGATTTAGAGGAAAGCATATTTAACCGTCTGAAGGAATATTGTTCAAGAATATTGCTTTGTCCCAAAGAGGATATGTTTTATAACTACTTTGAAGAAAATATGGTGGTTATACAGAGATTATTATCTGAAGCTCCAAAGACGCAATCGGATGTAAAAGGATGTAGTCTGGAAAAACTGTTAGTGGATTTATTCAGCAAGAAGCTTACCGGCCAGTTAGTCGAAAGAGCAGAATATCCGGGAATTTATGAGGAAGCTTTTCGCAAATATTATATTGATGAAAAGAAATTATTTCGTTATGCGAGACGAAGAAATTTGGAAAAGGAAATCAGAGACTTTATAGAGAACGAAACAAATATAAAGTTATTTACGGAGGCGGGGAATGCTTGATAAGAGAAATTATGAATTAGAGTATATAAGGGAATTGAAGGAAAAATACAAAAAAGATCCCGCATTGTTAGAACGAGTGTTATATGCATTTGGATTGTTGGAGGCGTTAAAAGTATCAGGTCTGCCGTTTGTATTTAAGGGCGGAACCTGTCTAATGTTATTATTGGAGCATCCAATGAGATTGTCAACGGACATTGATATTATTGTTACACCGGGAACAGATGTGGATGAATATATTCGAAAGGCAGGAACTATATTTCCGTTTGTTACATGTGAGGAACAAATCAGAGTAGGACGTAATTCTATTGAAAAACGTCATTTCAAATTTATTTATTTATCAGTCACCTTTGCAAGAAAAAGAATTCTATATACTATTGGATATTTTGGTTTCAGAAATTCCTTACGTAGAAACGATTGAGAAAGAAGTAAAGAATGATCTTCTGATAGTGGATGGTTTGAAGACAATGGTTACGGTTCCAAGCGCAGAGTGTATTCTTGGTGACAAACTGACAGCATTTGCACCGCATACCACAGGTGTACCATTGGGGGTTGGTAAGTCAATGGAAATTGCGAAACAGTTATTTGACGTTGCTACACTGATTGATGCTATGGAAGATCAAAATATAGTACGAAAAACTTATGATAAAGTGGTACTTGAAGAATTAGGATACAGAGGTCTTACAATTGGTAAAGAGGAAGTATTGCAGGATACAATAAATGCATGTCTGAGTATTATTAGCCGTGGTGCGATGTATAAAGAAGATTATGCAGAGTATTTAAAAGGCATAAAGGCTGTTGGTACACATATTCTATTTTTAAACTATAGTGGTGAGATAGCAGCTCATCAGGCGTGTAAGGTAATGTATTTAGCTGCCTGTCTTTTAAATGAAAAAGAGTTTATGAAAATTGAACATCCGGAGGAATACATAGCTCAAAAAATTGACCAGAAAAAATATAAAGGATTATCCAGTATCAAGAAGCAGAAGATTGAAGCTTATGCATATTTGGTAGAAGCAGTTCGCTTATTGGATGAATAATTATGAGTTAAAAGTTAGGTAACTTTGCACCGAAATTTAAAATGAAAACAGTAAAAATTTTACGCTCTCGCTTAAATAATCATGTATTTAAGCGAGAATGTAAAGTGTAAATTAAATAGTGAAATTCTTTGATACTGTATGCCAAAGCAAACTCATAGAAGTATTATCACGAACCATCAAGGATGGAAGAGTTATCTCGCTCATTCACAAATATCTTAATGCTGAATGAACTAGACAAGAAACTAACACGCAGAGGACATAGATTGGTGCGCTATGCGGATGACTGTATGATATTCTGCAAAAGCAGAAAAAGTGCAGAAAGAACCTTGGAAAACATCACACCATTTATCGAAGGAAAACTTTTCTTAAAAGTGAATCGAGAAAA
>JBJEME010000122.1:0-1701 GCA_051879515.1 Lachnospira sp. | reverse complement strand
GAGATGTGCATAAAGAAAAGGAAATTTGATTAATAAGGTAATATTTATCGAAAACCGGCGAATTATGTCAAACATTGTTATTTGACATTAGGTCCATATCTTTGTACAATTTAATTGCCATTTTGGTGATTAAATTGTACGGGAGGACAAAAAAAGATGAATCTGCTTACGAGAGAAATATTGAATCAGACAATAGCAGAAGCTATTGATGCTACCAGAGAAAAAATTTGTGCAGAAGATGAGATATACCAACAGGATGAGAAAGATCTGGATGAATTGACAGTGAGATTTATGGAATTAGATTTGCCGGAGCATGACAGAATGATAATCAATGATTATATCGCCTGCTTACAAACAGTAGATTGTCGGTATGCGGATATTTCTTATATGGCTGGTATTGAAGATGCCATTACTTTCTTAAAGAAGATGGATTTGATAAAAAATACAATTGAATAGGTATTAAGAGCTGCTTTTCTTTTTTTTACCCCACTACTCAAGTCTACTAGAGTATTTAGATAAGCGGTATAGTTCTAATCTTTTCGCTGATTTATGGTTACAATGTATGTAAAAATAGGTCAGAGAAGAGGTGTAAAATACTTGCGTATAGAAGAGTATATTCCAAAAAGAATCTCTGAATTATGCAGAAAACGTGGGTATTCTAAATATCGACTCTCACAGCTTACGGGAATGTCGCAGACAGCATTAGGAAATATAATGTCCAGAGACAGCATTCCGACGATTCCAACGCTTGAGAAAATATGTGATGCATTTGGAATATCGTTAGCTCAGTTTTTTGCAGGAGACAGTGGCAAATTAGATTTGACATCTGATCAAACAGAGTTATTGGATATATGGGATGGATTGGAAGTTAAAGAAAGAGAGATCGTTTTATCTCTTATGAGGAGTTTAAAGAAATAAGAGCAGTTCAAGAAAAAATTGGACTGTTCTTTTTTTGTGCGTTGGAGAAGGTAGGAATGAAGAAAAAAGGAATACTTGGTGCAATTGTGATTGCACTGCTTTGTACGGGATGCGTACATAAATTGAATGCGGTAACAACAAAAGCAGAGAATAATTTTCAACTTCCGGATGTGAAATCTGAAATCAGCCAGGAAAAGTGCTGCATTTGCGGAAATAATGAAAGAAGCTTGATGCCATATTACAGAAAGTCGGGAATGTTGGGGTTAGTATGTTTGAATACAATGGAAATATCAACATTAGATACTCGTGTGTATTCTGACGATGGTACGGAAATCATTAGTGATGGTGGATTAAGTGTTACGTCATCTTCACATGGAGAGGAAGAGTGCAGTTTCCGGATCAACGGGATGCCAAACCATGGGATTTTTGAGGGTAAAGTGAATTACGGAGAAAAGAGTACACCGAATTTTGAAGTGATAAAAAAATACTTATGCCAGGATTGTCTGGATAAAGTCCTTTCCATGTATCAGGATGAAATGGAATGGAACGATTCCAAGGGTAGATTTCCGGAAGTATGTATTGTGGATTTTCAAACAAATGAGCTTTATACACTGGGGAAAAGCCACACGGGCTATTGGATAAGAGATTATTGGATACATATTGATCACGATGATGACAGTAGCAGTATAATGGCTATATATGCACCAGAAGATAAAATGGATAGCGGGAGTGAAGAAAGTCGATGAAAAAATCGAAAGATATAATTTCTCAGGAAAACAAATT
>JBJEME010000121.1:0-6666 GCA_051879515.1 Lachnospira sp. | reverse complement strand
GGCTCTTTCAGGTGGTCAGAGACAGAGAGTTGCTATGGGACGTGCTATCGTTCGTAGTCCTAAGGTATTCCTTATGGATGAGCCTCTTTCAAACCTTGATGCTAAGTTGAGAGTACAGATGCGTGTTGAGATTTCTAAGCTTCACCAGAGATTACAGACAACAATCATTTACGTAACACATGACCAGACAGAGGCTATGACACTTGGTACAAGAATCGTAGTTCTTAAGGATGGTATTATTCAGCAGGTTGATACACCTCAGAACCTTTACAACACACCAGATAACATCTTCGTTGCAGGATTCATCGGATCACCTCAGATGAACCTTGTTGATGCAGAGGTTGAAGCTGCCGGAAGCCAGGTTAAGCTTAAGATGAGCGATACAGTTGTTATCACTCTTCCAGCTGACAAGAGCAAGAAGCTCATTGATGGCGGTTATGTTGGTAAGACAGTTGTTATCGGTATTCGTCCAGAGGATGTTAAGGATGAGGCTGATTTCGTTGCTGCTAACCCAGAGTCTAAGTTTATTGCTCAGGTTAAGGTATACGAGTTAATCGGTGATTCTGTAAACCTTCACTATGATATCGGTGAGACAACATGTACAGCTAAGGTTAGCCCACGTACAACAGCTCGTCCAGGCGATGATGTTGCTTTCGCTATGGAAGTTTCAAGACTTCATGTATTTGATAAGGAAACAGAGCAGGTTATTACTCACTAATTATTAGTGGAATATTATGTCAGAATAATTGTTAATTTGAGGAAATGCAGAGAATTTTGCATTTCCTCTTTTTTTTTTTTGAATTTTGCTTTACAATATACAGTGAAATGTCATTGGTAAAGGAGAGGATAGTTAGTTATGATTTCAAACCAAATCTTACAGACAACGATTGATGGATTGAAGGCTATATCTCGTGTAGACTTTTGTGTTGTTGATGCAGATGGAAATGTGGCAGCTAAGACTGTGGATAGTGTTTCAGAGTGTATTTCAGATGTAATAACATTTATAGATTCACCTGCAGAAAGTCAGGTGGTTAATGGATATCAGTTTTTCAAGGTGGAAGAAGACGGTGTGCTCCAGTATATTGTAATTGCGTATGGAACAAGTGATGATGTACATATGATTGGTAAACTTGCGACATTCCAGGTGCAGAATCTTTTGGTAGCATATAAGGAGAGATTTGACAGGGATAATTATATTAAGAATTTATTGCTGGACAATCTGCTCAGGGTTGATATGTATACAAGAGCAGAGAAACTTCATATTGACACAGATGCTAAGAGAGTTGTTTATATAATTGAGACAAAGCATGAGAAGGATACTAATGCTTTGGAAACTGTTAAGCTGTTGTTCTCATCTAAGACAAAGGATTTTATAACTGCAGTTGATGAGAAAAGCATCATTCTTGTGAAGGAAGTAAAAGGAAATGAAACCTTTGATGAGCTTGATAAGACAGCAGAGGTTATTATTGATATGCTTGGCTCAGAAGCCATGAGTGCAGCACGTGTAGCATACGGTTCAGTTGTCAGTGATATAAGAGAAGTGTCAAGATCTTACAAGGAAGCCAAGATGGCATTGGATGTTGGCAAAATTTTCTATAGCAATAAAAATGTAGTAGCGTATAATAGACTTGGAATTGGTCGTCTTATATACCAGCTGCCAATACCATTGTGCCAATTATTTATCAAGGAAATATTTGATGGCAAATCACCGGATGATTTTGATGACGAGACATTGTCAACTATTAATAAGTTCTTTGAGAACAATCTTAATGTGTCTGAAACGTCAAGACAGCTTTATATTCACAGAAATACGCTTGTGTACAGATTGGACAAGCTTCAGAAGACAACCGGACTCGATATAAGAGAGTTTGATGATGCAATTACACTTAAGATTGCGTTGATGGTTGTAAAGTATATGAAATATATGACAGATAAGAATTCAACGTTCTAAATAGAAATGAGGTTATAATAAATGATTATTTTAGAAGGTGTTACAAAGGAGTATACATCGGGGGTTCCCGCAGTTAAAGGTATAGATCTCCATATCCAGAAGGGAGAATTTGTATTTATTGTTGGAAAGAGTGGTTCGGGAAAGTCCACGCTTATCAAGCTGCTGTTAAAGGAACTGGAGCCTACAAGTGGAAAGATATATGTCAATAAGAAGTATCTTAACAAGGTTTCGAGAAAGAAGCTCCCATATCTTAGAAGAGACATCGGAGTAGTATTTCAGGATTTCCGTTTGCTGCCAGACCGTAATGTCTATGATAATATTGCATTTGCACAGAAGGTTGTGGAAGCACCTACTAAGAAGATTAAAGGAAGAGTTCTTGCCATGCTTTCCATGGTAGGTCTTCTTGATAAATATAAATCATTCCCTAATGAGTTATCGGGAGGAGAGCAGCAGAGGGTTGCCATAGCGAGAGCTTTGGTTAATAAACCTGCTATTTTGTTGTGCGATGAGCCAACCGGTAACCTTGACCCTGCCAATGCCAATGAAATCATGAAGATTCTTGACCAGATTAATAAGCAGGGAACAACAGTATTGGTTGTTACTCATAACATGGAAACGGTTCAGCAGATGAAAAAGAGAACCATTACAATGAGTGACGGCAAAATTATCAGTGATTTGGAAAAGGGTGGATATTTCTATGAAGATTAGATCATTAATTTATCATATTAAAGACGGACTTAAGAACATCTACCGAAACAGATTATTTTCTCTTGCATCTATTGCCACGATAGCTGCCTGTATTTTTCTTTTCGGTGTATTTTATTCTCTCATCGTCAACTTCCAGTATATGATCAAGAAGGCTGAGACAGAGGTATGTGTAACAGTATTTTTTGATGAGGGTCTTACGCAAACTGAGATTAAGAAGCTGGGTAATGTTATCGGACAGAGAGAAGAGGTATCAAAGATACATTATACATCAGCAGAGGAAGCATGGGAGAATTTCAGAGACGAATATTTTGCAGATTATCCTGAACTGGCAGAGGGATTTAAGAATGATAATCCTCTTGCTAATTCAGCATCCTATGAAATATACCTTAAAGATGCAGACAGTCAGGCTACGCTTGTTGAATACCTTGAGAATCTTGACGGGATAAGACAGGTTAACCGTTCGGAAGCTACAGCAAGGAGCCTTTCAAGTGCTGCACGACTTGTGGGGTATATTGCTGCAGTTATCGTCATTATTCTTCTGGCAGTATCAATTTTCCTTATTTCCAACACAATTGTAATTGGTATTACTGTCAGAAAAAATGAGATTTCAATTATGAAGTACATTGGAGCGACGGATGCATTTGTAAATGCACCATTTTTCGTCGAGGGTATAGTAATAGGTTTAATAGGCTCAGCACTGCCGCTTGTTATATTAAGATTTGCATATAAGAGTATTATTGATTTTGTAATGAGTAAATTCTCGGTTCTAAATAATATTCTTGCATTTATGCCTACAAGCGAAGTGTTTAATGTGCTTATACCGGTGGGAATTGCTCTCGGAATTGGAATTGGTTTTATCGGAAGCTTTTTCGCTGTCAGAAAGCATGCAGACGTATAATTATTACATAAGCATTGTCCGGGACTTTTGAAGATATAGAAGAAGTCCTGGCTAACTACAACACTAGTACATTTATTTCTAAATAAAAATATTCTGAGTTATTGGTCTAGCTATTTACGAAACAATGTACTGGGAATAATATGACAAATTACGTACAGATTATGAAATGGAGCAAACTATGAAGAAAACGGTTTACAAAGCAATATCACTGGTCTTATTAGTGTCAATCCTGGCTTGCTCTATGGTTGTGCCATTAGGATCTAACAATGAGACGAAGGTATCCGGAAGTGACCTGGATGATGCAAAGAATAGAGAGAAAGAACTCGCAGCTCAAAGAGAGTCTAAAAAAGCAGAGATTGCAGAGATAAAGAAAAATGCAGCCAATATAGAGAGTTATATAAAGGAACTTGATCAGAAGGTTGCCGGCATTGAGCTGGAGTTATACAGTTTGAGGGAGAAGATTGCCGCAAAGGCAGAAGAAATCAAAGAAAATGAAATAGAACTGGCAAAAGCAGAGGAAGATCAAAATGAGCAGTATGAGGCAATGAAGCTTCGCATACAGTTTATGTATGAGCATAATCCTCAGACATATCTGTCACTGATTCTGAATTCGCAGAGTATGGGAGATATGCTCAATAAGGTGGAGTATATTACTAAAATATCTGACTACGACAGGGAAATGCTGGAGAATTTTAAAGAGACTGTACAGGCTGTCGAGAAAGCAAAGAATCAGCTGGAGGTGGATTATGCCAGCCTTAAGGATATGCAGGATAACCTTGAAACAGAGCTTGCGGGTCTTGAAGTAATGCAGGAAGAGAAAACCTTACAGCTGGCCCAGCTGCAAGCCAGCCAGCTTGCGGCAGAGGGGGCACTTGCGGATATTGAGGATGATGAAGCTGAAGCAAAAAGACTTGTCTTACAGCTTGAGGAAGAAGCAAAAAAACAGAATTCCAATATTACATATGACGGAGGAATGTTTGCATGGCCAACAGTCGCTACAAGAATTACCTGCGATTTTGGTGATATTGTAGATAGGAGTGCACCACATCAGGGCATTGATATTGGTGCGTTGGTTAGAGGTGTGGCAGGAGATCCGGTGTATGCCGCATACGATGGTGTCGTTGAGTTGACATCATACAGTATAACAGGTGGAAATTATATAGTAATTAATCATGGAAACGGACTTAGAACAAGATATTTCCATTTGTCAGCGATAGGTGTTTCCAAGGGACAGAAGGTTTCAAAGGGAGAGACTATCGGAAAGATGGGAACAACGGGAACTGCGTCGACAGGAGTACATTTGCATTTTGATGTGTGGAGTTATGGTACCAATGTGAGTCCATGGAATTATCTCAAAGCAAGTTAATCAAGGCTACAAATATTTGGAATCCGCTGATTTGCTGAGTTAATAATGTTCAGGGACATAGATTATATTTAATAATAGCAGGTGAGAGATGGACAGTAATTTCAATAACGGAAATTATACTAATGACAAAGAGTCTGTATATTCAGGATATTCAGAAGGATCAGAATATTACAGAGTTTCCGGAGAGAATAAAGGACCAGATTACAATGGTAATAGGAAGACTACTCACTTTGGCTCAGGTGTTTTTACAGGAGTTATTGCCACAGTGATGGTATTTGTGATGGTTATTTCCATTGTGGTTACCAGTCTTATAAAGTCCGGACGAATTCACATTGGTGAGAACGGCGAAATATATGTTCAAAGTGTGGCTATAGATGATAGCGATGGAATCGGTTCAGCGATAGAGAATAAGCTGAATACACTGGAGTCATTGCTTGATCAGTATTATTACTTTGAAGATGTTGATGATAATGAAGCGGCAGATAATATATTTAAAGCGTATCTGGCATCTTATGGTGACAAATATACAGTATATTATACGCCTGATGAGTATAAAGCACTTATGGAAACCACGTCAGGAACCTTCTACGGAATAGGATGCACATGCCAGAAAACAGAAACCGGTGAAGTAAAGATTGTGGAAGTCTATGAGGACTGCTCAGGATATAAGGCAGGACTTAGACAGGGAGATCTCATAATAAAGGTTGATGATACGGACGTTAAGGACATGGATCTGGCAAAGGTAACGTCTCTTATTAAAGGTGAAAAGGGAACTCAGGTAAAACTTCTTGTTAACAGTGGCGGAGTTACGAATGAAATCGTTGTTACGAGAGATGAGGTTAAAGTTCAAACCGTAAAATATTCAATGATGGAATCGCAGATAGGTTATATTGCCATAGCGGAATTTGAAGATCCTACATTTGATCAGTTTAAAACTGCTGTCGAGGATCTTGAAAGTCAGGGAGCTAAGAGTCTGATAATAGACGTAAGGGGTAATCCGGGAGGACTGTTAAGCTCAGTCTGCAGTATTCTGGAGTATGTTCTTCCTGATGGTTTGCTTGTGTATACGCAGACCAAGAATGGTACGAAAAATGAGTATTCCGGCAGTGATGGACATGAAGTTTCGCTTCCTATCGCAGTGTTAGTCAATGGTAATTCGGCCAGTGCATCAGAGATATTTGCAGGTGCCATGCAGGATTATGACAAGGGCGAAATAATAGGAACAAAAACATATGGGAAAGGAATAGTGCAGACGGTAAGACCTTTGACAGATGGAAGTGCAGTTAAATTCACTATTTCAAGATATTTTACTCCAAAGGGACAGGATATACATGGAGTAGGAATTATACCGGATGTGGTTGTTGAAGCTTCTGATACCGAAGAGGATGTACAGCTTAATGCGGCTGTAGAGTATGTGAAGAGCCAGTACTAAGGGATGACATATTTGACGCTGGACGGTTTGAAACAAGGGACGGTATTAAATAAGGGACGGTATGAAATAGAATCTTTCCAATGCAGGCACGCTTGCGCTACTTGTCGCTCCCAGCGGTACGTAAGGCGCTAAAGGACAGCGCCTAAGTACCGGGGACTCCAAAGTACCTGCGTTTGGAATGGTTCTATTTCATACCTGCGTATATTCAATCCGTGAGGGTGGTAGAACAGTTGGTTCTGGCCGTGGTGCTACTATCATCGAGTAATCTTTGATTTAGAACCAAATAAAGAGTAAATTATTCCGCAATCCTT
>JBJEME010000120.1:0-1721 GCA_051879515.1 Lachnospira sp. | reverse complement strand
GTCTTTGTACACAACTTTAAGAGGCTGTTGCATGTTATGTGCACAGCCTCTGTCTAATATATTTTATCAGCTTAAAATTCTTCCATCTGTTGAAATTGTGATAATCTGCCATGGAATGAATTTGCCGCTTGCCTGTAATGCCCGTTTCACTGCATTTTCAATACCTCCGCAACAAGGCACCTCCATACGTACCACTGTAACACTTTTTATAGCATTACTCTTTATTATCTCTGTAAGTTTTTCTGCATAATCCTCTTCATCCAGTTTTGGACAGCCAATTAATGTAATATGATTATACATGAATTCATTATGGAAATTTCCATATGCATACGCAGTACAATCAGCTGCTACAAGAAGATTCGCCCCTTCAAAATATGGTGCATTGACTGGTACAAGCTTTATTTGCACAGGCCACTGCATAAGCTGCGTATTTACACTATTATTATCAATATTACGCACTTTACTGTCTCTCACAATTTCCCTTGACCGGGTTCCAGGGCATCCACAAGGCTGGTTTTCATGTATTTTTCTTTTCTTAGATTCCAGTACAGCTGCCTCATCATATGCCGGAGCCTCCCTCTCTTCAAAAGATATGGCATTTACAGGACAGGCAGGTAAACAATCACCTAATCCATCACAATAATTTTCGCGGGTAAGCCTTGCTTTACCATCAATCATTTCGATAGCACCCTCATGACATGCACTGGCACAAGCTCCACATCCATTACATTTTTCTTCATCTATTTTTATAATCTTTCTAATCATTGTTTTCCTCCTTTGGATATACTATCTTTGATACTACATGCGGATTATAAAACAATAATTGAAACTATTCTGTTGTTTTTGCAACAAATAAACAGAAAGGCGGTTAAAATATGAAAAAATATATTGAGATATTAAAACAGACCCAGCTGTTTGCTGGTATAGAAGACAATGAATTATCTGCCATGCTGGACTGTCTGCAAGCAACAATAAAAACTTATAAAAAAGGCGAGTACATTTTCAGAGAAGGAGATTATATCGACAAAATCACAGTCCTGGTTCAAGGAAAGCTTATTATACAAAAAGATGATTTCTGGGGAAACCGGAGCATTGTCAGTGCAATCCGGATTGGAGAAATGTTTGGGGAAGCTTATGCCACACCAGACAGCGGAGCCATATTGAATGATGTCATCGCAGAGGAATGCAGCACTGTAATCTCATTTAATATCTATAAGCTTCTCACCGTGTGCCCTTCTTCGTGCAGATTTCACTCCATAGTAATCCAGAACCTGTTCTTTGCCATTTCAGAGAAAAACAGAAAGCTTGTCCAGAAAATAGGCTATATGTCAAACCGCTCTACTCACGCTAAGCTTTTGTCCTATTTATCCGATGAAGCCAAAAAACAACGCTCAAATAATTTCACCATTCCCTTTAACCGTCAACAGCTGGCAGATTTCCTCTCAGTTGACCGCAGTGCGATGTCAAAGGAATTATGTAAAATGCGCGATGAAGGATTAATCTTATTTGATAAAAACAGATTCAGACTGTTTTAATTCCGGTCACATAATCTAACACAAGTCACATGGTATATTATCCGGGTTCACACTGCTATAACACTAGTCACATAATATATATATCCAGATTCACCCTGTAATTATCCACAACTATACCTTCAGCCTCTAATTTCTCCTTTTGTTTATCAATTCCACCAAAAGCATAGTTTCTGGACAAATTACCCC
>JBJEME010000119.1:0-33046 GCA_051879515.1 Lachnospira sp. | reverse complement strand
TTCTTTAGGTTACAATCGCTGATGGTGTAAACGAAAAAGCAGTTTTGACATTGCATTGAACTGCCCCTTCGTTTACACCATTTGCGATTTGACCTAATTGAACAAAGTAAGCGTCCGGATTGTCGTAACCTATGGACTTTCAATTCTTTGTTCCTATTCAAGATTATATAAGATTTTCAGCATGAAAGCTACAGAAATTCGCGTAAACACTGAAAACAGGCATGACAACAAAACCTCAGAAACTGAGGCTTTTGAAAGTATGGAATCTGCGATTTAACACCGTAGCGGTATTCTCATCTGCGGTTTCCCAAGATGTCCTCCGCAAGCTTTACACACACTTACTTTGATGCCATAAAGGTGTTCCAGTATTTCAGGCATTTCCATGTCTCGAAGCTTGGAAAGATACTTCCTGCAGCCAAGGAGATTTCGGCAAAGAGTAAGCTTCTGGCTTTTGGTACGGGAACATAACAGTCCGTAGTGCCGGATGCGGACAAAACGCTTTGGTGGTACATGCATGAGGAAACGTCGGACAAACTCTACACCTGGAATGGTCAGTTCCTTCCATTGCCCCTCATTACGGTAATCCTTTACTGAGAATGTAACGGTATCATCATCCATACGGACGATGCGGTGATTGCTGATGGCAATGCGGTGAGTATACTTACCAAGGTATTTAATTACTGATCCGGCACCATTGAAAGTCTTTTTACAATGAGGAATCCAGTCCATACCATAGCAGGAATCCAGGAGTTCTTTGAATGTATAATGATTATGTAACTTTTCAGCAGTACCATGAAATACCAGTTTATCCTCTTCTCACAACCTCTTTAGTTCCTCCAGATATTTTCCACGGAACACCTTGGAGATGACCCGGATGGGAAGAAAGAAATTTTCTCCCTTGTCCCTCCAGTGATTGTCTGGGGTCAGACCTCCGCCCAGCAGGATGGTATGAATGTGGGGATGAAAATTCATTTCCGAACCCCATGTATGTAAAATGCAGATATATCCAACCCTTGCACCAAGATGCTTTGAATCGGCAGCCAGTTCGCTGATGGTCGAAGAAGCTGCATGGTATAAGGCATCATAAAGAAGCTTCTGATTACTGTAAATCACCGGATTTAAAATATCGGGAACCGTAAAAACCAGATGGAAATAGGGAGCATCCAGGACATCCTCCCTGCGGGAATCCATCCACATTTCTTTCGGAACAGCCTGACACATGGGACAACAGCGGTTGCGGCAGGAATTGTAATGAATCTGTACGGAGCCACAATCCTCACATACACATACATTTGCACCATAAGCACCTGTCTTACAGTTCATGATGTTAAGTGCAACCTTTGCCTGTACAGGGGAAGGCGAATACTGATCAAGGTATGCCGGATAAAAACGGTGAAAAATATCCTGTACTGTGGGTTTATCCATTGGCTGTGCCATCCTTTCTGTCAAAAGGACTGCGGATGCCCATAAGGGATTTGTTGCTGACATGAAGATAAACTTCTGTGGATTTCGGATCACGGTGTCCCAATAGTGCCTGAATATTCCGTTGTTCTACTCCCTGTTCCATAAGGTGAGTGGCAAAGCTGTGACGGAGGCAGTGAGGCGTAACACCGGATAACCCGGCAGTCGCTGCTGAACGGCGGATAACCTGTTCCACGGAAGAAACGGTAAGGTATTCCCCGGTAAATTTATTCGGGAAAAGAATATCCCGGGGTTTTCCACATGCAAACCAGTATTCTGTAAGAAGTGCCAGATTCCGCTCGGAAAGAATGGTATAACGGTCCATACGGTTTTTTGTATCCCGGACATGAATCTGCATGTGGGTGCGTGAAATATCCTTGTAATGAAGATGAACCACTTCAGAGACACGCATTCCGGAAGAATACATGGTGGCAAACATGGCTTTATATTTCAAATCATCCGTAGCAACAAGAAGTTTATCGATTTCATCAACAGAAAGTACGACAGGGAGTTTGTGGTCTATCATCATGCGTGGAACAGTGATATCATCCCACAGAATGTGAAGTACATTCCGATAGAAAAAGCGGATGGCTGAATTATAAAGATTGAGGGTGGTTGCTTTCAGACCATCGTCTTTCCTGGCAAGAAGAAAGTCCCTGACATCCTGACAGGTAAGCTCTTCCGGAACTTTTCCCATGTAATTCAGGAAATAGGAAACATAGTTTTTGTAGCAGTCAATAGAACGCTCTTTGAGGTTGCGGATTTTTCCGGCTTCCTCAAGCTGTAATAAATATTTTTCGTACATAATAAATCCTCCATGTAAAGTCAGTAATTTCAGGTATCACTGCTTACATGGAGGAGCATTGGAATAATAAACCCGCTTGCTAAAAGGACGGTAAGGTGTTAATCTTTTCATAGGCAGTGGTAATGTCGATCCTGTTTGATTGTTGGTTGTGGTGACTTAACAATACTACTATTAGGACTTGGTTTCCACTGCTTTTTGATTTAGAGAAAGGAAAACTGCGCCACAGCCTTGGCAGGCCATCGCGCAGCGATTTTGTTCAATCCCAATTTGTCAAACTGAATCATAAGTAAAATAAATGTATAGGCATCAATCCGTGAGTGGGTTGGTGCTTTTTTCATGCTCGGAGTAATCCGGGCATTTTTTATGCCTAAATTTAGGAGAGAGGAGGAAACCTATGGCAAGCAGAATACAGGGTATTACTGTTGAGATTGGTGGGGACACCACAAAATTGCAGACTGCCCTTAAGGGTCTGAACGGAGAAATCAAATCCACACAGACGGCTCTTAAGGATGTCGAGAAATTATTAAAAATGGATCCGGGTAATACGGAACTTCTTGCACAGAAGGAAAAACTCCTGGCACAGGCTGTTGATGAGACAAAACAGAAGTTGGAAACATTAAAAACAGCAGCCGAACAAGCGAATACTGCACTTGCGAATGGAGATATTTCACAGGAGCAGTACGATGCCCTTCAAAGGGAAATCGTGGAAACGGAACAGAAACTAAAGGAACTTGAGACACAGGCAAATCAGTCAGCTACGGCAGTACAGAAGATTGCAGCCACGGGAGAATCATTAAAGACTACGGGTGATAATATCTCCAATGCCGGAAAGAAACTACTCCCGGTAACAGCAGCCGTGACTGGACTTGGAACAGCATCGGTCACTACGGCTGCAAACTTTGAAAGTTCAATGAGTCAGGTGCAGGCTACAATGGGAATCACAAAGGATTCCATGTCTACACTTGATGGGCAGAGTGTCAATACGATGGATGCCTTGTCAAACCTTGCAAAGGAAATGGGTGCATCCACAGCGTTCTCTGCAACAGAGTGTGCCGAGGCACTAAACTATCTTGCACTTGCAGGTTACAGCACACAGGAAATGGCAGATACACTTCCTACAGTACTTAACTTGGCAGCGGCAGGTGGCATTGACCTTGCATCAGCATCGGACATGGTAACGGATGCCATGTCAGCCCTTGGGATGGAAACTGCCGAGGCTGATACGATGGTAGACCAGATGTCAAAGACAGCTTCTACCACCAATACATCCGTTGCACAATTAGGAGAAGGTATTCTTACCATTGGTGCAACAGCAAAATCCATAAAGGGTGGAACGGCAGAACTTAATACAGCACTTGGTATTCTAGCGAATAATGGTATTAAGGGAGCAGAGGGTGGTACACACCTTCGAAATATTATTCTGTCTTTGCAGAACCCAACGGATAAAGCAGCTGCCCAAATGGAGGCACTCGGTGTGTCTGTATATGACTCCGAAGGAAATATGCGTTCAATGAATGACATCCTTGGGGATTTGAATACAAGCATGGAGGGTATGACTTCCGCAGATAAGGCAAATATCATATCCACCATTTTCAATAAGACTGACCTTTCTTCCGTAAATGCTTTACTCGCCAATACGGGTAGTACATGGGACAGTTTGCAGTCATCCATTGAAAATAGTGCTGGCGCAGCACAGCAGATGGCAGACACACAGCTTGATAATTTACAGGGTCAGTTAACACTACTTAAGTCAGCTCTTGAGGGGCTGGCTATTTCTTTTGGTCAGTTACTGATGCCTGCATTAAAAAGTATTGTGGGTGCGGTACAGAAGGTAGTGGACTGGCTGAACTCCCTTGATGAAGGTACGAAGAAGGTCATTGTTACAGTTGCACTTGTAGCCGGGGCATTGGGACCGGTGCTTATTGTGGTGGGGAAGGTAATCTCTGCTGTTGGTACGATTATGACGATTATTCCTAAACTTGGTGGTGCATTGAAGGCGGTGCAAGGTGCAATGGCAGCCTTTAACGCTGTATGTGCTGCAAATCCCTATGTTCTAATCATTGCAGCCATTGTTGCTCTGATAGCAATCTTTGTAGTGCTTTGGAATAAGTGTGAAGGTTTTAGAAACTTCTGGAAAGGACTGTGGGAAGGTATCAAGAATATTGTATCTACAGTTGTGGAGGCACTTAAGGGATTCTTTACTGGGGTTATTAATTTTGTGAAGAACAACTGGCAGGGACTACTTCTTATGCTTGTGAATCCGTTTGCCGGGGCATTTAAGCTGTTGTATGACAACTGTGAAGGGTTCAGGAACTTCATCAACGGAATACTTGAGAAGATTAAGACGGCACTCACAAATGCGTGGACGGCCATTACAACAGGAATACAGACTGCTTGGAATGCAATATCAAGTTTCTTTACTACAATATGGGAGGGTATCAAGACCATATTCAGTACGGTACTTGAGGCAATCAAGACAGCAATTACCACCTATATCAATGCGTACAAGACTGTCATAACCACGGTGTTTAATGCAATCAAAACGGTTGTTACCACAGTCTGGAATGCGATAAAGACGGCTATTGATACGGTGCTGAATGCAATCAAGACGGCAATGACTACGGCTTGGAATGCAATCAAGACCACGGTTACTACTGTGGTAAATGCAATCAAAACGGTCATTACCACGGTGTGGAATGCCATCAAAACATCAATCACCACTGTGATGAACACCATTAAAAGTACGATAAGCAGAATCTGGAATGGTATAAAATCAACCATCAGCGGTATTGTAAATGCGATTAAGAGTACGGTTTCCACCGTTTTTAACAATATGCTCTCAGCTATAAAAAATACAGTGGGAAAGATTGCGTCATCTATTAAGAGTGGATTCCAGACGGCTATCAGCTTTATCACAAGTCTTCCCTCACAGGCATTGCAGTGGGGCAAGGACATGATAATGGGAATTGTAAATGGTATCAAGAGTTGTATTAATGCCGTGGGAGATGCCGTAAAAAGTGTGGCTGACAAGATTAAGTCTTTCCTTCACTTTTCTGTGCCGGATGAGGGACCACTTACAGACTATGAATCGTGGATGCCTGACTTCATGGAAGGACTGGCAAAGGGAATTGAGAAGAGTAAGGGTATGGTTGCAAAAGCGGTGGAAGGCGTGTCACAGGATATGGTAATCAATCCAAATGTGAATGCAACCTCGGCTGCTATGGAAAGTACATCAACTTCATCTGCACAGAACACGGCAAACATTGTGGGAGCAATCCATGATGCCATTGCAGGACTCAATATGCAGGGTGGCAACATTTCCATTCCTGTTTATATCGGAGGAACACTTCTTGATGAAGTGGTTGTGAATGCGCAGCAGAGAATAAACCTAAGAAGCGGAGGAAGATAAATGGCACATATTCAGTATTTGAACTTTGATGGAGAAGACCTGCCACTTCCTGTCAGCTACGATGTTGGCTTGTCGGATGTGGAGGCAGATTCGTCCGGGGAAACGGAAGCCGGGACAAGGCAGAGAGATCTGGTAAGGAGCGGGGTGGTGGAAATATCCTGCTCCTTTAATGTCAGTCCCACATGGCTTAAGAAACTGACTATCTTTCGGAACAGACCAAAGATAACGGTGAAATATTTTGACACGGGAACATTGGAGATAAAGCAGACACAGATGTACATTGACGGATTTAAGTCGGGACTACAGAAAGATACTTCGTTTAAGGGGTTGTGGACTGTGTCATTTACATTAAAGGAATTTTAGAAAGGGGTGGTCTGATGTATCCAGTCAGTGATGAGTATTTAACAGCAATTCAGGATAATACCAGGTCATATTATTTTGAAGGCTGTATTACCACAAAGGCAGGCATTCAATATCCCTTTACCAATAAAGACATTGTAAAAGGCAGTGGCTATATAACCAACCAATGCTGTGGAAATAATGAAATAGAGATTGGTTCTGTGTATGCTGCGGAACTTGGAATTACTCTTTATACGGATGTGGACAGATATACTCTGGAAGGTGCAACGGTGACAATCAGCTTTTTTCTTCAGCTGGCATCCGGGAATTATGAGGAAGTACCTCTTGGTATTTTTGAAGTGAGCGAAGCGAACAGAACCATTAACTGCCTTGCTATTAAAGCATATGATTATATGCTTCGATTTGATAAGGCATTTAAAAACAAGGTCAGCAGTGGTACGGCTTATGACCTGCTTTCCCTTGCCTGCGAGGAATGCAAGGTGGAACTGGCACACTCGCAGGAAGAGATAGAAAGCTGGAACAATGGAAAGATTCTGCTTGGTATTTATGGAGAAAATGACATAGAAACATGGAGAGATATTCTTTATTATGTGGCACAGGTGCTTGGGTGCTTTGCGACCATCAACCGTTCCGGGAAACTGGAACTTCGAAAGTATGGCAACACATCCGTGCTTGATATCCCGGACACACAGCGGTTTAGCAGCAGTTTTTCAGATTTTGTTACAAGATATACAGCTATCAATTCCACGAATAACAGGACACAGACGGCAGAGTATTATGCGTTGGACCCGGATGATGGTCTTACCATGAATCTGGGAGTTAATCCGTTGCTACAGTTTGGACTTACGGAAACAAGAAAAACCATACTGCTCAATGTATTAAACGACATTTCAAAGATAAATTATGTGCCGTTTGATTCGGCTACCATAGGAAAACCGGCATTTGACCTCGGTGACATCATAACCTTTTCCGGGGGACACGCTGACGAAAAACAGATTACCTGCATTACGAAATATGAGTTCAAAGTCAATGGAAAACACACCTTGCAGTGCGTTGGCAAGAATCCAAGGCTTGCAGAGGCAAAGAGTAAGAATGACAAGAATATCAGCGGTTTGTTAAATCAGGTGGAGGCAGGAAAGATTGTGGTACACACTTTCATGAATGCATCGCCTTATACCATTGGCTCTGTGGATACGGAGATTGCAAGCATTGAGTTTGCATCCAATGAGGACACGGATGCACAGTTCCATGCAAGCATTTTACTGCAGGTGGATGCAGACTCCGTGACAAAAACAGGAAAAGCAAAGGGAACAATTATCATTCCGTCAGCTGCATCCGGGGAAACGGATACTTCCGTGGATGCAGAACTGGATGTGAGCCTTACCGATGACGGGCAGGTTGTGATTACCGTAACCTACATCATAAATGACAATGTGCTTACAACATATGTGCCGATTGAAACGATGCATTCCGGCAGACACATTTTGAATCTGTATTATCCGTTAAGTGGACTGGAGGCAAATGCCTATAACACTTTCCGGGTAAGGATGAGGATATCGGGTGGCACGGCACTCATTGACAGAGGACAGGGCATCTGTACCATAAGCGGACAGGGACTTTCTTCCAATAATGTATGGGACGGCCGTCTTGAATTTACAGAGACCTTGGAAGAACTGATAGGAACAGCCGGAACAATGCCTGTAAGGGAAACAACAGCATCCGTAAAGATGCATACGGAAATTCCAAAGCCTGTAGGCATTACGGATTTGTTCTCACTCGTTTCCTTGGAGTCTTATGGTGTGATGGGAATTGCAGAAACAGTCAGTGTTAATCCTGTGATTGTAACGGAAATCATAGAAACTGCTGACCAGGCAGAGATGAACTTTAACAGATATTATGTGAAGACGGACTCTGTATTTGAGTTCCAGACGGACTATAAGTTTACAAGTCAGGAATATCCAATCGATTCCGGCAGAATGGCAAAGGTGGTAACCAATACGGAGCAGTTTGCACGTATTGATGAATTGGAGGTGTCAGAGAATGGCTAATTACAGTTCCCTTGAGGAGATGCTCAATACAACAGAAAATATGCAGCATCTGGTTGTAAGTACCGGGCATGACGATGACACCATGGCCTTTGATGGTGTAGACTGGTTTATGTTTAATGGCATAAAGGCATCCAGCCTTTATGTCAGTGGTAACAGCTGGATAGGACTTGGGACAAATGCAGAGCAGTTACTTGTATGCCGAAGGGATGCCAAGATGTGGGATTTCTATAGGGAGGAGGCAACCCTCTTTAATGTGTACAGAGTCCTGAAAATCAGATGGGAAGGATATGCACAGTACAACAGCACTTCTTCGGATGTCCGTCTTATTTATGAATGGTTCTTTTTTGAAACCGGGGATATTATGCTGAATCTGATACAGCCACCCAAGAGCAGTGGTTATCTTGGCAGTAACCGAATCAATGGCGGAGTGAATCAGAATTTTAATGTTACGGCAGGAGTATCAGCGTATGTATCTCTCTATCATGAGGATGATACGGGTACTGTTTATACCATGAAATATGAACTGTTGGATATCAATCCGCCTTATGACCACAGATACCTGCTTTCGGATAAAGATGGAAAGTATTATAGGACGGAACATGAAAAAGCATTTGTTGATGCCGTGGTGTTTAAAGGGTATCAGTGTATCTGAACAGGCATTATACCAGATCAGGATACAAGGGTTGTGGTTACGCTCAATACTTCTTCATTTGGAGATTATGCTTTGTTTGGAGCAAGAACAAGTACATCTGAAGATAAGTTTGGAGTATTCCTTACAAGTTCCACGCAGATTAGTGGACAATACGCCACGGAGTCTGTAACGGCTGAAGTGGATGATTATTCCGGCATTGATGTGACTGTGGAACTTTCTAAGGAAGGATTAAAAAGGGATGGAGTTGTGATTGCAGAGTTTACGGAGGCAGAATTTGTAGCCCCCGTGGAACTTGTGATTGGAACCTATAACACGAACGGCACACTTGATTCAAGGTATTTCAAAGGACAGATTAAAAAGATTGAGGTATGGCAAGGCGAGGAACAGCAGTTTGATTTGATTCCCTGTGTGGATGAGAGTTTGCAGGTCTGCTTTTATGATAATCTGTCCGGGAACTGTTTTTATAACAGCGGATATGGAAAACTTGGGTTTGTGGATGCAGAAGGGAAATATGATGAGGCTACAAAGCTGGTGGAGGTTACTTTTGAAGAACTGACCGCAGAAATATTTCGGTCAGAGGGATTTGAGGATTTCCCAAGAAGTGAGGTACTTACAAGACTTGTAAATCCGTCACTATTATACTGGCATGATTCCGAGGATGATTTGCCGACAATGGCAGTTACTCTTAAGGCTGTGCCGCCTGTTCAGACTGTCTATTCAAAGAATACACAAATGATTGACAGCACAATCCTTGGAATAGAAAAGGTCGAGATTGAGGCAGACGATACGACCTTGTTTGCTTTCTCCTTTGATGCCGGGCAGACTTGGAAGGCATATATCGAGAATGCGTGGGTCAATTTATCTGAGGAGACAAGTGGCATGAATAGGGAAACAGTGGAGGCAATCGGAACGGATGCCTGGGCAATTGCAAACGAGCAGATGCAGTACATGGTTCGGTTCACCTTGATTGAGGGCGGGTATTGTAAACGCATCATCATTCATTATATCAATTAGGAGGCGGGAAGATGCTGAAAGGAAAAACGATTATAGAACTGAAAAATGCCGTAACAGGCGAGGTGGAGAAGTACGAGGATGAGAATATGGTAACAAAAGCCATCCCGGATTTTTTCTCCCATAACATCGAGGGGCTGCTCTTTAATATGAATGGCAGTCCCAATGACCTAAACGGGAACATGATACCCCTTTGTAAAAATGGTATTGGCGGGATTCTTCTTTTTGCGGATCCATTGGTGGAGGATGAAAATGTATATTATGCTCCGTCAGCCAATCCGTGTACCGGGTATGCATCCAATGATGTAAATTCCACGGCAAATGTCATGAGGGGAAGTCTGAACCTTACGGAAAGCATGAAACTGGACAAAGGTTATAAGTTCGTGTGGGATTTTGCTACCAGTCAGGCGAATGGAACAATATCTGCTGTTGCACTTACACACAAGTGGGGTGGCATTGGATATATGGGAGATGCCTATGACAATACGAATAAAAGGTGGCATATGAAAGATATAGGTATAGAAGCAAGTGCAGTTATACGGACTGCCTATATTAATGCAGTTGAGGTTAATTTTGAAGGTAATTATTTTATTACGATTGGATTAAATACAAGTAATGAGATAGTAATCCAAAAAGTCAGAAAAGCCTACAGACAAGTGGGATTGAATGATACGTTGCTGGATAACCAGGCTATTATTTTGGAAGAAAATAAGCTGACCCCGACAATTTTTATTATGAGTAATCCGAGTAATAACAGCGGAAACTATGATTTTATAGATGGTAAAAATGGTTATTGGTATGGATTCTGGCATGATGCAAACAGCGGCGGAAATGCAATCGTGAAATGGATTAAGATTAAAAAGTCGGACTTTTCATTTTCTGAAGGGACATGGACACTCGATAATTGTCAGTTACAAAGTGCAGGATACCGTTCTGGATATAATACAGGACCTAGTAGAAATGTTCAGAGCGTGATTTCTAACGGATATGTTTATATGATGTCTTACAACAGACAATCTGTATATAAAATAAACATTGATAACGCTGCTGATGTAACACAAATTAAGTTGGGATTCACTTCCAATTATAGTACAGCTGGTTCCTATTACAACAATGGAAACTTGTATATGGCGGGGATTGGAGACTGGATTGTAGGTTCTGATTTTCGGATAGCATCGGATGATACCGTTTATAAATGTGCCAATACGATGCCATTCAGTTATACTTGCACACCATTATTTCAATACGGACCATTTTTGATAGGTTATGGAGGGTACTACGGCAATTCTGTAAGAAGAGAATTATTTATGAGGACACCGTATCTTGCCACCATCAATAATCTGTCTACCTCGGTTATTAAGACGGCAGACAAAACAATGAAAATCACATATACGATTGAGGAGCAGTAAGCATCTATCAGAAATGGTAGGTGCTTTTATTATGCACAAATTTGAAGGGAGGAAGGCTCATGAGTGAAAAAATCATGGAACTCATTACATGGCTTGGTGCGTTGGGAATACCATCCATTTTTGCCATGACAGTGTGGTGTATCAGATGCTGTCTGCAATACACCAGACAACTGAAGGTGCTGGCAAAGGCACAGCAGGCACAGATGAGGTCACAGCTTCTCGAACAGTACCATTTCTATATGGACGATGGCTGGATTTCGGAGGAACACATGGAGGATTGGGAAAATCAGTACCAGGCATATCACAGCCTTGGCGAGAACGGAATCCTCGACAGCAGACGGGCAGAATTATTGAAACTGCCAAACAGAAAACCAAACAAGGAGGAACAGGACAATGAGTAATTATTGGAAGAACTGGCTGAAAGCAGCCGGAATCAGAGCAGTCAAGACCGTGGCTCAGACAGCGGTCGCAACGATTGGTACATCTGCCGTTTTAGGAGATGTGAACTGGGTTATGGTGGCATCTGCATCAGCACTTGCAGGCATTCTGTCTTTGCTTACAAGTATCGCAGGTATCCCGGAAGTGAAGGAGAGTGATGAGTAATGAAACTTGTGGAGAGTATTCTTACAAAGAATCCATGCTATACGGCAGGGAGAAAAATTGAGGTAAAAGGTCTTATGTTGCACTCGGTTGGATGTTCCCAGCCGAGTGCTCTTGCTTTTATCAAGAACTGGAACAGTCCGTCATTTGACAGAGCCTGTGTTCATGGATTTATTGATGGGAATGACGGCACGGTTTATCAGACGCTTCCGTGGAATCATCGTGGATGGCACTCAGGTTCATCCATCAATGGTTCTGCGAACAATACCCATATCGGAGTAGAGATGTGTGAACCTGCCTGCATTACCTATGTTGGCGGGGCAACATTCAAGTGTTCTGATATTGCTACGGCAAAGGCAGTAGCCAAGAGAACGTATGAGTCAGCCGTGGAGTTGTTTGCCATGCTCTGTCAGAAGTTTAATCTTGACCCACTCGCTGATGGTGTCATTATCAGCCACAAGGAAGGACATAGCAGGGGAATTGCATCCAATCACGGTGACCCGGAGCATTTGTGGTCACAGCTTGGAATGGGATACACAATGGATACCTTCCGTAAAGCCGTGAAATCTGCAATGGGTGGCTCTGAAAACAAGATGGATGGAACACAGGCATTTGTGTTCGCAGGGCTTTCAGAAAAAGATGCCGTGTCGGTTATTGGAGAATTGTGTCGAGAGGATATGAAGAAGAGTGGTATCCTTGCATCCATCTCGGCTGCACAGTTTATTCTTGAGAGTGGATATGGTAAGAGTGAACTTGGGCAGAATGCCAATAATATGTTTGGAATGAAAAAATCTCTGTCCGGGAACACATGGACAGGCTCTACGTGGGATGGCATATCGGTTTATACCAAGAAGACACAGGAACAGAATGCCGATGGTTCATATGAAACCATCACGGCTGATTTCAGGAAGTATCCTTGTGTGGAGGATTCGGTTGCAGACCATTCTGCCTATCTGCTTGGTGCCAAGAACGGAAGGTCATTCCGCTATAAGGGCATCAAGGGAATGACGGATTACAGGGAAGTGGCACAGCTTATCAAGGATGGTGGTTATGCGACTTCTCTTACCTATGTAGATAAGCTGTGTTCTATTATCGAGAAGTGGAATCTGACGCAGTACGATGTTTCGGAAACACAAGAACCTGTACCACAAACACCAGATACCGTGACGGAGTTTCCGGCTACACCATTTACAGTTAAGGTTCTCATCGATGATTTGAATTTCCGCAGTGAGCCTTCCATGAATGGAACGGTCAAGGGACAGACAGGCAAGGGGGTATTTACCATTGCGGAAGTGAATGACGGATGGGGAAGGCTTAAGAGTGGAGCAGGATGGATCTGGTTAGGTAACCCTACATACTGTATTGTGGGTGAAACAGTACAAAACAAAAACAAGACAGGTAACACAGGCACAAAACCATCAAACACAAAAACTGTGGATGAGATTGCCAAAGAGGTTATCCAGGGCAAGTGGGGTAATGGAGAAGACAGAAAGCAAAAGTTAAAGGATGTCGGATATGACTATTCTGTTATTCAGAAGAGAGTAAATGAAATGTTAATGTAAATATGCATTAGTTATAGGCTGGGTTGGTATTTTACCGACTCAGCCTTATTTTTTTTTTACAGAAAATAATCTGAAATTAGCATTTTCATCAATTTCCAATACATAGCTGTTGAAACAGATGACCTTTCAACGAAAGGAGGTGTTGAAAATTGACGGATGGAGAGAAAAGTCAGGTGCTTACTTATAGAGAGCAGGGACTGGGTTATAAGAAAATAGCCAGTATTATTGGTGTTACAGAAAACACAATAAAAGGATTCTGCCGAAGGCAGATGTCAGCGGAAGAAAAGGTGGTTATACCACCAAGGTTTATCTGTCACCTATGTGGTAAGCCTGTTGAACAGAATCCTGGGCGAAAAGAGAAGAAGTTCTGCTCTGACAACTGTCGCATGAAATGGTGGAACAGCCATATGGAGCAGATAAACAGAAAGGCAAATTATGAAATTGTCTGTTGTAACTGTAAGAAGCATTTTGTCAGCTATGGCAATAAAAATAGAAAGTATTGTTGTCATGATTGTTATTTAGAAGATAGATATGGGAGGAATTAGCAATGAACAATGTACCTTTGAATGAAAAATATACTTTATCAATTAAGGAAGCGGCTGCATATTTCGGTATCGGCATTAAGAAAATGCGTAGATTGGCAGAAGAGCATACCAGCTCTTTTGCAGTATTAAGTGGAAATCGATATCTCATTATCCGCACAAAATTCGAAGAGTTTTTACAGGAAACTTCTACGATATAAATTGCATTCATCTGCTGATAGTAGTTGCTATTTATAGGCTTTAGAGTGATATATGTTATGACCAAATTTTAGGAGGTGATTTTAGTGGCAAAACCAACACTTGCAGATAAGGATTTTCTTACACCTACAGAGGCGGCTGTATTCTTTAAACTTAGCAGAAGAAAGTGGTACAAGCTTTTAGAAGAGGGTCCACATGATTTTATGGCAATGTATGGTGAGAGAAAACTTATCATCAAATCAGACTTAATTAAATACCTGGCACAGCCGGGAGTAAAGGAGGCGTTAGCGAGAGATGAGCGGCACATCAATAAGAAGAGACAAGAAACACAGAATCCTTCGTAAAGGAGAATCTGTAAGAGCAAATGGCAAATATCAGTTCAAATACCATGTTGATGGTAAGCCACACTTCGTTTACAGTTGGAGATTGGAGCCAACGGATCCACAACCTGCCGGAAAGGCACCTTGCCTTTCACTTCGAGAACTTGAGAAACAAATAGGCAGAGACCTTGATTCGCAACTTGACCCTATGGGCAGGAATATGACTGTGAACGAGCTGGTTGAGAGATACCTTAAGACTAGAACAGGAGTAAGACCAAACACCCTTATGAATTATGGGTTTGTTAAGAATATTCTTGCAAAGGAAGAATTTGGTTCAAGGAAAATGAGTCAAGTAAAGACATCAGATGCAAAACTATTTTTGATAAAGATGCAACAGGATGGGAAAGGCTCAAGTACAATAAAGACAGTTCGTGGAGTTCTTCGCCCGGCATTTCAAATGGCGGTTGACGACGATATGATTGTAAAAAATCCATTTGCATTTCAGCTTGCCGGGGTTATTTACAATACGGAAAAAACAAGACAGGCAATCACAAAGGAACAGATGAAGAAGTTCCTAAAATTTGTACATGACGATAATGTTTACTGCAAGTATTATGAGGTCTTTTACATCCTTTTCCATACAGGAATGCGAATTTCAGAGTTCTGTGGACTAACCCTTAAGGATGTTGATATGCATAACAGAATTATCGATATTAATCATCAATTGCAAAGAACTTCTTGGGGTGAGTATGTGATTGAAGAAACAAAGACAAATGCCGGAACAAGGAAACTTCCGATGACAGAAGATGTATATCAAATGTTTCAGGCTATCATTGAAGACAGACCTACAGACCTTCCTGAGATAATGGTGCAGGGGTATGCGGGATTCCTTTTCAGAGATAAGAATGGAATGCCGGAAGTAGCCATGCATTGGGAACACAGATTTAACCACGCAGTCAAAAGATACAATGACATTTTCAAGGTGCAGATGCCGAACATCACTCCTCATGTTTGTAGGCATACTTACTGTAGCAACATGGCGAGAGCAAGAATGAACCCAAAGACCCTGCAGTACCTTATGGGGCATTCGGATATTTCGGTAACTATGAATGTGTACACTCACCTTGGTTTTGATGATGCAAAGGATGAGATGATAAGGCTTGAAGAACTTGAGGCGGCCAAGAAGGAAGTCGAAAAGGTAACGGGCGAAAAGCCAATTAATCAGAAAATGTTCAAAGCAATATAATAATTTAGGGATGATGACCTCGGTAGCAATATGCTGCCGGGGTGATTTTTCTGTAGAAAAATGACGAGTTTTGTGTTAGTATTGATGATAGAATTGAGCATAGTGTTTTTTGATTTTAATAATTGAAGGTGTTGTACTTAAATCAATTACTATCAAATTACTTTGATATGACATAAATGCTTGAAAAAACTATAAGAAAAGGGGAAGAATGATGCAAGCACAGGAATCCAATTTTACTTTTTTAAGTACAATAACAGATTTTTATGAGATTCCATTTTTTCAAAGAGGATATGTTTGGGAAGAAGCGAATTGGGAAGATTTATTCAATGATTTATTGGATGAGAATAGTAATCATTTTTTAGGTTCGGTTATTATACGAGATACAAAAAAATCAGGTGTCGGTTTATGCAACTATTCAATTATTGATGGCCAGCAGCGATTGACAACGATTAGTATACTTATCAGAGTGTGTTATGACACATATTTTAGATATAAAAGTAATATAACAGAAGGCGATAAGAATCTGTATAATTCACAAATGGGTAATATGATTTATCATTGGGCAGAGAATGAGCAAGGACAGTCTGTTTTAAAACCAGTTATTCAACATTCTATGGTTGATGCACCACATTTTGAAAGAGTTATCCTTAATGGATTGACCAAAGATGAAATGGATAAAATAACCTTAGATTCTGAGATGGTAAAAGAAAAGAATCAAAAGAAAGCAGAAAAGTCAAAAGATAGTAATATATTAAAATGCTATAAATATTTTTATAATAAAGTTAATGGGAATCTTGTATTATGTGATTCGTTGAGAAAACTCTTATGCGGAAAAACTTATAATATGATTGTAAAAATAGATTTGTCTGAAGAAGAAAACGAGCAGGCCATTTTTGATACTATTAATACTGCTGGTGTGCGTTTGTCATGTGCAGATACCATAAAGAATAGTATCTTCCAAAAGGCTATGGAAAATGCACCAAATGAGGATGCAAAAAAATACATTATTAGTTTTTATAAAAAAAGTTGGGAATCTACATTTGCTTCTACAGATGAGGATATAGCATATTGGAATACCGAAATTCAAGTTGGTAGATATAAAAGAAATAATATTGAAATTCTATTCCAAAGCATAGCATTAATATTAGGAATTTACGACCCAGAGAAAGAGCCACTTTATAAAATTCCTATATGCTATAAAGATTACCTAACCAAGATAGTAAAAGACGCAAAGGATAATAAAAAGTCGCCTGTAGATAGCGTATTAGCTTTTGTTACAGAAGTGATTGAATATGCAGATATATATAAAAATTGTTTTGTGATTCCTACAGATAAGTCTACTTACACTTATGAAAATGGAGTTGAACGATTATTTAATATTTTATCTTCGAGAGGAATTACAGCATTACATCCATATGTATTAAAATTGTTTAAGGACGCAAAAGTAAAAGACCCGGATGATGTTAATGATGAATTGTTAGAGCAACTTCATAAGGTTGAAACATACATAGTTCGTTCTATAGTTTGTGGAGAATCTACGAAAAATCTAAATAAAGAGTGTCCTATTCTCATTCGTGGAGAGAGTACATTAGATGATTATATTAAAGAAAAGAATCTTAGTGATGAACGATTCGCACATGGCATTAGGAGAATAACAGAGAATAATGTCGGTAAGATGCTCTTGTTTTGGATAGAGTTATATAAGCAGGAAAAAGATAAGAAAGCAGACAAAAAAGCACTTTTCTACTCGACATATACATTAGAGCATATCATGCCACAGACATGGGAAGAATATTGGAATATGAAATCTGTTCCTGTTATCGATATCGCCACGGGAGAAGTAGTAGAAGATGAGGAAGTAGCAACATTGATAAGAGATGAGTCAGTATACGAACTTGGAAATATGGCGTTGCTTTCAGGCAGTTTAAATAGTGCAATAAGCAATTATGAGTTTGCAAGAAAAATAAATGGGGATCCTAAGGGTAGAATGAAGAAGAAGGAAGGCATTAGGTCATATGCTGCTCTTTCTACGACTTCTGAAATCGTAGCAATATATGATGAAAAGAAAAAATGGGATGAAACAGATATAAGAACAAGAACAGATAAATTTGCAAAAGTCATATTAGAAATATGGCCAATAGAGAATAAGAATTAATTATTCTATGGCAGGTGACAGGTCAAATGCCGTCTGCCTTTTCTTATGAAAAATACTTATACAACCGATAAGATATTTGGTAATATAGAAGTTGTTCTCAGGGGGTTCGAACCCCTATGTGATTTTTAGGTGCTATCGTTAAAAAGTAGAACCCCTTTGCGAACCCCCATTCTATTAACGATAGGATTTTTGGGAAAATCGTAGTAGTCCGACTCTTTATATTTGACTACTATTTGACTACGATTGATTATTACATTTTGCCTTGATTTGCCTTATTTTGCGATATGTGTTACATATTGCAGATTTTATGTAGTTTTTTGCAAGTACGCAAAAGTCCCCAAAACACGGCAATTCACGGCATTTTAGGAGGTAAATTATGAGCATTCGTGTACTTTTCATCTGCCACGGCAACATCTGCCGCAGTACCATGGCGGAATCAGTAATGACCTACTTGGTAAAAGAGGCTCATTTAGAAGATAAGATATATGTTAATTCTGCTGCCACCAGCAGGGAGGAAATTGGTAACGGTCCCCATAGGGGGACTGTGGCTAAGCTTAAGCAGGTTGGGATACCGGTGGTACCGCACAGGGCAGTACAGATGACGCCGGATGATTACGATAATTATGATTATCTTATTGGTATGGATACGGAGAATATCCGTAACATGAACCGGATAGCCGGAGGCGACAGAGACGAGAAGATATATAAACTATTGACATTTGCAGGCTCAGGCATGGATGTGGCGGACCCATGGTATACAGGAGACTTTGAGGCCACATATAGAGATGTATTGGCAGGCTGCAAAGGTCTGCTTGAAAGTCTTAAAGAAGAATTATAAAAATCATGTTTAGCAAAGGCTATAAACTTTTTTGAGTCTCATCTCCACAGCGCAAAAGTCATTTAAACAATGTATTTGTGTGATTTCTGCCAATCCAGTTCTTTATTATGGACTTTTGCCACCAAATAATCTTTTTAAGACAAAAACGCATTCCCCTAAATTATTCAATATTTCCAGGAGGTAACCTATGGATAACAACGCAAATGAATATCAGGAATACATTACATTTTCAGTGACAACAAGCGCCGGAGAGGAAGTTGAGATGGCAGTTGTGGATGAGTTTGAATTTGACAGGAAGCATTATGTGGTTTCATCACTAATTGAAGGCGATACAGTCAATGAAGATGCCGTGTATATTTACGAGAGCGTAATGACGGGAGATGATTTTTCGGTCAAGAAAATCGAAGACGAGAAGACATACTCCGAGGTTGCAAAAGCATACATGCAAATGTAACGCGTCTAACATTTTTCATATTTCAGACTAACCCTGCATAGATTGTAAAAACGAATCATGCAGGGTTTTTTATGAGGGATTATATCGAGGAAAGAGCGATAGAACTTGCATATTACATAATTGAGAATAAAGCTACAGTCCGAGGAGCGGCAAAGAAATTTGGCGTCAGCAAAAGCACGGCACATAAGGATGTGACAGCAAGACTTGAACATATTGATGAGGATTTGGCGAAACAGGTTAGAAAGGTGCTGGACATAAATAAGCAGGAACGGCATATCCGCGGCGGTATGGCGACAAAGGAGAAATATCTTCATATGAAATAAAATACTTTCATATGAAATTAAATGTCTTCACATGAAATAAAATAACCCAGCCAGTGGATTACATAAACCTGCATTTCCACTGGCTGGTAAAGAAAAAAGAAAGAAGAGGATGAAATAATCTAAATAATTGCTGTTATCGTAACAGAAGGAGTTTTTGACAAGTCAATAAACTCGTTACCGCATTGTACTATCGGCTGGCTTAAAGCATTATCATTGATAAGGATAACCTTGCCGACTTTACCATTAGAAAGGCGAACGTCATTGTGAATATATGATGACGCCACATTCTTTAAGAATGGTAAGCAGTAGGTTGGATCAAATTTAGTAAATGCATCATTATACATCATCTTTATTACTTCAAACGGACAGATGGCACCGCGATATACCCTTGCTGCCGTCATCGCATCATAAACATCTGCGATTGCAATAATCTTGGCAGATGTAGGAATATCCTTAGACTTAAGCTTAAAAGGATATCCTGAACCATCACATTTTTCATGGTGAAGCAGACAGGCTTCCTTAATTCTCATATCTATATTCTGCGACTTGAGCTGATCGTAACCAAGGTTCACGTGTTTCTTCATGGTGTTAAACTCTTCAGATGTAAGCTTTCCCGGTTTTGTAAGAATTTCATTAGGAATCAAAAGCTTTCCAATGTCGTGTAGCAGACCACACAGAGTAAGTGTCTTGATATCTTCTTCGCTGTATCTGAGCCATTGGCCGATTATAGAGGCAATAAGCGCAACATTGATACAGTGGACAAATGTTAAATCATCCTGCTGCCTCATACAGTGCAGCATATCAAAAAGCTGGAGACTGTTTCTGTTCTCCGCGATAAGCTGAGTTGTTCCCTTAAGCAGCTCCTCGGTATCGATAGGAACGTTATTGGTAACAACATCGTTGAGCTGGTTCTTTACGTCAATAACATTGCTCTGGTAGGATTCATTAAATTTCTTAAACTGCTCACTTGCCCTGATTGAATCATAGTATCTCTGGCTTTCTGCACTTTCCGGTATGTTTATGTTCTCGCCGGAAGAATCAACCTCCTGCACATAAACATTAATCTCAAGGATATGATATCCTGAAATTGTAGAAATCAGACCCATATCAAGAACAGTTCCTTTTTTGACAAGAATATTACCGTCAGGAAGATGGACATCCTGCGATACAACCATTCCTTCTTCAGCGTCAAAAATAAATATAGTAATTTCTTCTTTTTGCCCCATAATGTAAAAGTTCCCCTCGCATTAAAAAATTACGAAATCGTCAAATTATTACAACGTAATAATAAACAACAATATAAATTATATATACGTAAACACAATAACTGTGATTATTATACTTATTAATGACAAAAAAGTCAAAGAAAATAGGTCCGCATAATTTTAAAGCATGATTTCACAAAAATATTAAATATAAAATATTATTAAAAAAGATAATAACCGCTTGACGAAAAATGTATTATTGTGTAGTATCTCTTTTGTAACAAAATAATATTGATATATCCCTTATTAAGAGTGGCGGAGACAAAAAGGATCGATGAAGCCCGGCAACCCCAAGCCCTTTGAGGCGAGGAAGGTGCCAACCTGAGCGAGATAATTCGAACAATAAGAGGATTTCGAATAGATTTTCGGGGTCTTCTGACAAAGGAGGCTCTTTTTTGTTGCGCATCAGTTAAAGAGAAAATGCAACAGGAGTTTAACTTAAAAGCTTTATAGTTTGTATCAATATTAAAACATTTTTTGGATTAGATGAGGAGAAAAAAATGGAAAAGAGATTATTTACTTCAGAATCAGTAACAGAAGGACATCCTGACAAAATATGTGATCAGGTATCAGATGCAATTCTTGATGCCCTTTATGAGCAGGATCCATATTCAAGAGTAGCATGTGAAACTCTTACAAACACAGGCTTTGTAATGGTAATGGGCGAAATTACAAGCAAGGCAAATATTGACATTCCTGAGATTGTGAGAAAGACAGTTGTCCAGATTGGCTATGACAGTTCAGACAAGGGCTTTGATGGAAACACCTGTGCGGTGATGGTTTCATTGGATAAGCAGTCAGCAGACATTGCCATGGGCGTTGACAAAGCATTGGAGGTTAAGACGGGAGAGGATAAGGATGAGCTTGAATGCGGTGCCGGAGACCAGGGCATGATGTTTGGATATGCTACCAACGAAACGGAGGAGTATATGCCATACTCAGCAGCTCTTGCCCAGAAGCTTTCAAAGAAGCTTACAGAGGTCCGTAAGAACGGTACACTTTCATATTTAAGACCGGATGGAAAGACACAGGTTACAGTCGAGTATGATGATAACAATAAGCCTGTAAGGCTTGATGCGATAGTTGTTTCATCACAGCATGCACCTGAGGTTACACAGGAGCAGATTCATGAGGATATAAGAAAATATGTTATAGATGCCATAGTGGACCCGGATATGATAGATGCTGATACAAAGATTTACATCAATCCTACAGGAAGATTTGTAATAGGCGGCCCTAACGGCGATTCAGGACTTACAGGACGTAAGATTATAGTTGATACCTACGGTGGCGCAGCAAGACACGGAGGCGGTGCATTTTCAGGAAAGGACTGCACTAAGGTTGACCGTTCAGCAGCCTATGCAGCACGTTATGTTGCAAAAAATATTGTTGCTGCAGGACTTGCAGACAGATGTGAGATACAGCTTTCATATGCCATCGGTGTTGCCCATCCTACATCAATAATGGTAGATACATTTGGAACAGGAAAGTTAACTGATGAAAAGATTGTTGAGATTATCAGAGCTAACTTCGATTTAAGACCAAATGGCATTATAAAAATGCTTGACCTTAGAAGACCAATTTATAAGCAGACAGCAGCTTATGGACATTTTGGACGTACAGACCTCAATCTTCCATGGGAGCAGCTTGATAAGGTAGACGTATTGAAGCAGTATTTACAATAATCTTCAGGTAATTGCGAAACTTGCTATTTTAACTGAACAGTAGTGCATTTTACTATATTGCAAGCCGGACTATTTGCAAACGCCGGTGCTTAGCGGATGTGTTTTAGCCGCTTATGCACCGCTGCGCTTTGCAACTAAGCGGAAGCGTGTCCGGCGGCAATATATTAAAATAGCACTACGTCCGGTGTTAATTACAGAGTTTCGCAATTACCTGATAATAATCTTAATTACAAGGAAGAATTATAATGAATTACAATATTGATATACTCGTAAGCCCTGTTATGGCATATATCGACCCGGGTACCGGTGCGATGCTGTTTTCAGTGCTTATGGGTGTAGTTGCAGCGCTTTACTATTTTGTTCAAAAGCTGATTTTAAAGCTTAAATTTATATTAAGTGGTGGTAAAGTAGAAAAAATGTCATCAGAGAGCATACCATACGTAATCTTTAGCGACAGCAAAAGATACTGGAATGTGTTTAAGCCTATCTGTGATGAATTTGAAAAACGTGGAATAAATGTGGAGTTCTGGACTGCATCCTGCGATGACCCGGCACTTGATGAGAAGTATGAATATGTAAAATGTAAATTTATAGGAGAGGGAAGCAAGGCATTTGCAAAGCTTAATATGATGAATGCACAGATTTGTCTTGCCACAACTCCGGGACTTGATGTTTATCAGTGGAAACGCACAAAAACTCCATGCTATTATGTTCACATTGTCCATGAGATTGGCGAGGTCATAATGTACAGGATGTTTGGACTGGATTATTATGATGCGGTTCTCACATCAGGGGATTTTCATGAGCAGGATATACGAAAGATAGAGCAATTAAGGGGTATCGAGGCAAAGGATATACGTGCGGTAGGTTCCACATACATGGACTCCATGCAGAAACGTTTCGAAGCACTGGAAAAGACTGAACACTCTGAAAAGACGGTGATACTGGCACCTACATGGGGTGTGAGCTCTATTCTTAACAGATTTGGGAAAAGATTTATTCAGGCACTGGTCGATACAGGCTACAACATAATCATCAGACCTCATCCACAGTCAGCAATCTCTGATCCGGAGCTTCTTGCAGAGCTTAAGAAAGCATTTCCCGATACAGATAAGCTCAGCTGGAATTCAGATAATGATAACTTTGATGTACTTAACAAAGGAGATGTGCTTATTTCAGATTTCTCCGGAGTAATATTTGATTTCGCACTAATATTTGACAAGCCTATAATTTATACAGATACAAAGCTTGATTTGTCGCCATATGATGCAGCATGGATTGACGAACCAATCTGGAGAAAGAGAGTACTTCCGGATCTGGGTATTGAGCTTAAGGAAGAAGATTTTGATAATATGAAGAGTATTATTGATGATCTTATTGCAAATGAAAAGTATCAGGAAGGCCGCAATAAGGTAAGAGATACAGCATGGAAATATAAGGGAGAGGCAGCAGTAAGAACTGTTGATTACCTTGTTGAAAAGCATGAAGAGTTATATAAGGAGAAGGAGCCGGAGAAATGTTAGACGCATTATATAATTTATTTGTAATGCCAATTCAGATATTGGTTGAAATAACATATACCATAATGAGAAACCTCCTTCACTATAAAGGATTGGCAATCATTGGCGTGAGCCTTGTTGTTCAGACTCTGATTTTACCTTTGTATAAGCGCTCTGATGCGCTTCAGGATGAGGAGAGAGAAAAACAGGCCCAGATGGCGCACTGGGTAAAACATATAAAAAAGACCTTTAAGGGCGATGAGCAGTTTATGATGCTCTCGACCTATTACAGACAGCAGAATTACAAGACGTGGTATTCCTTAAAGAGCTCGCTGTCAATTCTTCTGCAGGTTCCATTTTTTCTGGCAGCGTATAATTATCTTTCAAATCTTTCTGAATTAAATGGCACAGAATTTTTATTTATTCAGGATTTGGGAAAGCCTGACGGCATAATAAATGTATTTGGAATCACACTGAATCTGCTTCCGCTTCTTATGACATTTTTTAATATTTTGTCAGGAATTATATATACCAAAGGTCTTCCTATGGGAAGTAAGGTGCAGGTATATGGTCTGGCAGCAGTTTTTCTTGTACTTTTGTATCAGAGTCCTTCAGGTCTTGTTCTCTACTGGACAATGAATAACCTTTATTCTCTGCTGAAAAATGTGTTTATGAAGCTGATAAAGAATACGAGGCTTGTCAGGGCGCTTAGCAGAAAACCAGGATTTGTTAAGGCTGTATCGCGAAAGCTTGATACTGTAAACATAAGCCGTTATACATACATCTGTGAGGTTATTTTCCTTACAATACTTATGGGTGTGCTTATTCCTATGTCTGTTATAAGCTCATCTCCTACTGAGTTTATTATTGATTCAAGATCTCCGCTCCAGCTTGTGGCAAGAGATTTCTTTATTTATGCCGGGTTATTTCTGGTGTGGTTTTCGGTTTTCTATATGCTCATGTCAAAGAATGCAAGAAAGGGTTTTTGCATAGTACTTTCTTTCGTGTGTGTTTCGGGTCTTATGAACTACATGTTCTTTGACGGTAAATATGGCATGATGAATCAGCTGCTTGTTTATGATTCATTCCCTGTATTTTCAGTTATGAATATTGTGATTAACACTTTGGCAGTGCTTGCTATAGCGGTGGTGTTCATCTTTGTCATGTTAAAAAAGTCTGTGATTATAAAAAGAATAATTCAGATTGGTATTCTTTCAATGGCAGTGCTCTCAGTTGTTAATTACACTTCAGTAAAGAAGAACATGGATAAATACGAAGAGTGCATGAGCGGAAAGGCAGACTCAGAAGAAAAGATTATTACTCTCAGCAAAGAGGGCAAAAATGTAGTTGTTCTCATGCTTGACAGAGCAATTGGTGCATACATGAAATATGCAGTTGATGACTGTGAAGAGCTGATTGAGCAATTTGACGGCTTTACATATTATCCTAACACCATGTCCTTTGGAGCCCATACCAACTATGCCACACCGGCAGTGTTTGGAGGATATGAGTACACTCCATGGGAGATTAACAAAAGAAAAGATGAAAGTCTTGTGAGCAAACAGAATGAGTCATTAACTGTTATGCCACTGCTCTTTGCCCAGAACGGATTTGATGTTACAGTCTGTGACCCTCCATATTCTAATTATCAGTGGAGTGCAGATGTGTCAATTTATGATGACTACGAGGATATAGACGGATATGTGCTTGAGGGCGCATATTCAGACCGCCAGGTAGATTATGCAAAGACGACCGGAAAAGGTTTACAGGCTAGTAATTTTGTATATTACTCAATGATGAGGGTTATGCCTCTGGCGTTCCAGAAGGGTGTTTATAATAAGGGTAATTACTGTTCAACAGTTTCAAACAGTGAGGTCAGCTATCTTGTTACTGAGCCGTTTACCAACTGGTATACTGCATTGTTAAGCCTTCCGGATATCACAGAAATTGTTGATGGAGATGAAGATACATTTCTTATGATGCAGAACAGCATAACGCATGAGCCAAATGTTATGAAGGTCCCTGAGTTTGTTCCGTCTGACAAGATTAATGCGGAGGAAATAATTAAGAATTCACCGGAAAAGACAGTTGACGGTGAAACGATGATAATGGGAGATGAGGAAAAAGTAACTCATTATCACACATTTGTTGTGTCTTTAAAAACTTTAGGCGAATGGCTTGACTTTATGAAAGAAAATGATGTTTATGATAATACAAGAATCATCATAGTTTCTGATCATGGTTCAGCTTTCGGGCAGTTTGATTATATGCAGCTGGACAATGGCGTTGATGCAGAGTTCTATAATCCGCTGCTTCTTGTAAAGGACTTTAATGAAACAGGGTACAAGACCTCAGATGAGTTCATGACTAATGCAGACGTACCTACTCTTGCGGTTTCCGGAGTTATTGATAATCCTGTGAATCCGTTTACGGGAAAGCTTATAAGCAACGAGATTAAATATAAAGAACCACAGAGGCTTACAACAGCCCATAACTGGGATACAAAGCTTAACAATGGCAATGTGTTCGACATGAAGGGCGGCAACTGGTATGACGTAGATACCAATATGTTTGACAGTAAGCACTGGAAACAGGTGAAAGAATAAGGGTTAATTATTCCCGGTATAATGACGATATATATTCCGAGGGCTACAATTGTCTGATTGACAGGTAGTCCCCGGAATTTTCTTTTTCATAGGTTGATAAATTTTATAAAAATTTCCCCTGTTTTATTAAAAATTCCTAATAAGGTCTTTTAAATTTTCTCATTCTTGTATATAATGGTGTATAGCCGTGGGTAAAAATGGCATAGAACATACAATTTTACTTGATTTTACATTATAAGATAGAGATTTTTCATATTAGAAAGGGGAAATGAGATGTTATCAACTGACATAGGAATAGATTTGGGAACTGCAAGTATTCTGGTATATATTAAGGGAAAGGGTGTTGTGTTAAAGGAGCCGTCAGTTGTGGCTTTTGACCGTGATACCAACAAGATTAAGGCCATAGGAGAAGAGGCCAGACTCATGCTTGGAAGAACACCGGGTAATATTGTTGCAGTAAGACCACTTCGTCAGGGTGTTATTTCTGATTACACTGTTACAGAGAAGATGATGACTTATTTCATCCAGAAAGCAATTGGCAAGAGAACCTTAAAGAAGCCAAGAATCAGCGTGTGTGTACCATCAGGAGCCACAGAGGTTGAGAAGAAGGCGGTTGAGGATGCTACTCTTCAGGCAGGAGCAAGAGAGGTTGCTATTATTGAGGAGCCAATAGCAGCAGCTATTGGGGCAGGTATTGATATTGCAAGACCTTGTGGAAACATGATTGTTGATATAGGTGGTGGAACTACTGATATTGCTGTTATTTCCCTTGGCGGTACTGTGGTAAGCACATCTATCAAGATTGCCGGAGATGATTTTGATGAGGCAATTGTCAGATACATGAGAAAGAAACACAATCTTCTTATTGGTGAAAGAACCGCAGAAGATATTAAGATAAAGATAGGATCAGCATATCCACGTGCTGAAGTGGCTACAATGAATGTAAGAGGACGTAACCTGGTAACAGGTCTTCCTAAGACAGTTGAGGTTACTTCAGAGGAAACAGAGGAGGCGCTTCGTGAGGCTACTTCACAGATAGTTGAGGCAGTTCACAGTGTGCTTGAAAAGACTCCGCCTGAACTGGCTTCTGATATAGCAGACAGAGGAATAGTACTTACAGGTGGTGGAGCACTTCTTAACGGACTTGAAGATCTTATAGAGGCTAAGACAGGAATCAATACTATGACAGCCGAAGATCCGATGACATGTGTTGCCATTGGAACAGGTAAGTTTATTGAATTTCTTGCAGGTTACAGAGACGAAGTATAGGCTATTAAGGGAAGTATCTTTTAATTTGAACTATGCATCAGGAAAAGGCGGTAAACCGCCAGGCAGGAGAGGCAACTATGGTAAAAGGGCTTTATACCTCGTATGCTGGCATGAATCTTCAGCAGAAGCGATTGGATATTGTCACGAATAATCTGGCTAATGCAACAACTACCGGATACAAGAAGGAAGGAGTTACAGCTCAGTCTTTTGATTCCGTGTACGGCATTAAGGTTAAGGATGAATCTGTGGCATATATTAATCAGAGAATCGGTACTCTTAATTTAGGTGCCAAGATAGGTGAAACTTACAGAGACTGGGGTCAGGGATCATTTGTAAGTACAGAGAATGAGTATGACTTTGCTCTTGGAGGCAGTGGCTTTTTTGAGATTCAGTTCACCAGCAAATCAGGTGAAACATCAACACTTTATACCAGGGATGGATCTTTCCAGATGAACAAAGAAGGTTATCTGGTTACCAAGGATGGTGATTTTGTATTGGGCGAGAGCGGAGGTCCCATACAGTTACCTACGGATATCGACCAGTTATCCGTTGATACATTAGGTAACATTTATGCTGACGGACAGTTTATTGATAAGTTTGCACTCACAGACTTTGAAGATTATAACTATCTTCAGGCATACGGAGAGAACATGTTTACAACAGTGGACGGCATTATGTTTAAAGAGGCGACTGCCACTGTTAATCAGGGATACACAGAAGCTTCCAATATCAATACAGTAACAGAGATGGTGGACATGATATCAATTGCACGAGAGTATGAAAGTAATCAGAAGGTCATGACCACGATAGATGATATGCTTGGAAAGATGGTTAATATTTCCCAGTTGTAGCCATTGTGTGAGCATCGCTTTTGATATGAATGGAGGTTAATCGTTATGATGAGATCATTATGGTCTGCAGCATCAGGTATGATGGCACAGCAGACAAGTGTAGATACAATCGCCAACAATCTGGCTAACGTTAATACAACGGGATATAAAAGTGAATCAACAGAATTCAAATCGTTGTTATATCAGGATCTTCAGACTAAGACAACGTCAGCCAATGGTGAGAATAAGCCGGTAGGTGCCCAGGTGGGATTAGGAGCAAGAGTTTCTTCCATTACATCCCACTATACTCAGGGGGCATTTCAGGATACCGGAAGCAATACTGATTTTGCCATAAGTGGTGAAGGTTTCTTTGGAATTCGCAATATTGACGGAGAAACCGTATATACAAGAAATGGTAACTTTTATTTTGCTACTTATGAGAATGAGTCGGTGATGCTTTGTACGGCTGACGGTTATCCCGTTCTTTCGGCAGAGGGAGAGCCTATAATTCTATCCAATGATTATAAGGTTAATGAGATTTCGATAGATACAGATGGCAATCTTCTTTATCCTGATGAGAATAATAATCCGGCAGAGATAGGTTATAAGATTGGTCTTTTTCAGTTCTCTAATCCGGCAGGACTTGAAAAACTGGGAGGCAACTATCTTAAAGAAACAGATGCATCCGGAATGGCCCTTAATGAGGAATATGATGATGTGGCAAAGAAAAGCCAGTTGAAACAGAGCTATCTTGAGATGTCCAATGTAAATGTGGCTACAGAGATGGTTAATCTTATAACTGCACAGAGAGCATACGAGCTGTGCTCTAAGGCGATTACCACGTCAGATACAATGATGGAACAGGCTAATGCTCTTAAGAGATAGCTTATGGATATGGGGAGATAAGGCGGACGTTTTTTAGGAGGGATACATATGAGTTTTGTAAGCGGATTATCATCTAATCTTAATACAAGCTATGCTGATACTTATGATGCTAAGGCAACTGCACTAAACAATAAGCTTGATTCAACAGATTTTTCAAAAGCTTCTGATGAAGAGCTTATGTCAGTGTGCAAGGATTTTGAGAGCTATTTTGTTGAGCAGGTATTGAAGTCTATGCAGAAAATGGCTCAGATAGGCGATGATGATGAGAATTCATCATTATTTAATTCCATGGCTATGATTAATAGTGAGTCTGATGCAGGGACAAGCACTTTAAGCAATTATTACGGCGATGAAATGATTAGCAGCTTTGCAGAAATTCTTACAGAATCCCAGGGAGGATCAGGCTTGGGAATAGCTCAGATGCTTTATGAACAGATGAAAAGAAACTATGATATAACTTCAAAGGGGTAGAACAGATTGGAATATGAGTCTGTAAAATATGTTGAAGGCTTTGTGGAAACAGTTATTTATCGCAATGAGGATAACGGATATACCGTATTTGTTATCACTTACGGTGGTGAGGAAATCACCTGTGTTGGTGTGTTAGGTTACATCAATACAGGTGAATTTATTACTGCACAAGGCGAATTTGTTAAACATGCTGTATATTATATGCAGTTTCAAATCAAATCTTATGAATTCAAAACGCCTGAGGACTCAGAGTCTGTAAAGCGTTATCTTGGCTCTGGCGCAATAAAGGGCATTGGCGAGAAGATGGCTGAAAGAATTGTCAACCAATTTGGCGATGATACCTTTAGAGTAATGGAAGAGGAACCGGAGCTTCTTGCAGATATCAAGGGAATAAGCATAACAAAGGCGATGGACATTGCCAACCAGCTTATGGAAAAAAAGGATATGCGAAGTGCAATGATGTTCCTGCAAAAATATGGAATCCAGATGAATCTTGCAAATAAAATATTCAAGCGGTATGGCAATGACATTTATACAATTATTGAGAGTAACCCATATAAGCTTGCAGATGATATAGACGGTGTTGGCTTTAAAACTGCAGATGAGATTGCAGCAAGAGTGGGCATTAAGGTGGACTCTGACTATAGAATCAGAAGTGGTATTTTTTACGTTTTAAATCAGGCAACCATGCAGGGACACGTTTATTTGCCGGAAGAGGAATTGAAAAATGAAGTCCGGAGACTGCTGCTTATAGATATTCAGGATATAGACAGATTCCTGATGGATTTATCTATCGAGAAGAAAATTGTGGTAAAGACTGATACTTACGGTGTGAAGAATATATATTCCAGCATGTATTATTATATGGAGCTTAATGTGGCAGGAATGTTAAAGAATCTGGATATAAAGTATGATGAGGATGCCCGGTTTATCGATGACAGAATTGCCAGAATAGAACGGGATGAGGGGATTGAACTTGACCAGATTCAAAAAGATGCAGTTGAAAAAGCAGTTCTAAACGGACTACTGGTTATTACCGGAGGTCCGGGTACCGGAAAAACCACAACGATTAATGCCATAATCAAGTATTTTGAACTTGAGGGAATGGATATCAGGCTTGCGGCTCCCACAGGGCGTGCGGCAAAGAGAATGACGGAGGCCTGCGGTATTGAGGCCCAGACAATTCACAGACTGCTTGAAATATGCGGTGGAATGGAAAGCGATGTGTCGGGCAGGAATGGACAAAGTGCATCTTCATTGGGAATGCATTTTGAAAGAAATGAAGAAAATCCGCTGGAGACAGATGTAATTATCGTTGACGAAATGTCTATGGTAGATATTGTTATTGCTAATGCGCTTCTTAAGGCAGTTGCTGTGGGTACAAGGCTTATTCTTGTGGGGGACGTGGATCAGCTTCCAAGTGTGGGACCGGGAAATGTTTTAAAGGATATTATTGCATCACGGTGTTTTCCTGTTGTGAAGCTGGAAAAGATATTCAGACAGGCGGCGGAAAGTGAGATTATTACCAATGCCCATAAGATTAATAAAGGAGAGGAAATCACACTTAATAAGTACAGCAGAGATTTTCTTTTTGTGCATAGAAACGGCTCAGAAGCCATTATCAGCGCGATGCAGACGCTGATTGGAAGTAAGCTTCCGGATTATGTACATGCTAATGTTAATGAAATTCAGATTCTCACGCCTTCAAGAAAATCTGCGGTTGGAGTGGAAAGACTTAATCACATTATGCAGGATTATCTAAATCCAAAGGCGACTAATAAAGCAGAAAAGATAATTGGCGATACCACCTTCAGGGAAGGGGACAAGGTAATGCAGATAAAAAATGATTACCAGCTTGAATGGGAAAAAAGAAGCCGGTACGGCATACCAACTGAGGGCGGAAGCGGTGTGTTTAACGGTGATACAGGAGTTATAGACGAAATCAATAATTTTAATGAAGAGCTGACAGTTAAATTTGAAGACGGAAGATATGTCAGATATGGATTTTCTCAGCTGGATGAGCTGGAGCTGGCCTATGCAATTACAGTTCACAAATCTCAGGGAAGTGAATATCCGGCTGTAATAATACCAATGTTTGCCGGACCTAAGATGCTCATGAACAGGAATATTTTATATACTGCGGTTACAAGGGCAAGAATATGTGTGTGCCTGGTTGGCGAAGAGGAGATATTTAAGCAGATGATCAAGAATATTTCAGAGGCTCAGAGATATTCATCACTGAAGGAAAGAATATGTGAACTGTCAGAGAAACTAGTGTAAGCATATGATTATAATATTTTACGACAGGGGGCGTAATTGTTCTGGAAGAGGGACTTTTTAATCTGGTTTATAAAGGATGCAAAAATGTTATAAATGCCGGGCTTGATGCTGTTTTTCCGCCATGCTGTCCATTTTGCGGGGAGCCAAGGGGTACAAAAAATGGCAAGCGCATGATGATGTGTGAGGACTGTGCCGGCAGAATAGTCTATGTCAGGGAACCAAGATGTTTAAAATGTGGCAAAACCCTGGATGAAGAAGACAAGGAATTCTGCAGGGACTGCACTAAAAACAGACATTTATTTGAGCAGGCTTGTGCGGTTTATGAATATTCCGACATGGTTAAAAACTCAATATACCGGTTTAAATACTACAATAAACGTGAGTATGCTTTAAGCTACGCAAAGGATATGGCATACAGATGTGGTAACTTAATAAGGGTGTGGAATCCGGATGTGATTGTACCGGTCCCATTACATTTTACTAAGTTAAAGAAAAGAGGATTTAACCAGGCTGAACTCATGGCATACAGACTCGGCAGAGAGCTTGGAATCAGGGTGGATAATTCAATATTATACCGCATAAGAAACACTTCACCCATGAAGGAACTGGATAATACCGGAAGAATTAATAATCTTAAAAATGCTTTTCAAGTATCTTTAAATGATGTAAAATATAATAAGATTTTATTGGTGGATGATATATATACGACAGGTGCTACATTTGATGCATGCACATGTGCATTAAAGGAAGCAGGAATAAAAGAAGTTTACGGGATTAGTCTGTGCATTGGCAGAGGCTTTTAGAAAGAAGCTTCCTGTATAATTCAAATATAGGGAATTCCAAGAAAGAAGGTTGAGAAAAAA
>JBJEME010000118.1:0-6898 GCA_051879515.1 Lachnospira sp. | reverse complement strand
ATAAAGGTTTTAAAAGGATTTTTAAAATAAAAAATGGGTAGTTTTTGACACTACCCAATTCAAAAGAGAGGTAAGCATATGAGAGGACTTATTATAAAAGACATGATGTGTCTTAGGAAACAAATGATTATTTTCTCCTATGTTGTGGTATCAGTACTTGTGATTTCTGTTATGTTTGTGCTCAGCTCCAGATATGGAAATATTGCCGATGCAAATGAAGTAATGATGATAGAAAATGATATGTCGTCAGTTGACATAAACAATATGTCAAAATGGGCACTGATTATTTTTATGCTTCTCCCGGTTGCAACGGTGGGAGACGCTGCAACAATTTTTGTTGAAGATGGTAAGGCTGGTTTTGCAAATGTATCCGCAACCCTGCCGCTGTCACTGAAAAAGCGTGTATTATCGAAGTATATTACTATTTTTGCAATGTTTGGTGTTGGAGTGGCAATTGATATTGCGATTTCATTTATCCTTTCTATTCTAACTGATATTATCTCATTTGCTGAATTTTTCGGTATTATTATTTCGGCAGCCAGCATTATGAGTATTTATGGTGCACTTGTGATTGTATTCTGCTTTTTGTACGGCCATGGGAAAGAGGATTATGCAATTATAAGTTCACTTGTATTGATTGTTTTGACGGCTGTTATTGTAAACATCAATAAAATTAAACTGTTGTTCGTGCCTTCCGATGATGCAGAAGGCAGGATAGCTTTTGAGAATTTTATAAATTTCTTTACTGACAGATTTTATATTCTGTTTGTTATAGCGCTTATAACCATGGTGGGGTCTTATTTTGCATCGGTATGGATTGCAGGAAGAAAGAGGGGTATCGTGTAATGGCAGGATTGTTGTATAAGGATTTCATTTCTGTAAGCGGGAAAAAGATTTTAACCATTATAATATGCCTTACGATTGTATTTATCGGACTTCGCATGGCACTTCCGGGAACTGCTGATACATTCCTGTTTGTGGCTGAAAATGAAGATGGTAAATTGATAAGTTTAACGGATACAATTTTTGTGGCATGTGTCTGTTTTTTTCTGATATTTGTTTTTTGCATAATAAACGGATGGGTAGGGAAAGTTGTGGAAAGCGATGATAAAAATAAAATCAGGGGATATCTGCGCGCTCTTCCACTGGAGAAAAATGCATATTGGGCATCAAAATACATTTTTATCGGAATTGCTGCTTATGTACTTATGTCAGTTACACTAATCTGGGAGATTACAGCAAATGCATTCTGCAGGGAGGGTATGATGACGGAGGCACTTTCAATGATTAGTGCCATGATTCCATCTTTTATATATCTTGCTTTATTATCGGCCGCAGTTGAACTTCCTATGTTTCTCATATTTGGGAAAAATAAGGCAATGCTAATAAAAATCGCTATTATCCTGGCTTTTGCGTTTATCGTTATTGGCTTTCTGTTTTTTGGGGATTTAGAGTGGCTTGAGCAGCATTTTAATTTATTTGTACTCCTGAAATGGTATCAGAATCATCTGTTTGCTGTTTCACTGCTAAATATTTTGTTTCCGGTAATTACGCTGATACTGTATTATGTGTCTTATCGTATCACATGTCATTTTGCAGGCAGAAAGGCGGCGTGAAGTGAAAGAAAGAAAAAGACTTTTAATTTATCTGATATTATCATTTGGACTTACATGGATTATCTTCTTTGTTTATATCCTGACAGGGAATAAGTGGGATGGCTCCAATCCGAAACTGGAGTCTTTTACTGCGCTTGGTATGCTCATGCCGGTGCTTGCACATGTTCTTACCAGGTGGTTTACAAAGGAAGGCTTTGCCATGACAGGCAAAGATTCCATGATGCTCGGAATCAGTCTGAAAAACAAAAAATGGAAATACTATGTATTTGCAATGCTTGTTCCATGGATTTATTTTGAAATATGGCATGCAATTGCGCTTTTAGTTTCACCTGAAATGTTTGACCCGGAGTATTATAAGGTTTATGGGATAGATAAAAATCTTGTGTGGCTTATGCCTCTCAATGGAATAATAACAAGTGCAGTCATTTCATTTGCCGCATTTGGGGAAGAAGGAGGATGGCGTGGCTACATGATGCCGAAGCTAATCAATATTTTCGGGATAAAAAAAGCCGTATTAATTGGCGGAATTATATGGGGGTTGTGGCATGCACCACTTACGTGCGTGGGACACAATTTCGGAACAGATTATCCGGGATTTCCGTATCTTGGAATTCTGTTAATGTGCATTGACTGTACGCTGATGGGAATTATGCTTACATATATTACAATGAAATCAGGTTCGGTATGGCCCGCAGCCATAATGCATGCTGTGAATAATTCTAATCCTGGGATTCTTGTTTTATTTACCAACACGGAAAAAGCGACCGGAATCATAGCTAATCCTTTCTTTAGTTATTTCTTATGCTTTATTCCTATGACAGTGATAGCTGCAATCTGTCTTGTCCTTTTGTGTAAAGAAAGGTCAGTTGGGTATTGCGCTGATAATCAAGATTAATGCCAACATACATAAATAATGTGCTATACTGTAATAAAATATCAGGGGAGAATAAGCACATGGAGATTAAATCAGAAGCAAAGCTTACTATATTTGTGTCGGCTGTTGGATCGTTGATTCCACTTAGTTAGGAGGAAGTATCGCATGTATCAATCAGACAGATTAAAAAAGACGGATGAAGAAACATTTTCATTAAGAATACCAAAGGATAAGGATTTTAAAATTCTACAGCTGACTGATTTGCATCTGGGATTTGGCTTTTTGTCCAGACGAAGGGATAAGCTTGCACTGGATGCCGTGAGAACGCTTATTGGAAAAACAAAACCAGACATGATTGTGCTTACCGGAGATTCAATTTTTCCGTTTTTGCCAAAGGCAGGAACTCTTAACAACAGGAAACAGGCTAAGAAACTGATAGAGTTTTTTGATAGTTTTGAAATACCTTATACTCTTACTTTTGGAAATCATGACTGTGAAATAGGCTCCACATGTAATAAGGATGAGCTGGCAGAACTGTACAAAAATGCAAAATACTGTATTTTCACGGAAGGAAGAAAGAATATTACAGGTGTAGGCAACTTCATGATTGATTTGACTGATGATGGCAGGAGAGTGCTGTTAACTCTTGTTATGCTTGATTCTAATATGTACGGAGATGGTGGCTGGTTTTACAGTGGATTTGACTGTATTCACGATGATCAGGTTGAGTGGTGCATGGAACGCCTGAATGAACTAAAACAGGAGTATCCTGACAGGAAGGCTATGGCTTTTTTTCATATGCCGCTCCGTGAATTTAGGGAAGCCTACGAGAAAATGAAATTAGGTGACAAGAGTGTCATATATCAGCATGGCAGCATAGGTGAAAAGGATGAGCATTTTGGCATTTCCAAGTATGAGGGCACATTTTTTGACAGAGCAGTAGAGAATGGCGTGATAAAGTGGATGTTCTGCGGACATGATCACTTAAATACGCTGTCACTGATATATAAGGGAATTCAGATGACCTATGGAATGTCAATAGATTACCTGGGATACAAGAACATCCATAAAAGCTATATACAGAGAGGTGGAACTCTTATTACGAGGAAAACTGACGGAAGTGTAGATATCAGGATGGTACCCCTTGGAGAGGTGCTGTCAAAGCATATTAGAGGGGTAAAATAAAGGTAAATTTATATGCATGTGCAGGCATTTGCGGAACATTTCAAATCATACGGTATAAACTAAAAATATTCATACGCAGGCACGCTCGCGCTACTTGTCGCACCTAGCGGTACATAAGGCTCTAAAAATAAGAGCCTAAGTACCGAGGGCTCCAAAGTACCTGCGTATGAATTATTTTTATTTATACCTTCTTTTTTTATCTGTTTCGCAAACACCTGCACATGCATATTATATTATGAGTTCAATTATGGAAAAAGGGAATCGGAGGATGACACAGAACTATATTACCTTATCTTTGGAAACTCATTTGTTCTTTTCACGAATTATGAAAGAGCATGCATTGTTTTTGGAAGCAGGTTTTCCCTGCAAAAATAAAGAATGGATAGAACGCGCAGATTGTTTTAGAAATGAGTTTGAGGAGTTGTTGTCTGAAGTAATAAAAATCAGCAATGGCAGGGTGAACTGCGAAATACTGGATTCCTGCGAGCTTGCTACGGAATTTACATTATGTGCAGAGAAACAGACAGAGGCACTTAGCGGAGTTCCTATAAACACCGAATTAACCAGAATGGAGCAGAATCTCAACTGTTCTTCACGGATTGATAATAACAGACAGATATGCAATATGGTACATCAGATAAATACACGTGCAGTCCAGATGTTAAATAATTTAATCTGCTTTAAAGAGAGCATTTTATCTGAGGTTACCGGAGGAAAGCTTTTTACTGCCAACTACCCACTTTTAATCAAACATATCATAAGAGAGGCAAAGCTATACCGCACAACTCTTAATAATCTCATGAGTAACCAATGTGTTTCATATAAAATGATTTGGGGAACTGAAGAATTCTGGAATCAGATTATGATGGAGCATGCGCTGTTTATCCGCGGGCTTCTAGATCCGTCAGAGGAAGAACTGGTAAAAACGGCGCACGAATTTGCAATGGATTATAAAAAGCTTCTGAAAATGGCAAGAAAGCAGGATGATCTGGTATCGCGCGAGCTGACCGGCAGATCTTTAGAAGAAACTCTTAAATACCGGGAGTTTAAAGCTGCAGGAACAAAGGGAATTTTAAATAACGATATTGCCTCTATTATCATGCCTCTGTTAGCAGACCATGTACTCCGTGAAGCCAATCATTATATCAGAATTTTGCAGTGTGCCCGAACGTGTGATCTTCCGTACAATGATGCCGGCTGATAAGCCACGAAATGTGGGATTCTGTATTCACGGACATACGTGGAGGCAGCAGCCTAAGGATGCCCTGTCCAGAGAGGATGTGGAATTTTAACAGAATTATAGGCTTTTGCTCGTATTATGAAATGTAGATTGCGGCGCCTTCAAAGACTAAAAAGAGGCGCCGCACTAATTTCTTAATGCGACAGCCCCATATAAAACCCCATTATTAAATTTGCTTTAGATTAGAATCCCTTGCAGTTTCCAACAAGTGTTGCTCCTGTTAAGTTATTCTTTCCGTTGATGTTAGTGCAGTCCTGAATGATTGCTTTACCAAATGTTACTTTATAGCCAAGGGCAGATGGTGTGCCGTTAAGTGGCCAGTTGTAGTTCTTTCCTTTGTTAGAATCAGCTGTGCAGTTCTTCATTGTAACAACACCGCTCTGATTGTTTCTGTCAAAGCCGTTAGCATAGTTACCTTTAGCTGTACAGCCGATGAGCTCATGATTAAGAGGATCAAGGTGTGCTGCAACGCCGGATGTCTTATTATCAACACCACCCATCTTGAAACCGTTACCGTCACCGTAGATGCCATTGCATAAGCCGTTGTAATTAGCCTGGCAGTTTACGAGCTTAACTGCGCCGTGAGCTGCATAGCAGTCCCATCCGTCATCGCTGTTGTATTCAGCAACGCAGTTCTCGAAGTAGTTGCCTTCGCCGCTGTGAAGCTTAACTGCAAATCCGTCTGCATTCTCACCCTTTGCATCAGCATTGTGATGTGATGTACAGTTGTAGAACTTGTTGTTAGCACCGCCGTTACTTACCTGGAAACCGGCATCTTCATTGTAGCAGCATGTTACATACTTAAATGTATTGTTAGAACCTGTAATATAGATTCCGTTATCAGAAGCATTCTTAACTGTGATATTAGAAAGAGTGCTTCCGTTACCTGAAATTGTAATACCTCTACCTGAGCTTCCGCTTGTCTGGGAGAAGTCGATTGTTGCATTATTCTTACCTGCAAGGTTAACACCTGCTGGAAGTGAAACAGCACCAGACTTAACAGTTCCGTCAATAACAACTGTCTGTCCTGATTTAGCTTTCTTTAATGCATCAGCTAAAGATGTTCCGCCATTTTTAACAACGATGTCACCGCTTACAGAGCTGGATGAACTAGAACCTGAGCTAGAGCTTGATGAGCCTGAGCTAGATGAACTAGAACCTGAGCTAGAGCTTGATGAGCTTGAGCTAGATGAACCTGAGCTTGATGAGCTGCTTGAATCAACCTGAATTTTGTAAATGTTGATACCGCTGTTCTCTGAGTAGAGATAAACATATCCGCTTGATCCAGAGTATGAGTATGTACCCTCTGAAGCTGAGGACTTAGCAGCGATTGTACCAAGCTTTTTGCCGCTTGAATTAGCTACAACAAGGTTACGTGTTGAACTGCCACTGCTCTTTAATACAACCTTGATTGTACTTGCACCGGAAACAGGTACTTTAACTGCACGATATGATGTGCTTCCTGTACCTGAAAGAGCAAGACAGTAAGTGTAAGATGTTCCGTTAACCTTAACTGAGTTGGATTTCACTGCCATAGTCTTAGAACTTGTAGCAATAAGTCCGAGTCCGTTGACTGTTTTTGTAGCTTTGATTGTTCCAAGGCTCTTAAAACTGCTGTCCTTAAAGTTCCATGACTGTGAAGCAGCTTCTGCTGTGAGCGATGGCGCTGCCATTATGCAGACTAATAAAACTGCGAGCATGGCGGCGAAACATTTTTTTGCTTTTTTAAGCATGATAAAAAACCTCCCATACATTATATAAAATTTTAAAGGCACTTTATTTTGTAAATATCACCATCATTTTATACAAAATAAAGCGCCTCTGGAATTAACAATATCACATTCCATATTGAAATAAAATGCATTAAAAGTACAAATATTAATGCCGTTTATTGTGCAAATTGCACAAAGATTTTATAAAAAATGTCAAATATAATTATAATTATGACGAAAAATGCCTTGCCATGCGAGTATGAACAGCATT
>JBJEME010000117.1:0-1770 GCA_051879515.1 Lachnospira sp. | reverse complement strand
CGAATTTATACTGTTGGCTGAAAAATACTGTATGGCACAGTTTGAGATTCCTGAAGCAGAAGATTCTGCTATTTCAGAATTTTAGAATCAGTCACCTATTATCATACCAAAGCATGAGCCAATTAAGAAAGTATATGTCAAAATGATAAGACAGATTGTGGAAAGTGATGCGAAGTACAATGAAAACGCTGAATGATTATATGGCAATGTCATATCGTATGGAAATTGTAGAGGATAAAGACGAGGGAGGATTTGTAGTTTCTTTTCCAGAACTTCCGGGATGTATTACTTGTGGTGAGAATTTGGAATCGGCAATTTCAAATGCTATGGATGCAAGAAAAGCATGGTTAGAGGCAGCAGTTGAGGAAGGCATCGAAATACATGAACCAGTATTGTGTATATCTTCTTTCTAAAAATGATGCAGTTTATTCAAAATAGTTTAATTGCCGAGTTTGAATAATCAGGAAATGTAGAATCAAGCCTTGAGAGACAAGAAAGAACTTGTTTCCCGAGGCTTTTCATTTTTTGAAAATGGAGTAAAAAACCTCAAAACAAACAGCAATTTCGGAACAGCATGAAAGAAATAAATCTGTTATAGTATTATTACCACGTGGAAATTAGAAGGTGATGGTTATGGAACAAATTCTGAAATATATTGAAACTCACATTTGTGACCCAATGACAAATAAACAGTTAGCAGAAATTGCAGGTTATTCAGAGTATCATTTTATTCGTTTGTTTAAAGCATATACGAATATGACATGCATGCATTATATTTGGAGAAGACGGTTAATAAAAGCCTCTGAAGATATTGTTGACGGTTTCAGAATAATCGATGCTGCATTCCAATATGGCTGGAAGTCGCATAGTGCGTTTACAAGATCTTTTAAAAAGGAATTTGGATTCTCTCCATCACTTCTTAGAACAATGCGTTTAGAAATTGATTGTTTGGGTGGTAGTTATATGAATTCTATTTTTATGAAGAAAACAGAAATTGGAGCAACCAAAGAGGAATTACTGCAAATATTAAAAACATCCATGGAGGAGAATGGCGTAACTGTAAATGTTGATCGTATAAACCGTTTATATCATCTGGCTTGCAAAGCATATGCCGGAATGAAGAGATATTCAGGGGAAGAATACGTTATACATACCATAAATGTTTCCATTATTCTGTCAGAAATGGGGGCCGAAGAAAATGTAATCCTTGCCGGAATGTTATGTGATGCCGCGGAAAAAGGGATAATAAGTCTGGATGAATGTAAGAATGAACTGCCATCAGAGATATTTGCTATTATTTCAAGTCTGAAAATTGAAAATACAGATTTGAAAAACGCGTCTGAAGAAGTAATTCTGATTAAACTGGCAGAGAGGCTTCACAATATGAGGACGATTAATTATATCGATGATGCGAAGAAAGACTTAAAAGTGCAGGAAACCGTTGAAATCTTTATGCCCCTGGCAAGAAAGATGAATCATGCGAAACTCATAGATGAATTAAATGATATAGCAGTAAAATATGGAGAATAGAGGGATTAGACACAACTGATCAGTGTTAAGCATTTCTCTGAAGCAGATCGGGAGATAAGAATCTTATCTCCCTGTTTTGTTATACTGCGGAGGATACAAATGGATTTTACTGCATAAGTGAGGAGTAATTCGAAGTTTTTCTGAACATACAGGAGGACGAACGTCTTAAAGGCAATAGCGGAGGAGGGAGAAGTTATGCTGCCAACGAGAGAAGAGGCTATGGAACTGGTACGTGATGGT
>JBJEME010000116.1:0-33754 GCA_051879515.1 Lachnospira sp. | reverse complement strand
GGATGATTATATGAGAATGAGTGTAGCTGAAAAAGTCCGTTGTTATCCGTTTGATACTAAAGGAACAGATTCGGCGTTTGAGATTGTAAAGGTTTATTTTGAAACAGTAGGTCTGGATACAGATTTTCATACTGTCTACGAAGAGGCTAAGCTTTTGACAGATTATTATGAGAAACTGAAGGGAGAAGAATTTATCCAAAAGAAAACAGAGCAGATAATAGGAGCAATGAGACTTCTGGGGCTGGATGCGGGCAATCTTGCAGGGGGTTCGGCAGGTGTGTTATTTGAGGTGTTTGGATTCAGAGATATGGAGTATTTTGCCGGAGTTAATATGTTCAATCAGATACTTGATAAGTTGGGGGTCAATATGGCACATCAAGATCGATATGAATTGTTCGATAGGATATATGAGGAGGGGGTGCGGGAAAAGAAGGACGAGAATTATATGGAGAGTACTGAGATACCTCCAAAAGATGTAAGCACTATAGAAATATCGCAAGCAGAGAAGATTCGATAGCTTATGGAGGCATGTTACCAGTGTATATGGAGCATGTCTCTTTTCTATTTGTCGCCTGTCATGCGACCATAAATGTCCTAAACAGAAATATATTATATACAAGGATGCAGTTAATGCGTTCAGATAGTTGTGTTTAACATAGCATTTCTAGTGGTGTAATGATACATCTCCTGCTTAATCATTAGAAATGGCACTGTTTCAGTGTGTACCGGTGGAATAGGAGTGTAAGATATCAGTTTCACTAACCTTTCTTATGACTGAGCATGAGAAAATATAATAGATAAAGTTTATTATTCAAGGTATAATGAATAGCGAAAGGTGGTGCAGAGATGCCAAATAAAGAATTGATAGATGCTGTTGGAAGATACATAGATAAATATTATGTTCCGGGAACAGATGACATAAAGTTAGATAAAGAAATGAAATCTATATTCGATAAAATATCTGATTTCAGAAGCCGTAGAGCAAAGATAAAATTGGAAGAAGAGAAAAAATCTGAAACAGTCACAGATTTTGAAATAGATGAAAGTGCTACCATTGATTTTGATGTTTCCAGCATGAAGAAGACAAAATTTACAAAAACAATGTCTTCTACTATGGCAACGAATCGTAATATTGATGATTTGATGAATCAGATAGAGGAAACATTTTCGCAGAGGCTTCTGCGTATGATTGATGAGAGAGGAATGAGCGATTCAGAGGTTTATAATAAGGCATATGTGGATCGCAGACATTTTTCAAAGATAAGGAAAGATATCAATTATACACCAAATAAGAAAACGGTATTAGCATTTTCTATTGCACTGGAATTATCGTTGGATGAAGCAAAGGACTTGCTGAATAGTGCAGGATATGCGTTATCGAGAAGTTCAAAGACGGATATTATTGTTGCGTATTTTTTGCAGAATAAAATTTACGATATGTTTGAGATTAATGATATTTTAGATGCATATGGTCAACCTGTATTTTAAGTTAGTATATAAATAACGATATGAGTGAGTATTGGAGGCAAAGAACAATGAATGAGTTAGTAAAAAAGGAACTTGAAAAAACATGAAAGCAATCAATGAAAACCTTAAAATTATTCTGGACGGTAAATTACCAACTGCTGAGCTGATAAAAATGGAATTCGATAGTATTAGAAATTTGATTGATTATTGTGAAAAGTTGGCAGTTGAAGGTGAAAATGCTATTGAAACCTTAGATTAGTTAAAGTCTTTCATAAAATAAAGATGACATCATTTGTCGCCTGACATGCGACCAGCTCTGTTAGTTTCGTAGATATAATGTGATTACAATAAACCGAAGGAGGTAAATCACATGAATACGGAATTAACAGAGCTGGTTTTTATTTTGGACAGAAGTGGTTCGATGGGCGGACTGGAGAGTGATACAATAGGTGGTTTTAATGGCATGATTGCAAGGCAGAAAAAAGAAGGAGAGAAGATAAATGTTACCACAGTTTTGTTTGATGATGAGGTGGAGATTGTTCATGACAGATTTCCAATAGAGATCATTGAGCCATTGACAGATAAAGAATATTTTGTAAGAGGTTGTACAGCATTATTAGATGCCATCGGTCAGGCAATCAATAAAATAGACAATGTGCAGAAACATCTACCGGAGGATCACAAGGCTGGCAAGGTATTGTTTGTTATAACGACTGATGGATTGGAAAACTCCAGTGAGGAGTTCACATATAAGGACATCAAACGAATGATTGAAGCAAAAAAGGAATGCGGGTGGGAGTTTTTGTTTCTCGGTGCCAATATTGATGCCGGAAAAGAAGCAGAGAAAATAGGTATAGCAAGGAATCGCTCTGTTACATATGAAAATGATGAACATGGAATAGCCTTGAACTATGAGGCAGTAGGTTCTGCTGTTAAAAAAATGGCTAAAAGTCGAAACAGTAGTGCAGAACTTGATGATGATTGGGCTGATGAGATTGCTGAATATCATAAGAAGCAAAGCGGAGAATAGAGAAAGGTGGGTTAGCATATGGTAGATGCAAAAGAAATGAAAAAGATACTTAGGGCAAATGGATACGAGTATATTCGCTGTAAGGGTTCTCATTTTATGTATTCGAACGGAACGAATACGATAGCTGTAAATAAGGATTTGAACTGTATGGTAGCACGAAGATTGATGAAACAATATAACTTAGAATGTGCAAAATAGGAGAAAAATACCATGGATTGGATGGATTTTAACAGAGACGGTGAAGTGGATGCAGCTGAAATGTATTTAGCAGAGGAAATGCTTTGTACAAGTAAAGAAGAGCACGAGGCCCTTTTTGGAGATGCAGGTGATTTTGAGGATGATGAGTACGAGGAAGAGGATGAGTGAAGGAGCGTGATTTTATGGCAATGATAACATGTCCGAATTGTGGAGAACAGGTATCAGACAAAGCAAAAAAGTGTGTGCACTGCGGAATGGTACTGATACAGGAAGAAAAGAGGAGGTGCGCAGAGTGTGGTGCAAAATTGGAAGAAGGAGCTATTGAGTGTCCGAATTGCGGTTGCCCTGTTGAAGAAATAAATGCTTCAGATACGCAGGAGAAACCACAAAAGGTTGAGGTAACAGGTGTGAAAGTTACCAAGAGGGTTAAAGTAATTGTTGGTATTTTGGTGGCATTATTACTTGTAGGTGGAGCAACGATTTTTGGAGTGAATCAATACCAGAAGAAAAAGGCAGCAGAGGAATATGAGCAAAGAGTTGAATCGTATGCGACTAATCTGGAGTTGGCTACATACTCAATGCTAACCGGAGCAAGTGAAGCTGAGACATGTGGAAATCTCATAAAGCAGGTGTGGTATAACTCTATCTATGAGAAAAGAGATGATACAACTGATAAATACACGAGACCAAAAGGATTTTTTGTGTCTGATTTTAATGAAGCGTTAGGTAATCTGTTTTTTGATACAAGTTTTCAGAGCAAGATAAGCGGTATTGAAGATAATCAGCAAACCGTAAGCTCGCTCATGAAAGAATTAAAAAACCCACCGGAAGAATACAAGGACGCATACGAGGCAATTACTGAGTTATATGATGCTTACATATCCCTTACGAATCTTGCAACTGATCCATCGGGAAGTTTGCAAACATTTTCTACAAATTTCAATGATGCAGATTCAGAAACATTAAACTGCTACAATGCAATGAAACTGTATCTGGAGTATTAATAATCGCAAAAAGTACGAATAGCCAAGGCAATTGGGACCTTGGCTATTTGCGCGATGATAATGTTGGTAAAATTAAAGAGTGCTAGATTTGACCTTGTATTCAGATGATTCAGACTTTTGAAGGTGTCTCGTAGATGTTTTAATAAGTCAAGAGTATTTTTGAACAATGTTCGCAAGATGGTGCGAGTTAATAAGTTGAAAAAACAGATAAATAGTTATATAATAAATACTGTGACTTTTTATGCCTGTTTTGGCATATTGTTGATAGTTAATGAAATATCCGCGAGGTGTGAGATGAAAGTAAGTTATAACAAGTTATGGAAATTATTGATTGACAGAAAAATGAGTAAAGCAGATCTTCGAAAGGCTGTTGAAATTGCTCCCAATACTCTTACAAAAATGCGTAAAGATGAAGAGGTGTCAATGAATGTACTGCTTAAAATAGCAACATATCTGGATTGTGACATCAGCGATATATGCGAATTTGTAAAAGAAGAACAAGGATGTGTTGGCAATGAAAAGAAATGAATATAGTGCTGGAGCTGTGTCATATACATTTTGGTTTTTGGAATTCAGAAAGGTAGTACAGCTTTTATCAGAAGGTAAAACATATGATGAGATAAAGAAACTCAGCGAAGAGGAGAATATTTTCGGGGCACCTTCAAAAGCGAGAGCTAAGAATATTTATTCAGCGACTACTGCAAGAATAAAAGCATTAGATGAAAGTTTTATTCCGGTGTTTTTGGATAATGATATCACGACACAGAAGCAGTTTGCATTAGCTGCGGTTCTTGCATATGATACCTTGTTTTTTGATTTTGTATATGAGGTTGTAAGAGAGAAAATTATTATGGGTTCAAATGAATTAGAAGAATCTGATTTTAGAATTTTCTTTAAGCATAAGCAGGAACAAGATGAAAGAGTTGCAGGATATACAGACGAGACAATCAGAAGATTGATAAGAAGCTATAAGACACAATTATTTGAAGCGGGAATGCTCGATGACAATACAAGGGCAAAAACACGCAAAATTCTAAAACCGATATTGGATGCGTCTGTAAAGCATTGGCTAGAAGATTATGGTTACGGACCAATTGTAAAAGCAATGGAGGGAATTAGATAATGGCAGATTTGAATGCTCGTCTGGATGAGATGGAAAGACTTATTAAGAAGCCTTCTTTCAGACAAAGTAGTGGAAGAGCAAATGAAGTGAATTACTGGGTATTTGATTACGCTCCAGAGCATGAATTAGAGGTCAGAGAGCGAATCGAATATTTGAAGAATAAAAATGCAAAAGGAACGGATGGTTTTGAACTGGTAGTATTTGACTTATATGACATTATAATTGATTTCCTTGAGAATGAAGGTGTATTGGAGCAATGCTACAAGTTTGAAGAGAAAAAAGGCTTAGATAGAATTATTAAAGCTGTAAATAATTCTATGAAGATAAATGATGATGACAGTTATATCGTGCAGTACATCAAAGATAATACACCGGAAGATGCGGTTGTATTTTTGACCGGAGTTGGAAAGAGTTATCCGATTCTAAGGTCGCATAAGGTGCTGAATAACCTTCATCAGGGATTTGTAAGAGTGCCGGTTGTAATGTTCTTTCCGGGAACATATAACGAGCAGGAACTGATACTGTTTAATGAAATAAAGGATGATAACTATTATAGAGCTTTTAAGTTAGTAAAATAGGAGGCTTACGATGCAAATTAAGAATATGTTTGAAAAACCTATTGATCGTGATATTCAGGGCGTTATTATCGTTGGTCAGGGCGAAGAGACAAATGTTGCACAGGAACTGGAAGAATATGTTGTAACAAGAGAATTGCAGAAGCATTTTTCAGAGTTTTTTGAAGCATATAAAAAAGGTATTGTTGGAAACACCAATGAAGTAGGTGTTTGGATTTCCGGTTTCTTTGGAAGTGGTAAATCTCACTTCTTAAAGATTCTTTCATACCTTCTTGCAAATAAAGAGGTAGAAGGTAAGAGAGCAATTGATTATTTTATCGAAGATAAAAAGATAGTAGATCCTATGGTTCTTGCAGATATGAAGCTTGCTGCAGAAACTCCAAGTGATGTTGTATTGTTTAACATCGATTCAAAGAGCGATTCGACAAGTAAACAGAATAAAGATGCCATCGTAAATGTATTTCTAAAAGTATTCAACGAAATGAGAGGCTTTTGTGGTTCACTTCCACATCTCGCTGATTTGGAGAGCCAACTTACAGATGTTGGAAAGTATGAGACCTTCAGAGAAGCTTTTGAAGATGAATATGGTGCCCCATGGGAAAAATCAAGACACAAGTTTGATTTTATTCAGGATGATGTTGTTGAAGCATTAGTAAGTATTGATTTTATGAGCGAGAGCGCTGCACGCAACTGGTGCGAGAAAGCAACAGAAAATTATAAAATCAGCATCGAAGATTTTGCGAAGAGAGTTAAAGAATACATAGACAAGAAGGGTAACAACCATCATGTTGTATTCATGGTGGATGAGGTTGGTCAGTACATCGGTGAAGATTCTAATCTTATGCTCAATTTGCAGACAGTTCGTGAAGAGCTTAGCAAAGAATGTAAAGGTAAGGCTTGGGTTATTGTAACCAGCCAGCAGGATATTGATTCCATTACTAAAGTAAAAGGTAATGACTTCTCAAAGATTCAGGGACGTTTTGCTACTAGATTGTCTCTTTCTTCGGCAAATGTTGATGAAGTCATCAAGAAGAGAATATTGAAAAAGAATGAAACTGCTGCACAGACATTGAGACTGCTTTATGAACAGAAAGCAACTATCATAAAGAATCTCATTGTTTTCAATGATGGAGTAGAGAAAAAACTGTATTCAAATGAGAATGATTTTGCTGAGGTTTATCCATTTGTTCCATATCAGTTTAATCTTCTGGCAAGTGTACTTACTTCAATTCGTACACATGGAGCATCCGGCAAGCATTTATCCGAGGGTGAGCGTTCTATGCTTGCCCTGTTCAAAGAGTCTGCGTGTGATATTAAAGAGCAGGAAGTAGGAGCAATTGTACCATTCCATAGATTTTATGAAGCATTACAGGGCTTTCTTGATCATAGTCATCGCGGGGTTATCCTCAAGGCTTATGATAACAGTTTTATTAATCCGGAGAAAAAAGAAGACGATGTATTTGCGATTAATGTATTAAAGACATTGTTTATGATTAAGTATGTTCTGGAAATCGAAGCCAATATAGATAATATTACAAGCTTAATGATTAGCAATATTGATGATGACAGGATTACTCTCAAAGAAGAAATTGAGGAAGCACTCAAGGTACTTCAAAGACAGGCTTTGATTCAGAAGAATGGAAATATTTATGTTTTCCTTACGGATGAAGAACAGGAAATCAATAGAGAAATAGACCAGCATGAGCCTGAAATGGCAGAAGTGATAAATAAAGTATCGGAAATGATATTTGAAGATATCTTTGATGACAAGAAGTATAGATATCCGGCCTTTAATGGGAGATATGCGTTTTCATTTAATCAGGTGGTAGATGATAGACCATATAAGTCAAATCAGAATTATGATATTGGTCTTCGTGTGCTCACTCCGGCTTACGATGGTGGTATGGATGATGCAACGCTTCGTATGATGTCGGGGCAGGGAAAAGAAGTATTAGTTGTTCTTCCGAATGATACAGCTTTTTTGGATGAAATCCGTATATATCTTAAGATTGAAAAGTTTCTTAGGAGAAATACTACCTCTCAGATTGCAAAATACGAAACCATTAAAGAGGCAAAAAGAGTTGAGATGCGTGAACGCAATAATAATGCAAAGATATACCTCACAGAAGCTCTGAAGGATGCAGTTATCTACGTGAATGGTGACATTGCAAATATTGCCGCTAAAGAAGTAACCGGTAGAATGAATGAAGCGATAGGCAGACTTGTACAGACAGTTTATCATAAGCTTTCATACATAGATGCAGCAATGAGTGAAGCGGATGTTAGAAAGTTATTCAAGACAACGAATCAGATGAGCCTTGATTTGGAAGGTGGTAAATCAGCAAATCAGCACGCATTAGATGACGTTTTCAGTTTTATTGCGGGTAATTCCAGGATGCATATGAAGACTTCCATGAAGTCAATCAAGGATCGTTTTACTAAGGCACCTTACGGATTTGTTGATGATGATATTCATTGGTTAGTTGCACAGCTGTTTAAGAAGGGTGATCTATCATTTACGGTAAATGGTGCAACTGTAACCATGCTTAATAAATCAGAGGATGAGATTGTAAATTATATCACAAAGAAGCAGTATGCAGACAATCTCTTGATGGAAGAAAGAATTAGAGTATCTGACAAAGATAAAAAGATTGTTCGTGGTGTAATGAAGGAATTGTTTGGAACATCAAGTGTTACAGATGATGAAGACACCCAGATGAAAAATTTTCAGAAATACAGTGAAAATATGTACCATGAGATGGATAAGTTGGAGACGAACTATACCCATTATAGTTATCCCGGTAAGAGTGTAATTACAACCGGAAAGAGCTTATTGCAATCAGTAAAACAGTATAGTTCTCCAAAAGAATTCTTTGAGTTTGTGGCAAAGAAGGAATCGGATTTTCTTGATTTGGCAGAAGATTATGAGCCTATTAAGACTTTCTTTGGTGGAGAACAACAGCAGATTTTTATGCGTACTTTGGATATGCTTGAAATCTATGAGGATAGTAAAACATATATCGTAGATTCGACACTTGAAGCAATCGTGAAAGAAATGCAGGAAATCGTCAAGAAACCTCAGCCTTATAAGGATATTCCGAAGCTCCCTGATTTAAGGCAGAGATTTATGGAGGCGTATTCAAAAGTTCTTGACGCAGCATCAGCACCGGTTATGAGCCAAATTGAAGAAGCGAAGGATAGAGTGGTTGAAGTCGTAGATACGAAGGAATATAAAGACGAGAAGAAACCACAGTATATTCAGTTGTTTATTGAAATTCAGAATGGTGCAAGCTCATGTAACAATGTATCCGTACTTAGAAGCTATGCTGATAAGGCAGGGGCATTGAAAATTAGACTTTTGAATGAGATGGACTATTTAGATGCTGAACTCGCAAAGAAAAAAGCAGCAGAGGAAGCAAAGAAAAATGATGGTAATCAAGGCGCGGATATTCCGGCAGATGTGGTGATAAATGTACCTGTTAAGACAACAAAAACAGTTCCAATCAAGACTGTTACCAGAACATCTTCTTGGAGATTAGAAAGCGAAAAGGACATTGATGCATATCTTGCACAGTTAAAGAGTAATCTAATGTCTGAACTTGAGAAGACGGATATTGTAAATGTTGAATTTTAAGGAGTGACTATCCATGAACAAAACAGCAATTAAGAATTTTGCCATATGGGCTAGAAACAAGTTAATAGCTGATGTGAAATATCGTGCCGGATTATTAGGTGTGACTGAAAATGGTATTGCAAATGCACTTCCACAATCTACAGGAAGCACTGAATTCTATGATATTGGAACAGCAGAGCCTTTTGCTATTCATGGGAGCGAAATTGAACAGAGAAGGAAACTTGTTGAAGCTTTAAGGTTAAAAGAGAAGGACTCTAACTATCAGAATGCCTATAAATATATTTTGGAAGAAGTAGCCTATACATGGTTTAACAGATTGATTGCTGTTAGATTTATGGAAGTAAATGACTATCTTCCTGCACATATAAGAGTACTTTCTTCTGAATCAGGGAAAATGGAACCGGATATTGTAACGAATCCATTTGATGCAGAGCTGTGTTTTACACCAGTTGAAGAAGAAAAAGTCATCGAGTTAAAACAGGATAACAAACTTGATGAGCTTTTCAGAATGCTTTTTATCAAACAATGTAATGCTTTGAATGATTATCTTCCGGCATTGTTTGAAAAGACAAATCATTACACAGAATTACTTCTCAACCTTTCGTTCATTGACAAGGATGGTGTGGTATACCATTTGGTAAATGATATTGATGAGGCTGATTTTAACGTGGAGCTTGGCGGCCAGGTAGAAATCATTGGATGGTTATATCAGTATTATAATACAGAACCTAAGAATGAAGCATTTGCAAAGAATGGAAAGATTACAAAGGATGAGATTCCTGCTGTAACACAGCTTTTTACGCCTGATTGGATTGTAAGATATATGGTTGAAAACAGCCTTGGACGTCTGTGGCTGGAAGGTCATCCAAATGATGCATTAAAGTCGCAGTGGAAATATTATCTTGATGAGGCTGTACAGGAGCCGGAAGTACAGGCTCAGTTAGATGAGATCAAGAAAGAACATGCAAAACTGAATCCGGAAGATATTAAACTCATTGATCCATGTATGGGTAGTGGACATATCTTGGTTTACGCTTTTGATGTCTTTATGCAGATATATGAGTCTGCCGGCTGGAGTCAGAGAGATGCGGCAAAGAGTATCTTAGAGAATAATATCTATGGTCTTGATATTGATGACAGAGCAGGTCAGATGGCTTACTTTGCAGTAATGATGAAAGCACGTCAGTACAACAGAAGAATCTTAAGTAAGGATACTGCTTACAATGTATTTGCCATTCAGGAGAGTAATGGAATTACATCAGCGCCGATGCATGATATGGGTGTGAATCTTTCGCAGGAAGAGTATGCAAAGGCATCAAAAGAAGCGATGAAACTTGTGGAAGAATTTCACGATGCAAAAGAATACGGAAGTATCATAAATGTTGAGGAACATGACTGGGAATTACTTAAGAGATTTGCAGTACCAAGACAGGATGAATCTGGTCAGATGGCATTAGATATCCATGGTGAGCAGGAAGCATCTGAGAGAATACAACAGTTGATTAAGATTGGAAAGAATCTTGCTCAGAAGTATGAGGTTGTAATTACTAATCCACCTTATATGGGAAGTAAGGGTATGAATTCAAAATTATCTGGATTACTGCAAAAAAACTATCCAATCACGAAATATGATTTATATTCCGTTTTTATTGAAAAGTGCATACAGATGACGAAAAAACATTATATAACCTCGATGATTACTCAGAATTCGTGGATGGCAGGTTCACGTTATGAAATGGCTAGACAGCAGTTTTTAAATAATTCACTTATCAATATGGTACATTTGGGGACGCGAGCTTTTGATGAAATTGGTGGAGAAGTTGTACAGACAGTGACCTTTTGTTTTGGCAAAAACTATCCATTACGTCAAACTGGTACCTATGTGAAGTTGACAGATGTTCCAGGTGAAAACGAAAAAAGGAATTCATATTTTGATGATAATAGAAAATATTATCAAAAAGTCTCTACATTTTTAAGAATGCCGTCATTTATTATTGCATATTGGGTTAGTAATAATTCGATTTCAATTTTACAAAGTGAAAGACCTATAGAAGAAGAGATTTTTTTTAGACAGGGAATGGCAACATCTGATAATGAAAGATTTTTAAAGCAATGGCGGGAAGTTTCTTGTGAAAAAATAGGTTTTAATATTAAATCACGTGAAGAATCTGTTGAGTCGGGAATGAAATGGTTTCCTTATAACAAAGGTGGCTCATTTAGAAAATGGTATGGTAACAACGATCTGGTTGTTAATTGGGAGAATGATGGACAGGAAATGAAGGAATTTACTTCAAAATTACCACAAGGAACAGATGTTAGATTAAAAAGTAAAGAATACTATTTTAAAGAGGGCTTTACGTGGTCAGCGTTAGCTAGTTCTGTTAGTGTTAGATATTGTCCAACAGGATTTATTTTCGACACAAAAGGCTCAATGGGATTTCCATATGATAAAAATCTTACGATGTATTATACGGGACTTATTAATTCTTGTGTTTCCGACTTGTTTTTACGCGTATTAGCTCCAACGCTTGATTTTAATTTGGTATCTATGAAGCAGATACCTTTAAAAAAGGATAGAGTAGATGAAGTAACAACTATTGTTATGAGAAATATTGAACTTTCAAAAAAGGATTGGGATATGTATGAATCATCTTGGAATTTTGAACTTCATCCATTAATGAAAGGAACTACAATTGGAAGATTGATTTCAGATAAATACAAAGAATGGGAAGAAGAGTGTAATGAACGTTTTAATCAGCTAAAGGCAAACGAAGAAGAATTAAATAGAATTTTTATTGATATCTATGGATTGCAAGAAGAACTAAGTCCAGAGATAGAAGATAAAGATGTCACTGTTCGTAAGGCAGATATTCAGAGAGACATTAAAAGTCTTGTGTCCTATGCGGTTGGTTGTATGTTTGGTAGATATTCACTTGATATAGAAGGTTTGGCATATGCTGGCGGTGAATGGGATGCAAGCAAGTATACAAGCTATATTCCAGATGATGACAATGTTATTCCAATTACAGACGAGGAGTATCTTGAAGATGATATTGTAACACGCTTCTGTGATTGGCTGAAGATTGTATATGGTGAAGATACTTTGGAAGAGAACCTTGATTATATTGCAAAAGCACTTGGAAATAAGGGAGATACAAGTAGAGCTGTGATTAGGAATTATTTCTTAACAGATTTCTTTAAGGATCATTGCCAGACATATTCAGTCACAGGCTCTGGTAAGAGACCAATTTATTGGTTGTTCGACAGTGGAAAACAGAATGGTTTTAAGGCACTTGTTTATCTTCATAGATACAACGCAGATACTATTGGTAATCTTCGTGTTGAGTATCTCCACAAGATGCAGAGAGTATATGAATCAGAAATTAATCGTATGCAGGACACAATAGACCATAGCACTAATAGTAGAGAGGTTGCAACTGCAACAAAAAGAAAAGAAAAGCTTACAAAACAATTAAAAGAGTGTCGTGATTATGATGAGAAGATTGGGCATTTAGCATTGGAACGTATTGAATTGGATTTAGATGATGGTGTTAAATACAACTATCGTAAGGTACAGACAGGCAGCGATGGAAAGTTTTATGAAGTGCTTGCAGATAGCAAATCTATTATGATGGATGCTAAGAAGTATTCTGAATTCAAACAATTATGAAATGAGGAATTGTAAGAAATGAGTAATTTATATCATTACACAACTTTTCAGAATTTTGATAGCATTTTGAAAAGTAAAAGCCTGTGGCTCGGAAATGTTCATTATATGAATGATAGAAGTGAGATGTCTCAAGTTTTTAAGTACATAAAAGAGGATTTATATCAAGCGTATCCCGATAAAAGGGCAGAGTTTGATAAATTGTTTGAAGTACAATCAAAACGATTTGGTAGTGCACCTGCTTACATTTTTTCTTTTAGTGGACAAAGAGATGATGCTGCACAATGGGATAGATATGCCAATAACGGAGCTGGTCTTTGTGTAAAATTTAATGAAGATGCACTTAAGATAATAACTAGGGAGAAAGCTGAATTATTACCAGTAAAATATGACTCTGATGATTCATGTAAAACATATAAAAAAGTATTGGATATGTTTATAGAGAATGGCTTTTCGAATATTGAGGATGTAGAAATAAGTAATCTATTTACATTGGCATGGTCATCATCTATAACATATAAACATCCTTCTTTTCGCACAGAGGATGAAATGCGTTTATGTGCATTTCCTTTTGGAGCTAATGGAATTGAATCAGAATTAGTCCAGTATGTTGTTACTCCGAATGGAGTAAAAGAGTTTTATTCTATCAATTTAGATCCAGATGGAAGTCATATGAAGGGGCTTATTGAGGAAATCATACTTGGTCCTAAAGCGAGAGTTGATAAAAATGTATATTATCGTTATTTGCAAAAGATTTGCGGAGATAGAATAGATCTTGCTGGTCTGAAAATTACAGAGTCCGATTGCCCATTGATATAAATGTAAGGAGGTTAGCAATGGCGGAGCTTAACCTGAAACAAATAATAGACAAATTGAATGAAGAGTTTACCGGGGATACTCGTAAGCTTGTCTTCTGGTATGACGATAAGGGTGAATTTGTTGAGGATATGGAGAATGTTGAACTGGATAATGCAAAGGCGTATTTCCTTCGTAGAGATAATCAGTTTCAGACAAAGTATTTCCTCGAAAGAGTGGATAAGACAACAAATTATCTTATCTATGCACCTTTTCCGAAACCGGATGTAAAAGAAAACCATTTGGAGGATATGTTGCTTTATTCTAAGAGATTTTATGCAGACAGAGCATCGCTTCTGTCTGTGGATCTTGGAATTGAAGAGAAATACAAGCCTATTATTGAGAAGTATATTAAGTTTTTTGGTAACAAAGAGCGTACCCAGAGATTCTATGATTTGGAAATTGGATACTTCAACGAAGAGAATATTGTCGTTGGTTTATTAAGTGCACTCTGCAAGACTAAGACTTGTTCTTTTGAGGAAGTAGTGAGAATTGTATTAACTGACTCGGAGCTTGATGATAATAAGTTTATTGATGAGTTTCTGAAATATGACTTAATGCCTTCTTTCTGGAAATTATGCGAGCAACATTTTGGTTATACGGACAGCAATCCAACACTTGAAAAGTTGTTGGTAACAATGTTTGTCACATATTCAGAAAAGTATATTCAGACAGATTTACCAAAAGCATGGATGTCGTTTATATCTACTAAGCCGGGAAATATTATTGCATTCATGGACAATCTTATGAATAGTGTACTTTACAGTGATAGGTTTGATGAATTATCTGCTTATATTGCACATGGTCTGAACATGGAATCAGCGTTATCAAATTATGAACCGGAAGATATGCTTTCTTGTGAAGTTTTCAGACAGGTGGATACTTTTATTTTAAAATGGATTGTAGATAGACTTGTTGCAGAGGATACAGGTGCCAAAGCAGGTGATTATGCAATTCCTCAGATATGCGATATGAGAATCAAGATGCATTTTGGAACGATGTTTGCAGATAGATATGAAATGCTTAAGAATGCTTACAAAATAATATGTATTGCGAATTATCAGCCGGAAGATTCGTTTAAGAAGATTGTTAGTAAGTATATGACGGAAGATTATCAAATTGACCAAGAGTATAGAAAGTTTATTTATAATTACGACAAGGTAGGTTTACCTGATGATTATGAAGAACTCAAGACTTTAGTTGAAAATATATATACAAATGAGTATTTAGCAAAGATTATTCCGGCATGGAACAAAAGACTTCAGGATTCTGATAGTATGATTGCTTTACCATTACAGAGAGGTTTTTACAGTAGATATGTAGGTAATGCAAAAGAAAAGACAATCGTTATTATTTCTGACGCAATGAGATATGAGGTTGCTAAGGAATTAATGGACCGAATACAGGATGATCCGAGATGCACGATAAGAAAGCCGGAAGTGATGCTTGGTACATTGCCTTCATATACAAGACTCGGTATGGCAGCGTTATTGCCAAATCGTAAACTTGAAATGACAGATGATTATACAATACTGGTTGATGGACAAAAATGTGATAATCTGGCAGCAAGACAAGCTATTTTAGCGGCGCACTGTAAAGATTCAAGCTGTTATCAGTTTGATGATATCAAAGGATATAACACGACTAAGCTGAAACAGTTATTTACTGGTCAGCAGGTTGTTTATATATATCATAATCAGATTGATGCACGTGGAGACAAGCAAAATACAGAGGATGAAGTATTTGATGCTTGTGAAAGTGCAATCAATGAAATCATTGAATTTATTACCAAAAAGGCTGCAAACGCAAATGTATATAGATTTGTTGTAACTGCGGATCATGGTTTTATTTATAAGCGAGATAAGATTACGGAAAGTGATAAAATTGGTGGTCTAACGGGTATGGATGCATTTGTAAACAGAAGATTTATTGTATCAAAAGAAGCAATTAACGATGATGGTGTAGAGAATATCAGCTTAGGATATATTCTTGGCAATGATGACCGGAAGATTGTTTCATATCCAACAAGTAGTAATGTATTTAAAGTTTCCGGTGGAGGTCAGAATTATGTTCATGGAGGTTCATCGCCTCAGGAAATGCTCGTTCCGGTTATTGATATTAAGATGGAAAGAGGCAAGCAGGAGACAAAGAATGTTCAGATTGCTTTAGTAAGTATGGTTCAGAAGATTACAAATCTGATTACCACAATGGATTTCATTCAGTCAGAGCCGGTTAGCGATACTATTAAGCAGACAACATACAAAATGGTATTTGTTGATGAGGATGGCGAAAGAATTTCGAATGAAAATACTTATGTGGCAGACAGCCGAGAACCGGATTCTTCAAAGAGAATCTTCAAGATGAGATTCAATTTCAAGAATAAGAAATATGACAGTTCAAAGCGTTACTATTTGTCTGTATATGATGCAAGTAATGAAGTAGAATTGTTCAGACATCAGGTGATTATGGACATTGCTATGGCAGATGATTTTGGATGGTAGAGGAGTTTTGGGGATTATTAAGTAAGATTATAAATTAGGGAAACGTATTTCCCCAATTTATAATGGCGATGATAATAAAAAAATAATTGTGCAGACAGTCTGCACAATTAGTAAGGAGGCAACATGCTTACAACATCAAATCAATATTTGCAGGCAGTACAAGAGATAAATGATTATGTGAATCAGGCAAAATATAGAGCATCCGTCAGTGTTAATAGCGAGATAATGAAAACTAATATATTTATTGGTAATGTGATTATTCGCAATTCTGAATGGGGAAATAAATTTGTTGATAATTTGTCTAAAGACATGCAGATGAGATTTCCTGGTGCAAAAGGTTATTCTGTCAGAAATTTAAAGTATATGAAGAAATTTGCACAGATTTTCACTGAGGATGATGTAGACAAATATGGACTGGGAAGGATTACATGGAGTCATCACCAAGGCCTTATGAGTAAAGTATCCAGTCAAGAAGAATATGTATGGTATTTGGAAAAAACATTGGAACATGGATGGTCAGTAGATGACTTGGCATCACAAGTGAAGAGTCAGCTATATGAGAGACAAGCTGTAGCTAATAAGATATCAAATTTTGAAAAAAGACTACCAGTTGAGCAAAAGGATATGGTCTTAAATACGATGAAAGATCCATATATGTTTGATTTCATCAATTATTCTGAAGAGATGTTGGAAACAGATATAGAGAATGAATTAGTAAGAAATGTTACTTCCTTATTGATGGAATTAGGAACTGGTTTTGCTTTCATGGGGCAGCAGTATCATCTTGAGGTTGGAGGAAAAGATTTTTATATTGATCTTCTATTTTATAATACAAAGCTCAGATGTTATGTGGCGATTGATCTAAAGACAGGTGAGTTCAAGCCAGAACAGGCAGGAAAGATGAATTTCTATTTGTCTGCTCTGGATGATTTGGTTAAATCTCCAGATGATAATCCGTCTGTTGGACTTATATTGTGCAGAGATGAGAATCGGACGATTGCAGAATATGCGTTAAGAGATATGTCAAAACCTATTGGCGTAAGTGAATATCATTTATGTACGGATTTGCCGTTAGATTTGAAAAGTGCTTTACCAGATCCAGAGGAGATTAGAAGTAGAATTGATATGAAGAAATAAAATGTGCAGACGGTCTGCACAAATAGATTTTGAGGAGATGAAAAGTTATTGGAAACAATTAAAGGCGATGCACTATTAATAAAATTTAAAAGTGAAGATATTATTGATAGTCTCCAGTCTGGATGTATATACATGAATTCCATAAAAAAGTTTCGGGATATTGAAAAAGATGGTGACGATAAAGTAGGGGATTTTCTTGATGGACTAATGCATATTCACAATGGATACATTATTGTCGAAGATGAAGAACCGCAAGTTCAGAAATTAGACAATGTAGGTCTCAATACTGTATATTCAAACGATTATTGCTATTGCTTTTACGGAATGAATTCTTCTAATTATCAGGAGAGATTTACGGATGAGCAAAAGACAAAATTTGCAGAAATGGGCGATACTGCATTGATTATTTTGAATTATGGTGAGTTTATCAAAAGAGTATTGAACGAAGCGAAAAAACAAAATTATGAGGTGTATGGCGGCTTTGTACGTTATTATAATCCAGAAATTGATTCATTTAATGTAGAAAGCTTAATAAAAAGAGATGGATTAAAAATGATTTCTTTACTAAAGCGGGATAAATATCTTTATCAACAGGAATTTAGAATAGTAATTCATGCTCCTAATGAAACCGCAGACTTTATAAAGCTTAACATAGGTGATATTTCAGATATATCAAGAAAAATAGAAGCAAAGAAGATATTAAATGCCCAAATATTACCAAGTAAGAATGAAGATGAAAGTGAGGCTTAACATTTTATGAGTGAAATAAATAAGCTGAATAGCATATCAGAAACTGATGACAGACGAGAAGTTATCAAGCAGAAACTCCGTCAGTATTATGACGGTCGAATCGTTCGAAAAGACTTGACAAAATCCATCCGTGAGGGTGCGAATGTTCCTGTGTATGTTCTGGAGTATCTCTTAGGACAGTACTGTAATTCTGATGACCCGGAAATTATTGATGAAGGTGTCGAGAATGTTAAAAGGATTCTCCGGGATAATTATGTGCGACCGGATGAGGCACAGAAGATTATGTCTCTTCTACGAGAGCGGGGAAGCTATACAGTAATTGATAGAATCAGTGTCATCCTTAATACACGAGAAGATCGTTATGAAGCTACCTTTTCCAATCTTGGAATAAAAGGTATCCCGATTCATCCGGACTATGTAAAAGATTACGATCGTCTACTTTGTGGAGGTATCTGGTGTATCTTACAGCTTGAATATGAATTTATTGAAGAGGATAAGAAGAATACACAGCCTATACGAATAAGAAAATTGACACCGATTCAGATGCCACATGTGGATATGGATGAAGTGAAGAATGGTCGTAAAGCATTTACTAAGGAAGAGTGGATGGATGTGATGCTCCGCTCTACTGGAATGGAGCCGGACAAGCTGAGTGAGCGAGCAAAGTGGCTTTTGATTGCGAGAATGATTCCGCTTGTTGAGAATAATTTCAATATGTGTGAGCTTGGACCTCGTTCTACCGGTAAATCATACATATATGAGCAGATTTCGCCGAACAGTATACTTGTTGCCGGAGGACAGACCACAGTGGCAAACCTCTTTTATAATATGTCCAATAATACAGTTGGACTTGTTGGTATGTGGGATGTTGTAGCATTTGATGAGGTTGCAGGTATCAAGTTCAAGGATAAAGACGGAGTTCAGATTATGAAGGGATACATGGCATCCGGTTCATTTTCTCGTGGTAAAGCTGAAATACAGGCAAAGGCTTCTATGGTATTCGTTGGTAATATCAATCAGAGTGTAGAGACTTTGCAAAAAACATCCAGCTTATTTGATCCTTTTCCACCGGAAATGGGAACAGACACAGCATTTCTTGACCGTTTTCATGCTTATATTCCAGGTTGGGAGATACCGAAATATAGACCGGATTCATTCACGGACGATTATGGATTTATTACGGACTATCTATCAGAGTTCATGCGTGAGCTTCGTAAGGATAATTACAGCAACATAGCAGAGAAGTATTTCAAATTAGGTAATAACTTAAATCAGAGAGATGCCATTGCAGTGCGTAAGCTGATTTCAGGATTTATTAAATTGATTTATCCGGATGGAGAAGTTACTAAGGAAGAAGTTGCTGAAATTATGGATATTTCTCTGGAGCTTCGTAGACGAGTAAAAGAGCAGCTGAAAAAACTTGGCGGAATGGAGTTCTATGATGTAAATTTCTCATACATAGATAATGACAGTTTTGATGAGCATTTTGTTTCAGTTCCAGAGCAGGGAGGTGGCAAGCTGATACCTGAAGGAATGGGCAAGGCTGGATGTTTATATACTGTTTCAAAGTCGAAGACAGGTATGATTGGCTGTTATCGCCTTGAAACACAGATGATGCCGGGAAATGGAAAACTGACATGTACCGGTATTGGCTCTGGAAAAGAACCGAAAGAGGCAACCAATACAGCGTTCAATTATTTGAAAGCCAATGGAAATGCAATCTCCGGTTCAATTAGTACAACAACCAAGGATTATATCATCAATTATCAGGACATGCAGGGGCTTGGCATGACAGGAAATTTAGCTTTACCGACACTGATTGCAATTTCATCGGCAGCCTTGAATAAGCCACCAGTAAGTAGTCTTGCAGTATTAGGTGAGATTAGTATAGGTGGTACACTTATTAAGGTGGAAGATTTGGCAAGTACATTGCAGGTTTGTCTTGATTGCGGTGCAAAGAAGGTGCTGTTGCCGATTACGTCAGCGGCAGATTTAGGCACTGTACCATCTGATTTAGTAGGTGCGTTTAGTCTGATATTCTATTCAACACCACAAGAGGCAGTTTTTAAGGCGTTAGGAGTAGAGTAGTCATATATATAAAGAAAAAGAAGGTGAATCGTATTTTTGAGCAGGATTTTGAAGCGATGCTTCGACAGTATGAAAATTCAATAGATGATAAGCGTCAGTTCACTGCGTTAGTAAAAGATTTATTTCCGGAAGAAGCAAAGAATATCAATCTGCTTCTCATGGCATACAACATGGGAATCGCACAGGATATTCAGAAAGCAAGTCTGCTCAATAATACTTTTGCATTTCGATATGTGAAGCAGCTAATGGATGATTATGGTATAAGCAGGGTGAATGCAGACTGGATAGTGTCGGTATGGTGTTCGTGCTATGGAAATAAAGTGTTAGGAAAAGCGTGTGACATATCTGTCCAGAAACAAGGTGGCGGACCGGCAATTAAAGACGATAAGATATCATCAGCTGGAAAATCTTATGGAGATCTTTTTGAATACGAGAACAGTCGCAGAGGAAATGGTCTTGCGGTAACTGGGTTTCATAGTGATAAGAACCAGACTATTATATTTCAGAACAAATCTGGGAATACGCCTGTTGTTGAGATTGCGGATGATAGCTTTAGCAATTCTTCGGTAGAGGAAGTAATATTGACGGAGGGCATTAAATTTATAGGACGGGAAGCTTTTTCTGATTGCCGGAAATTGCATCAGGTAGTTTTACCAATCAGTATTGAAGAGATAGAGAACTCTGCATTTGAAAATTGCTACAATATGAAATCAGTTTCTTTACCTATGTTGCTTAAAACCATTGGAGATGCAGCATTTAAAGGAACTGGATTAAGGACGATTGATATTCCAAAGAGTGTATTTTGGATAGGGGATGAATTAGTGGCAAATTGTAAGTCGCTTGATCATGTTAATATTCCGGAAAATATAGAAAGAATTCCGGACCATATGTTTGAAAACTGTGTGGAACTGAAAAAAGTAGGATTACATGAGAAGCTAAATGTGATTGGAGAACGAGCCTTCTTTGGCTGTAGTAGTCTTGATTTTATTGTAATTCCGGATAGTGTGCAGCAAATCGGGCAGGATGCATTTACCGGAACAGATGATATGTTTATTGTGCAATGTTCCTTTGGCTCGTTTGCAGAGCAGTATTGCAGAAAGAATAAGATTAAGTACCAGCTGGTATGATGTCGCCCAAGATGCGACACATAAAAAATGATTTTACGATAGAATACAGGAAAGAGGTGATATGTATGGGGCTTTTGGCTGATATATTTGGAACAAAAAATAAAATACCAACCATTATTTCTATACTTCCGGTGGCAGCAAAGCAGGAGATAGAAGCGGGTAGGTTGCCTATTTTAAACACAGATCAGTTGTTTTTGAAAAAAGGTGAAAAGATTCATTTTATTGATAAGGCAATTAACCTTGAAATAAAAACAGTTAAGCAATACAGGCATGTTGGTCATTCAGGACCGGGATTATTAAAGGGGAATAGATACAATGTCGGTGTTGCAAAACCAATTGAACATACGGAACTCATACAACACCGAGGTATTTTATACATAACAAATCAGAGAATTGTTTTTCAGGCATCCGAATGGGGATTTGACAAGACATACAGATATTTGACAGCAGTGACACCGTATGTGGATGCATGTGAATTACAGTTTGGAAATAAGACATTTAATATGATTGTGGCAGATGGAAATCTATTATATCAAGCCTTGCAGCTTGTAAAACAAAGGAGGCAGATACCATAATGGACGGCCAGTTAAAAAATGGAACAATAATGACTTCTGAAAGCGGAAATAAGTATAAGGTTGTTAGTTTACTTGGGGCAGGTGGACAGGGAGAGGTATATGATGTTGAGTGTAATGGTAAGCATTATGCACTTAAGTGGTACTTTAAGGGAAGTGCTACTGCAAGACAGAAAAAAATGCTTGAAACCATCATAGCAAAAGGGTCTCCGGATGCCAGTTTTTTATGGCCTATGGAGTTGATAGCTCCGGTGCAGGAATCTTTATTTGGATACATAATGCCACTTAGACCAAAGAGCTATAAGAGCATTGTTGACTTGATGAAGAAACGAGTTAATCCATCATTCTATGTATTATGCAGAACAGCATATAACCTTACCAAGGGATATCAGAAGTTACATGGAATGGGAGCAAAGTATCAGGATATTTCTTTTGGAAATCTATTCTTTAATCCGGATAATGGAGATGTATTGATATGTGATAACGATAATGTTTCCTTTGATAATTCAAAGCCGGGCGGAGTTTTAGGAACACCCGGATTTATGGCTCCTGAAATTGTAAGGGGCGAAAAAAAACCATCACGAGAAACAGACAGATACTCACTTTCAGTTTTGCTTTTCTATTTATTTATGGTGAATCATCCGTTAGAGGGAAAGCTTGAAGCAAGCATCAAATGTATGGATTATGCAGCAAGAGTAAAATTGTATGGAACAGATCCGGTATTTATATTTGACCCGGACAATAAGACTAACAGACCGGTTAAGGGTATTCATGACAACGCCAATATTTATTGGCCAATGTATCCTGAGAAGATGAGAAAGATGTTTACAAAGGCATTTACTATTGGACTTAATACACCAAGCAAACGTATTACAGAGCCAGAGTGGATGAATTTGTTTGCAAATATGATGAGCGGAATGCTTAAGTGCTCTTGTGGAGCAAGAAATTTCTATGATGAAGAGTTAGAAGCAAACGGAGCAGCTCATGTATGTTGGCATTGTCAGCAGGCAATACCGATTCCGGTAAAGATTGTAGTAGGTAAGAGCACAGTACTTTTGAATGATACAACAAAGCTCTTGCGGCATCACATTTACGGAGATTACGATATGGAAACAGTGGTTGGTTCAGTTGTTCAGAATCCTAAGAATCCGGCACTTTGGGGAATTAAGAATGAGGACGAAGCGAACTGGACTTACGAAAAGCCAGATGGTACACAGATTCCTATCGAGATTGGCAGAACAGCAGGTATTGCAAAAGGCGTTAAGATTCACTTTTCCGATGCAGTCGGAGAATTTAAATAATCAAATTCAAGGAGGATTTATATTATGGATGAATTACAGAGACCGGGCGGAGAGTTAGCAAGCAGACCATTACATTTTTTCTGGGTTGTAGATTGTTCAGGTTCTATGCTTAGCGATGGAAAAATGGACATTGTCAATAACGCAATTCAGGAATGCGTTCCGGAGATGGAGTCAGAAGCAGATAATAATCCAAATGCTCAGCTTTTGATTAGAGCACTTCAGTTTTCTACAGGTGCTAGTTGGATTACAGCAAATCCTGTTCCTGTTGAAACATATGGCTGGGAGCCTCTTGAGGCAAGTGGTGTAACAGATATGGGTAAGGCATTTGAACTTCTTGCAGCACAGTTAAGTATTCCACCTATGCCTACAAGAGCATTGCCACCAGTTATTGTTCTTTTGTCTGATGGACAGCCTACTGATGATTACAAGAAAGGGCTTAATAAGCTAAAGGCACTTCCTTGGTATAAAAAAGCGGTAAAGATTGCAATTTCTATCGGTAAGGATGCAGATGATGAGGTTCTTGCTGAGTTTACAAACAACAACAGGGAACTGGTATTGCAGGCTAATAATCCTACAGCTCTTGTTAAAATGATTAAGTGGGCATCTACAACTGCTTCTATGGTTTCGGCACCCTCAAGTAAACCTATGGATGTGGATGATACACCAAAGGCAGCAGGAGGTAATGATCCATTTGCACCTGCAAATAATGGAGCTCCACTTATTCTCGATATGAGCAATATTCCTAATCCTGATGATTTTGATGAGGGAGCTGTTTGGTAAGAAAAGGAGGATGTAAATGAAACGTTTTATTTGTGGCGAAAGCGTTAGAGGCGCAACTCACGAAAGAAATGGTTTACCACTCCAGGATTGTAAAAGAATCGAAGAAATATCAGAACATATAACCATTCTATCTGTAGCAGATGGGCATGGAAGTGACAAGTGCCCAAGAAGTGACAGAGGTTCGTTAATGGCTGTTAATGCGTTTTGTGATGTTATGAAAAAGTATCTACTTGGATATGGACAGACTCCAGAAGGAATGACAGAACTTGTTACTTTCTTAAATAGAGAAGGAGATACCAGATTCGCTCAAGATGTATGTGAAGAATGGCAGTCTCGCGTAAAACAGTCGTTTTATAAGAATAAAGACGAATCCATGATTGATTCAGAAGGGAACATAGATTGGAAAAGAGTTTATTCTTTGTATGGAACCACTCTTTTGGGAATGTTGATTACAGACACATTTATATTTACATTCCAAATTGGTGATGGAGATATTAACATGATAACTTCAGACGATGTTTCTCCGTTGGTAGAACCGGAAAAGTTTCTGGGGACGGAAACACATTCTCTTTCAAAAGTGGATGCATGGAGAAAATCAGTTGCTTCACTTAGAAGAAAAGAGGTTGAGTCCGATGAACCCTACTTATATATGCTTTCTACAGATGGTTTTGTCAATAGCTATGCTAGTGATGAAGATTTCAAGAAAACATGCAGAGATTACTACAATATGATTGGACAATATGGATTTGATGCCGTTAAGGGTAATTTAGCAAAATGGTTAAAGGAAACAAGTGAGCTTGGTTGTGGTGATGATGTGACGGTTGTTATGGCATATTTTGCAAAGTAGGTGAAGTTTACATGGAAGAACCAATAATAAAAACAAGAAGTGGCGAACCGGAAGCACGAATTGCGATGTGTAAATGCAAGGAAGCGAAAGGAAAGACCTATGGCGTAAGATTCCAGCGCGCAGAAGGTGGTTGGAAATATACATGGGCATTCAAGATGAAAGAAAGCTCAGCCAAAAGAGAAGGTTATGATAATACACAGATAATGGGCAATATATATCCTGATGAAAGCTATCCGGGATGTCCATATTGCAGTACAGAATATTTTGTTGTATGTGGGAATTGTCAGCATTTGAATTGTAACATTAATACCGGAGAAACATTTACTTGTGACTGGTGTGGAAATACTGGTACTTTAGGTGGATTTGGTGGAGATGGAATAGCGTCAGGAGGAGATCGAGGTTGATAGTAGACAGATATTACTACAACCAACTGAATAAGAGTGAACAGGCAATTTACAAAGCTTTTTATAAAGGGGTAATGGAACGGAAAGACATTATCCCTATTCCTGTAAAAGGAAGAGTAACAGAAGAGATATTTAATCGTGTGTTTACTGCTATGACAAGAGATAATCCACTTATTTATTTCTTGAATCAGTCTGCCTGCAGCTTTGCGCAGGATGCATTTGGTCATGCTGCAATCTGCCCGCAGTATTTCTTTAGTAAAGCGAAGATAAAGGAATACAACAGGAAGGTTGAGAAGGCAGTTAATGACCTTGCTGTATCCTTAAAACTGACGGAAGGAACAGAATATGAAAAGGAAATGAAGGTTCACGATTGGATGTGCAATTTCGTTTCTTACGATGATGATGGAGCTAATATAAATGATCCGATTCGATTTATAGAAGCTCATAATATTATAGGTGTATTTGCACACCATAGAGCACAATGTGAGGGTATAGCCAAGGCGGTTAAGGTCTTACTTAATGCAGTTGATGTTAAGTGTATTGTGGCAACAGGAAATGCAAATGGTAACGGTCAGAATGGACCGCATGCATGGAATATCGTAAATATAGATGGCAAGGCATATCAGCTGGATGTGACATGGGATATTGGAGCCATCGGAAAATCAAAAGACCGTATGGCTTATGACTATTTTAATATAACGGATGAAATGATTGGGATTGATCACGTACCGGATGATAACCTTCCGAAGTGTGACAGCCTTGAACTGAACTATTTTACAAAGAATAAATGTTATTTCAAAACAAAGATTCAACTGATGGCTTATGTGACGATGAAGCTTAAGCGAGGGGAAACGGATTTGTATTTCAGAGTGAATCCGAAGATGAATCTGAATGGAATAATTTATGATATAAGTAACCTTGCCGCAAAGGAATTGGCAGAGCAGGGACAAAGAGGAATTAGAGTACAGCAGAGCGTCAATGAAGGATTGGGTATCTGCTGTGTTAGAATATACTAATAGTAAGGAGGGCAAAATGATTAAGAATTGGAGTGAGATTCAAAGCAGATTTGATGAAATAAAAGATCATAAGCCAAGGGCATCAAAGAAACTTAATGAATTAGGGGATATTTTAGCATCGGCATATGCCATTGATCCTGATACTGCTAACGATATGTGGCAGTATATTGTTGATCTCAATGTGTCTGACGATATCACTTTTTCAAAATTCTATATTGCACAGGTGTTTAATAAGCTTACTGATCGTATGAAACCTGAGGATGCAACTGCCTTCCTGACAATGACTCCTGAAAGAGTTAATTTGATGATTAATTATGGGTATGATGGTGGAACTTTATGGCACTGTCTCACAACATTGATGAAGGGATACCTTATTCCGGGAGATGTAGATAATGCAATAATCTGCATTGGATATTTCTATGATAAATTTGGTGGATTACACTCGGGAGATACATCTATTATTGAAGTTGCTAAAAGCGCAACAAAGGTGTGCGCAGAGTTACGAGATGATTATACGGATAGTGTTGAAGAGTTTTTGAACGAACTAGGATCTTCAAGTAATGAAGAAATAAATACATACGTTAGAATTGCTAAGGCAATTTATGAAATTGGGCAACCGGATGATTATGATGAGTTATTTGCAGCTGCCATTGATGGAAGATATGCGGTAGAATTTTTCGATTTATTATGGGTAGCAAGAGATGAATACGATGCTGATGACCTAAAGGGAAAATGGATTGAATATATTGCGGCAGGCGATGAAGATGAAGTAATGCCTTGGAACTATATAAGAGACGATTCTGATACTTATGATGATTCCAAACTTAAATTTTACGTTGATATGGAGAAAGATGCAGATGAACTGCTAGAGAGATATTTTAACAGGTCTTCTCTGTACGATGTTGAGAATGGTGTAGTTTGGGATTGGATAGAGGCAGAAGATTGGGAAAGGTTTTCAAAGTATCTTTCGATGACCTTAATGAATACCAGTGAAGATTCATTTGAATATAGTTCGGTCAAGAGAACGATTGAAGAGTTTATGCGTGCGTGCTCATATGATGATTCGTGCTATTCTACGGATCACTATGAAAGAAACTATGGAGATTTGATGAAGGGAAAACAGCAAGCTTTTGCTGATGCTTTGGCTAAAATCTCTGCAATTGCAGTCGGATGTGAGGCGCAAGAGGATTTTCATGAGTTTATTAAAGGATTCATTCAAAAGAGCAGTGGCAATTTAGATGCTCTTAAAAAAATGGGATTTGACGATGTTATAGAAACTCGCTCTGGAGAAGAACGATTAAAAGAGTATGTGCATGACTTTTTGCAATCAGGCGAATTAGTTCATGAATCAAGGAGTACAAAGTATTCGATGATTATGGATGCTATTCATGACGATATATACGGTGAAAGAAGAGGCGGAAATCATGTTACTGTTTCTATAGATATAAGCAAGTTGCTCTTAAAATCCTTGGGACAGGAAGTTGATAATGAGGAAGATGAGGAGGAAGAAGTAGATTTACAGTTAGAATCAGATTATAGATTAGCATTAGATGATGAAGTAGCTGAGTTTTTCTTCCAGCATTGTCCTAGGGAATACAGTCGTCGCATGTCTTTGGTTACAGCATGTGTTAAAAAGAATGATATTAACCGGGCAATAGAATTAATTGACATGATGGCAGAGACTGAAAATAATGACGGCTATGAAGAACGTAATGGTTGGGGAAGACAGAATATGCTAACCATTATGTATCTGATTAGAGAGTTTGAGTATACGGATGATGAGGACTCATGGAGAGGTAGAGATATTACCGATGAGATGAGGCAAAATGTTAGAGAACTTGTTTACAGAATGATGCCACATCTTCCGTTGGAATCACAGGAAGAACTGAAAAAAGATTTATATAAAATTGATCCTAAAAATGATGATGCGGATGAATATATAGCTCAATTATTAGAAGATGCCACAGTATATACGACCTTTCCTAAACCAAGAGGAAAAGGTGGGGCACCTAATATAAATCGAATGTCAGATGAGTTTATTCATTGCTTTGAAAGACTATCTAAAATGGGGCGTTTAGATGTTGTTTCTGAAATAATGACTAAATTCGCGGCTGTAAGAGATGTTCTAAAACCAGTCACTTTTGATAGTTGGATGTCTTTTATGTCCAGAGGATTAAAGAGCGGCGATATGGTAAAGATATATCGCTATAACAAGGATATTTTTGAGGCTTGGTTAGAGGGCGATAATTTAAGAGATTGGGATATTATCAGAGCTGCTGAAGGATTTGCTAATGGATGTACCAGAGAAGAGTTTCAGGAATTTAGGAATCTTATAATACGGCATAAAGGAAAAATAGATGGATTAGATGCTTGCTTTGAGGCAACATCGGATAATACTGAAACACAATTGCTTTTTGATGGAAACACTTTGAAGTTGTCATTGGATTTTGTTGAGGTAATTGGATCAGATCCGGTTTCAAATATTGAATTACATTTTCTGTCTATATCCAAGTGTCGTGATTTATCAAGCGTTCGTTTGATAAAATGTGTAATAAATGGAATTGAGACTGATGATTGTGGGTTCTTAAGTGAAATGGACGAGGATCCAAAGATTGGATATTACATATTTAATGATAACGAAGAGGTTGAAGACTCTTTAACGGTTTACTCGGATTTCTTTGATGATAATGATATCGACGAGGTTAAGTCAATTGTTCTTCGTTTGGTTGTAATGAATGATGATGCTGAATCTATCGAGGAAATGACAGATATTGTTATCGAACTTGATGATTATTCCGGTGAGTACAAAGTTAAACAGCAGGCGGAAAGCACTAGATGCACTGCAGATTTTTCGTTAGATGACGACGATGATTCAGATGGGAGTGCAGTTAATATTGATATTTCCGGAATTCTGAAAAAAGCGCTTGCTGATTCTTTAGGTGTATCATTGGATGATGACGAAGAAGATGATATGGCAAATAGTGAAGAGGAAATTGAGTTAGATAGTGATGATTTTTCGGACACATCTATCTACGAAGATGATAATGATGTATGTGTAGAATTCTGTGGTTTGGAATTTGATGAAGATGATGAAACAATTACGCTAAGAATTTGGTGCAGAAATTATTCTGAAAAGAAGAAAAAGTTCTGGATTGATAATGTAGAAGTCGATGGAGAGTCCTACGGTTCGATTGATAATCTTGGAACAGTTGATAAGGATGACTCGGATTATTGCAATTGTGTTTTGTCTGATATTAATTATTCAGCGGTTGATACCATTGAATTTGAAATTGAAATCGACGATGAAGAAAACACTGAATTGGGAAGGACACGTAGAGTATCGATTGACGTGGATACTAGTGATGAATCTTTTACAGTAAGAATTCATGGTGATGCAACATATTCAAACTATGATAATACTTCGGATGAAGACGATTCTGAGGATGAAGCTATCATTGAAGAAGATATAGATGAATTTGACGACGATATCCAAGATGAAGATATTTCGATCATAGAAGATGAGGGTTCTGATGATATATTTGGAGGTAAGATTTCCACACAGTTTGGAACACTTCGAGAGCTGATTTCATTCAAAGATTATGAATTGCCATTTAGGGTTATGAGACTTGGAGACAGTTCCAAAATCTATGAATTGCAGACAATTCGAGATAATGCGGTCTATGCAGAAATATTTGAAGATGGTGAATCTATTGATTATTGTAGATTTAGCATAAATGAAACACAAAAATTTATGATAGTGGAGGAATAAGAATTATGAATTTGCCAGAGATGTATGCACTTAGAAAGAGAATGGAAGCATTATGTTCCTTATGTGATACATTGGAAGAAAAAGGTTTTTGGATGGCATCGGGACGAATTCCTTTTAGAGAGGCTTTTAGATTGGATCTTGCAAATTTTTGCATGTATATATCTGCTTCTGATGGACGTGTTTCCGGTGGAGAGGTGCTGCTTTTCAAGGTTGCTTTAGGATTTGAAACATCTATAGATGAACTTATTAGCACAATTAAGGAGCAGGGAATCTACTCAGAAAGCTTTGAAACGAAGGTGCCATTAACAATTAAGACATTGGTTTCGGCTGAAAGAGAGTTGGCTGCAGCAGGTATTGATGTTGATGGAATCACAGATAATTTTGTTGACTTTTATTATGATTTAGGATGCGGTATGATTCAGGCTGATGATGATGTAGCTGACAATGAATTGAGGGATTTGAACATTTATATGTCAACTATTTATAATTATGCCGGAAGTTCCAACAGAAGAATAGCCGAAAGACGCTCCTCAAAATCATCAAGTAGTTCAAGTTCTTCTTCTGATAGTTTTGATAGAACTGGTCCGATATTGCCAAATCTTGATTTCGAAACAGTAAGAGTAAACGGATTTGGAAATAAAGTTGTAACTGATGTTGAATTGCCTAGTTGTGCGATGTTTGTCACAGCAAAGCATTCTATGGGTGACAGTAACTTCTCCGTATGTTATTACGATGGAGATGGAGATAGATCAAGCTATTTCGTAAATGAGATTGGTAATTATGAAGGAACCATTTTGTTTAACAATTCAAGAGCTGAAGAAGGTAGTGGAATCATCGAGGTTGAAGCTGATGGAAAATGGTCACTTGAATTCATAGCTATTCCCCGTGCGGTTGGATTGTCAGGAAGCTCAAATGTGAAAGGCCGTGGGTGTACTGTTTGTGATGCGTTTGTAGGAAACGGAAAGCCAAATGTTGTAAAGTTTAAGCATGATGGAGATAGCAATTTCTGTGTGAGGATTATTTCAGAAGATGGAGATAATGAAATGCTTGTCAATGAGATAGGCTTCTATAGCGGAGAAAAGGTAATGAAGCTGGAGAAGGGTGTTAGATACTTTATTCTCGTTGAGGCTGATGGAAACTGGTCTGTTGATGTTGGAATGGGTGATGTTCAGAAGTATTGCGGATTGAAGGAAAACTGCTAATATCAGTGTATTTGTAAGGCTGTCAGTTTCCCCTGGCAGCTTTATTAATTTATGAAGCGGAGGGAAGATTATTGAATGATACGATTGTAAATATATCTGCTAAATTTGTTGAAGAAGCAAAAGCATCACCTAGAATGCTTGAAGATCTGGCTGCTATGGAAAAGTACATGTCGGAAAGCTACGATGGCAGGACATTTGTTGAACTTATTCAAAATGCGGATGATGCTAATTCGAACAGAATAAAGGTTGATTATGCAGGTGAAACTCTGATTGTTGCAAATGATGGAAGAGAATTTGATGAAAATGACATTGTAGCAATCTGCCGTTCTGGAGCAAGTAACAAGCAGCGAGGAAAAAATATAGGTTATCGAGGTGTAGGATTCAAGAGTGCGACTACGATTTCGACAGAGATAATAATATACTCCGCTGGCGTATATTTTACATTTTCAAAAAGCCAATGTGCGGAAGTTTTAAATATGGATCCAGAACGGGTTCCTACGGTGAGAATCCCTTTTTTATTTAACGCAAATAAGTTGGACAGAGAAACTGTTTCAAAAATAGAAGAGTTGGAATCAGATGGGTTTACAACATTCTTTATCTTTAGAGAGGCTTTGATAAATAAATTCCGTGAAGAAATAGCTGGATTCAATAGCGGATGGCTTCTGTTTCTAAGAAAAGTATGCAATATAGATATTAATCTTCCGTCCAAGAAAACCATATGTAAAGTGATAAGAAAGAAACACGGAGAGGATATTATTGTCAAAATCGTTGGTGAAAGAGAACAGTGGTACATTACTGAGCAAGATAATGTATCTTTGGCATTTAAGTACGAGGATGAAAAAGGCATAGTGGCTTGTGATGCTGAGGATGCAGTGTTTCATTGCTATTTGCCGACAATTGACAAAACCGGATTCCCTTTTAAGGTTAATGCAGACTTTTCTACTGATCCTTCAAGAAAACATATTATTGCTGACGAGATTACACAGAGATCCCTTGCTAAGTTGGGACTATTGTATGTGAACTTTATTTCAAAAGTCACAGAGAGCAAGGACACAACGAAGATTGCGGCACTGGGATTATTAGGTAGCCATATTTCATTAGGGGATATGGTATCAAAGCTTGAAAATGAAATCGAAAAACATTTCAGAACAGAAAAGTGGATACTCAAGAAAAACGGAGAGGTTTCTTCAGCTCAAAATATAACATATCTTCCTAATTGGATGGAAGCAGAAGAAAAGAGTGCATTGATTGAAGCTATTCCATATATTGGATTCAATATGTATGATAGTAATTTCTATAGCAGCATAGACAAATTCGAAAAAATGGCATCAAAATATGGTGCAAGAGAAATAGATGCAGACGTGCTTCGAGGTTTGATTGTAGGACCTGACTCTTCCAAGGCCGTTGGAACGCGAATTATTGCCAAAATATTTGTGTATTGTTATAGAGGATTATATACCAGCAGAGATAAGATGGATGAGGTATTTATCCCTACTGCAAATTCGGGATATGTACAATTGTCGCAGATAAATGAGGATAACGATCTTGATGGAGATTTTCTTTCAATTGTGAGTACGGTATTAAATTCGAAAGAGAAGACAAATCTGAGCGACAATTATAAAGCATTTGCCAGCCTTAAAAAACAGGATGTGCCAACAAAAAAGCTTGCGGCTGTCAAGGCAGTGGCTTCGACGGCAATTCAAAAAAGAATGGCAATCAACAAATGGAAGACACCGATACAGAATTGTTTGGCAGTAGAGAGCCTGGAAGGAAGATCTGGACGCGATGTATCAAGAAAATGCGATGAATATGATGTTGAATCGGTAGATGCACGTGGAAATACGACATATATATCTGTAAAGCAGGTAAAGGCAATTGGAGATACCTTTTCTTTGTCTGAAGGAGAATATGCAGCAGCGCAGAGATTAGGTGAGGCGTATAGAGTCTTTGTTATTTCGCTCGATGGAGATGAAGTTGATTATATATACCTTAATAATCCTATAGAAACTCTCTCTTTGGATAAGGTAGTAAAAGAATGGGAGTTCTTATGCAATACTTATAGTAATGCGGATAAACCTGTAAAAAGAGCGGATGAAACATTGATAGATCAAAGATTATTAAAGAATCTTTTGCCAGAGTATTTCAACTCAAAACAAAAATCTTTCTTAATTGATTTTATTTCTTTAGAAGAGATGGATTATTCAGAGGAGTTAAAAGATTTAATCGAAAAGATAAATGCTGTTGTGGATTTCTACACAGGAATGGTCTTACTAGAAGTGCAGGATAACAAAATCAGAATGGATGTTTCTAAACTGAATACTATTAGAAAAATATTAGGATAGAAAATGAAGTAGTGTTTTGTGTTTGAATAACATTTGTTTATATTCAGATTACAGTGATGTGATAGTGGTTGGAGCAGGGGTGGATGCAGTAGATTATAAGTTGATTAGCATTTGTCATAAGGATGATGTTGTGGTATCTCAGGATTATGGAGTTGCGGCTATGGCTCTTGGCAAAGGAGCGCATGCAATTCATCAATCCGGAAAGTGGTATACGAATGAAAATATTGACCAGATGTTAATGGAGAGGCACCTTAATAAGAAAGCAAGACGAGGTTCTCACAAGAATCATATTAAGGGACAGAAAAAGCGGACGGAAGAAGATGATAAACGCTTTGCACAGTCATTTGAAAAGCTTGTATTGATGG
>JBJEME010000115.1:0-1796 GCA_051879515.1 Lachnospira sp. | reverse complement strand
AAATGCAATGTAATCACAGGTTGCGTTATCAATGCCGTAATTCCTGGCTGCTGCCGCGCCCTTATTAAGCTTTGTATAATAATATTTTATACGCTCATCACTGTAGCTTTCCACTATCTGTCTGGTGTTATCGGCAGAACCGTCATCCACAATAATCAGCTCAAAGTTGTCATATGTCTGATTAAGCACGCTGTCCACAGCTCTTCTTAAAATATATGCTCTGTTATATGTTGGAATTATCACACTCACCTTTGGTCTGTCCATATGTGCTCCTGTCTAAACTTATATTTTTATCAATTATGGCTGGCATTTATCCTTTCAAGATAATTTTTCTGTGATAAATAAAATGGATAGTCATGTGCAGAGTTTCCTTTAACCGGAACCGAATAATCTCCGTATATCAGCTTTAACACTCCGTCGTACCCTGACGGAACGCTCACCTCAAGGTTCTCAAATCTCATTTTCTCCGAATGAGAATACCATTCCTTTTTTCTTAACCTGTTTGCGTCTGTTAATACTCTGTCCGGCATCCACACAAGACAGTCACTCTCCTCCTCGGTAAAAAGTGATGCTACATTTTCTGCCATCATCCACAGCTGATGACGAAGAGTATCATCCTTCACAAACGTAACATTGCACAGCTCTTCAAGCTTTGGAATATATATATCAAGCTCCCCTGATTCGCTAAGCTCATCAAATCTTCTCGCTGCATCATACAATGCATTATAAAGATTCTTCTGCAGATCTGCCAATTCAGGGTCTATTGGGACATAATCAAGTGCGTAGACATCAACACCTGCAATATAAGGACATCCGTAAAATTCATCCATAAGCTTATCATCCAACGGAAGTTTTTTACTGTTCATAACACAGCCAAGAGGTTCGTTATGATTGTCACAGTTAAAAACCGAACGAATATTGTAATTGTCAGGCAGCTCCTTTGGAAGTACCTGAAATAACCTGTTATAATCTGACCGTTTTAACGAAATGTCTATATCGTCATCCCATGGAATGAAGCCTTTATGCCTTACTGCTCCAAGAAGCGTTCCATAATTAACGAAATATTCCAGATTATACTTATCACACACATTTATTATCTGGGACAGCACCTCAAGCTCCACTGCCCACACACGTTTCATTTCTTCACAGACAAGAAAATCACATCTGTACTCATCATAAAAAAATGAATTATTGAATTTTAGCATATAATTATCTCCTCTTTACTTCCTTAGACACATCTTTAATGCTCTCAAGATATGCCTTTTCAACTGGAGTCAATGTTGTTTCCTGATATTTTCTATATTCTTCCGTTGCTTTGTCCATCGCCTGCTTATGACTAACTGAGCCTGAACTTGTTAATAACTTTCGATTACCTGAGGATAATACACTATCCAACTGTTTTACATAATCATCCATATACATAGGCTTATGCTCGATAGCATTGATTTCAGCTAAATCAAAATAACCAGAAACAAGATTATTCAACACCTTAAGTTCGTCCTCTTCAAGATAGTTTTTAGCTACACCTATATCCTTTAATGATGGTAATTCCCCTGAAAATGAGGTCAAGCCCATAAATGGTTTTTCAGCATCTGCACGCAGATAAATAACTTCTGCAGCAGTATGACCATGTGCTGCATAGTGCAATTTATTCTGCACAATTTTAAAAAATCTTACTGATTCATCACTATGTGGATCATAATCAACACTAGTTGCATACAAATCAAGGACCTGTCGATATAACACTTTTTCTGAAGACCTGATATCTCTGATTCTATCAAGTAATTCTTTCCAAT
>JBJEME010000114.1:0-34041 GCA_051879515.1 Lachnospira sp. | reverse complement strand
TGAAAGAACAGGCAGAAAGCATCTTGTCAGCACTTGGTATTCCGGCATCCAATGCAATCAATATGTTCTATAAACAGATTATTTTAAACAGGGGACTTCCGTTTGAAGTAAAAATACCTACAACAAAACCAGTTAATGTGGCAGAACTGACCGAAACGGAATTAAATGCGGAACTGGAGAAAGGATATGCAGATATGGTTGCAGGCAGAACAAAACCTGCAAGACAGGCATTTGCTGATATTCGCAAAGATTACGATATATGATTTATGAGATAATTATCACCGCTCAAGCCGATACCGATTTAAGGGGAATATATGAGTATATTGCTTTTGAATTGCTTTCACCGGATAATGCGGCAGGACAACTTGAAAGGTTAGTCATCCGTATTATGTATGCAGGGAGGGATGTTGATAACCAGCTTAATAATTACACGGCAATGTGAAAACATAATAGTTGTGACAAATCGAGTAAAGGGCGTATGAGATGTAACCATTTCATACGCCCTCTTATCCCGGCCCTCTTAACGCTCTCCTTCCAACTCTCTCTTGACATATTTATCCAACATGATATCATTATGATATCAATTTAATCAGGAGGATAAATCTATGGAAGAGAAGATTTACACTAGAAAGAAAAATGGTATGGCAGTTTTATTACTTACGATTTTAGTTTTAATCGCAGGTATTGGCGTAATTATTGCCGGTGCAATCTGTCTGGACAACGAAAAGACTGTTCCCGGTACGGTTATGCTTGTGGCCGGAATTATAATCGAATGTATCTGCTGGATACCATTTTGTGGTTTAAAGGTAATAAAGCCACAGGAAGCACTTGTATTAACTCTTTTTGGAAAATATATGGGAACACTCCGTGAAGAAGGATTTTATTATGTCAATCCATTTTGTACAGCAGTTAATCCTGCCGCGGCTACAAAGCTGGCACAAAGCGGAGATTCTTCTAACACAAATGCAGCAATCAAAATAGCAGCAAATGGTACGTCAGCATCTGTTGAGGCAGTTTCAAAGAAGATTTCGTTAAAAGCGATGACACTTAACAATGGCAGACAAAAGATTAATGACTGTCTTGGTAATCCTGTTGAAATTGGTATCGCAGTTATTTGGAAGGTAACAGATACAGCAAAGGCAGTATTTAATGTTGATAACTATAAGGAATATCTTTCTTTACAGTGTGATTCTGCCCTTCGAAATATTGTCCGTATATATCCTTATGATGTGGCACAGGGTGTTGATACCACAGGCGATGGAAATGCAGACGAAGGAAGCCTTAGAGGTTCAGCTGAGGTTGTGGCAGAAAGAATAAGAGAAGAAATTCAGTCAAAGGTTAGTGATGCAGGTCTTGAGATTATGGAAGCAAGAATTACATACCTTGCTTATGCTCCGGAAATTGCTTCAGTTATGTTACAGAGACAACAGGCATCTGCAATTATTGATGCTAGAAAGATGATTGTAGACGGTGCTGTGGGAATGGTAGAAATGGCTCTTGACAGATTAAACGAGAAACAGTTAGTTGATCTTGATGAAGAGAGAAAAGCAGCCATGGTTTCTAATCTGCTCGTGGTATTATGCGGCAATCACGACGCACAGCCGATTGTTAATTCAGGAAGCCTTTATTAATGGCAGAAAAGAAGCAGATTCCATTACGGTTATCTGAGAAATTGTATGCAGACATCGCCGCATGGGCAGAGGATGACTTTAGATCCGTAAATGGTCAGATTGAGTATTTGTTATCTGAATGCGTAAGACAAAGAAAAAAAGATGGAAAATATGTGGGCGAGGAAATTGATGTTCCACCTAAGTTTGACATCAAGTAACCTTTGGTAGCGTAAAACCCTTTTTATAAACTCCTTGACATTTCATTTTAAAATGCTATACTGATAGCGCAGTATCTGTGGCAAATGCAGTATTGCACTAATATTTAAAGCGTTGATGAGAAGAGTAGCTTCTTTATGATGACTCAGAGAGGAATTGGCTGGTGTGAATATTCCGTCGGATTAGAAGTGAAGACCACCTCGGAGTGCCTGCAAACCAGGACGGTGATGCCGTTATAATCAAATGAGAGGTCTGTTTATTAACAGGCAAGCAGGGTGGAACCGCGATATATGAAATATCGTCCCGTGCTATATGGAATTTCCCGTATAGTGCGGGACTTTCTGTTTTTATAAAATGAATATTCATATCAAAGGAATATTCTGTATTTTAGGAGGTTCAAAATGAAAGTAACATTGAAGGATGGCTCAGTAAAAGAGTTTGACGGGGCAGTGTCAGTTCTTGACATTGCAAAAAACATCAGTGAAGGTCTTGCAAGAGTAGCATGTGCAGGAGAAGTTGACGGAAAAGTAGTGGATTTGCGCTACGTAGTGGATAAGGATTGCAATTTAAGCATTCTCACATTTGATGATGAAGCTGGAAAGGCTGCCTACAGACATACCTGCTCCCACGTTCTTGCAGAGGCTGTAAAAAGACTTTTCCCTGAGGCAAAGTTAGCTATTGGTCCATCAATCGACACAGGATTTTATTATGATTTTGACTGCCAGTCTTTTTCAAGAGAAGATCTTGATAAGATTGAGGAAGAAATGAAAAAGATAATCAAGGAAGGTGCTGAAATCACAAGATTTGAGCTTCCACGTTCTGAAGCCATAAAGTTTATGGAAGACAGAAATGAGCCATACAAGGTTGAGCTTATCAATGATTTGCCTGAAGATGCCGTTATCAGCTTCTACAGTCAGGGAGATTTTACAGATTTATGTGCAGGCCCACATCTCATGAGCACAAAAACAATAAAAGCATTTAAGCTTATATCATCTTCAGGTGCTTACTGGAGAGGTTCTGAAAAGAATAAAATGCTCACAAGAATATATGGTACAGCATTCACAAAGAAAGCTGAGCTCGATGAATATCTCCAGCATCTTGAAGATATTAAATTGAGGGATCACAATAAGCTTGGCCGTGAAATGAAGCTTTTTACAACAGTAGATGTAATCGGTCAGGGACTTCCTCTCTTTACTCCAAAGGGAACTAAGATGATTATGAAGCTTCAAAGATGGATTGAGGACCTTGAGGATAAGGAATGGGGTTATGTGCGTACAAGAACACCTCTTATGGCAAAGTCTGATCTTTACAAGATTTCAGGTCACTGGGATCACTATATGGACGGCATGTTCATCCTTAACAAGGATTCTGAGGATAAAGAGGTTATGGCTTTAAGACCTATGACATGCCCATTCCAGTATTATGTATATATGAACGAACAGCATTCATACAGGGATCTTCCTTACAGAATGTCCGAGACATCAACACTCTTCCGTAATGAGGATTCAGGTGAGATGCATGGTCTTACAAGAGTAAGACAGTTCACAATCACTGAGGCGCATATTATTCTCCGTCCTGATCAGGCAGAGGAGGAGCTTACAAGATGCGTTGAGCTTTCCAACTATGTAATGAAGACACTTGGAATTGACGGTGACGTAACATACAGACTGTCAAAATGGGATCCTAACAATAAAGAAAAATATCTTGGTGATGAAGAATACTGGAACAGCACACAGCAGTATCTTCGCGATGTAATGACTAAGAATAACATCACATTTACAGAAGCTGACAACGAGGCCGCATTCTACGGTCCTAAGATTGATATTCAGGCTAAAAATGTATACGGCAAGGAAGATACAATGGTTACAATCCAGTTAGACTGCGCCAGCGCTGAAAAGTTTGGTATGTACTATGTAGATGATAAGGGTGAAAAGGTTCGCCCATGGATTATCCACAGAACATCAATGGGTTGTTATGAGAGAACTCTTGCATGGCTTATTGAGCACTATGCAGGAAAATTCCCGACATGGTTATGTCCTGAGCAGGTAAGAGTGTTACCTATTTCTGAAAAATATGCTGATTACGCAAAGAGAATTGAGAAGGAGCTGCGCGCACACGATATTGACGCAACAACTGATATGCGTGCTGAAAAAATCGGCTTTAAAATTAGAGAAGCTCGTATGGACAGACTTCCATATATGCTTGTTGTGGGAGAGAAGGAAGAAGCTGACAACACAGTTTCCGTAAGAAGCAGATTTGCAGGTGATGAAGGTGTTAAATCTTTAGATGAATTTATCGCACAGATTTCTGAAGAAATCAGAACAAAGCAGATTAGAGAAGAAATCCCTCAGGAAAATGCAAAGTAAAATGCACTGATTTTCGAACATTTTGCAATTATTAGCAAAAAATAAGTATTTTATCTGTTTTTATGACACAAAAACAGTTGAAAGAATGTATTAAATATGATACAATTTGGGCATGCGATGCGTGTGAACGTAAAAATGTACTTGTACCTCGTGTACGTTGTACCATAAATTCAAGCAAAGGGGTTACTTATCATGGACATTGTAGTAAAGTATATTGACGAATTGCTCGAGAAGAGCACTCCTGATGCGCCGATGTGGAACATTGAGAAGATTAAGCAGGGCCTTAAATCTAAATGGAACTACATTGACGGTTGCATGATTAAGGCTGTACTTCAGATGTATGATTTAACAAAGGACGAGAAATATCTTAAATTTGCTGATGATTTCATTGATTACAGAGTATTTGATGATGGAACTATTGATGGTTACAGCATTGGTGAGAAGAATATTGATAATGTCAACGCCGGAAAGACTCTTTTTGAGTTGTATGATTTAACCGGCAAGGAGAAATACAAAAAGGCTGCTGATCTTGTTTATTCACAGATTGAAATCATGCCTAGATGTGACAATGAAGCAAGAAGCTTCTGGCATAAGGATATTTATCCTAACCAGATATGGCTTGATGGTTTATACATGGGTCTTCCATTCTATCTTGAATATGAGACTCGTTACAATGACAGAAAGAATTATCCGGATATTTTAGGACAGTTTAAGTACGTTATTGAGCATCTTCGTAATCCTCTTAATGGTCTTTATTACCATGCTATGGATACAAGCAAAGAAGCCTTCTGGTGTGACAAGGTTACAGGCTTATCACAGAATATCTGGCTTAGAGCTATAGGCTGGTATACAATGGCTCTGCTTGATTCGCTTGACCTTATTGATAATTCAGATCATAAATATGATGAAGAATGCAAGATGCTTGAGGATGCCTTTAAGGATCTTATTGATTCAATGCTTAGATATCAGGATGAAAGCGGTATGTGGTATCAGGTAGTCAACTTTGGCGGAATGAAGGGCAATTACCTTGAGACAAGCGGTAGTTCAATTATGGCCTACGCATTACTTAAAGGTGTTCGTCTTGGTTATCTTTCAGATGAATATGCTGCTTATGCTAAGAAGGCTATTGATGGTATCTGTAGCAAATATCTTAAAACAAAAGAAGATGGTTCATTATCACTTGGAGGCATTTGTCTGGTTGCAGGTCTTGGAGGAAAAGGCGATAGACCTGGTACATATGATTACTATATGTCTGAGCCAATCGTAGAAGATGATGCTAAGGGTGTTGGTCCATTCTTACTTGCATACACAGAACTTTTAAGATACGAGAATAAGTAAAAGATGTATTCAATAGCGGAAGTTTGTTAAAGCTTCCGCTATTTTTATTCTTTTCTACTATACTTTCCTGTTTTATTTTTTATATTATTGTTATATTATAGTATACAGAATAGATGTTTGCTAAACGCCACTTTTTTGCACAGAACATATGCAAAAGCAAGCAGGTATAAATAAAAATGTTTCATACGCAGGTACTTTGGAGCCCTCGGTACTTAGGCTCTAATATTTAGAGCCTTATGTACCGCTAGGAGCGACAAGTAGCGCGAGCGTGCCTGCGTGTGAATATTTTTAATTTATACCGTATGGCTTGGATGTTTTGCAAACACCTAAGTTACAGTATTATTCAGGAGATTAAATTATGAAACCATATATTTCAATTGAAGAAGCCGTGGCAAAAAAAGATCCATCAAGATTAGCCATGAGATTATTAACTGAGGAAAACGGCTGTCTTAACGGATGCTGTTCAGGAATAACTGAGTGCCGGGATACCGAATATGGTCCTAAAATGGGTGTTCATGACGATCAGGAAGGATTTTTTGTTCTTGAAGGTGAGGGCTTTGTTAAACTTGGTGATGAGGAATACTCTATTAAGCCTGGTGATTCATTCATTGCCCTACCTGGTGTAAAGCACGGTCTGCGGGTTAAAGATGGCGTTCCATGTTTAAAAGTATTCTGGTTCCACAGCGGAGTTTAATTCTTTCACTTAATTAATGCAGACTTGCGAGAGTTTAAATACAACGTAACAAGTCGCAGGCAACAGTCGGGGTCGAAAGACCGTTACAAAAACCGGATTGGAAAAGGAGTTTATTGGTCAGTGCAGGACGAATTTGATGTAAAACCGGACAATTTAATAGAAGAAAGTCAGGCTGAAATCAATATCAATGAATTTACTGTTGACGAAGATAATGTTAATTGGGCAGAATATGAAAAAGACAGTTTTACCAGATATGATGAAGCGGAACAGAAAAAGATGTTATTTAAGGAACATGTGCGACTAAAAGAATTCAGCAAGAATCTGGAAGACGAACGTAAACTAATCGAAATTCAGAAAAATATGCTACAAAGACAACAGAGTAAAAACATGCTTCTAAAAAAGCAGCTTGAAGGTCAGCAGAATTTATTTGAACAGAAATGGCAGATTCTCGAAAAGGAGACAAGACAGCTGGCAATTGACAAAGAGAAATTTGAAAGAGAAAAACTCATGTATAAGGACAAGGTATACCGTGAAGCAAGAAGAACCATGTCCAATGCTGAGAACGTAAAGATTTTCTTTAAGGGAGTAAACGATACTGAATCCTTAAAGAAACGCTACAAGGCGTTACTAAAAATATATCATCCTGACAATGTTAATGGTGACGACAGTTTAGCTCTGGCCATTAAAACCGAGTATGAACGGTTATCACGCTTCTATCTTGGAACATAGTTTACATCATCGGACTCATATTTATGTTTACACAATTTATTCCGGAGTCCCACGTAAACAAAACAAAACTAATTATTAAGAATATAAAGTTGTTCAAAAATAAAACTTGTTGTATAATGTTTGATAGTTTGTAGTAATTATCATATACAACAGGTTTTTTTATTACATCTGATATGATAAGCAAATCAATACATTTTTCAATTAAAGGAGAAATAAAATGTTCAAGATTAACGACAATTATCTTAAATTACCCGGAAGTTATCTCTTTTCAACTATCGGTAAAAAGGTAGCTGCCTACAGTGCTGCTAATCCTGATAAAGAAATTATCAGACTTGGTATTGGTGATGTTACATTACCACTTGCTCCTGCTGTAATCGAAGCATTACACACATCAGTTGACGAGATGAGCAGGAAAGAAACTTTTAGAGGTTATGCTCCGGACCTTGGATACGAATTTTTAAGATCTGCCATTGCAGAACATGACTATAAAGGTCGTGGTGCGGATATCAGCGCTGATGAAATATTTGTCAGTGACGGTGCTAAGTCTGACTCTGGTAATATTGGTGATATTTTCTCTGTTGATAATAAAATTGCAGTATGTGATCCTGTATATCCTGTTTACGTTGATACTAATGCAATGGCAGGAAGAACAGGCGAATACATTCCTGAAAAACAGGCTTGGAGCAATGTGATTTACATGCCATGTACTGCAGAAACTAATTTTGCACCTGAGCTTCCAAAGGAAACTCCTGATATTATTTATCTTTGTTTCCCTAACAACCCTACAGGTTCAACAATCACAAAGGATGAGCTTCAGAAATGGGTTGATTATGCCAATAAAGTAGGTGCCGTTATTATATATGATGCGGCTTACGAAGCATATATCTCTGAGGATAATGTTCCTCACACAATCTATGAATGCGAAGGGGCAAGAACTTGTGCGATAGAGCTTAGATCATTTTCTAAGAATGCCGGATTTACCGGAGTGAGACTAGGCTTTACTGTTATCCCAAAAGAGCTTAAGAGTGGTGATGTATCTCTTCACAGCCTCTGGGCAAGAAGACATGGAACTAAATTTAACGGAGCTCCATACATCATTCAGAGAGCCGGAGAGGCAGTATATTCTGAAGCTGGTCAGAAGCAGACTAAAGAGCAGATTGCTTACTACATGAATAATGCAAAGACTATCCTTGAAGGATTAAAGTCAGCCGGATACACTGTTTCCGGAGGTGTTAACGCTCCATATATATGGCTTAAGACTCCTGACAAAATGTCAAGCTGGGATTTCTTTGATTATCTTTTAGAGAATGCCAATGTAGTCGGTACTCCGGGCTCAGGATTTGGTCCAAGCGGTGAAGGATACTTCAGACTTACAGCTTTTGGTTCTTACGAGAATACTGTTAAGGCACTTGAAAGAATCAAAGCACTTTAATTCTTAATATTATTAACACTTTTTAATATACAATTATAATTATTTTGAAAGGACTATAAGTAGATGAATATAGTATGTTTAGATCTTGAGGGCGTTCTCGTTCCTGAAATCTGGATTGCGTTTGCTAAGGAGAGCGGTATTCCTGAATTAACAAGAACAACGAGAGACGAGCCTGATTATGATAAGCTTATGAGATGGAGAATCGGAATCTTAAAGGAGCATGGTCTTGGACTTAAAGAAATCCAGGATACAATTGCCAAAATTGATCCAATTCCCGGTGCGAAGGAATTTCTCGATGAACTTCGTTCGTTCACACAGGTAATTATTATAAGTGATACATTCACACAGTTTGCAACACCACTTATGAAGAAGCTTGGCTGGCCAACAATTTTCTGTAACAGCCTTGAGGTTGCTGATAATGGTGAAATTACCGGCTTCAAGATGCGTTGCGAGCAGTCAAAGCTCACAACTGTAAAGGCATTGCAGTCAATCGGATATGATACAATTGCAAGTGGTGACAGCCACAATGACCTTGGAATGATTAAAGCCAGCAAGGCAGGTTTCCTTTTCAAGAGTACAGATGCCATTAAAGCAGAGTATCCTGAGCTTCCGGCTTATGAAACATATGATGAGCTTATGGCAGCAATCAAGAAAGCTATCGACTAATTGAATAATTAAGATAAATATGCGATATTTATCGCACTTATAAAGGGCAATAATAAATTACAGGTTTGTTATTGTCCTTTTTTTATGTTATTATTTCCATACAATATTTCTATAAAATTAATACGCAACGGAAGGTTAAGCATATGGCACATAACAATAAATCCCCAAAGTCAAATTATGGTATCCACAGCACATTGGTAAAAGCTGCTCTGATTCCCATGATAATTCTGTTTACCGCAATTATGATTACTTCATATATTACAATAAAAAAAGCTATGACTCATGAGGTAGAAACAGAATTACAGGCTGTGAGTTCAATCCTTATTGATATATATGACAGGGAATATCCCGGTGATTACAGAAAGATAGGGACAGAATACATTGCTATATATAAGGGTGATACAATGTTAAATGATGATTTTCAAATCATTGATGAGATAAGTGCTGACACTGACGTTGAAATCACTGTTTTTTTCGAGGATTTCCGTGTCCTCACTACCATTAAGAATAAAGATGGCAACAGAATAACAGGAACTACCGCCAATCTAAAAGTTAAACAGGATGTTCTTGATAAGCAGAAGGCAACATTTTACGACAACATAATTATAGATGGTAAAGAATACTATGGTTATTATGTTCCATTATTTAATTCTGATGACACCTGCACCGGTATGGTCTGCGTTGGCAAGCCTATGGCAACAGTCAACTCTTATGTTGTGAAAAATCTCCTGCCGATAATAGCAGTAAGCATACTTGGTATGATTCTTGTATCCTATGTCATATTTATTAATTCAAGAAAAATCGCAGATGCAATTAAAAAAATAGAGTATCTGCTTACAAATATTTCAAAAGGAAAGCTTGATGGCAATATCGATGGAAATATATTAAAACGGGACGATGAATTAAGCAGCATCGGTAAATCAGTTATTCAGATGCAACGCTCTCTTAAGGAGCTTGTAGAGCTTGACACCCTGACAGGAATTAACAACAGAAGAAGCGGTGAAAACAGGCTCGCCACAGCAATGTCAAATGCAATGAATAAAGGTACAAAATTCTCGGTTGCCATAGGAGACATAGATTATTTCAAGAAATTTAACGATACCTACGGTCATGACTGTGGAGACAAAGTATTAATCACTGTAGCTTCCATACTAAAGAACTCCATGATTGGTAAAGGACATGCCGCAAGGTGGGGCGGAGAGGAATTTCTTCTTATTTTTGATGGAATAAGCTATGACGATGCACTTGAAACCATGAATTCAATTGAAAATACAATCAGAAACACTGACATAGAATACAAGGAACAGACAGTAAGTGTCCGTATGTCTTTCGGTATAACACAAGGTGATGCCTGTGAGGAATCGAGAGTTCTGCTAAAACGTGCTGATGAATTATTGTATTATGCTAAGGAACACGGAAGAAATCAGGTTGTGACAGATTTTACAATTAATTCAGTTAAGGAGGAGCCGGCCGCCGATGAATAAAATTATTAACTTTATATCCTCTCTATATAAGTATGTTGTTATAGGATTATTTTGCATAATTTCATTGTGGTTGTTGATGCTTAGCATTTTTTCTACCAGCTATATGACATACGGCGGAACAGAATATACCTATTACGTTGGTGACAAGCCCTATATTCATGTAATTGTATTTTTAACAATATTCCTGATAGCATGCACAATTCACCGCTGTGGTTATTCAAAATATTTTATTCACAGATTAAACGACAATAACAATTTTTTTATCAGGAGTAGAAATATCCTGCTTCTTTTGATTACTCTCCTTGGATTATTCTGGGTGCTTGTAACCCAGACAAAGACAGGCGCAGACCAGTATTATGTAATGAACGCAGCCTACTGTTTAAGAAATGGTGACCCAACTCCGTTTCTAAAGGACGGCTATATCGCCAAGTACACCAACCAGATTGGTCTTGTTTTTATTTATTACCTGCTTGGCTATATTGTTGGAGATTATAACAATATATTTTTCCAATTGTTAAATGTTGTCATGGTAACAATTACATTTAAGTGGATTACGGACATTCTTAATCTTTTTAAGGCAGGACGAACAGTTCAGCTTGTTTTTCTGTCATTTGCTTTGCTGTTTTATCCATGGATTCTCTATTCAACATTTGTCTATGGAAATGTTCCGGGAATGTTCTTTTCAATAGGTGCCTTTCTCTTTGCCTACCGGTTCTTCAATAATAAGAAATACAGTCATGCTGTTATCTGCGCATTTTTTATTATGATGGGCATTATGGTTAAGAGTAATTATCTGATTTTTTTGATTGCACTAATTATTTATGTTATCATTACTTCTCTAAGAAAAAGAAGCATTCCGGGATTGGTGCTTTTAGGATTAATAATTGTTGGTTTTATTATTCAGTCGACAGTTCCAAAATATATCGTAAGTAAGAAATCGGGCTGTGACTTAAATGCGGGTGCATCTGCGTATGCCTGGATTGCCATGGGAACCCAGACCATAACAGGAGATTATTATGCAGACGGGTGGTATAGTCCAAAGATTGCCGCATTGTATGAATTGAACGATTATGATACAGAAGCAGAAAAGTTGGCTGCAATAGAAGTAATAGATGACAATATAAATTATTTCAAGGATAATCCCGGCAGTTTTACCACATTTCTGGCAAAAAAGACTGCTTCCCAATGGAACAATCCGGCATTTCAGAGTTTCTGGATTGTGTATGTTAGAAATACCTCCATTACCCAGCCCCAATGGGTGAAAAACGCCATAGGTGTTAATGGAAACTATTTATTTTTTGAATTTCTGAATATAATGCAGACCATAATACTTACAGGGAATGTGGTATTTGCCTTTGGTATGGCCCATAAAAAGAAATATTTCGGATTACTGCTTTTGCCCACAACAGTGATTGGCGGTTTTATTTTCCACACCTTCTGGGAAGGCAAATGTCAGTATACTATTCCTTACTTCATGCTTCTTTTACCATTGGCAGCTATGGGATATTCCTATTTATTTAAAAAAATAAATTCTTTTATTGACTGGATTGTAACAACATATAAGTTGTCAAAAGAAAAGAACACACCTGCGTTGAAAGCACACATGAATAAATCCAGAAAATCAATTATAATCACAGCTGCTGCCACAATTATAATTCTGGTTATTCTTATTCTGCCATCCTGCCGACGCTGGTATGTCCTTGATTATGATAATGACAATTATAAAAATTATATTATCCGGGAAAAAATGTCAGATTAGTAAATCTGTTATTTCTTCTTTACAATTACTGCATATAATGTTCTTGATATTACTGAGGCTGCAACGAAGCATATTGCAGCCTCTATTGCTCCCTGTACGCCGACAAATGCCAGCACAAATGTGAATGGATTCTTTACTCCTAAAGCGTTAACAAATCCCTGAATATAATCAGAATTATAAAAAAAGATAACCAGAGAACTCATAAATAAAATAGTATTGAGAACCGGACACGCAAAGCTCGCTATATAATATGAGACTTTCTGGGTTGCCTTAATTTTATGAAGATACTTAAAGATTAAACCTGTAAGAAATCCCTCTAATGTTCTTGTAACCACTGTTGTAATAAAAGTACCGAATGGATTAATCATAAGCAGTGCAGAACCAAATGCTGTTGCACCAAAACACTGGATAAAGCTGGTGATACCAAAGGTGAAACCGCATACTGCGCCGCCCACAGGTCCTAAAATGATTGCACCAACTGCAACCGGAATAGTAAGTAATGTTACAGACAGTGCCGGCGTTCTGATGTAGCCGATAGGTGTCAGTGACATGACAACAGTAACTGCAATCATAAGTGCAAGCTGAATCATGTACCTTGTGTCAAATTGTGCCTTTTTTGAATTGTTCATATATACTCCTCTTCGCCTGATAAAACGGATAAACCTGTCGTTCAGGCATATTTTATTAAGCGTACTGATTGGGAAAAGACAACATGAATGACTTCCATTTTTAATAAAAAGTTGATGCCATAAGGTCACCACCCACACAAACACAGAATAGAATTATAGAATAATAACTGATGCATTTTCACAAACAGAATAACGCTCAGCACAATAATACAATATGTGTTCATATTTTTCAATTCATTTTTTTCTTTATATTTTTCTTAATATTTTTTTATATAAAAATAATATTACCATAATTTACTTTCACCATGTCAGATGTTATTATTACTTACAATATTTTTAACATAACTAACTTTATAAGGAAGGAAAACGATGCGTAGAATAATTAATAATCTCTTACCATACTGGAAGTCTGTAATTGCAATAGTTATTTTACTTGTTATGCAGGCCGCATGTGATCTTGCTCTCCCTCAGTATACATCTGACATAATAGATGTAGGAATCATCAATGGAGGAATCGATCATATTCTCCCATCCAGAATAACATCGGAAGAATATGAAACAGCTAAATTATTCCTGACAGATGAAGAAACTCGTACATGGGAGGAAATCTATGACGAAGCAGGAGATAATTATGTTTTAAATGTATCTTCCGATAAAGAGTCAGACAAATATGACGATACATTTGCAATACCTCTTCTGTTAAATAATCAGATGTCAGCCGTTACAAAGGATGTATTAGTTAAACAGTTATCAGAGCAAAACGGAATGGACCCGTCTGTATTGGAGAATATGACCATAGAACAGATTGGAGAAATGATGGGTGTGGCGCTTTCTTCTTTTAACCAGACTATGGAAGATGAGGAAGGCAATGAATATGATGCTGAATGCGCAGATATGCGTGTTGTATTTAACCACATGTACAAAGAAGGGATGATTTCAAAGGATGACATCATCAATATGCGTGAGCAGTTTAAGCCAACATTTGACACTTTAGGAAGCAGCATGGTTAAATCCATGGGCATTTCTTACGCCAAGAAAATGGACGAAAAAGCCGGTCTTGATATGGATAAAATCCAGACACAGTATCTTCTTGTTTCCGGAATAAAAATGATTGGAATGGCTCTTTTGATTGCCGTAACCTCAGTATGTGTCGGCCTTCTTGCTTCGAGAGTAGGCGCCGGTATAGGCCGTACCATGCGTGAGAGTATGTATAAAAAGGTTTTAAGCTTCTCTAACACAGAGATGGACAGATTTTCAACTGCATCACTTATCACAAGAACAACAAATGATGTGCAACAGATTCAGATGGTAACAGTATTGTTCCTAAGAATGCTTCTTTATGCGCCAATTCTTGGTATTGGTGGAATTATAAAAGTAACACAGACAGGTTCGGGCATGGGATACATAATTGTCATCGCTGTTGCTGTCATATTTGCATTTGTGATGCTCCTTATGAAGATTGCTATGCCTAAATTCAAAATCATGCAAAAGCTCATCGATGATGTAAACCTTGTAGCAAGGGAGATTCTTAACGGTCTTTCCGTTATCAGGGCTTTCAAAAGAGAGCAGAAGGAGGAAGATCGTTTTGATAAGGCTAACAAAAATCTTACCAGAACTATGCTTTTCACAAACAGAACAATGACTTTTATGATGCCGGTAATGACAATGATCATGAATGGCTTGTCGGTTGCAATAATCTGGGTGGCTGCACACAGAATCGACGAAGGAATAATGCAGGTTGGTTCAATGACAGCTTTCGTTACATATTCCATGCAGATTGTTATGTCCTTCCTTATGCTTACCATGCTTTCAATTATGCTTCCAAGAGCCATTGTTTCAGCAGAACGTATTGATGAGGTATTGCATACACAATCAAGTATAAGCGATCCGTCTAATCCGCTTGAAATACAGTCTAAAGGCGGTATTATTGAATTTGAAAATGTTTCCTTCAAATATTCAGGTGCTGATAAAAATGTTCTGGAGGATATTTCATTTGTGGCAAAACCCGGTCAAACCACAGCAATTATAGGCAGTACAGGTTGTGGAAAGACAACACTTGTCAACTTAATACCTCGTCTTTATGATGTATCCTCAGGACGCATCACAATTGATGGGCAGGATATCAGGGATGTGTCAATGAAGGATTTGCGGTCAAAGATAGGATATGTACCTCAAAAGGCCGTTCTTTTCTCCGGAACCATCAATTCCAATCTCCGTTTCGGAAAAGATGATGCCTCTGACGAGGATGTTGCAAAAGCTGCAACCATAGCCCAGGCAACAGAGTTTATTAATGAAAAGAAAGATGGCTACAACACTCACATTGCGCAGGGCGGTACCAACGTTTCAGGTGGTCAGAAGCAGAGATTGTCAATTGCAAGAGCAATAGCAAAACAGCCTGAAGTATTAATATTTGATGACAGCTTTTCTGCTCTTGATTTAAAGACAGATGCTGCACTTCGTAAGGCTATATCAGAAAATGTTTCAGACACAACCGTAATTATTGTTGCACAGAGAATAAGCACGATTCTTAATGCCGAACAAATCCTTGTAATGGAAGACGGAAAGATTGTTGGCAAAGGAACTCATGAAGAGTTATTAAAGTCATGCGATACTTATAAGCAGATAGCCAAATCACAGCTTTCTGAGAGCGAACTTGGAATAGATAGTGATACAGATAATAAAAAGGAGGTATTGTAATATGTCAGATCAGAATACATCTTACCAGAGACCTCCTAAAAGGCATGGTCCGGGCGGCGGAATGATGCCTTCCGAAAGGGCGAAGGATTTCAAAGGCTCTATCAGTAAACTTATAAAATATATTGGTAATTATAAATTTGCAGTAATATTTGTAATGATACTTGCTGCATCTTCCACAGTTTTTTCTGTAATCGGACCTAAGATATTAGGAAAGGCAACCACCGCATTGTCTGACGGTTTGATAAAGAAAATAGCCGGAACAGGCGGTATCGATTTCTCGTATATTGCTAAGATTATTTTAATTGTACTTGGACTTTACGCCTTAAGTGCAACCTTCAGCTTTATCCAGGGCTGGATAATGACAGGAATTACACAGAAGATTTGTTACCGATTGAGGAAGGAGCTTTCCGAAAAAATCAATCGCATGCCGATGAAATATTTCGAGAGCAGAACACATGGAGAGGTTCTTTCAAGAATAACGAATGATGTGGACACCCTTGGAACAGGACTTAATCAGAGTATAACAACCATAATAACCTCAACTACAACTATGATTGGTGTGCTTATTATGATGTTGTCGATTTCACCTTTAATGACTCTGATTGCACTTGTAATACTTCCGATTTCCATAATATTAGTTTCCTCAGTGGTAAAAATGTCTCAGAAGTACTTTAAAACACAGCAGGAATATTTAGGACATATAAATGGTCTGATTGAGGAAACATTCAGCGGACATCTCGTGGTCAAATCTTTCAATAAGGAAGATGACATGATTAAGGATTTTGATCAAACTAATAAGGTATTATATTCCTCTGCCTGGAAATCCCAGTTCTTATCAGGAATGATGATGCCAATTATGGCCTTTGTCGGTAATTTAGGATATGCCGGTGTTGCCTTTGCCGGCGGAATGCTGGCTATAAAGAACATCATTACAATTGGTGATATTCAGGCATTTATCCAATATGTAAAAAACTTTACACAGCCTATCCAGCAGATTGCCCAGGTAATCAATCAGGTACAGTCAATGTCAGCAGCATCTGAACGTGTATTTGAGTTTCTTGAAGAGGAAGAGGAGGAACAGTTTGCACTTAATCCTGTCCATTTAGAAAAGATTGATGGAAAGGTTGTGTTTGACCATGTCAGATTCGGTTATAAGGAAGGTCAGACTATAATAAAGGACTTTAGTGCAAACATCAAACCCGGACAAAAAGTTGCAATCGTAGGTCCAACCGGTGCAGGTAAAACTACTATTGTAAAACTGCTGATGAGATTCTATGATGTCAATGAAGGAGCAATTCTTATTGATGATAAGAATATTAAAGATTTCAACCGACGTGAATTAAGAGATGCATTTGGCATGGTTTTACAGGACACCTGGCTGTATAAGGATTCAATAATGGAAAACATCCGCTATGGAAGACTTGATGCCACAGATGAAGAGGTAATTGAAGCTGCAAAGGCTGCCCATGCGCATCACTTTATTGAAACCCTGCCGGACGGTTATAATATGGAATTAAATGAAGATGCCAGTAATGTTTCCCAGGGACAGAAGCAGCTGCTTACAATAGCAAGAGCAATTCTTGCTGATAACCCTATTCTGATTCTTGATGAAGCAACCTCTTCTGTGGACACCAGAACAGAAATACAGATACAAAAGGCGATGGATAATCTTATGAAGGGCAGAACAAGCTTTATTATTGCTCACAGATTGTCAACAATTAAGGACGCTGATATTATCCTTGTAATGAAGGATGGCGACATTATCGAACAGGGCAATCATGAAGAGCTCCTTGCAAAGAATGGATTTTATGCAGAATTATACAACTCACAGTTCGAAAATGACCTTTAGATTTTAATCCTGGCGGTGGTTTGATTTCCGGTTTGTTCTAACCATGACGGAACCTAGACAATAATTGACAAAACTTAACAAAATGATTACAATGTAATAGATTTGTTTTGATAACATTTTATCTAAGGAGGAAAAAACATGGAAGGAAATAATTTCCAGAATTCAGCACCTTCACAGAATGGTACACCTGGTGCTCCAGCCAAGAAGGGATTAAACACAAAGCAGCTTATCTGTATTATTGCTGCCGCAGTTGTTGCTGTAATAGCACTTATCGCAATTGTTATTTGTGTTAAGAATGCTATCGGAAAATCTTCTGACGAAGATAAGTACGAAGTTTTTAATGAAGGACTTGTTCCTGTACAGGTAGATGGCCTGTGGGGATATGCTAATGAGAAGGGTAAGATTGTTATCCAGCCTCAGTATAATGAAGCATATGCTTTTTATGATGGTCTCGCAAGAGTTTACGTTGGCGGCTATTATGGTTTCATTGACAAGAAGGGTAAGTATGTAATTAATCCTACATACGAGAATGCTTATTCTTTCGATGAAGAAACTCATCTTGCAGGTGTTCGTGTTAATGGTGTTTACGGATATATTAACAAGAAGGGTAAAGTTGTAATCAATCCTCAGTTTGATGCAGTATCATCAGTATTCTCAGAGGGTCTTGCAGTTGTGGAAGTTAATGAAAAGTATGGATATGTCAATACAAAAGGCAAGCTTGTAGTTGCTCCTCAGTATGACAGTGCATACTCATTCTCTAACGGACTTGCCCGTGTTCAGGTTGGTTCAAGCTATGGATATATTGACAAAAAAGGTAAGGTTGTAATCAGCCCAACTTACACTGAAGCAACCGGATTTAGTGATGACGGATATGCAATCGTTGGTACTAACGGAATGTATGGTATCATTAACAAGAAGGGTAAACTCGTTGTAGCACCTCAGTATGCTGATATCGACTCTGCAGCATGTGGTCTCTACGCAGTAGAAACAACTGCAGGTGTATGTGGTTACATCAACGAAAAAGGTAAAGTTGTTATCACTCCAATTTACACTTATGCAAAGTCATTCTCAGAAACAGAGAAGTTAGCTGCTGTAAGAGTTGGTGACAAGTATGGATATATCAACAAGAAGGGTGATATTAAGATTCAGGCTCAGTACGATTATGCGGGAACATTTATTGATGGATACGCAATTGTAAGAGTTAACGATTTATATGGTATCATCGATAAGAAGGGTAAGTATGTTGTATCTCCGGCTTACACTAAGATTGATAATATGAGAAACGGTATTGTAAGATATCAGACAACAGAGCAGCTCTACGGTTATATGACTGTAAAGGGCAAGATTATTACACAGGCAATTTACTCTACCGGAACAGCATTTTCTGATGACGGATATGCTATTGTTAGTACAAGTTCATCAGATGGTGAGGAGATGTATGGTATAATTAACAAGAAGGGTAAATATATTATCCAGCCAACATACCAGAGCATCAAGTCATACTAATCATTTAGTTGAACAAACTCTGGTCACAATTGTGGCCAGAGTTTTTATATATCAAACCCAGTCATGGGCGACCGGATAATTCATTATTCGTTTAATCTCATTGATGTCTTCATAATTACTTGTCAGAATCCATAGCTTACAATACTGTGATATTACAGAAGAATCCGGTATGTTTACAATTCCCAATTTCTTATACTGTTCCACAGTTTCATATTCATTTTCATAAGCTGATAATCCCGTCAAAAAGATTGGAATTCCCCTATGATTGGCCTCATTTGCAAATGAACTGAGTTCATTGCTGATGGCAATCGTACCGGAATGATAGCTTTCATGAAGAATAACTTTAGTATTATCCGGAATGTCCGGGTACTTCATTCCCACATATGGCACAATTCTCAGTATATCAGAATTATCCTTCAGTACCATTTTATCAGGAGCACATAATCTGCATGGGGCATCGTCTGTCTTTACCTGTTCTTCATCATTCTCTAAATCAGGTATATTATCATGCCAGCATGCTCTGACATCATCCCCCTCAAAAACATATTTCACCACATAAGAGTCTTTAACACTATTCAAATCTCCGGACAACGTAATTGGCTGATTAAGTCTTGTACCTCTGTGAATGACAGGGAAATCTCCTTTGTTACAATAGCTGACAAAAACTCCACAACAAGTGCATTCATGAATGAATTTTAATGCAAAATGGAAATTGATTAGCCCGTTAGCTCTTTTATCCTCTAAAGGATAATCGCTTGAAACCAGCACAATAGGTATATTAACACAGTCGAATAAATATGAGATAATTGCGGCACTGTACTGAATTGTGTCAGTACCATGGGTGATAATAATTGCATCCGGTGATGACGTATTTATTATTGAACTAATCTCACCAATAAGAAGTTTAATATTATCAGCACACAGATTCTCACTTAGAATAGTGTAAGGCTGCGATGTAATAAACTTATCATCACATGATGGTACAATACTTTTGTACATCGAAATCAGACTATACACATAGCTGCCGTCAACACATATCTTATTATCTGTATTAATACGGCTTCCAATTGTTCCTCCAGTAAATATAACATTTATATTCATATTATCTACCACCTGTTTTTAATATAAAAGACATGTTAATTGTAGTGCTAACTCTATACATTAGTCAACTTTAGCAAAAGATAAAAAATATATTTATTATCAAATTTAAGGAGATTTTATGAAAGAGAATACATCAATCAACATCATAAAGACAAGAAATTACAATCACAACCATATAACCTGGAAGTCAGACAAGACAATACGCAGAGAGCTTATAAGCAATATACTGTACATTACCTGTTCCGGCAGAAAATGTATCATCTGCACCAAACACTATAATGCCAGTATCCATTCATCACTTAAGGAATTGTACAATGACCTGGATCCTTTTGGGTTTGAATACATAAATCAGTCTACTATTGTCAACTTCAATCATATCAAGAAAATAGAAAACAATATTGTCACAATGGACAATAATGTGGAATTTGAGGTAAGCAGACCAAGACGTAAATCAGTGAAAAATCTGCTTCTCAACGGAGATAAATGTAATTGAAATAATTTCAACAAAATGGTAGAATATTGTCTATTACTTGAGTGTATGCTAAACATTAATATTTAATCTTTTATTTATGATGATACCGGGACTTCGGGGAGTACGAAGTACGGAACAATCCGCAGGTATCATAGTTGGAGTCTGTTTGCCCCAACATCATCTTATAATATGAATCGAGGAATAATTTATGATAGGAAGGTTATTAAATTCATATTCCTTTTCACAATGGATTTTACTATTTTATGTATACTGTTTTATTGGCTGGATATGGGAAAGCTGTTACGTTTCCGTAAAAAAGAGACAATGGGTGAACAGAGGCTTTCTTCACGGTCCTTTTCTTCCAATATATGGTTCCGGCGCACTGGTTATTCTTATGAGTACCATTGGCGTCAGAAATAATGTTCCATTAATCTTCATTCTGGGAATGATTTCATCTACCATACTCGAATTCTTCACAGGATATTTTATGGAAAAGCTGTTTGGCGTGAAATACTGGGATTACAGTGACAGACGTTTTAATTTCATGGGTCACATATGTTTGTTTGTATCAATATGCTGGGGTTTCTTTTCTGTATTACTTGTATGTTTTATAAACAAACCTATTGAAAATCTTATTCTGCTGATTCCAAAGTCTGTCACAGAAGTAATTGCACTGATAATAACCGTTGTCTTTTCCATTGATTTCACCCAGTCATTTAATGAGGCTATGGATTTAAAGACAACGCTCAAGAACATTACATACAACAATGAGCAGATAAAAACATTTAAGCGTCGTCTTGAAATCAGAGAAACATTCTTTGAGGAAGATATTTCAAAAATACTTAAACGGGGCAGTAAAGATTTTAAGCATATTTCAAGCATAATAAAGAGAAATCCGGATGCAATTTCCAAAAGAGCTCCGGAAGCTATGAAAGCATTAAAGGAAATGTTAAGAAAGAACCCCTAGGGAGGCTTGCGCCTCCCATTTTTTTTGCGTATTATGATGCAGGATTGTGGGAGTACGAAGTACGGAACAATCCGTTGGTATCATATTAATATACAAGGAGGATCATGATATGCATATGTCCGATGCTCTGATAAATCCGGCTGTCGCAGGAGCAATGTTTGCTGCCTCTGCACTTGTTACCGGAATATCAGTAAAGAAAATACGATTAGAAGAAGATCCTAAAAAAGTACCTGTTATGGGAATTATGGGAGCATTTGTTTTTGCTGCCCAGATGATTAATTTTACAATACCGGGAACAGGCTCATCAGGACACCTGTGTGGCGGTATGCTCTTATCAGCTATTTTAGGACCATATGCAGGATTTCTTACTATGATTGCGGTATTGCTGATACAATGCCTGATTTTTGCAGACGGAGGTTTGCTGGCTTTAGGATGTAATGTGTGGAATATGGCATTTTACAGTTGTTTCCTTGGCGGGTTGCTTATCTGGAAATTCTTTATGAAAAATGGAGCATCAAAGGGTAAGATAATATACGCCTCTATTATAGGAAGTTTAGTTTCTTTACAGGCCGGCGCATTTTCAGTTACTCTTGAAACATTTGCATCCGGTGTTACTGAGCTGCCGTTTATTACATTTGTCGCAGCAATGCAGCCTATACATCTTGCAATAGGACTTGTGGAGGGACTTATCACAGCAGCAGTACTTATATTTATTTATGAAGCCCGACCTGAAATTCTCTGGGGCATTGGAGAAACCTGTGATAAATCATCTAAGCTTTCCCTTAAAGCAACACTGGTTGTTCTGGCTTCAACTACAGTGGTAATCGGTGGTCTTTTATCTTTGGTTGCTTCTTCTAATCCTGACGGACTTGAATGGTCAGTTGAAAGACTTACAGGGAGCACCGAAATAGCAGTAAATGGCTCTGTTAATGAGCAGGCTGGAATAATCCAGGAAAAAACGTCAATTTTGCCGGATTATTCTTTTAAAAACTCTGACACTGCAGCAGGAACCTCATTGTCGGGAATAATTGGCGCAGTATTGGTAGTAATTGTAACTGTTGGTGCATGTTATGCCTTCAGGTTATTCAGACATAAAGATAAAACGGAGTTAACCAAATGAGTGATTTAGGAAAGTCAGTTTCCACAGTCTTTGCACTTGACGAGCTTGCAAAGAAAGATGTATGGATTAATAGAATACATCCCCTGGCAAAGCTTGTAATTACGCTTTTATATATAATGACCGTGGTATCATTTTCTAAATATAATCTTACTGGACTATTGGGAATGGCAATTTATCCCATAGTCCTTTTTGTGGTTGGGGAGCTTTCTGTATACGACTGCCTTAAACGATTTAAAATCGTGTTACCTCTGATTTTTATTATTGGCATTATAAATCCCTTCTTTGACCGCAGCATTATCATGTATGTGGGCAGGCAGCCTGTAAGTGGAGGAGTGATATCAATGATTACCATTATTTTAAAGGGAATCTTTACTGTTATGGCAGGCTACATTCTGATTGCCACCACAAGTATTGAACAAATCGGACATTCCCTGTGTAAAATACATTTTCCAAAAATAATTGTAACACTGATACTGCTTATATACAGATACATAACCGTCCTTTTTGGTGAGGCAGATACTCTGACTATGAGTTACCGGCTCCGGGCACCCGGACAAAAAGGTATTAATATCAGGGCATGGGGACCATTTGTTGGGCAGCTTCTCCTTCGAAGCATTGACAAGGCACAGACAATATATGAAAGCATGATGCTAAGGGGGTACACAGGTGATATAATACCGGGTACTGAAGTTAAATTTACGTCCAAATGTCTTATATACATGATAATCTGGTCTTTATATTTAATATTTTTCAGAGTATTTCCTGTTTTTGAAATTATCGGACAAATATTGTAAAGGATATTATTATGGTCAATTTAAAAAATGTAAACTACTCTTATAATAACAATACTAAGGTTCTGACCGACATTTCATTTTCTGCTGTTGAAAATGAATGCATAGGACTTATAGGTGCAAACGGAGCCGGCAAATCAACACTTTTAAAAACAATTGTTGGACTTACTGACAATTATCAGGGAGAAATCCATGTGTGCAGTCTTATATTAAACAAGAAAAATCTCAACAAAATCCGAGAACATATAGGATATGTTTTTCAGGACTCAGACAGCCAGCTTTTTATGTCAAATGTCTATGATGATGTGGCATTTGCTCCAAGAAACTTTGGCTTTAGCAAAGAAAGAACTGATGAAGCAGTAAGAAAAGCATTGGAAAGCGTTAATGCGCTTCACCTGATAGACAGGAAAACATACCGTTTATCAGGGGGTGAAAAAAAACTTGTGGCACTTGCAACAGTACTTTCAATTACGCCGGATATTATTCTTCTGGATGAGCCTACCGTTGCACTTGATCCCAAAAACAGAAGAAACTTTATAAACCTAATCAGAACTTTGCCACAGTTACGCATAATTGCATCCCACGATCTGGATATGGTATATGACACCTGTGACCGGGTGATTCTTATTAATGAAGGGCGGATTGTGGCAGATAAGCCTGCCATGGAAATCCTCACAGATAAGACTCTTCTTGAGGAGAACGGGCTTGAGCTGCCATTACGTTTTTATTCAGAGAATCCTTAGAGAAACCGTGTAACCCTGAGCAAATTGAAAATTTTGATTGAATATGATAGAATCAACTACTGAATTCTCGATATTATTTGAAAATCAGTTGGGAGCAAAGCATGAACAAATTATACCTTGAATGTTTTTCAGGAATAAGCGGAGATATGGCAGTTGCAGCACTGCTTGACTGCGGGGCAGACAAAGACGAATTGGTTAAATATCTGGACACCCTGCCGCTTACTGGATATAAAATTGAAATAAAAAAAATTATAAAAAATGGCCTCTCTGCCTGTGATTTTAATGTAATCCTTGATGACGAGCTTGAAAACCATGACCACGATATGGAATATCTGTATGGACATTTGAATGGACACACACACATTGATATGAATGAACATGAGCATTCACACATTCACGTGCATAAGCACGGACATAGGACACTAAAGGATGTTCTGGATATAATAAATGGCGGCAATCTGACACCCGGCGCAAGGGAAATTGCCGAAAAAATATTTACTATTCTTGGCGAGGCAGAAGCGAAAGCTCATGGAACGGACCTTAGTCATGTACATTTTCACGAAGTAGGGGCAGTGGACTCAATTATTGATATTGCGGCATTTGCAATATGCCTTGATAACCTTGGAATCAAGGATGTAATTGTGCCTGTACTTTATGAGGGATGCGGTACAGTACGGTGTGCCCACGGAATCCTTCCAATACCTGTTCCTGCCGTTGCAAACATTGTATCTGCACATCATATTAAGATACATTTGACAAATATATCAGGCGAGCTAGTGACTCCCACAGGTGCCGCAATTGTGGCTGCAGTTACTACTGAAACAGAACTGCCGGCTGAATACGAAATAATAAAAATAGGTCTTGGAGCAGGCAAGCGAAATTACGAAACAGCAGGTTTTGTGCGGGCTATGATAATCTGTTCCAACTAAATATTTAGCAAAAATTAATTTCTAAAATTTGCCATTTTTCATCATATTGTACTAAATTAAATACTCTGCATAATTCTATTGATTTTGTATACAATACATGATAGTATCTTTCTTGGGTGAATTGTTACAGATTTGTCAATGTAAATTCTAACAAGAAAGAGCATGGCAAATTTATTTTAAGCCCAGCCGTGTATACAATGTACACAAATTAATACACAAAAAGGAGGACAATAGAAAAATGGTTCAGAAAGAACAGTGGAACGGTTTCAAAGGAAGACTTTGGAAAGAAGAAATTAATGTAAGGGATTTCATTCAGAACAATTATACACCATACGATGGTGACGAGAGTTTCCTTGCTGATCCTACTGATGCAACAAACAAGCTTTGGGGCAGATTACAGGAATTACAGAAGGAAGAGCGTGCTAAGGGTGGCGTTTTAGATATGGAGACTAAGGTTGTAACAGGTCTTACAGCTTATGGTCCGGGATATATAGACGAGTCAATGAAGGAGCTTGAGAAGGTTGTTGGTATTCAGACAGACAAGCCTCTTAAGAGAGCATTTATGCCATTTGGTGGTATCAAGATGGCAGAGGAATCATGTGCAAACTATGGATACGAGGCAGATCCAGAATTACACAAGATTTTTACAGAGTATCACAAGACTCATAACCAGGGTGTATTTGATGCTTATACTCCGGAAATGAGAGCTGCACGTAAGTCTCACATCATCACAGGTCTTCCGGATACTTACGGTCGTGGACGTATCGTAGGTGATTACAGAAGAGTTGCTCTTTACGGTATTGATTTCCTTATCGAGCAGAAGGAAGAGGATAAGGCAAACTGTGGTTGCGGCGTTATGACTGATGAGGTTATTCGTCTCAGAGAAGAGCTTTCTGATCAGATTAAGGCATTAAAGGGAATGAAGGCTATGGCTGCTTCTTACGGCTATGATATTTCTCAGCCAGCTTCTAACGCTAAGGAGGCAGTTCAGTGGTTATACTTTGGTTACCTTGCTGCTATCAAGACTCAGAACGGTGCTGCCATGTCAGTAGGCCGTGTTTCAACATTCCTTGATATTTATATCAACAAGGATCTTGAAGCTGGTAAGATTACTGAAACTGAGGCTCAGGAGCTTATCGATCATTTCGTTATGAAGTGCAGAATGGTTAAATTCGCAAGAATTACATCATATAATGAATTATTCTCAGGTGATCCTACATGGGCTACACTTGAGGTTGCCGGTACAGGTATCGATGGCCGCTCAATGGTTACAAAGACTGACTACAGATTCCTTCATACATTAGAGAACATGGGTCCTTCACCAGAGCCTAACATGACTGTTTTATATTCTTCAAAGCTTCCTGAGAACTTCAAGAAGTATGCTGCATATATCTCAGTTAAGACATCTTCAATCCAGTATGAGAATGATGATGTTATGAAGGTTACATGGGGTGATGATTACTCAATCTGCTGCTGTGTATCTGCAACACAGACAGGTAAGGAGATGCAGTTCTTCGGTGCCAGAGCAAACCTTGCTAAGTGCTTACTTTACGCTATCAACGGTGGTGTAGATATGAAGTCTAAGGTTCAGGTTGGTCCTGCATATAAGCCAATTACTTCTGATGTACTTGAGTACGACGAGGTTATCCAGAAGTTTGATGCTATGATGGATTGGTTAGCTGACCTTTATGTTAATATCCTTAATCTTATTCACTATATGCATGATAAGTATTACTATGAAGCAGCTGAGATGGCTCTTCTTGATACTAACTTAAAGAGAACATTTGCAACAGGTATTGCAGGCTTCTCTCATGTAGTAGATTCACTTTCAGCTATTAAGTATGCAAAGGTTACTGTATCTGAAAGAGATCCGGAGACAGGAATTGCCATGGATTTCAAGACAGAGGGTGATTTCCCTAGATATGGTAATGATGATGACAGAGCTGATGATATCGCTGTATGGTTACTTAAGACATTCCTTGATAAGATTAAGAAGAGACATACTTACAGAGATTCAGAGCCAACAACATCAATCCTTACAATTACTTCAAATGTAGTTTATGGTAAGTTCACAGGTAACATGCCGGATGGACGTAGAGCCGGAACTCCTCTTGCTCCAGGTGCAAACCCATCTTACGGTGCAGAGCAGAACGGACTTCTTGCTTCACTTAACTCACTTACTAAGCTTCCATACGAGTGGGCATTAGATGGTATTTCTAATACACAGACAATGAACCCGGACGCTCTTGGTCATGATGACGCTGAGAGAGTTGCCAACCTCGTTAATATCATGGATGGTTACTTCGATCAGGGTGCTCACCACCTTAACGTTAACGTATTTGGTAAGGAAATGCTTCTTGATGCTATGGAGCATCCAGAAAAGCCAGAGTATGCTAACTTCACAATCCGTGTATCTGGATATGCAGTTAAGTTCATCGACTTAACACGTGAGCAGCAGATGGATGTTATTTCAAGAACATTCCATGATAGAATGTAAGCGGGATTTTTCATAAGTGCTAATAATTACAATGCAGTATTTATGCGGGGTTGCAGATTTAGTGCTAAAATCAAATTAGTATAAATTAGTGTAATTTAGTATGTTTTGATTTTTAATCTGCCCCAAATTCAAAAAATCTGCCCCAGCAAAAAGTACCTCAAAGGTGCATAAATGCTGGGGTTAGAAAATAACAAGATACAACAATTTATAATTGGGGGCATCTTAAGAACAAAAAATATAGAGAACGAGTTCAGTAAAATGAGCTTGTTCTCTATTTTTTAATTTTATTTAATTATTCATATCACTATTTTATGTTTTTACTGTTTATAAACAGTGATTTTAGTTCCGACATTTCAAAAGAAAGCAAAGGCTGAGAAACACTGAGTTTGATTGTAAAATAACAATAGTAAAGTATGGTGTTTTGTAGTATAATTGTCCTAGGTATCTGGAAGGGCATCTGGAAATTAGCAGTTTATAAAATAGTGTAAGAAATTTTAGTCTAAAAAAGGGAGTATTATAGTGGATAATTCAGAGATTATTATATATAAAACAGAAGATGGATTAACACAGGTAGATGTTACATTTACTGATGATACCGTTTGGCTAACACAAGAACAAATGGCTGAGCTATTTCAGAAGGCTAAATCTACCATAAATGAGCACATCAATAATATTTATGACGAAGGAGAACTTAAAAAAGATGCTACGATGAGAAAATTCGGAAATTCCGAATTTTCTACTAAGCCGAAAAATTATTATAATTTGGATATGATTATTTCCGTAGGATACAGAGTGCATTCACAACGAGGAGTGCAATTTAGAATTTGGGCTAGTGGGATACTGAAAGAGTATCTAAAAAAAGGGTTTGTTATGGATGACAAGCGACTAAAGGAATTGGGTGGGGGCGGATATTTCAAAGAACTGCTAGAAAGAATTCGAGATATTAGAGCTTCCGAAAAAGTATTTTACAGACAGATTCTGGAAATATATGCGACTAGTATTGACTATGATCCAAAAGCAGAAGAATCGATTATTTTCTTTAAAAAGGTGCAAAATAAAATACATTATGCAATTTCTGGAGAAACTGCAGCAGAGGTAATATATCATAGGGCAGACGCAGAAAAAGAGTTTATGGGATTGACAACATTTGAGGGAACTCAACCTACTCTACGAGAAGCAAAAGTTGCAAAGAATTATCTTGATGAGAAGGAACTTCGTGCAATGGGACAGTTAGTATCAGGATATCTTGATTTTGCTGAACGCCAGGCCGAACGTAGAATTACTATGACCATGCAAGATTGGGCAAAGCACTTAGATGGAATTCTTACTTCAACAGGGGAACAATTACTTATAGGAAATGGAAGTATCTCACATAATCAGGCCATGGATAAGGCAGAGGTAGAATATAAGAAATATAAAGCAAGAACATTAAGTGATGTTGAAAAAGATTATTTAAAGAGTATAGAAGAATTATCAGTTACTTATGGAAAGAAGCTCTAGCTGCATTAGCCTTTATATGTGCATGTATATTATCAGATTGTTTCTCAATATAATCATCCAGCATATCTGCAAACATATCAATTATCCTCTTGCGGGACAATGCCATTACATTAGTGCTGATTAAATAATCGTATGAAATCTGAGCTATTGTATCAGTTGCGATAGTGAATTTTTCTTCGTTTGAAAGAGTAGAGAAATTCTCGTGTTCATTAAGAATGTAATTCTGCCCTTCGTCAAGAAAATGCTTCTGGAACAAATCCTCCCCGGATATTCTGCAATGATTACGGATGTAATCGGCGTATGAATCTATGGACATATCCATCGGAAAACATGAATAGTAATACTCATTAAACCAGTTTTCTATAAGCTTTATCAGAGAATCACTAAATGCAGTTTCAATTAAATCACGCATAATGGATGACATAGCAAGCTGATTGCTGAATTTGACTACTTCTGAAAAAGAAGCGCATTTAAGCAAATGATTTACAAAGGCGGCATTGTTAGGATTGCCATCAAGAGCATGCAAAGCGTTCGCATCAAGTCCGGTTGCAGTCATAACTGCATTAATATCTTTAGAATCAATGGTTGTTCTTCCTATAAGGGCATCAAAGTCCATTTCTAAAACATTACATATGGTTAGCATATCTTCAATGTTAGGAATACTTTTGTTAGCCTGCTCCCAGGTACTGACAGTAGACCTTCCTGCATCTTCACTTATGTGTAATCCTTGAGCATTTCTTATCTTTTGAGCAAATTCCAATTGAGTATATTTATTATTGTTAGGATTAGCACCATCACGGCATTCTCTTAATCTTATTTTGATTTGTTCTTTGTCAAAATGATATTTTGAAAACATATTCTTCCTCCTACTATTACGGACAAATTTCCTGCAAAAGACCAAGTATCAATGTGCATAAACTCATACATTTGTCTATTTGCTATTATACAAAATTGAACAAGATATGTCCATTGGAATGTACAAAATAAATGTTATAATTTTATATGTAAGTAATACAAATTGCAATTTGACTTTACAATTTGAAAGGAGAATTGATATGGCAACAAAAAGACAGAAAGATGAAGGTTTGTTGAGACTTCAACAGTTGACAGAAACATTTAACCTCAATCCAAAGTTGTGTGAGTATCTTAGTGAAGGCAGACTTTATTACAGCTATCTCGTGGCTGAAGACCTGTTCGGATGTATTGATACCATAGAATGGGATGCAAGGTTTCCGAAACTTGTAGAAAGTTTTGAGAAGAAAAAAGGCGCATATGTATATCATGTCATTGAATCAAAAACAAAATTTGGACATATGCTTTGTTTCCTTTACGTTTCAAAAGAAAAGAATAGGGAAGACTGGCCGTCTGAGCGGCTTTATGAGGATTATATTTTCTGCTATACATATAACCTTACCACCGGTTATGAAGAGTATGGGGATGTGTTTTTGACAAGTGATAATGGGGCTCTGCTACGCAGAGCCTAGCGCATTGAACTATTTACAAATTAATGTTTAGAAATTGAAAGAAAAGGAGTTTTTATCATGGTTACAAATAATTTAAATAATAATATTAGCCTTGTTGCTTGGAATATACATAAAATGACACAGAATGTTGCTGCAGCTGATTTTGTACTTGATTATATCAAGAAATACGAAGCAATTATTCTTACTGAATATACTTCGGATAAAAGAATTGAGGATGGGATTAAAGAAGAATATTTTTATGATACAAGGATAAGGAAGGGACGAAATGGCGTGTTGGTGGCTGTAAAGAAAAGTATAGTAAAGCCGGGAACAGAACCGGATTTTACAAGATTTCTTATGTTTGATCCTGATAGACCAGATGCACCTGCTACGCTTGCCGTTAACTTTAGAACGACAAATGGTGCAAGATTAACAATCATTGGTTGTAGATATATTCAGGGCTTAGAAAATGCGTTATCGGTATCAAAATGGATGAGTAAAAGGCTTAGGATGCTGAAGAATCCTTGGATTATTGCAGGAGATTTCAATATTTTGCAGATGAGAATGAGTGAGCATTATCGCGATTATAAGGGCTCTTATAGTGGAGGATTCGATGATTGCTCAACCATATTTGTGGATAATTTTGAGAATGGTATAATTACGAGTTTTCAAAGACTTGATCATGCTGTATATAGAGGAATCACATGCAATGAATCGTATTGTTGGGATTTCTTAAGCGAAGATACTGATGTGTATCCAGCTAAAGCAGATATTGTGCCTGGGAAAGTGTGGAAAATTCCTGCGGGATATCCGGACCATGCTATGCTTTGTGTAGAAATGGAAATACGAAAAGAGAAAGAAGTATATGAAAGATAATTACTCCGATATAAATGCCTATGGTTATAGTTATGATGAGAATCTTTCTATGGATTGGTCTGATGGGAATTTTTATCTGAACTTAGAATATTGCGACAAAGAATTGAAGGGAAGAGAACGATTCTTAAAGGCTTTGAGTGCATATATAAAAAGCGATATATACAGCCATGAAAAAGAATTTATACAGGATTGATTTTTTATAAACTGTGGTATACAATAGACGAGCTACATACATTTCGGCGTGTGGCTCAGTTTGGTAGAGCGCGTGGTTCGGGACTACGAGGTCGCAGGTTCAAATCCTGTCACGCCGATTTATATATTGGGCAAAGCCTATATTGAAAACCCGATATGTACAAACCCGGGATAAATAAATCCCCAAAAACACGGGATAAATTAAACATGTGTAGATAACGCAAGGCAGCTCTGAAAATAACTTTTAGGGGCTGCCTTGTGCAAGATAATGATAATATAGACTGTCACGAATAAATAGTTATTTTAAATTATATGGTGAGCCAGTTCGGTGTATTAAAATGAAGCCTGATTTTGAAGAAGGTACTGGATATTGTGATGATTTTAAGTGTTGCTTACATGAACCAAAGCCACATGATATAGACTAAACATAATAAAATTTTACAATTTCAGTTTGTAGGAGAATAGGTGAAATAATGAAATTAAGAAATGTTTTAATTGTTGTTAATGACATGGAGCGAGCAATCAGATTTTATAAAGAAATATTCGGAATGCAGGTGATTCTTGATCAGGATGGGAATGTAATTCTGTCTGAAGGATTAGTGCTGCAGGATGCTAAAATTTGGAAATCATTTATTGATAAGGATGTTATCCATAAGAATAATGCGACGGAGCTTTACTTTGAGGAAAGCGATATCGAAGGTTTTGTAAAGAGGTTAGAGAATTCCGATTTTGAAATTGAATTCGTCAACAAGTTGATGACACATTCATGGAACCAGACAGTTGTTAGATTTTATGACCCGGATGGCAATCTTATTGAAGTAGGAACACCGATGACCTCTTGAATTTACGATTGATAATGTTTCTATGTCTAGGGCTGAAGTCGAGACGGGCGTTGATGATGGTCGAGGAAATCTTGAAATCGGTGGGCTTTAGCATGGAGGATACGATTAGAAAGTCGTATTTATCGATGATTGATGATATGGATGTTTAGAGGTTTGGAAATGCTATGAAAAGAGATAAAATCGCGTGTGAGTGTAAGAATATAACTTATGGCATGATTGAAGATGCAGTTAAGGCGGGGGCTAGAACCTATGACGAGGTGCAGGAGAAGCTTAGGTTCGGTACTGGGTGTAAGAAATGCTGTGAGTTTATAGAGTATTTGGTTAGAGATTTAGTAAAGGAATTGAATGAGTAGAGCGAATAAAAGTAATGTGTTTGTTGAGTTTTAGGTATTGATTTTTTTTAAACACACATTACGTTTGCGTTACGACAATTTATAATAGTGGAATTATGCAGAAAAACCGCGAATAAAATCTTGAAGAAATGCATATTATATACTATCATAATCTTGAAGAAATGCATTACTGATAAGAAGATAAAGGCACGCTTATGAATAGACGTAATATAGAAACCAAAAATAATTGCGATACCGGCAATAATTATAGGTATAGCATTAATTAGTATTTTTATTTATTTTGCTAATAATCCGTTTAGTTCAGGAATTAAAAAAACAGACAGGATAGAGATTAAAAATGGCATAGCGGATATTCATATATCATTTACATTTACGTTGGAGACAATGTTAAGAAAGTTGTAGTCAATACAGGAAATTTTTTTGAGACTGGATTATTTACATATGATACTGATGATGATATTAAAGCAATAGTGCAAGATGCAGTAGGTGACAACTCTAAATAAGTAAAAAGAGAATTATAATCAGATAAGATTTACAGCTGTTAGGGATAACTTCCTTAACGGCTATTTTTATACCACAAATGTGATCAAAGTTGAAAATCAAAAAGGTAGATGACAAGCCTATGGTGATTCATACCAAGCAGAAAGCGAAGCTTCATCCCCATGAGACGAAGCAGGCATGTATGATTATTCGTCATAATCATTAGCAGCTTTTATGTCCATAACTACTTGAAACCAATATCTAATTCGAGTATATCAGTTGCACAAAATTTTCAAATGATAGGAGATTAATATTACTTCCGCCTTTCACTGTTTAGGATTATTTTATATAATAGATACTGAACCATTAAGAATGAAACATATTATAGAAAAGATTTTGCAAAATGTGCTGTAAATCAGCTGATGATACTTTGTGTAGACCGTTTTATTTGACGTATCCTCAAATAGGTGCGACAGTGTCGCCCAAATTTAAAACTACCAGAATAATAATTGTGTTGCTATTGGCTTTTATGGCAATCATATGGCTGGCAAAGTTTAATAGATTTAAATGTAATAAAAAGATGGACTGGGAACAATCAAGGGTAGACGGTATCATGTTTACAGCAGGTGTAATAATAATTACATTAATTGTTGATTTGTTTTAATAGAAATAAAAAACGAGGTAGAATTATGGATTATATATATGATTATATTTCAGAAGAAAGAAAAAAAGAAATAGCA
>JBJEME010000113.1:0-7154 GCA_051879515.1 Lachnospira sp. | reverse complement strand
AACACCGCACCGACGGCACAGATGCGTTTGATACGCTCTACATCGGCTGCGAGAAGTTCCCTTATAGGGAAAGTTATGTGCTATCAGCAGGAGGAGTCTTTTGACTTGATTTTCAATCATAATCGGTTTTTATGCTTGCCATAATATGCATTTAAGAAATATTTATAATTGTTAACAAATATATTTGCAATTATTAACTATAAAATATAGTTCTAACTAAAAAATATAGTTTAACTTTGCATTACTAAATTTCATTATATGGAAAAGCTTACTGCAAAAGAAGAAGAAGTGCTTCATCTGTTTTGGAAACATGGACCGCTATATGTCAAACAAATTGTTGATATGTACAATAATCCTAAGCCACACTTCAACACAATTTCTACCATAGTGCGTATACTTGAAGAAAAGGGGTATGTCGGACACACGCAATACGGAAAAACGTATCAATACCATGCTATAATAGCGGAGGAGGAGATGGGCAAGAAAACACTTTCATCGGTTATCGGACGTTATTTCAAGAATTCATATTTGCGTGTTGTATCTTCATTTGTTGAAGACGGCAATATACCGGTTGAAGACCTTCGCCGACTTCTTGATGAAGTGGAAAAATCTCATAATAAAACCGACTGACAATGAACAATCTGTTTTCATACTCTATCATTGCATCACTTGTTTCTATGATGCTGTACCCCGTATTGCATCAGATAGTAAACAGATGTACAATATTCCGATTTAACCGAATCACGCTATTATGTGCTGTTATATTAGCAGTGGTATCACCCATATTCTTAAGTTTTGGCATCATTCAACTACCATTTGACAATTACGCTATAATAGATACGTCAAGTATGGCAACTATAACAGCGGATAGTCACGGCGGAATAAGTCATTCGGGAAATGTTTCAGATTACAGCAGCAGAAACATTTGGATAACATTAGTATTGCTGATATATTACTGTGGAGTTGTCTTTCTTTTGTGCCGAGACTTAATCTCGCTTATTTATCTATCAATAATGATAGGAAAAAACGAAAAAAGAAATGTTGAAGGTTTGACAGTGTGCATACTAAAGGATTCTTATATCGCACCTTTTAGCTGGGGGAAATATGTGTTTATGAATAATTCGGAGTCTATCAACCCTGAGGGTTGCATTTTTCTTCATGAAAAAGCACATACAGAGAAGCATCACTGGATAGATGTGCTTCTCACAGAACTATTCTGCGTGTTTTTATGGTATAATCCGTTTGCATGGATGACAAGGCAGCTTGTAAAGTTAAATCACGAATATGAGGCTGACTTTGAAGTCTTACAATCGGGTATCTCTGCATACGAGTACCAACATTTACTCGTAGTAAAGGCAATCGGTCAGCGTTCAATCCATTTAGCCAATAGTTTCGCATCAAATAAGAATAATTTCCGTAAGCGTGTCCTGATAATGAGCAAACAACGTTCTTCAAGATGGGTCCCTTATATTGCATTATTGGCTATATCGTCAATTGCAATTTCACTGATTATTGTATCCTTGCCGCTATCTGCAAGTATTCTCAATTCAGTTAATGATAATACAATTTCATTATCCTCCCTGCTGCCACAAGGCACGCAAGGAAGCCAAGCCAAAGATGCTGTTTTAATAGATTCATTACCCGAATTCGAGGGCGGAAATTCCGCATTGAATATTTTTATAATTCAAAATATAAGATTCCCAAAACCGCAGTCTGAAAATGAATCACAACAAACACGGCAGGTTAATGTGCAGTTCGTTGTTGACGAAAACGGTAATGTAGTAAATGCACATGTACCCGATGCTCGGAACGATGAGTATGAGGCAGAGTCTGTCAGAATAATTGAACTGACCAGTGGAAAATGGCACCCTGCCGTTTCAAACGGCAAGAAAGTATCATGTACGCTTGCTGTTCCTATAACATTCTCTCAAATGTAAGCAAATTGGAAACCCATGACACATTTTGGCCAAATATCAAAGCATAAGGCAACGCTTATATTTGCATTATTGTCTTGTTTCGTCATTGTACCATTATCAGCACAACAGACAAATGAGCAACTTGACTCCATTATCAATACACTTGAGCTAAAAGAAGTTACTGTTACCGCCAGGAAGATAAAACAGTCGGGAGATACAATTTCTTATTCTGCTGCTACATACAGAAGCAATAATGATAAAACTCTTGAAGACTTGTTGCGCAAGATGCCCGGTATTGAAGTAAAAGCAGATGGTCAGATAACTTATAACGGACAATGGATAAATGAGTTTTATATCGAGGGGCTTGATATGCTTGGTGAAAATTATGGTATAGCGATAAGAAATATTGATGCCAATGATATCGGTTCGGTTCAGGTAATTCAAAATCATCAGGATGCGAAACTATTTCAAGGAGTAAAGAGTGGAAATGCTCCCGCTATGAACATAAAACTCAGACAAAATGCTCTTGGCATCTGGTCCTCTACACTCCAGGCTGCAATCGGAACACAGCCAAATTTATCATGGGATGTATCTGCTAATATCATGAACTTCCGCCGCACGGCGCAAAATATTTCTGTTTACAAGACCAACAATATAGGCATTGACTTAAGACAAGATATTGGTGCACCTGCAACATTCAATTCATCTTACGGAACTGGGATTCTATTTCCTAATTCACCGGGGCTGAATGACATTTATACATACCGCAACAATTCACATAGTTTGTCGGTCAATCAACTATTTAAGTTAAATGAAGATGAGACATTAGCTTTTAATTTCAATTATCTATTTGACAAGGAGAAAAGAGAGGCGACCGAGCAAACCACTTATCTCACTGACAGCATTTCTCGTTTTGTCATAGATGAATCAAACAGAGCCTGTATGCGTCAGCATTTCATAGGGACGCATGCTGTTTATAAGCTGAACGGCAATGAGCGTTATATAAAGAACTCTTTTACAGCAAGTGCCACATTCCCTAAAGGCGATGGAGCTATCAACAATTTGATAATGCAGCAATTCTCCGGACATTCGTTCAGCATAGATGACGTACTGAGTATAAATTATAAGAAAAAACAAGGAGGAATTGGCGAGGCAACATTGCATGCCAATTATACTGATAAGTACGGAATACTTAGGCTGGCTGATATAGGCACGGCTCAGACCGTAAGGCAACGAGATCTAAATACAAATGGTGCCGCATCTATAATAGCTGTTGCAGTGCCCCATTTTATGTTCAATCTCAACTGTGGCTTCGATGCACAATGGCAGCAAGCTAAAACAGAACTTGACTTGAGTGAAAATTCAACACCAGGTAATCAGCGGACTTGGCACTTCGGTGTCAACATCACCCCTAAATTCTTTCTCCATTACGGTCAGAGATTCCAATGGCTTATATATGTTCCTGCCGGTTTTGAATATTATACATCAACGGACGGAGAATGGGAGTATGATAAAATGTTCTTTTCTTTCAAACCATATACAAATATCACCTACAAGCCGTCGGAACGATTGACTATTTCATTGACATCAATATGTGAAGAATCTATGCCTACATCACTTTCCCTTATGGCACAGAGTAGATATATAGACTATCGAACTTCAATTTCAAATCCATATTTTATTGAAGCCAAAATAAATAGGACTATAAAAACGGCCTTAAGTGCAAGTTATTCAAGTGTGCTTGATATGTTGTTTGGAGGAATAACACTAACACATGTTTATTCTCATAATAGCTTATCCAACGGATATGAAATTACAGACGATATTATTGAATATATAAGATTGCCGTATGCCACAAAGGACAATGTCTGGCAGGGTGACCAAACACTATCCAAAGGATTTTTCAAATGGAATTCCAAGATAAGCGAATCATTCACAATCGGTACGAGTGAGAATGAGTTTTACGTCGATGATGTAATGCACAGAGGACGAAGCAATTATTTGCGTGCGAGGATTGCATTTAATGCTTCATTCGCCAGTTGGATTACATTTGACACATCAAATGAATACTCGATGTCAAAGACATATACGGATCGGATTCCCAATGGCAGTGCGAAACATGCATTTACAAATGCGACGTCATTTGTATTCCGACCATTCAAGCAACTTAGCCTAACTCCGTCAGTAATGTACTATTATAATGATTATTCAACGAACTATAGAAACAATGCTTTCCTCAACTGCGATATGGAATACTCCATCGGGAACACAATATTTTCGATAAAATGCAGTAATCTACTAGACAGTAGAATCTTCCGCCGTTTCAACGATAACGGAATCATACAATATTCAAGCCAATATCGTCTTCGTGGGAGAACAATAATGTTAGGAGTCAGATTTAGTATCAAATAACATATAACAACTATCACTTAAATAAATCATCAATATGAGAAAATTTATTATTACATTGGCATCAATACTGATGCTTACATGTATGGAAATCTCGGCACAGGTAACTGTGACCTATGCGATGGATACTCCTACATTCACACTCGCTCATGAGGACACTGACAAGTATCAGACACTTGACACATGTTACCTCACTGTCACCTACCGGTTCAAATATAAATCAACCGAGACAGACGACTCGCTAAGTTATGACGACCTTATGGATTTGCAACTCGGTCGTAAATACAACGCCTTCTTCAGTCGCAATCTTCGTGACCTTGATATTCAGAACACGAAGGAACTCAAAACCACAATGCAGTTTCAGACTGTGCCGGAGAATTATGTAGGTTTTGACCTTCTTATCAATCACGGTGATACTACAACCACCGTCACCAATCGTGTACCGTTTACGTCTCAAGTTATAGAATATACAGAGAATACTCCAGTGCCTGTATGGACCTACGTCCCTGACGACACAACCACTATTATGGGCTACCACTGCCATGCAGCCAAATGCATCTATGGAGGACGAGAATGGAAAGTATATTATACCAATGATATTCCGTTGCCATACGGTCCATGGAAACTAAACGGTGTTAAAGCTCTTGTCCTTAAAGCAGAAGATTCAGAACACAATTTCGTGTTTGAAGCAGAAGGATTGACTCAAAAACCGCAGCCAATAATTCGTTACGATTGGAATCGTAAGACTATGTGGAAAGAAGATTGGAAACGATTTGAGCGTGAAATGTACCAAAATGCCGGAGCTTTTGTACGCAACACCGGTGCTCGCATTATTATCATGGACAATAGCGAACAAGGCTTCCACCGCCTAAAGGAAGATTGGTCGCAATTCTTTAATCCTTTGGAAAAGTAAGAATCGGATTTTTTGCGTATTATTATAGTTCCGGCTATGCCGTCAGGTTCTGGTGGCTGTTATTGCATAGAGGCTGTCTAATTTTGTTGGACAACCTCTGTGCGTCATTTTAAGCTAATGTCATTTCTCTTGGAGGTACTTTTCGAAATCTTTCTTGCAATATCTCCAAAAATCTTAGCAAATCGGCAAATTCCAAAGACTCTCCATAAATGAAGCTGGATCGCATATCGTTATAATCCGACTCATACTTTAGAACCAACTCTACTCTTGGGACAATAGTAATTGCCGATGGCAGTTCCTTATCGTAATCCACATATCCCACATGATAGAATTTCTTGCGGTGCTCCACAATGTCGTAGTATAGATTAGGGTCATTTAATGCCATCTCCAAATAATCAGTGTGTGAGAGCTTCTCCAAATCATAGAAGTGGCGTGACATACGATATGTGCGTGGGTCTTGCTTCTGGTATTCCTCACAAAGCAAGAATGCTTTCTCCAGGAATGTTCTTGCCGGGCTTACAGTCTTGATAGTCTGAACTATGTCGGAATCCACATCTTCATCTTTATAAACTTGTTCAACCAGTGAAGTTATTCGTTTAAATTCGTATGGCTCATCCATAGAAAGGACGCTGATTTCAATTTTCACCGTAGGCTTTGCATACGGAGCATTGCTATTGTAAAGTGATGGATAGTGAACAAAAATCACAGATGGGTCTTTATCGTGAGCAACCTTTCTCGGTTCGCCTGCTTCATCTGCTTCCTCATTTTCATCCAGCACCTTCACCTCTAATCCTAATTTGGATAATTGTTCTTTTAAGTCTTGCTTAAACTCGCTAAAGATGTAGTCTTGTGCCTTTTCTCTAAAATTGTGGATTTGAGTGTTGCTTGTGCATAGGGCACACGACAAATTCTTTTCATTCAAGAAAAAATCACGACCAAGAGCTAAATCGATATCCTCACTGAAACGGTCAATGATATTCCAGCCTTTACTCAAACTCGTACCGCCTTTGAAAAGCAAATACTCGGCAACTTTTGTGTGAAACAAGGCATACAAAATGGCTGTTACCCACCAGTCTTTTTCCGCAGCAGCTTCATCTATATTCTTTGCTGCCACAACGCCTTGTATCATTGCCTTACGTTCATCTATCGAAAAGTCGATCCATTTACTCATTGTCGCTTTCAGCCTTGATGTTTCGTTTAATAATCTTCCTTATCCATACCGGTGCTAATAGCAAATCGTGCTCGATTGTAGCAGTTTCATGTGTTACAGACAATAATTGAGCAACTCTTTTCTCCACCACTTCTGTAATATTATTCTCACCGATGCTACGAAGTGCCTGAACTAATTCCGGCATTAGCTTTCCTTTATATGCAAAATTCTTTGGAACGCCATGTTTTAGCGTTACTGTTCTGTTTCCCAATTTCAGCGTTCGAGGAGTGCCCGAGGTGATGAAACACGCATTCATTGGCACTTGTGTTGTGAACCCCAATCTATTGGCTGCTGTTTCTCCTGTCGGATACACCTTTGCCTTGTCTCTACGGGCAATCTCAGAAACGAGTTCAAAAGCGGTAGGATATACCACCCCAAATCGTGTATTCTTAGCCTTGACATACACACCTTTGGCAATCCTCGTAATCAATCCTTCTTTATCATATTGGGCAAGAAGTTTGGTTACATATTCCACATCATATTGAGGAAATGAAGACACGAAAAACATAGCACCATATCGTGCGTAAGTAATTTTTGCTCTAATTTGCTGTTCTACTGTCTTTTGCATAATGTTTTTATTCTGATTTAAGTCGGAATAAAAGAGTTTTTTTCGACCACAAAGGTACGAAAACAATTCGAAATAACCAAACAGCAAACTTACTTTTTTGATTGATATTTGCGGTGGAGTGAGCCAAAGTCGTGGGCT
>JBJEME010000112.1:0-1835 GCA_051879515.1 Lachnospira sp. | reverse complement strand
ATGATGCAGACCTCACAGATTATTTATGGCCAATTGTTTGTGAAATGATTAAAACCGCCATAGAAAACAAACAGAATCTAGAACTTGCTAAAACGCATAATGTAAATTATGTGCTTATTGATGATAAGTACGAAATTGATATCAATTTATAACGACAACTTCTAATTTGAGGAGAGTGTTGAGATGATAAAAAAATTTAAAATAGGTTTTGATATATGGGGATTGATTATTTTTATTATTATTATGATTCCAAATTTTATATGGTTCGCAGTTCCAGCTCCGAATGATATTTTAAGAGAAGAATCAATTACCAAAACAGTAGATGTAATAGCATCTATATGTCAGGTGTTAATGGTTATATCGTTATGCATATTCATTAATCAAGACCGTAAGAAATTAAGTATAACACGATTTATTATTGATACAATTATTTGCTGTCTGTTGTATTTTTTATGTTGGATATTTTATTTTATAGGTGTGACGAATGCCATCGTAATATTGGGTCTGACTGTTTTTCCATGTTTGACATTTCTGTTTTTTGCTATTGACAGAAAAAATATGCTTGCTGTTATACCTATTTCAATATTTATGGTATGCCATTTGATTTATGGAATTGTTAATTATATAATTTAAGAAACTTCTGGTTTTTGGACTAGAGAAATATATGTTCCCAATCTAGATATGTTGAACTTTATGCTGATTGTCCTAAGGATATTGTAGTTGAATAAAAATCCCAATTTTTAGGACGGGAGAAATCGGAGCTTGTGGAAGGAGATTACAATGAGAAAGTGTATTCGTTGCGGCAGGAGGAATGATTGAAATGATAAATAAATTACACTTAGCAATGATAGAGTTATATAGTGGAGATGCAAGGAGAATTCAACATTTCTGCAAGGTTCATAGTTATGCAAAGTTAATTGCCGAAACAGAAAATGTAGATGAAAAATGTCTTTTCACACTTGAAGCTGCAGCCCTTACACATGACATTGGAATTCATTTATGTGAAGAAAAGTACGGGAAGTGTAATGGGAAATTACAGGAAAAAGAAGGTCCTGCATTAGCTAAAAAGTTACTTGAAGAATTAGGATTTGATTGTGATGTATCTGAGAGGGTTCAGTATCTGATTGCGCATCATCATACATACGATAGTATTGATGGTGTTGACTATCAAATACTTGTTGAAGCTGATTTCCTTGTTAATATTATGGAGGATGGTCTATCAAAAGAAGCAGCTCTCAATGCTTATCATAGTATTTTCAAAACAGAGTGCGGAAAGAAGATTTGTAAGGAAATGTTTGGTATCTAGTAGGTGTTGGAATGGGGCTTAACAACCTTGATGATTCAAAGGAAGGTATAGATAAATTTCTTCAAAGAAACCCAGAAACATGCCTTGTAGCCGAAGAAGGAGATTCAATTATCGGTGTGATTATGGTCGGAAATGATGGACGAAGAGGATATATTTATCACACAGCAATTCATCCGGATTATAGAAAACAAGGAGTTGCTACTAAGCTGGTTGATAGTGCCATGAAGGAATTGTCAGCACTTGGAATAAACAAGGTTGCATTAGTAGTATTTGACAGAAATGATACTGGGAATGCATTCTGGGAGAGTCAGGGATTTACTGTAAGAGAAGATTTAGTGTATCGGAATAAGGCATTAACTGATATAGTCAGAATAGATACATAACTCGGTCGATCCCAATTTGAAAGAAATATTTCCAATTTCTTTGAAATTATATTGATTATAGAACATGCGTTTGGTATAATATATTTGGTGTTACCCTACACGGTAGGCGGTTAGCCTCTATCAGAGAGTTATAGCTCTGTTTACAT
>JBJEME010000111.1:0-1836 GCA_051879515.1 Lachnospira sp. | reverse complement strand
TGCGATGGAACACGGTGCTTCTTCTGTTGTAGGTGTTGATATTTCTCATAAAATGTCTATGGTAAAAAGTTAAAAAATCCTCCCACTTTTGTTAGATATATTTTTTTGTGTAATTTTGTAATCGTTATGCGGCAGTAATAATATACATATTAATACGAGTTAGTAATCCTGTAGTTCTCATATGCTACGAGGAGGTATTAAAAGGTGCGTTTCGACAATGCATCTACTGTAGTATATTATTGCTTAATCCAAATGAATATTATAAATTTAGGAATTCTTGCTCACATTGATGCAGGAAAAACTTCCGTAACCGAGAATCTGCTGTTTGCCAGTGGAGCAACGGAAAAGTGCGGCCGTGTGGATAATGGTGACACCATAACGGACTCTATGGATATAGAGAAACGTAGAGGAATTACTGTCCGGGCTTCTACGACATCTATTATCTGGAATGGAGTGAAATGCAATATCATTGACACTCCGGGACACATGGATTTTATTGCGGAAGTGGAGCGGACATTCAAAATGCTTGATGGAGCAGTCCTCATCTTATCCGCAAAGGAAGGCATACAAGCGCAGACAAAGTTGCTGTTCAGTACTTTACAAAAGCTGCAAATCCCGACAATTATATTTATCAATAAGATTGACCGTGCCGGTGTGAATTTGGAGCGTTTGTATATGGATATAAAAACAAATCTGTCGCAAGATGTCCTGTTTATGCAAACTGTTGTCGATGGATCGGTTTATCCGGTTTGCTCCCAAACATATATAAAGGAAGAATACAAAGAATTTGTATGCAACCATGACGACGATATATTAGAACGATATTTGGCGGATAGCGAAATTTCACCGGCTGATTATTGGAATACGATAATCGCTCTTGTGGCAAAAGCCAAAGTCTATCCGGTGCTACATGGATCAGCAATGTTCAATATCGGTATCAATGAGTTGTTGGACGCCATTTCTTCTTTTATACTTCCTCCGGCATCAGTCTCAAACAGACTTTCAGCTTATCTCTATAAGATAGAGCATGACCCCAAAGGGCATAAAAGAAGTTTTCTTAAAATAATTGACGGAAGTCTGAGACTTCGAGACGTTGTAAGAATCAACGATTCGGAAAAATTCATCAAGATTAAAAATCTAAAGACTATTTATCAGGGCAGAGAGATAAATGTTGATGAAGTGGGTGCCAATGATATCGCGATTGTAGAAGATATAGAAGATTTTCGAATCGGAGATTATTTAGGTGCTAAACCTTGTTTGATTCAAGGATTATCTCATCAGCATCCCGCTCTCAAAGCCTCCGTCCGGCCAAATAAGCCCGAAGAGAGAAGCAAGGTGATATCCGCTCTGAATACATTGTGGATTGAAGACCCGTCTTTGTCCTTTTCCATAAACTCATATAGTGATGAATTGGAAATCTCGTTATATGGTTTGACACAAAAGGAAATCATACAGACATTGCTGGAAGAACGATTTTCCGTAAAGGTCCATTTTGATGAGATCAAGACTATCTACAAAGAACGACCTGTAAAAAAGGTCAATAAGATTATTCAGATCGAAGTACCACCCAACCCTTACTGGGCCACAATAGGGCTGACTCTTGAACCCTTACCGTTAGGGGCAGGGTTGCAAATCGAAAGTGACATCTCCTATGGTTATCTGAACCATTCTTTTCAAAATGCCGTTTTTGAAGGGATTCGTATGTCTTGCCAATCTGGTTTACATGGATGGGAAGTGACAGATCTGAAAGTAACTTTTACTCAAGCCGAGTATTATAGCCCGGTAAGTAGGGTTTACTGAATTATTCTAATTTGCTATAATACAGCAAAATAGAGT
>JBJEME010000110.1:0-1861 GCA_051879515.1 Lachnospira sp. | reverse complement strand
AATCAAAAATATCTATTTCCAAGGGGGCAAGATTTCCGCCTCCCTTTTCTATTCCAGGATTTTGAGCCTTTATAGCTTTCATTACCCATTCATTGAATGAATGACCGTTATTTTCCCTCTCCTCAAAATTCGCCCCTAGAACTCAACAAACACATTACTTTTATCATTCATTGTAATATATGAAGGATCTTTTATCGACCTATTCCATACCCATATGTCAAATCCCTCATATGCATATACCTTCATAGCTTCTCTCAAACTTTGTAATTGTTCACTATTAAATCGGCTTACATTGCAAGCCGAATACCAATGTACATCGTTTCCACATATTTCCTGTCTTAAATCTACGTAATACACATTGCCTTTATAGTCAAAAATAAAAGAATAAATATCGCATGGTTCTCTTTTTCCTATTGGACCATTGGCATAACATAGTATTCGTACATCATTTTCTGCATCTATAGTAGCTCCTATTGACTTTGCTTTTTTCCCTTTCATAGGATAATCAAGAACATATTCTCTTCTTTCATCTTCCTCTAACTTCCGATTTACAAATCCCATCTTATTTCCGTTCACAATCCTTTAATTATAAATTTCTTAGCTTCACTTAATTTCTAATTGCCTCTTTTATTCTTTCTAATCCATCCATTTATACTCTTCTCCTTCATACACAATATCTGCTTCAAAATATGTACCAAATACATTTCTATCTAAGTTACTATCCCAACATTTCAACTTACCAATTAAATGTATTATCTCCGTCTTATCCAATCTTTTGGTTAATTGTATATTCTTTTTTAAATAATATCTATATCTATATATTTCCTTATTATTTTTTTCATCGTTATAATGTTCCTGTGAATCAAACTCAAATTTTAATTCAAAATATTCGTTATCGATAAACAATATATACACTCTATCATCAAATGATGCATTAGATTCTCTGAGTGCCATTGGCAATGGTCCAAATACGCTGGTCCATGTATATGCAATGCGACCATCCAATGCACATATATAACTTCCATCACGCTTTGCTTTATAATACTCACCTGGTAAATAATCACATGACGGATAGTATGGATTCTTAATCTTCATTGCATCTATCTCGTCACATCTTTCTGGGCTTAATTTTTCTCTTTTTAATTCCAGATTTCTTAAAATTTCCTCTGTAATTATCACTTCTACCTTCCCTTCTTTACACATCCATATATGCATAAAACATCATTGATTATATTTCTTAACCATTCCAGATACCATTTTTCTGTTTCATCCTCAACTGTAAAGAAATTATTTTTGGTGAATTTTCTCTTAATCATGGTTCCACCACTCTTTCTATCCAATCATCCTTTGAAACAATCAAAATTCCTCCACTATAATTTCATCATCTATAAAAATTTTATTTTTCATAATTTTAAACCACACAGCAGAACCATGTATGTATTCCGAAAGCATATTACATATATCATTTTTATATTCACAATCTCTTAAAAAGCTTAAGTCTATAGTATTGTATTGTTTCATTTTTTCCGTATTTTTGTCAAATCCCGAATTATTATTAGGATATTCATATTCTGTTCCAAAATTCTCATTAGGTATCTCGATATCCATATATTTATCACCATATATGAGCATATATCTTTTTTTTCCAATACTAGACGAGCCTGTTTCTTCTATCTGCTGCCTGAGACAAAGTGTATCCGGTGAATTATACCAAAATAAAAAATATTCATCTTTGCTTTTGACAACCTTATCCCCTGGAATGTCTAAATATCCCGTACGATTATATGTATCAACAATATTCATATCTGCTATTTCTTTTTTTCTTTCTTCTGAAATATAATCATATATATAATCCATAATT
>JBJEME010000109.1:0-1886 GCA_051879515.1 Lachnospira sp. | reverse complement strand
CACCAGACTGCACTCCCGATACTCTTCCTTCTTCGGAAGCCATTAAAGAATTACAGACCGAATACACCAATATGCTTACAGCTATTGTCGACCTTCTAAATGGTGCGAAATATCTGTGGGAGGGAGACTGTCATGAACAACAATCTTAATTTCCGGTTTGGTATGTATGACCCCGTCACAGACTCCATTATCGTCAATACCGGTGAGAACTCCATTCTAGTTATCCGTTGCAGAGAATGTAATTCCTCTGTTATCTTTGATGCCCCGAATGATATCGTATATCTGTACCGGCTGGCAGAGGAATCACCTCTACTGTATGCTAAACTGGCATTGAAAGAAAACGGATTGCAGGATTATGTGGATGCTATGAATTGGTTCAATTATTAAAGATACAAATTATTCTTTCCAATACAACCATCGTTTACTTCTTATCGGTGGTTGTATTGTTATCATTGAGGTCTTTGTATTTTACAATTGTAGAAACAAATCGTATTTAGGTGAGCTATTCATATCTATAATTCCAAACTGCGTATTAATTGCTGCTTGTATTTCTGTGTATGATTCAAACGGGAACTCTCGATTAAGCATTCTTTCAAAGTCTCCACCCATACCTGATATAATACTTTCGTACTGACTTTTAGCTTTTTCACTCCAAGAATCCCATAGTCTTGGATTTAATACTATATTTTCACTATAAGTTGGCAAAGTCCAATTTAAAAACCTTTTAAGCTCTCTTTCAGTAAAACTCTCTATATCATCAAAATATTTTTTTATTTTATCATAATCTAACTTTAGACAACTCAAAATCAAATATGAACCATTGTCTGTCGGAATTACTGTTAAAAACACAGATGGTAATCTGTCATTCTCTTTAGAATATATATCAACCAGTACCTCCCCTTCTATGGTAGATGCCGGAACATACATTGTTGTTACAGCAAACTGGTACTGCTGGTCAAATTTATAAACATAGTTATGTAAAATATCAAAATCCTGATTCATATGAGAATTGTTAAATATCTCTAATAATTCTCTGATATCGCGTCTCGCCAAATCCATCATTCGATAATTTTCGACCATAATAGGACTTAATAATACAGACGGATTTCCCTTTACACAATTTTGTAGTGAGGTAATTACACGCTCTTTTTTATGATACTCTTGCGCTAGTGCCCTATAAGCGTAAAGAAAGTTTTGCTTGATTTCATTCTTATATTCCTTAAGCTCAATATCTTGAAACAAAAAGCTATCATGATATTCACAAAATCCATAAAATGTAGTTGCTTTATTTTTGCCAATTCTTTTTGTAATATATCCATTTCTAACCTTGTCAAGCGGATCAGTAACCATAACATGATCTAAATCTGATATTGCAGATAGCACACCATTATTTTGAAGTGTATGAGCATTTTTTATTGGAAGCTTACAACTTTTTTTGTCCGGGTATACACATATTTTAAAATCTGTTTTATCCATCATATTTTGCAGTATCGCATTTATTCGTTGTGGATTATTAAGTACATCCTCAGAAAATGGTGTAGTAGATGTGAACATTTTTGTTTTACAACAATCTTTGAATTTCTTTCCACTGCCGCAAAGACAGGGTTCTGAATTATTAATTTTAATATTCTTTCCCATACACATTTCTCCTTCCATGCTATACAAGAGGTTAGAACTCACTTGCCTTTTGCGCCATCGTTCTGCTTCATCTGCGAAAAATTATATATGCTTGACACGAAAAGCATTCTATACCCTCTTTCTGCACGCATTACTCATCATCCGTGATTTCCCAGTGTCCGCTAAAACCACGTCCAACATAACATACATTATTCATTTCCTTTATATGACGTTTAATTGTTTTAGAACTTACACCTAATACAATTGCC
>JBJEME010000108.1:0-35903 GCA_051879515.1 Lachnospira sp. | reverse complement strand
AATAGGGATTTTGTACCTGAAGGAAAGATGGATGACAGGCTGTTCTTTTTGTAAAAGAGATCTTACATGTGAAGTAGCAGGAGGTATAGGTTTTTTGCTAAAGTCGCAATAAGTAGACAGATGAGGTTATAAAATTAAGATAACAGAAAAGGAACAATTTGCACTGGAGGTATTGTTATGAACGATTGGAATAAAAATGGAAAATATGACATGTCAGATAGTTTTATGGACTACCATATGACTAACAGTGGAACATCGGGAGCTTCTTCTGACTGGTGGAAATGGGTGCTATTTGCAATTGTAGTGGGAGTATGTCCTCCAATTGGAATTATTATTTTCTTAGGAATATTAATTTTTGGATGAAAGGTAAGAACGAAAAAATGAATAGAGAAATATATGCAACAGATGGAGAATATACCTTATTGCCAATATCTGATGATGATCGTAAAAATTATATAGAGTTACACAGACAAATAAATGGAGAACATACACTTTTTTTAAATCCTTATTGTAAAGATATGATGTGGGAACAGGTTCTCAAGGGAAAAGATAAAGTGTTTTCCATATTTAATCGTAATGGAGACTACTGTGGGAGTATAGAGATACAGCGTCCGGAATCAGATACTCCTGAAATTGGTATTGATCTTCTTGAAAACAAACGAAATAAAGGGATAGCTCCTAAAGTTGTGGTGATGTTGGCAAAAAGAGCTTATCAGGATAAAACAGTTGAATACTATCTGATAAGGATTTCATCTAGAAATCCACATAGTAAACACGTTTTTGAAAAAATGGGTGCAATTCCTATCAGAACTACTGAAAGTTCATTTAATACTTTTATGAAAAGTTTCGAAAAAATTATGGGAAATACTGATGCTGGTGACGATGTGCAAGATAAGTTCAGAAAGTATTTTGATGAATGCAAAGATTCTGAGGAAGAGGTTGTTTACGAATATAAATTTATCCCAGAGTTGTTTTTATGATGTAAGAGGTAAGGGGAAAGTATTGTGTAATTTAAATTATGTGAAATTAATTATATTAACAGTTGATTCGGATTCTTAAATACAGATTCTTAAATAGAACTTGATGGATGAACCAGTTTATACGGAGCCAGTTTATACGGATTTACCCGGATTTTACATAATGTAAAGTATTATGGCTTAAATTGGAAAATTTAATTCGATATTTCGAAGTAAAAATTTACAAAATGATTGAATAATATTTGTATATATGGTACAATAGTCACAATTGGGTGTAGTATACCCAAGAGAGGATAATATTAACTATTGTGACTAAAGCAAAGAGGTAAAAGAATGGCAGTATCATATAATGGTTTGTGGAAAAAACTGATTGATAAGGATATGAAAAAAGTCGATTTGATTAATAACTTGGGGATTAGTAGTAGCACGATTGCAAAGATGACAAAAGGTGAGCCTGTATCACTTACAATACTTGAAAAACTTTGTGAGGAATTGGACTGTGATTTTGGAGATATTATTAGTTATGATAGGCGGAAGAAGAAAGAAAGTAATTCAGTGTAATGAATTGGCAAGGTGTATACTATGGCAATACGAATTCCTTGGGATGAATATGAAACTGCAATATTGATATCTGCGTGTGTAGATTATAATGCTGGTAAGTGTACGAAAAAAGAGGCTATTAAATATGTTTCTCAAACATTGAGAAAAAGAGCTGAGAAAAATGGCATTGAAATAGATGATGTGTTTCGTAACGAAAATGGAATCACAATGCAGTTCATGCTGGCAAATGAACTACTGACACAAGAAAAGTGTGGTTTAAGAGGTGCTTCAAAATTATTTATTAGCATGGTTGAACTATATAAAAGTGACAGAACAAAGTTTCAAGAGATACTAATGGAGGCAAAAAAAACTGTGGAAGCAAATAAAACAAATCAGGAACAATTTACTGCATGGCTTTCATGTCGGCTTTCTCCAGCGCAAATGTCGGAAATTTATATTACATATTATGATATAGATAAGTATCTTCAGGAAGAAAAGATACTTGAGACACCGGTGCTTGAAACAACGGATCTCAATAAAATCGAATCAATCAAAAAAATGATTATGACGAATGGAAAGTTCAGATTTATTCATAGAGCAAAAGTTGAAAAGTATTCAAAGGCTATAGGATATTATCACGAATGGTTGTCTGAATATTGTAAAAAATCAGAAATGTTAAAGATGCCTATTGAAAAAGAAGAAAAAAATAACTTTAGGACTTTTGAAACCGAAGATAAATCTCTAGATATAGACAAACAATCAGAGTGCACAAATGGAATAAAACTTGTTAAATTTGGTGCAGGAGAATCGTATCCATTTACCAAGGTTGAGTTTTTTGAGTATTTCGGGAAACGACATGATAATATCGGTAGTTGGAAAAAATTATATGTCGAAGTATTACAATGTTTAGTAGAAGATTATCCGGATGAAATTAATAACTTGAAAGGTAAGAGCATTGGTAGTGGCACGAGGATTGATATTGGAAATTGGGAGCATTCATTATCAATGACAGCTCCGAGAATGTTTGAAACAAATCTTTATGTGGAAACAAATTTAAATGCTACCAATATACTGGACAAGATTAAACATCTTTTGGATTTGTGTCGGATAGATGCTGAGAACTTAGTGGTTGCATATTCAATGAAAGATAATGAGAATAAAGAAGAAGTCTCTGACGACAAGCCTGAAGAATTAAAAGCCGATGAGCCACAAAAGACCGAAACAGAGCCGATTGTTGTATCTACTGATAATTCAGGAATGGTTCATTCTGTTAAGGAGTGGAATTTAAGAGATTTTTTAGATGAACACAATCTTGAATATGTTAATAAGACAAGTAAAAGTGGTTGCATTTGGGTTCTTGGTGGAAGAGAAATTCAGTCACTTATGATGCAGTGCTGGAGTCATGGCATATCTTTTAGATTTCGAGAAAATGGAGGAAATGTAACGGAAGGAAAGCCAGCATGGTGGGCCAAACTTTCAGAGGAACAATTTAATAGTTGGGAACAAGCTTACGAAAACAATGAATGCGGGCATGCAGAAGTTGAAGAGATAGGAGTTGAAAATGCTCCAATGAGTGAGGAAGAGGAGCAACTTGCACTAATTTTGAAAGATAGTTATGAGAATGGATTCCGAATTAATTCTGCAATAGATAGGGGCAGAATTAAAGTGTTTTATAATGAAAGATTTGGCAAAGAGCTTCCATTGTCCGATGAGCAAATAATAGTTTCATTAAAGAAAGTAGGAGTACTCAGAGAAGACCGTATTTATGCAAAACAAGATGATGAGCAAATTGATTTGATTAAGCAAATATTTGAAGATGTGATGTTAGTTTTTGAAAATGGTGCGTCTTGCGTGTATCCAGAAGCTATATATCAAAAATATCAGGTTAAATTAGCAGAAATGATGCAGATATATGAAGCAGAGTATCTTGGTAACACTCTGATAGAAATGTCGGCAGGTAAATTGAGAAAAAAGCAAACATTTTTATGTCTAACAGATAGACAGGCAGATTTGGATAGAGATGTTTTAGAAGTGCTAAAAAAATCGCCAATACCTATGACATATGGAGATATTCAAGAGGTGATGTGGTATATTCCATTGGATAAGATAAAGCATGTACTTGTGGTGACAAAATCAATTGTGCAAGTGGAGCAAGAGACATATTTTTATTCAATGAACTTACCAATTAGTCAGGACGAAATTACAGAAGTTAATAGGTTGATTCATCAAGTATTAGAGCATAGGTCTTATATTACCGATGTCGAACTGCGCCAATTGATAGATGATAATTGTCCTGGAATTGCAATTAATACCTCTGAGTTTACAACATATGGTCTTCGCAATTGTTTGGGATATATTTTACGTGATGCTTATTCTTTTAATGGACCGATAATAAGTTCCTTGGGAAAAGAATTAAGTATGGCTGAGGTTTTTGCTCAGTATTGTGACGACAGAGAACAGGTAACAACAGAAGAATTAAAAACATTGGCATCCGAAATGAATACAGTAATTTATTGGGACTCTGTAAGAGATGAAACAATAAGGATTTCAGAAGATTTGCTTTTAAGGTATGATAAAGTGGATTTTCAAATCGATGAAATAGACAGAGTACTTGATGATTTTTGTAATCAAAACTATATTCCATTAAAGGATATAGGATTGTTTATGCATTTCCCTGCGTTATGCGTGCAGTGGAATGGATATGTACTTGAAAGCTATATTTATAAATACAGTAAAAAATTCAAGTTGTTGCATGCAAGCTTTTCTGCGTCTGGATTTTTTGGCGCTATGGTACGCCAAGATAGTGGAATAGAAGATTATCGAGCACTAATTGTTGACGTACTGGCGAACTCTAATAAATGGGAAGATAAGAATTCTGCGTTAGAATTACTTGTGGAACAAGGATACCAACAGAGAAGAAAATATGCTGATATTGAAAAAGTAGTTCATGAAGCAAAACTTTTAAGAGAAAAGATTAATGCAGCACGGAAATGAGGTTAAATTATGTATCAATATATTTGGGATACAGAAACAGGTGGACTCCTGTTAACTACTGAACAATCAAAGTTTAGTAAAGAGCCAAGACCTGTTTATTATAAAGAACTAGATATTTTAGGTTTTGATAAGTATTGGAAATATCCGAAGGATGACTCGGCACCAATTATGTGGGCAGAGGCAAATAATTATATTTATAGGGGGCGGACAATTGCACGAACTAAAGGAGGAACATTATATTGTGCTCCGGAATTGATTGTTTTAGAGGATATTGATGCAGAATTAGAACTCATAGATATTGGCACTATGGTTGAAAAAAATAGTAAGCTTATTGAAAATTTAGCTCAAGAAACAATTCAAAAAATATATAACACATATAGAGATTATAAAGAAAAGGTTGATGTGTTTTATGTCGCTTTTAGTGGAGGAAAAGATAGTGTGGTTGCATTGGATTTGGTACAGCGTTCCTTGCCACACAATGATTTTAAAGTAGTGTTCGGAGACACAAGAATGGAATTCGATGACACATATGAAGTAGTGACGAAACAGCAAGAAATGTGTAAAAAAGCTGGTATAGATTTTTATGTAGCACAATCAAAATTATTGCCAGCACAGACATGGAAATGTTTTGGGCCTCCGTCAACAACCAATAGATGGTGCTGTAGTGTGCATAAGACTTCACCACAAATTAATTTGTTACGTGAGATTACAGGAAATTACAATTTCACAGGTATGGCGTTCACAGGTGTTAGAGCAGAAGAAAGTGCAACACGAAGTGAATATGATGTGGTTAGCGAAGGTGAGAAACATAGCGGACAATATAGTTGCCATACAATTTTGGAATGGAATTCGGCAGAATTGTTTATTTATATTTTCTCTCGTGGCTTAATCCTTAATAAAGCATATATCAAAGGTAATGCAAGAGCGGGATGTCTTGTTTGCCCGAATTCTAGTGGAAGACATGAGTATATTAAAAGATGTGCATATACGGAAAAAGTAGATTTTTATTTGGAGCAGATTAGTGCAACAAGTGGAAAAACAAATTATTCATCTGAAGACATGAAGAATTTTATTGATTCTGGATTTTGGAGAACAAGAAAATCAGGACGAGAACTTAATTTTGGACAAGATAAATTTGAAGTCCGAAGTGGGACAATATATCCTACTATTGATGTTTTTGTTAATTCATTTAAATGGCAAGAATGGGGAAAAACCATAGGTGATATAGCAGAAACGGAAAAAGGACTGTTTTCAATAAAGTTTTGTGATAAGTATTATCAAGTTAAAGTACATGAAGAGGATGGAAAAACAGTATTTACATTACTTAACTGCGATAAAAGCAAACAAGACACTCGTTTTCTTTCACTAATGCGTAGTGTTATTGTTAAAAGCCTCTATTGTGTAGGATGTGGTGTATGTGAAGCAGAATGCAAGAACAAGTGTATCAATATGAAAGATGGTATTGTAATTGGTGATAACTGTACACATTGTTATAAATGTCATGATATACATGAACATTGTTTAAGATACAATTCTATTAGAAATAAAATTACGGAGGGAAAAAAGATGGCAGGTATAGACAGGTATTTTAGCTTTGGTATTAGAGAACAGTGGCTTGAGACTTATATTAGGTATGAAGGTTCAGCGGATTTTTGGTTATCTGATGGTGATGGACAAGTTGCCAATAAAAAGAAAGATGCATTTAAGAATTTCATGGATGATGCGGGTATTATAGCATATGATAAAAAGGCAGAAGGTGATAAGTATACGAAGTGCTTACCTACTGACTTTGCAAAAGTGATATTTAGATTAGGGGCATATGATACAAGAACATGGGCTTTGATATTGTGCAATTTAGTATATACACCAGCTTACAATTGGTTTGTAAACAATTTGAAATTTGGAGTCAGTTATTCTCCGGATTCGGTAAAAGATATGTTAAGTTTAGTTATGGAGAATGACACTAAAGGATTGGGCAGAAGAAATATATTGGATGCACTTAAAATTGTGATGAGTAAGACACCATTAGGAAAAGAACGAATATTTGCTGATTGTGACATTGATGAAAAAATCACATCTTCTGGGGGAGAAATTACAACTCTAAACACAATAATGAGATGTAAATGGGATGAAGCTGTTCCAGAGGTAATACTTTATTCATTATATATGTTCGCTGAGCATTGTGGAGATTACTATCAGTTTTCTTTAAGTACATTAATGGATGATGAGATTGAAAGAGATGGAATTAGTCCTACAAAAATATTTGGTCTTGATAAGGAAGAAATGATAAGAATCTTAAATGGACTAACAATCAATTATCCTGAATACATTTCAGCATCGTTTACATTGGATTTAGACAACATTACATTAAGAACAGATAAGTCATCTACAGATGTGTTGGAACTGTTTTGATAAAGGAGAATACGAATGAGCGAGAAGAAAATATATAAAGAATATTTTGATATTGATCCGAAATACTATGCAGCAGTAACCGCAGACTTGATTAAACAGGGAAAAGTAAGCTGGAAAAACTTTTATCCACATGAAACATTTGTTAAATTATTGGAGAAGACACATACGGTACTGTCGGGAAAAGATCCACGTTCTCTTTGGGTAGAAGGTGCTTATGGAACAGGTAAATCGCATGCTGCATTAACTGTAAAGTCATTATTAGAGGCTAGCGATGATGAAGTAAGAGCTTATTTCGAGGATTATGGTTTAAGCAATGATTTATGTCAGAAATTGATTACTGACAAGAATAGTGGAAAGCTCATAACAGTTCACAGAATTGGTTCAGGTTCAATTCGCTCAGATCAGGATTTGATTTTAGCAGTTCAAGATAGTATTATGTCAGCGCTTAGTGAAAATGGTTTAGAAAACCATGGTGAGTCGTCCTTGAAAGAAGCAACTTTGAAATGGTTGGAAAAGGATGCAAATAGAGATTATTTTAATGCACTTATTCATGAAGATGAATATGCATGGGCATTTGGCGGCGAGGATGTAACAACAATTATCAAGAAACTAAATGATAATAACGAAGTTCAGAAAACCATGCGTAACATTCTTAAAGTTGCAGAAGATAATGGTATTACTGCCCTGCGATTAGATGTTCAGGGAATGGCAAATTGGATTAAGGATATTATTGCAAAAAATAATATAAGTGCCATTTTATTTGTGTGGGATGAATTTACAGAGTTTTTCCAAAATAATCCTAATTCATTAACTGGATTTCAAACATTAGCAGAAATAAGCTTATCACATCCATTTTATTTTATGATAGTCTCTCATGAGAGCCGTTCATTGTTTGTAAATGCAGATACAGCAAAGAAGATATTAGATCGTTTTGTACCACCGGTTAAAATTGAATTACCTGAAAATATGGCATTTCGCTTAATGGCACAGGCTATGAAGAAGACTTCTGATAGTGTATTGGCAAATGAATGGAATGAATATGCCCAGGAGTTAAATGACCAATTAACAAGTGTTCGTAATACAATTGAGTCTAGTGCGAAAAGGGAATCTACGATGGGACAAAAGACGGTTATTTCTGATACAGAATTGCAGTCAATAGTTCCGATTCATCCATATGCAGCACTTTTATTAAAACATTTGTCTGTAGCATTCAGTTCAAATCAGAGAAGTATGTTTGACTTTATTATCAGTAATGATATGACAGACGCGAAAGGCTTCAAGTGGTTTATTAATACATATGGACCATTAGATAATCAGAACTTACTTACTATCGATATGCTATGGGATTTCTTTAATGGTAAGGAACAAAATGGATTAAATGATGATGTAAGGGTGATTTTAGATTCTTATAATCTTTTACAGAGCGATAAATTGACTCCTGATGAGCAGAGAGTATTTAAAACAGTATTATTATTGCAGGCAATCTCACAGAGGATTAGTGGGGTTGAATTGTTGCGTCCTAATGACATGAATGTGGATTTGGCTTTTTCCGGTACGGATTGGAGCAAAGGTAAAGGAAAAAGTATTGCTGAAAAACTTTGCAGAGATGGACTGATTTTCAAAAAACCAGTTGGTGGCGGTAAAATGGAATATACGGTGGCAAATAGCACAGGGGATGCCGCAACTATCGAGAAGAAGAAGCAAGAAATAATTGCAGAAACAAAAACACAGAATTTAATAATCAATGCTGACTTGCTAACGGCAATACAGCTTCCTGCCTCTATTAAGGGAAGATTTGAGATGGAAGGTGTTGCTTTAGGAAATTTTGCTGTGGCAGTGTCAAAAGCATCACAGTCTATCAAGCCGAATAGATTCAAGACTCTTGTATCATTCGCAATGGATGATAGGGAAGCAGGACAGATAAAAGATTTTACTATTAAAGCAGCAAATGATAGTGAAGAAAATATGGTGTTTATTGAATGTTTAACAACGATGGGGCAGGATTTGATAGAACAGTATATCGAAAATATGGCGTATAGCCGCTACTATGCCCAAAACGATAAAGCCAGAGCAACTAATTTTGAAAAACAAGCTATTAGATGTTTAAATGAATGGAAACAAAAGATATCTGCTGGTGCGTTTATGCTCTATACAAGTGATAATAGAAGTGGCGTTCGCTTGGCGGGACTCCAGGCATTACAGGATGAATTGAAATCAGTTGAACATAAGAAATATTATTACGGATTAAGCCAATACAGTGTAATTGACAATATGTTTGCCAAGGGACCATTAGCACAAGGTGCAGAATGTGGAATAAATCAAGCATTGGCCGGAACATTTAAGTCAAGTAACGAAAAGAATAGCCTTGCAAATGCTTTAACAGGTGCATGGGGAATAGATGAATATTGGAAGGATCCAAGTAAGAAGAGTCTTGCAATTGTTAGGATAAAAAATAAAGTGGAAGAGTTAGTGCAACAAGGGTTTTCTAATGCAGCCGGAAGGGTAAGTATTCTTTCAATTTTTGAAGCATTAGAAGATGCACCATATGGTTTTATCCCAAGTAATATCGCCGCATTTGTCATGGGCTTTGTTTTAAAAGAGTACGCAGTATCAGATTATTTTTGGAGTAATGGTTCAAATAGCGAAAGTATGTCTGTTGATAAAATGAAGCAGATGATTGCAAATGCTTTGAATCAGAAGGTTACGCCTAATCGTAACTATAAAGAAGAATATATCGTAGAAATGAGTTCTGAACAAAAGGCATTTTTGAGTTGTACCGCAAAAGTATTCAATATTGCAAATGCTCAATGTGGCTCGATTGAGAGTGCAAGGGATCAGATTAGAAGTAAGATGAAACAGCTTACATTTCCGATTTGGTGTGTAAAATCATTGCTGGCAACTGAAAATTTATCAAGTTCAATAGAGGACATTTCGGAAGTAATTGATTGCTATTGTGGAATTGCTAATACGGCAAATAGCACAAAGAGTTCAGAGAGCGACCTTGCAGATGCAATCGGAAGAAAAATCAATGCGGACTCTAATATTGTTGATGACCTTATAAAACTCATTACAAATGAAAAATGTAAAGCCGGAATGCTTGTATACATTAGAAACTATAGGTCTGGTTTGTTGGAAACATTAGCATTGGAAGTTGATGATAATGGTGCGTATATTGACCAAGTAAAACAGAAATTTAACGCAGATGCAGCAAATTGGGTATGGAATTCAGAAACAGCAGATGAAAAAATTGATGATGTAATCTTGGAATATCAAATAATTGTGGAGAGCAATAAGTTGAATCCAAGAGCGTTGTCTTTACATGATGCAGTAATTGAATGGAATAAACGCTCAAGTAATATTAGAATATCTTTCGAGGCATTAAGAAAGTATGCGGGTACCTTGGAAGGATTTTTAGAGCAGTTGCTTTTGATGCAGAGAAGCGGAAGTTTACAGGAACAGAATAAGTCAAAGTTCTATGATTGTTTACTTGCAGAAGGGAATAACTTTATTGAGTTTTATAAAAATCAAATACAGTATTTTAAGCAAGTAGCTTCGACATTTATTGAAGATTTGGATGAACAGGATATTGACAAGTTATATTTTGACATTCCTAATGGACAGTTTACGAAGTCAAGCACAGAATATTTTAATTATATTGAAGGTCAGGTAAAAGTATTTTTGCAAAATCAGGCAAAGAGAAAATTACTTACGTTGTGGAAAGATAAGACCGGAACTAAAAATCCCGCAGATTGGTCTAACACGTATCAGACACCTATTTATTGCATGTTCAGCGATGAGGAAAGAAATAATGTTAGAGTAATGTTCAAACCGTTTGGAGACAAGACGGCAACGGAAGAAATGGTAACAAGAACTATCGCATATTTAGAGAAGGCAGATTTTTATGAACGCCTTTCTGATGCAGAAGAAAGAAATCGTTGCTTTAAACAAAGGGTTATTGGAGATTATTCGGTTATTTTAACGGATGTCGACGAAATCAGAGATTATCTTGTAAGCCATGTGACCGAGGCTCCGCATGCTTGGTTTGATAATTCTACAGTACGAAACAAGCTGAAATCATTGTGTGAAAAACAATACTTGTTAAAAGGTAAAGACACAGCGATGGAAGTGATTAACAATATGGATGCTGATGAAGCGAAGAAGTACCTGTGTGACTTGATTGCGGATAATCCTACTGTGGGAATGGAAATTATTAAAAATAGAAAAGGTTAGGAGGTGATTAGGCATGTATTGCGATAGCATAGATGAAAGCTTTAAACAGATAAGCGCATATTTCAAAGGAGAAAGCACAGGATATCCACTTATATTAGATACAGAAAATATCGGAATATATAGTGAAATAATACAAAGATTAGAGGCAGATAAAACAAAAGAGTGTAATTATGTTTCGGATAGTTGCCAGAAAAATGGATTACCTGATGTTGAAGCCTGTGTTTCTAGTATATCGGGTATAGGGGATTATGTACTTATTGGAAGTGCACAAGCAATGATGCTAAAAAGTGAAAGTGATTTAGAAGAGCATGTGGATGCTGTTTTGGGGCAATCGGTTAGCGGTCATGCCTTGATTATCCTCTGTTATTGTAGGAGGTATATTGAAAAATTTGAGAAGAGAGATCCGAGGATTGCAGTAAGAACTATACTAATCAATAGCGAGGAATCGCCACTTCCGAAAATTACACTTTTGAAAGAAAATTCACAAAACATGCCTTTTGCAATGGAGAACATAAAACATCTGTTATCTTATTTGGAAAAGATGACAGAGGTACAATTAAATGAGCATAGAGTTATTCCTGTAAAAACTGGATTTAGCAAAGCTTTCTTTTCAAAAGCTATGTATCAGGTAGTAGAGTCTGATGGAATATACGAAACTTTAGCAAAACAGTATTCTGAAATTGCTGGTGCAACAGAAAAAAACTATGGAACAGAAGCACAGTGGAACTGGCTTAGTAGTAAAATGCAAGATAAACAATCATTTTCAGGTGTTATTTATGACGAATTTGGTACTTCGTCAAATTTAGAACATGTAATACAGGAAATTGATGTGCAGAAAGAGCCGAATAAACATTGGCTTTATTGGCTTGCGATGAAATCCAATGGAACTACTAATAAGTATCTGCAAAAGGTATTAGAAAATAGCAAAAATGAAAGTGATTTCGAAGAACATATTTATTTAGATTTGGCAGATGAAGATATTGTAAATCCAAACTTTGAAAAGATGTATATTGAGCGAAGAAAATTACTTGAGCGTATTCCAGAACAGTTGCCATTGATTGCAAGATATTGTGAGAAGTTAGGTAAACATGAAAAAGATGCGGTATATTACTTGACTGATCGGAGTGAGACGGAAGAATTTGAGTTTATTAGATGCTTGTGCATTTATGATTATACGGAAGAGGAGTTGTATTCGGCTGCAAAACACTTTTCACCTGCTTTAGACTTATATTTGAGGAAATTTTCATTTGATGGCGTGAATACCAAAGTATCTGATTCAGATATTGCTTTGCGAGATATATTAACACAGTATTTCCAAGAATATAAGGTGCAGAAAATAACTAATAGGATTCATCCGTCGTTTGAAAATACAATTAACGAATTTGCAATAGAAAGACCATATAATAAGCTACGTCCAAGAAGTAGTATTATATCTCAATTAGAAAAAAAGAATGCAGAATTATTCTTTTTTGATGCTTTGGGAGTAGAGTATTTATCTTTTATTAAGGCAAAATGTGAAGAGTATGGACTAATTGTTGAAATGTCGATAGGACATTGTGAACTTCCGTCAATAACAGAAAAAAATAAAGAGTTTATTCAGTATTTTGGTGGGAAATATAGAAAAATTGATGAGTTAGATGAATTAAAGCATCACAGTCAGATTTATGATTATGAAAAGATAAAAGAACCTGTTCATATTTTTAGGGAATTAGAAATAATAGATGCAGAATTGAGGAGAATTCAATCATTATTGGTTCAGGAAACTATTACTAAGGCAATTATTGTTTCGGATCACGGGGCAAGCAGATTAGCTGTTATTTATGGACATGAGAATTCTTCGCTGTTAGAGCTTGATGAAAAAGCACAGCATAGTGGAAGATGTTGTCCGACAGAGGATAATCCACATATTCCGTATGCTGCATATGAAGATGGATTTGCAATTCTTGCTAATTATGAACGGTTTAGAGGTGGTAGAAAGGCAAATGTGGAAGTTCATGGTGGAGCAACATTAGAAGAGGTTGTTGTTCCTGTTATTACGCTTAGTAGAAAACCGGCGAATATTGAGTATTGTTTCACCGATCCAATAATTATACTTAAGCAAAAGGATGTAGCAACATTGACATTATATTGTAATGTGCCTATGAATAAACCAAGAATACTTGTTGGTCAGACATTTTATGATGGTGAATTTGTAGCAGACCAAAAGCATGCGAAATTTGTAATGCCAGAATTGAAACGAAGCAGGGAATACATAGCGGAAATATATGATGGAGATACCAGTTTATCGGTATCACTAAAATTCAAGATACAAAAATCTATGGGACAAGAAGTTGACTTATTCGCATAGATAGTAGTTTAGGAGGTGCATCTGATGAGTGAATTTGAATATAATGATTTGGACAGACCAGTATTAGAAAGACTCCGAGATTGTTTTGATCAGATGGTAGTATATAAGGACTTGAAGAAGAGTAATTTTATCTCTTCATTTAAACTTCCTTCATTTATGCGTGATTGGGTATTGAAACGATTTCAAGATGATGATGGAGTCATTGAGATTGAAGGAGCAACTGGTTTCATAAAAGAATTTATTCCTAAAAAAGAAGATTGGAAAGCAATAAAAAATCGAATAGTAAATTATCAAGAACAAGTGAAGTTTCTGGCTAAAATATCTATAGAGATTGACATTAAGACAGGAGATATCTCCTTTGCATTGCCTGATTTTGGTTTGAGTTTTAAGGAGACTGTTATACCACGAAATACATGGGAAATGTATGGAGAAGCCTTACTCAGAGCTGAGGAAAATTGGGGAATTGTAGAATTAGGCTATCAATTTCCAGAAGATAAAAAGCCAGGGAAAATAAAACTAGTAAGCTTCAAGGATTTTTGTCCATACTCAGTTGATTTAGATGATTTTAAATATGCAAGAGAAGAATTTACTTTAGATGAATGGATAGATATTGTTCTTGGTGCCATTGATTATAATGCAGATGGATATGATAACCGCAATCAAAAATTAGCAATGATTACAAGACTATTGCCATTTGTAGAAAAAAGGCTGAACTTGATTGAGCTTGCCCCTAAAGGAACAGGAAAATCATATCTGTTTGGTCAGGTTAGCCGTTTTGGATGGTTGTCATCAGGTGGAACAATGTCTCGTGCAAAAATGTTTTATGATATTTCAAGAAGACAGGAAGGTCTTGTTTTTGGACATGACTATGTGGCCTTAGATGAAGTACAGACAATTAACTTTACGGATGTAGATGAAATGCGTGGCGCATTAAAAGGTTATATGGAAAATGGTAAGTATACTGTAGGAAATCATGAGGGAGCTGCTGATGCAGGTATCATTTTATTAGGTAACATTTCTGCGAATAACATGAATGAGTATCAAAATATGTTTTCTGAATTGCCGACGGTATTTCATGAGAGTGCTTTGATTGATAGATTTCATGGATTTTTGAAAGGATGGGATCTTCCTAGAATGACCGATGATTTGAAGATTTGTGGTTGGGCACTTAATTCAGAGTATTTTACAACAATTATGCATGCACTTAGGGACGACCCTAGTTATAGAGCAGTTGTAGATGCGTTAGTTGATGTGCCGGATAAATCTGATACAAGAGATACGGAAGCAATTAAACGTATTGCTACAGCATATATGAAACTTCTGTATCCAAATGTGCGAAAACCAGAGGACATTTCAGCTAGAGAATTCAATTTATTTTGTTTGCGTCCAGCAATGGAAATGCGAGGGATAATAAAGATTCAGTTGGGTATCTTAGATCCTGAAGAATTTGGAGGTAAGTCAGTACCACAGCTGACAGTAAAAGATTTATGATGAAAAAAGATTGTATATCATGCGGTAGCGAGAATTTGTCAAAGGATGCAATTGGTATAAATCAAAAATTGTTAGGCGAAAAAATAGAATCTTATTATTGTATTGGATGTCTGGCAGAATACCTTGGAGTTACTGAGCAAGATATTATGGATAAGATAGAAGAATTTAAAGAGCAAGGATGTAAGTTATTTGAGTAATATGAAAAAGATATATGCTGATCACGCTGCTACAACTAAATTATCGGATAAAGCATTAGCTGTTATGATGCCATATTTGCAGGATAGTTATAAGAACCCATCGACATTATATTCTTCGGCACGAGTGCCCAGAAAGGCTATTGCAGATGCAAGAGAAACGATAGCAACTGCAATAGGTTCTTTTCCAAATGAGATTTTATTTACATCCGGAGGAACAGAGTCAGACAATTGGGCAATTAAAAATGTTTTGTTCTCAAGTGATACTAGTAGAAAAAAGATTATCACAAGTTGCATTGAACATCATGCAATATTAAATTCATGCAAGGTGATGGAAAAACTGGGCTTTGAAGTTATCTACTTGCCTGTTGGTAAGGATGGCTTGGTTAGTACGGACACACTTGAGAAAGAGATGGGAAATGATATTGCACTTGTGTCCATTATGTTTGCTAATAATGAAATTGGTACAATCCAAAATATAAAAGAACTTGCTTTAGTGACTCATAAGTATGGTGCGCTATTTCATACGGATGCTGTTCAGGCAGTAGGTCATATTGAAATTGATGTTAAAGAATTAGATATTGATATGTTGTCGGCTTCAGCACATAAATTTAATGGACCCAAAGGGGTAGGTTTTTTGTATGTAAAAAACGGTGTTGAAATACATTCCCTAATTACTGGGGGAAGCCAAGAGTTAGGAAAAAGAGCAGGAACAGAAAATGTGGCAAGTATCGTTGGTATGGCAGAAGCTTTGAAGGAAAATGTGTCGAGTATAGAAGCGAACAGTAAATATCTTTTTTTATTAGAGAGGTTGTTTTTGGATAAGTTGAAAAAAAATAACATTGATTTCATTGTAAATGGTTCGACAAATAAGAACCCTGGTAATATATCATTATCAATAGCAGATTTGGATGGCGAAGTACTATTGCATAGATTAGATTTAAAAGGCATAGAAGTAGCGACTGGGTCTGCATGTGATTCTGTGAATACGCAAATTTCACATGTTATAAGAGCTATAGATGTTCCTAAGAAATATGCACGGGGAACAATAAGAATTAGTCTTGGTATGGATAATTCTATAGAAGATATAGAAATTATGGCTCAGGAATTGTCTGATATAGTGTGTAGTTTATAGAAAGTAGGTGTTTTTGTGACGAATGATAACTCAAAATATGATGATTTAATGGATGAATTGGCTTCTATTCGTCCAAAACAGAGTGAAAGTAATCCGATTCCGGAACGAGCTGCTCAGCAACGCGAGGAAAGTAGGCAGAGAGCAATGGAAGAGAAAGAAAAGGATTATTATGCGAATAAGAAACCTACAGGAAGTGGTGTACATAAAAAATGCAACAAAGGTTTAAATAGTTCATTTGATGATATATTCGAGAGTACACCTACAGAAATATCTTCTTTGCATGACAAGTTTCCGGAAATTTATACGGATGATATATATTTGCAGCCGGGTGAAAAGTGTTATTTTTATAGTAAGGTGCAGTTGATTGATAGAAAAGTTGTAAAAGATTATTTGCGAAAATCCATTGGAGCATCTATGCCTGGATTATTTAAGGGTGATAGATGGGGAAGTGGAATTTCTTGGAAAAAAGAGGTTGGAGAACACGAGGAGAGAAGTGCTTATACAGGAATGTTGTATGTGACAAGTAAAAGAACAATATTTGTTGAAAAGACCAAAGGATTTGACAAGCGACATACTTCAATATCGGCAATAATGCCGTATTCAGATGGTCTTGAAATACAATATGGTTCGAAGACGTATTTGTTAATGACAGATGATGCGGTTCAATTATATGAATTATATGAGATGTTGCATTAATGTTCAACATATGTGAAAAGAACTTTTTTTAAATATTATTATTCAGTTTTATATGGCTATGTAGTAATGATAGCGATGCCGGTCGTTGACTGAATTTATTTGTTCAGCGACCGGCGATAATAATTAATGATTTATTTTAGAGATATATGGATTTTAACCCTTGTATATATTAGTTATCGTTTAAACACAATTTTGCTAAAAGCACGGCTGTCTTTCTTTGCATAGAAAGCAAGTTTTGCGTATATTAACATATACTCTACAGAATGCGAGCGTGGAAACAGATATAGATATTCTTTTGCAACGGATTTAAAATCTTTAGGAATATCAAATGAAGCAAACTGGTCAATAAATTTCTGCATAGTGGAGTTCTGTTTGCCTTTTCTAATAAATTCTGCTACTTCATATGCTTTTTCCAAATTAATTCCCATTTTTAAAAGTTCATCGAAGAAATCCTCCCGTGTATAGCAAGGGTATTTTTTAAACTCCGGTTTATCAAAAAGAGTTGGTAGAGAATAGTAGTTACCATCATGGATGGAATAATCTTTACTACTGTATGTATTATGACTGGCTGCATCTAAACACACCATATCAAAAAAGGTTTTTGGCTTTATTGTGCGGAATAAATAGGATTCTGCGTCTGTCAAAGCTGATGAATTATTTATATCATTCCAGTTAAGTGTGTGTAGTTCCTGAAGTGATATTTCATTTGCATAAATGCCGGTTTTCCGCTGCATTGCAATTAACTGTTCCATGAATTTGTTTTGTAATAATAAAACTCTGTGCATATAATTATTCTCGATATCCAGAATATTTCCGGACAGACATAATTCGCCATCTTCTAAGAAACCAGTCATTTCCGGATAGTCTTCCATATTTCGACCTTCAGGAAGAATCAGAAAACCAGAATGTTTCATTTCAATCACTTTTTCTTCCGCCGGTCTGTTGCAGAGTCCAAGGGGAGCAATTACATGTTGAGGATATAATGTCTGTAACACTCTTTTTGCGAATGGAATAAATTCTTCTGATATATTGTAATCAAAAGATAAAGTCTTTTTTCCGTCCAGACCCCAGACAGCTTCTACCGGGAGATTAAATCCATCTGCAATTAGATTTGTTTGACATTTTGGACATTTTTCTTCCGGAAGATCAATACAAAACAATTTCGTATCAACGGTTTCATAGTGTCCGCATTTTGGACAGTAATAATGAGTAGGAAGTGGATTAAGCAATGAATTACCAAGAAGATAGATAATGTATGAGCTTGTAATTGTTCCTCTCATTGACAGCACTTGAGAACATTTAGCAGCTTCAATATTCAGACATCGGAAGATTTCAAAGTCATCCAGATAATCTGATGTTTTTAAGTACTCCAGTTCTATTTGGTATCGTGCGTTCACTGGCTCTGGTATTTTGATAGGATATATTTGGTTCAGCTTACTGTCACAGGTATTTTTTATCTTTTCATAAGCCTGCTCTATGTGTGGTATATGCATGTTTTGCATCCTCCTTTGGTTTTGATGTAATTACTATAGCAAATAGGAATGACAAAATGTGTGCCTGCCGCTGTGCTAAAAATGGTACACCGAGTGATTGCTATTTTTATTTGCACTCAGTATAATAATGATATTGAAGTAATGATTGGAGGAATTTGATGATCAGTCAAAAAGCAACCATACTTTGTATATATGAGATATTAAAGAAGTATTCTGATGAAAACCACATTATTTCTGCTGAGAAAATCAGGGAAAAATTGAAAGTAATCTATGATGTGGATATGGAGCGAAGGGCGATTTATAGAAATATAGATGCCCTAAGAAGTATGGGGATTGATATTGAAGGATATACCGATAACAGAGAAGGATATTATCTGATAGACAGATCTTTTGAGCCATCTGAAGTCAGGTTGTTATGTGATGCAGTAGCAGCATCCGATATGATAAAAGAAGAAACCAGCAAGGATATTATAGGAAAACTTATTGATACGCAAAGTGTATTTCAAGGAAGAATGCTCCAAAAAACCGTTTTTGTAAAGAATAAGCGAAAAGTATTGAATAAACAGCTATTTTATAATATTGACACCTTAAACATTGCAATCAACCAGGGATGTAAAGTGGAGGTGCACTTGTTGGAATATAATATGGATATCGAGTTAGTTAAAAGTATGGATAGTCCTATTGTGATTAGCCCGTATGCTACCATGTGGGCTTTGGGAAATTATTACATATTGGCAAAACCAGAAGATGGAGAAGAACTAACACATTACAGAATTGACTATTTGAAAGACATTGCGATTTTAGAGCGAAATGTCGATATGATATTTGGTGGAATCAATCCCGGTCAGTATGCTGAGCGTTACATTTATCAGAATGGAGAAAATGTGGAGCGGTACGACATAGAATGTGACAGATGCTTGTGGCAATTACTGATTGAGGCATTTGGAAATGATTTGACTGTGATAAAATCTGACAATGAAAAAGTATTGGTTAAAATTAATTGTATTTCATCAGTAATGCGTGAATGGGTATTAGCTCATGGCAGTCAGTGTGAGGTGATTGCTCCAAAACATTTTCGAGATGAAATACAGAGGGCAGTTATGGAAGCATATAAGAAATATTGGAGATAAAGGAAGGTAAGAATATTAATGAATCTATATGAAAGAGATTATACACTTGTATTTACTGATGAAGAGAAAGAAGCACTTAAGCAGGAAACTGAATATGCAAACAGACCGGGATTAAAAAGTAATAGAGGTTTTCCTCGCTTTTCACATCCTGACAAAAGTGTTAGAGATTTTCTATGGCACAAAAGATCAATGTTTCCCAATAATTATTTACATTTTAGAAAATTTCGGGATCTGAATTTTGATGAAGAATCAGCTAAGTTTTCGGATATACTCTCAGAATCTACAAGTGAACAGGATTTTCAAAGATATATTAAAGAAAATAAGAAATGGTTCATACCTGGTTCGATTTTCTTGGACTATAATTTTGGACATCATGACGCATACTTGTTTCCAGAGCAAAAGCTTGGCACAGATTATATTGCAGATTATATGTTGATAGGCAAAAATTCAGACGGATATAGTATTGTATTAGTTGAATTTGAAGATGCCAATACGGATTTCATTTTGAAGTCATCTAATACGGAGGCTGAAAGTGTTAGGAAGGGAATAACACAAATACGGGATTGGAAAAGATGGATGGATAGTAATAAAGACTTTTTTATGAAAAATTGTGGTTTGTATAGTTACGGTATTGATATACCAACAAGTAGGATATATTACTATCTTGTAGTTAGTAGAAGAGAATATATGGACGAAAGAGCGACAGAGCTAAGAAGCCAATTAATTTATGAAATGCAAAATTTGAAAATAGTATCGTTTGACAGATTGGTAGATAATGTCCGTAAACTTAAAGGTCATAATTCATGGTAATCAATGGGATAGTGATATAAATAAAATACGAGAAAGGCCAGCTTTTCTCAGGGCTGGCTTTTCTACTAATACCCATATCTTTCCGAACTAAGAAACCTATTATCGTGGTCCAACTGGTTAAACTTATACCCTTGTGAGCACAGAATATCTCTTTTAAGACCGATAAGATTAACATCGGAATTAAGTATTGCTGCAATCTGGTGACTGTCATATCCCTGGTATATAAGGTCAAGAATATCATTATCGGTGATGCTTATCTGAGCAGCAAATATGTTGGCTTCGTATTCCATACGGTCCAGAGCCATATTGAAAAGGTGAAATTCCTTGAAAACACCATTTTCAGCTAATAGTGCCTGATGTAACCTGTCATGACCGAGTTCATGGTAAATTACTATTTTTTCAAGATTTCTGTCTAAGCCATCTTTTATAAATATAAATCTGTTATTTAGTATCTTTGTATATGCGCCAAGTTGACTTGCAAACTGGCGTGGCATAATGGTAATGCCAAGTGTATCAGCCAGTTCATATGGATTACGAGTACCATACTTTTCTGTCAGCTTATTGGCTGTAAGCACAATTTCGCTGATTGGAATCTGCATAAAATCACTCCTTCTTGGGGTAATGTTAAGAGATGACATATCTCTACACAGCATAGTATCGCAAAATATGTGTACCATTATTAGGACACATAAAACAAATTTTCCACCTTATTATTTTTCCTTTTTGTCAGAGTATTTCTTAGGTGTGTATTTTCTGTTCTTTTCTTTTGCAATCCAGTATGCATCCTGAATGGCTTTCATCATTTCGTCCATATCTTCTTCTGCTATATCTCCGCCGGCAAATAATCCACTTACTTCAGCAATAAGTGCGTGAGCCTGCTGCTTACCTCGTGAGCCATAGGTAGCTCCGGCTTCTAATATGAATTGTTCATCTTCAGCCAGAAGATAATTGATATTAACATCAAAAAATTCTGCAAGCTTCTGATATGTTTCTCTTGTTTTAGGCAGACTGGTTCCCAGTTCATAGCTTTTGATTGTTCTGACGGAAACGCCAATGCTGTCGGCAAGTTGCGGCTGGGTTAAGCCTTTTTGTGTTCGTAATTCTCTAATTCTTTCACCGAATGTCATAAAGAATCCTCCATTTCTAAGGGGTAACAAGTACCATTCCGAAAAATTAAAAATAATAGTTGACAGTGCAGATTAACTACACTATAATAAAACTCGCAAAGAGGTGAAATTTATCTGCACTTATAATACAATAACCTGCACTTATTGTCAATAACTAATTACTGGAAATGCAGTAATTATCATTATTAAGAGCAGTACATACATTTATGGAGGAAGAGAGATAAAAGATCAGCAAATCACTATTACAATGAAGCAAAGTGCAATTGAACTTCATAACAGCGGTACAGCTTCAGTACATCGGAACTCGCTTGTTATGGTATATTCATCAACGGATTCGCTTTCCCTGATCCGTCTGAATGTATAAACATCAGCTTATATGCTGGGATAATTGTTATGTTTATTCATAGGAGGATTCGTTCGATGGAAGAAAGTATTAGTATGGCAGTGAGGTGTCCCTGCTGCGACACATTTTTATTTGAATCAGATAATACCAATACAAAGCAGAAATGTCCGACCTGTAAGAAAGACCTTATGATTACAATAAGTAACGGACAGCTATTATTATCTGTTGAAGGGACAAGCAAAGAGGAGAATTACTCAGGCCTTGTTAAAAGGCAAATAAATTACTACGCTAAAGTGAGTAGGTTTAGAGGAAAGAAATCAAGCAACAACTAAATATTTTGATGAGATATTTGGAATGGACAGCGGGACCGTGGTCGAGCGTGTGAGGCTGTGCCAGGTATCAAGAGTTTGTTGGAACTGGAGATGTGGTCGAGCATCAGGAGTCATACAAAACGGTAGCAGTATTAAAGACAATAGAAGTCTATTTAAATGTAGATTCTATATCTTTACTGTATGTTTTGTATGGCTCTTTTTGTATTACGCTACAATATCGCTGTTATCGTTTTGATGGCTCCGAGAAAGGAGTCAATTATGTATTATGATATTGTAGAGAGCGGTAAGAGAATTAAGGAAATGAGGAAGAGGGCTGGGATGACACAGGCACAGCTTGCAGAAAAGTTAGGAATATCAGCAGATGGTATGAGCAGTATTGAGCGTGGTAAGAATGGTGTATCAGTTGATTTGTTTGGGATTATGGCGACTACACTTGAATGTTCTGTAGAGTATCTTGCATATGGAGTGAAAACAATGGTACTTACGGAACAGGAGATTAGGGTGATAATGGCAATGAGAGGATTAATATAAAATATTTTTTCTGCCCAATCCGTAGTGTTACTACGGATTTTTTCTATTATACCCGTAGAGTTGCTTCCTGTAAGACTAAAGCATATTCAAGTATCATATAACCATAGTCAACGAGCTGCCGGTAAGGCTCTTGATTAGAGAATATGCGCATATTTCTCACAAATAAAGATAAAGTGAGGAATTCAAAATGACAAATTATAACGGTAAAGAAGTACTTAACGGACTTTTGTTCATAAAATCAATGATGAGTGTAGAAAATGTAGAGAGACAGGCAATTGCACTTAGAAAGTTAGCTAACAAAGCAGGTGTTGACTGTAATCATGCCCTTTTAGATGACAGCTATTCTAAATCAATTGACAGAGATGCTATCTGTGATTTGCTTGAATATCTTGATACTGGAAGATATCAGGTGCTTGTTGTTGAGGATGTATATGACCTTACAACCAATATTCCTGATTTAAAAGCTATGATTGACCGCATTAATGGTATGGGTGTGATTATATTTGACCTGGCAACTATGACAGCCAGATTCAATAATTATTCTGATGAATGTTAGTGAGGTGTGCATATGGTATATGACGGACTTACAGTAGGTCAGAATGTGAGAATAATGAGAGAACAGAATCATTGGACCATAGAACAGTTATCTGAAGCAGTCGATAAGTCGGCTTCACATATAGTTCAGATGGAACTTGGAAGTAGAAAGATGAGTCTGGATTTGTTGTTTTCGTTAATGACTGTTTTTAATGTGGATGCTAACAGTATTTTGGGAGTTAGTAATAATGAGGAGTTATCTATAGATAAGGAACTTAATAAATTAAATGAACCACAGAAACATTATTTGACAAATATTTTTATGGATATGATTAAAAAGATTCCGGCATAGGAGGTACTTATGAAAAAGAAGAAAGTTAATTGTGAACCAATAAATTGTTATGTGTATCTGGCGACGGATGGTGATATGAGAACAGCTTACGCAAAGGAGAATAAGCAGCTAAATTACATTAAAGAATATGCTAAAGCACATAATATCGTAATTAAGAAATTGCTTCGTAGGAGTGTGCTTGGACAATACGAGGCAAATAAGCAGTTTAATATGATGCTAGGCAGCATAATTAATAAAACAGTTGATGGTATTCTTGTAGTTAATGGATGTGCCGTGGCAGCTGATATTATAGATATGTATATGAAAGTAGGAATGGTAGAAGCTGCTGGAGGAAGATTCATTACTGTTGATGCTGGAGAATTGACATTGGGGAAAAAGGCTATGGGAGGTTTGGTATAATGAAAGAGTTGAAAAAAGGTGATATTATAAATATTGAGCTTGAAAATCATGGGAGAAGTTCGGTACAGTCAGGATATAGACCATGTGTGGTTATTGGAACTTATCCGACTTGTCCGGTTGCAATAGTAGCCCCGCTTACAACAAAAAAGAAAAAGGCACATGTTCCGGTTCATGTGGAGCTTAAAGTTGACCAGGTATTAGGTTATCTTAAACAGGATTCAACAATACTCATAGAACAGCTTACAACAATTGATCGGAGAAATATTGATGCGAGAAAAGGTAAAATTGATCCTGAGTCCGGAGTTATGGAAAAGATTGATGAGGCGCTTATCAGACAACTAAAGATAAAAACAGCATAATATTAAACTACAAGGACAGTGACAGACCGCCCATATCACAATATAATTGTGATATGGGTAAATTGCTTTAGCAAGTTCTACAGAAAAGAGATAAGAATAGTTTTATACACACTTAATCTTTAAAAATCTCTAATTGATTAGTGATGCTGTTATAATAATATATATTATTAGACAGGATTTCTTCATATCGAAGGCAGTCGCGATTTACCGATTGAAGCATATCTTGTATGTATTTGCCGTCTGTATCGTCAGTGTAAGGTATAGCTATAAATTCATGTATGGAAGATGGTAAGAGAAAGTATTCGCCATCCATTATATCATATAAGTGTCGCAGAATATTGTTGTACAAAATACAGCTTGCCCCACTATTTTTATATTTATTTGTGATTACAACCATATCTGTATCCTCACAATCAGAAATATCAATCTCATCGGATAAATCATAGTTTTCGCTTAATTGCTCAACCAAATCGGTCAATTTGATTTCAGTATAGCCAAATATGGTCTCTGTGTTTCTTTGAGCATATTTGTACAGTAAATTAACATCCTGTATATTCCAGACTTTCATCAGTTCTTTGTTTATTCTTACGCTGGCATTGTTTTCATTGCAATCCTTAATGTTTATATTAAAGATTATTGCCAAATCAAGAAACGGTATATATGGTATTTCTTTTAGCTGATTGGCATTAGCTTTTCTGTTTACAAGCTTGTAGAATATATTAGATTTACATTTATCAAAGTCATAAATCATATCTGTTTCAAGAAATTTTGTGCCTCTTGTGGAAAGATAAACAGCTTTCAGATATGCTGCAGATGCTTTGAGGGGAATACCATGCTTGTAACCTTCAAAACAGTCATTGACATATAATGTAGGCGAAAGTGTATTATTTTTTTCGATGAATATAAGACCTGTCAGATGAGAATCATTATTCTTATAAACTTCTCGTATATTTATCGTCACATCATCAAGTTCTGCTTCAAGAAGTATTTTTAAGTGTTCAGCATATGAACGCACTGTCTTTATTTTATAAAAATTTACATCTAAGTTATCGTAGTTATTCATTTATGCGCTCCATAGTAGTTAGTCTAAATTCAGAAAGTCAAGCTGACCATCAATTGGTCCTTCATTTTCTGTTTCGTAGTTAGTGTTTATGTAGCTATCTTCATCTGTTAAAGGATTGGAAACCTTATTGTTTGACGAATATAGTTTATTTTGACGCAAAGGATTTGCTTGATTCTTTTTATTATATATTTGAAGGATCGCTTCGGAATATCCAAGAGAACCATTTCTGCGATCTTTGGCGAGTCTGCTGATTTCTTTGCAGGAAACCCGGCTTAGTTTTTCTTTAAATATATTCTCTTTCAAATCATTACCATAGCAGCTTACTAATCTTGAAATACCGCTTAACATATTAGCAGAAAATGATTGGGGAACACCTTCCCATGTACCGATTATGAGTCGCAGAGTAGTTTCAAGAATATCGGCACCATACTTGTCGAATATCCTTTCCACCGTTGCAATAGCACAAATACCACCAGGTTGAGGTTTGCTGGTAATACAGAGATCATAATCTTCCACCAAAGACTTAATAAGTATCTGTTTATCATTATCTGCTTCAATATTTGCCATAAATATTTCATAAGCTGAAAGAGGTTTGGTGTATCTCATCTGATTGGCAAAGATATCAGCCTCTTGCTTATATTCGAGGTCATCATAGACCATACACCACACAGGTGTTTCTCTGGATTCAGATATAAGTGCTATTATTTCAATGGTATGCTGACCATTAAATACGTAATTTACGCCGTTACGCCTGCTTACTTTCACAGGATTAATCTGATACAAATCAAAATTCTTAGCAGTTCTTTCAACATGTTTTATAGAGAGATTTCTCTGATAATCCTGATTAGATACCAGATTTTTTATTGGTATCAGCTCAAAATGAGCATTAGGAACAAAACGAGAGTAATCTTTTTCATCGGTGTAGCTATTCATCATATTCTTCCTCGATTCTTTTTAATATTTTTTCACATGTGTCTTTTAATTGTGTGAGCTGTTGCTCAAGCTTCCAGAGGGCAGAAGTGGAGGCTTCGTTAAAACGAGCGGTTGTAATTAACCTTTCGAGTTGGTTCAACCATGCGCTTATTGTGAATGAAATGCTTGAAAAATCAGCATCAGGATCATATTTTGGCATCTGCTTTATTGCAATAGAAGAGTTTCGCCGGTTCATCTTCTTTTTTGTATTGTCCGCTTCTTCATATCCATTTATTTTTTCATGCATAAAACGATCATACAGATGCTTGTCTGTTGTTGCATACAAATGTTTTATACTTTCTTCGGATAAAGAAGATACTCTAAGAGTATTAGGATGAGAAAGATAAAACATACCATCTAGTATTTCATATGCAAATTCCGGGCATAGCCGATAAATGTTATCTATTGCAGTGGCATAGTGACTGTGGCGGTATATGGTATTTAGAGATACAGTTGAGTATCCTGAAAGATATGCCGTTCTCCATCTGCTTATATTGAAATGTGATGTGTTACGTTCTTCATCTGAAGGCTCTGCACAGTTAAAACGAAAATTTGCTGCACCTAAACTTTTAAGGGAATTAAACAATTTACCGACACAATATTTTTTGCGTTCCGGATTGATTTGTTTCGAGTTGATTGATTGAATGGCTATATATGCAGCGGCTTCATATTTATTTAAAAAGGATAGTTCTTCGCAAAGAAAAGGTATGTTCATTTCATGGCAGACAGTATATAAGGCATATCCGTCTACTATTATTTTCTTCCAAACTTTTATGCTGGGAACTTCCTTGTGTTTAAGAAGATTATTTTTAATAGGCTCTTTTATTTTGTCAGTAACAGGCACAAACATTTTCTTAAAGTCTTCATCGACTAATAATGTATAAAGGTTAGGTTCTGTATCCATTTAAAATTCCTCATCTTCCTGCATAATTTTGTGAGCATTAATGTTAAATAATGTAAGGTTCTCACTGTTTACATATTTCCCGGTAATGCGATACTTGTGTGTGTCAATATTGTTGAAAAAGACTTTTCGTATTGTCTCTATTAAAGATTTGCTGTAAAATTCACAACTCTTGTTATTGTCTCTTAATGTGTCCCAACGGATTCGCTCTGAACGGTAATCATCCTTATTGCAACCTCTTATGGCTATTAAGGCTGTGTCTGGATTAACCAATATTTGAATATATTCCGGATTACCTAACAGGCTGAGCGTATTGCGATGTATACGAATCAGATTGTTCTGTAGGTCCAGAAGGAGAGAGGGTTCCCTCAGTTTCATTAAAGGATAATTGTTCATATGGTTTTCCATCATTTTCTACCTCATTTCCAGGATTGGTCTTCATATTCTTTTGCACAGTATTCTTACCTTTGGGTTCATTTTGCAGTGCAAATACATGGTAGCCTTTAAATGTTTCAATCTGTATCTTAGACTTATGCTCTGAAACGGAAACGCCAAACTGATTTTTCCAATCCTCTGAGTATGATGGGATTTTCGATTTGACAACAGTATCATCACCTTTTACCTTTGATTCATATATCTCAGGAGATTCCAAATCAAATACAAATAGAAGCTCATTGCCTGCTCTAATCAATTTGCCTAAAAGTTTATATCTATTAGATGAACTCCAACCCATTAGTGACATTACTTTGGCGTAAAACATTTTACATGTAATTTGTTTGGGAGTTCTTTTTTCAGTTGCAGAGCACCAACGAAAAGAGTCTTTTTCATCTTCTTTGCAAGGTCTTACAGCTAACTTTTTTGTATCCGGATTCACCAAAATCTGAATGTAGTCATATTCTGGAAGTTTTTTAATGCAAGCCATATTCACATATACCTTGTTGTTATTAAAAGAGAATGATGGTTCGTAAATATGTGCAAAGAATTCTCCCCTTACAACCTGAAAACCATCATAACTAAAACTGCTATCTTCATATATTTCAATATCTGATTTTGCTTTACTTGAACTCATTTTGTGCCTCCTGCATTGATGCTATTAGTACATTTATTGATTCTTTTACCTCAGAAGGCTCTGTAACATTAAGCGGTTCTGGGTTATAAGAAGCCGTTGTGCCTGAATTAATTAATGAAGCAAAGCGTTCATTGGCTTGCTTATGTTTGTAATATTGTTTTCCGAATGCTTTATCCCAATCATTAGGGTAAGCAATAACATTTGTTTTACTACCTATAGGTGTTACATCTTCGTCAAAGCATCCTTTGTCAAAAACTTCGACATCTTCATTCTTGCTGGTGATAGGAATGAGAATCTCAACATCATTAGTATCAAAAACTAAAATGTCCTCGTTTTCAGAAGAATGTTTGTTTCCGGTTAGTCTGTATTTGCAGTTTTTGTCCCACTCAAACAAATCAAAGATATTTGGTAAGAAAGCAGATCCGGCAATTTCTCTTGGTTGTTTTTTGTCTTCAAATATTCTTGACCACATAACGGCATTTTTGTCAGTTTCCTTTGCGGTTTTAACAACAAGTAAACCGAGGTCTGGATTAACAAATAGCTCGATGTAATGAGAGTTTAGTTTACGGACACTTTCCGCACTGAACTTCAATTTATGTGAACTTATGGTAACGCTAACTTTATTTGCAAAATTAAGGAATTGAGATCTTACAATTTCAAACCCGGTCATATTAAAGTCTCCGTCATTAACTTCAACCATCAGGTCATCGTTTATTTTGCCTTCGCCAAATACTGAGGCAGAAGCTGCTTTATAGTCATCAGCTTTAAAAGCAGCCCATCTTGGATTGATAGATACAAATCCCTTCAACGAACCTTCAGATATTACCTTTAATTCTGGAAGAAATCCTTTATGACCATATTTTGCATTTCGTATCATTCTTTGAACTGCTATAAAATCATCTCTTGAAATGATTCCGTCGTGATGATTCTTTTGATAGTATTTTGTACGCTGTGTAACATTTTTCTTTGATTTATGGTCAAGGAAGTTAGGGGTAAATGTTTTTCTTGCAAGCACATCTCCACATCTTCGCTCATTCTGTAATATTCCTAAAACGGTAGATGCAGTCCAATTTGTATTATTCAGCTTGGTAGGTCTTTGCAATATATTTAACTGTTCAGCAATCTGCCCTGTAGAATAGCCATACAGGTACATAAAAAAGATTAATCTAACTGTCTTGGCTTCCTCTTCGTTAATGATAAGATTTCCATCTTCATCGTGGTCATAACCAAGAAGAACAGGAGTTAAAAATAAGCCTCTTCCAAATCGCATATCAATGGAACGCTCCATTGTTTTTGATTTAGTGTGACTTTCTTCTTGTGCCATAGTTGAGACAAAGGCAAGACTCATTTCATAATCTTCTTTAAGGGTATAAATACTTTCCGTTTCAAAGAATATGCCAATGGGTGGATTGAGGGCACGCAAATGTCTGGCATTATCAATACAATCGACAATATTACGGGCAAATCTGGATACGCTTTTAGTAATAATCATATCTACTTTTCCTGCATCACAGTCACGCATAAGTCGTTTGAATGCATCTCTGTGTTGCAAGGAAGTTCCCGAAATACCTTCATCAGCATAAATATCAACAAGAGTCCAGCCGGGTCTTTTGTTAATCATATCTTCATAGTGATTTTTTTGAAGCTCATATGATGATGTCTGATTAATTCCATCTGTGGATACTCGTGCGTAAACAGCTACTCTTTTTTCACTTGTATCATTGTAAAAATCTTCTTGAGTAATACATGGAATTATGTCAATCAGGTCAGTATCAATTCCTTTGTATCGTTGACGAATCTTAGCTTTTTGGTCTTCGACAGACAAAGCATTCTTTTCTACTTCATTCATTTGCATTTGCTCCTTTATTTGTTCCGTTCTGATTATCTATAATAAGCGATTCACCAATTATCAAATCATCTATAGGAACATTGAATAGTTTACTTAGGGCAAATAATACATCTATCTTTGGAATGGATTCTCCTCGGAACCATTTATAGATGGCTTGGGGATTTTTCAAATAAAGGTATTCTTTGATATCGTTAATGGTGTAACCTTGCTGTAACATTATCTTTTTTATCTGTTTCCCGGTTGCCTGCATATCTATTGAAATAAATTTCTTCATAGTAATTAGTTCCTTTTTGCCCACGTTATTAATATACTATAGTGGAAATAAGGTAAAAAAATAATGGCCTGAAGGCTAAGTTTTACAAAGCATTCAGGTCATATTTTGAGATAGTATTAAGTTTGAGTTGTGTAAAATCAGATAGAATCTCTGTATTTGAATAAGGCTTCCTTAACATCCTGCATTATCCTGAGCAATGATTTTCGTTCAGCAGCAGTACAGTCAGAAAGCAGTTCGTCGAACTCATTTCTTTGAATCTGCTTAACTTCATTGTTTGATGCACGGAGCAGCCAATCGGCAGAAACATTAAGAGCTTCGGTTATTCTTATAAATATTTCAATCCCAATTTGTTTCTTTCCATTTTCAATGTCGCTTATGTGAGAAATAGAAACTTGAGCTTTTTCGGCTAAATCAGCTTGGCTCATACTTTTTTTCTTTCTTGCTTGTGCAATTCTTAATCCGATTTCTTTCAAATTATCATTCATTTTATTTCACCTCTTGGCTTATAGACGATATTATGATACTATAATATAGGCTATAGACTATTTTTAGAATAGCCAATAGGATAATAATTAGTCTGTAGACTAAACGAAATTTTTAGGAGGTGTGTTCTAATGGAGTTTGATTACAGCGAGATCGGAACTAACATTAGAAAAGCAAGGAAGAAAAGAGGCATTACGCAGGAAGAACTGGCAAATGTAGCAGACATTTCTACGCAGCATTTATGCAGGATAGAAAATGGAGTCAGGACACCAAGTCTTGAAACTGTACATAGAATTGCGTATGCACTAGGCACTACGGCAGATGTACTATTTGGAAATGTAGTTGACAAAACTGTGGACTATCAGGAGGAGCTGAAACTGATTTTTGATGACTGTAACGAATATGAGAAGAATGTCATAGGTGAAATATTAGTAAATGCAAAGAAAAGTATCAGAAGAAATCTTCCTCTTATTGATAAAGAGAAATAGTTTAAACTACAAGGACAATGACAGCTAAGTCATATGATGTTAGTGTCATATTATGGGTTATTATAATTTACTGCAGTAATTGTAACCTATATGAAGATGGGAGATGAGAAGAATGAACTATTACATTAGCGATTTGCATTTGTTTTGTGACAGTCAGTTAAAAAAATATGATAAAAGACCATTTGAAAACATTGAGCAGATGCATGATTATATAAAGAAACAATGGAACAGGAAAGTAACTAATGCGGATACAGTCTATATTCTGGGTGATATTAGTATGAGAGGTAGAAGCGAGGCGCTGATTGCTTTTATGTCTGTACTTAAAGGGAAAAAGATACTGGTAAAAGGAAATCACGATGATTTATCTGATTATCGTTTGAAACAGGTTTTTTATGATGTATGTGATTATAAGGAACTGGGAGATTCATATAATGGCAAAAACCATAAGGTTGTTATGAGTCATTATCCGATACTTATGTGGAATGGTCAGCATAGAGGTGTAATACTGCTCTATGGTCATACACATATAACCGCTGAGGATGATTATTTTCAGAAATGCTTAAAGGAAATGAATGAAAATCCGGAATTTAAGTGTGAAGGGGACAAGGATATTATTGCTATTAATGTAGGGTGTATGCAGCCGTATATGAATTATGAACCAAGGAGCCTGAAGGAGTTGCTTGTGGTATTGGGGTATGAGAAGGAGTAAAGAAATAGGGGGAATATCGTTTTGTCATTAGTTGTGCCAATTGGATATTAAACCACAAGGACACAGCTTTAAACTATACAGACAATGATAGATGTATGATAGAGTCTGGATTGAACTATGGGAGTTCCTAAATGAGGAAATCAAGGAAGGATTACACTATAAATACAAAAGTGTAAATAAAATTTTACTTGGGATTGGTGTTAGCTTTAAAATCATTTTGGTCAAAATTAGTGGTAGATATTTGGTAAATGTATTGGTATAATTATTGATATAAAAGTGTATCAATCAAAAGAAGTATAGGATTATTCATATTATGTAAAGAAAGGAGGCACACAGATGTATTACTCACCGTTAAGATATCCAGGGGGTAAGGGGAAATTGGCACCATTTATGGAGTATATGATTGATAAATTAGATTTGCGTGGGGGCACTTATATTGAACCGTTCGCTGGTGGAGCAGGGATAGCTTTAGAGTTGCTTTTTACTGGCGTGGTTAATCATATCGTAATTAATGATTATGACAAGGCTGTTGCTTCCTTTTGGAAAGCTGTGCTTACTGAAAATAGTAGATTTGTTGAACAAATAATGAATGTGCCAATAGATATTCAAGAGTGGGAAAAGCAAAGAGAAATATTGAGAACCTCTAACAAATATAGTTTTGAATTGGGTTTTGCAACATTCTTTTTGAATAGGACTAATCGTTCAGGAATTATAAATGGTGGACCTATTGGAGGAAAAAAACAAGATGGGGAATGGAAATTAGATGTTAGATTTAATAGAGAAAGCCTTGCGGAAAGAGTGAAAGCAATAGGAGAACGTAAACGTGATATTACGGTATACAACAAGGATGTTAATAGTTTGATTGTCAATTATATACAAAAATATGGTGACAGAACATTAATCTATTTTGATCCACCATATTTTGAAAAAGGCAAACAATTGTATATGAATTATTTTTCATTAGAAGATCATAAAAGAATTGAAAAGTTAATTGATGAGCATGTTAATTGTAATTGGATGATAACTTACGATAATGCTCCCGAAATTGTGAGAATATATGATGGATATGAGATTAAGCAATATGATTTGAATTATAGTGTTGCAAAAAAAAGAGTTGCAAGTGAATTGATTATTTTTCCTACTAGAGATGTATGCCCTACAAATGATGATTTGTTAGAAAATGATATCTGTATAAACTTAAGATAAGGAGCGTGTTTATGAGAATAATCGAACAAATTAGTATAAAAAAATTTAGAGGGTTTGAGGATGTTGATATTAGTTTTAATAAACCAGTTAATGCAATAATCGGGAAAAATGGTGCTATGAAAACGACGCTATTAGGAATGATAGCACATCCTTTTTCATTAAAGACTGGTCCAATGTCAGAAGAGCAACCTTTAACAGGGGGGAGATATTTTAATTCGCCAATGTTTGATAAATTTAAATTTTCGGAAGAATTTGATTTGCCCGGAGAGCATCAATGGTCTTTAAAAATAAATACAAAAATTTATCCTAAAGCTACATATACATGTTTGAGTGAAAGAAGAACAGATAACGGAAGGTTGAGATTTTGGTCAACAGAGGGACGAGAGAAAGATATGAATTATATACAATGTCCAGTTATCTACTTAAGTATGAAACGTTTACTTCCAATCGGAGAGGAAAAGGGGTTGAAGGTTAATCCATCTGAACTTACGAGGGAAGAAAAGGAGTTCTATTCAAAGATTCATAACCAAATTCTTATCTCTACAGAGGAAATAAGAGAAGTACAAGATGTTGCGAGTGTAAATATTAATAACAAGCATACTTTAGGTCCTAAAACACCAAATACAGATGCGTGGACGATATCAGCAGGGCAGGATAATATAGGTCGTATAGTTTTAGCAGTATTATCGATGATTCGATTAAAAAATAAGTATCCGAATGATTATAAAGGTGGGGTAATATGTATAGATGAGATAGAAAGTACATTGTACCCGGCCGCTCAGGAAAAACTAATTGAATTTATGTATGATTCTGCTCAAAAATATGATTTGCAATATTTTTTTACAACACACTCAATGTCAGTAATAAATTTTCTGAAAACTGGTAAATATAATAATAGAAATAGTATTACTTATTTGCAGAAAGTTGGTGGAAAAATTATAGTTACAGAAAACCCTTCATTGAGAGATATAGAGAATAATTTAAATGTTGCAGCGGGAAAAAAAGAAGAATGTTCTCGTGTTAAAGTATACTGTGAAGATAATGTTGGAGTAATGTTTTGTAAAGCTTTTTTGCCAAGGTGGATTAAGTCTAAAGTGGAATTTGTGACTGGAATGGATTTGTCTTGGAGTGTATATAAAACATTATATCAACATAAAGTACCAGAATTCCTCGATAATCTTATTGTATTAGATGGCGATGTGAAAGATCCAACATTGGGGTGGAATAAATATCCTCGAAACAAAAATATAGTTTTTCTTCCTACAACATTAGCTCCAGAAAGAACGATATACAATATGTTGTTTGAAATGGACGAAATCGATGAGTTTTGGGATAATTCACTTAGCGGATATTCGAAAGAGGTTTGTTTTAGAAATTATCCTAACAGGTTGGAAAAAATAGATGATATCAAAAAATGGTTTGAAGAACAGAAGGAGCATGCAGGAAAAGGATATTCAAAATTTTTAAATGAGTGGAAAAAGAGAAATCCACAAGAAGTTAACATATTTGAAAAAGAATTTGTGAAAGCGTATAATTATGTTGCTAATAGAACAGGCTTTGATAAGATTGAAGAGGGAGAAACATATTAATACTGGTTTGAGTAATGGAAAATTCAGAGTGCCGCATGGTGGTTTGAGTGATAGAAAATCCAAATCACTCATTAGCGGTTTAAGTGATGGAAAATTCAAAACATCTCGCACCAGTTTGAGGATGGAAAATAGAAAAGGAGCCTGAAGGAGTTGCTTATGGCATTGGGGTATGAGAAGGAGTAAAGAAGTAAGTGGAATATTGTTTGTATTAGGTGTGCCGAGTGAATATTAAACCACAAGGACACAGCTTTAAACTATACAGACAATGATATATGTATATGTATTTGATAAGCTGTTATTGGGAGAATAATTCTTCCGGTAATAGCTTATTTTTATGGAAAGAGACATCAGTAAAATGGAGAAACCTATATATGAAATTCTAAGCAATGACATAGAAACGGTTGAAGATATGATTGATGCACTTATAACTGCTCCAAAGGGGTATAAGTTGCATCCAATGGGAAACAAATGTGCTTTGGCAGTTGATCATATTCATGAATGTGTGTATGCGGATGATGCGATGTGGATTAATGATTATGGATATGAGATTGTAAGTGAGGCGAAAGAAATGGAATTATCTGTAAAGACAGAAGTGCCGGATGAAAAGCTTGAAACATATGCAGATAAGGAATTATATGTTGTTATTGGTTATGATGATGTATGTGACAATGGTAATTATGAGGCAATTCTTTATGGGGTGTACAGTATGGAACAACTTGCAAGAGAAGCTGCAGAGGAACTTCTTGAACTGGGGAATATACATCATTATGAAATAGAATGTCCTAAGTTAGATGAATTTGGATGGAGATAGGTAAATGCGGTTAATAGTTTCATAAATCACATTAAGGAATTAAACTGCAAAGACACAAGAGTA
>JBJEME010000107.1:0-1918 GCA_051879515.1 Lachnospira sp. | reverse complement strand
AGAAATCCGGCGGCTGGTTCCGAAAATTGTTTGGAAAGAAATAAGATGGATAATCTATTATAAAGGGGATAAAAACTATAAATATATTGTAGTAGTTGGGGTGAGTATTGTTATAAATAAATTTTTAGGAAAAGGTGATTCAGTGACTAGATTGGATTTTGAAAAGGTTCTTCAAAAGGGAGAATCGATTGATACAGAATTTAAATCATGGGTAAAAGTTTCCAGTATGAAAGAACGGATTGCATTAGCTGTAGATGAATTAATTGCGTTTGCTAATAGTAAAGGTGGAACAGTTTATTTCGGTGTGGAAGATAATGGTGAAGTTACTGGATGTACAGGTAATTATGATTTACAGAATATTGTGGAAGCTATTTATGACAAAACAAGACCGCCTTTATTTACAGAAGCAGGGGAGTTTAAATATCAGGGTAAGACAGTGATCGCTCTGTCTGTTGAGCATGATGGAACAACATATGCAACGACAGATGGCAGATGTTTAAGAAGGCTTGGTAAAAATTCTAAACCATATTACCCGGATGAGATGAGTAATAAATATTCTGCTATTCAGAATCCTGATTTTTCCGGACAGATTATAGTGGAAAGTACAGAAGATGATATTAATAAGCTGGAAATCTATAAATTAAAGGAAAAATTGAAAGCAAGGGATCCTGAATCTACACTTTCAGAAATGGAAGATATGGCTTTTCTGAGTGATCTTGGACTCATCAAAGAAGATGCGGGAAATTTGAAGTTAACAATAGCTGGATTACTTTTCGTAGGAAAAGAGCAGGCTATTCATTGTTTGCTGCCGCAGGCAGAAGTCATTTATCTGCATTATTCGCAGTCGAATTTGGAAGAATACGATGCAAGACTGGATATGACAGCACCGATTATTTCTGTAATCGATAGACTTTCTGAGAAAATACAGGATGCGAACCGAATTGTAAATGTTCAGGTTGGGCTTTTTCGATTGGAAATTGTAGATTTTTCTGAAAGAGTATTTCAGGAAGCATTGCTTAACGCTCTGGCACACAGAGATTACCAGAGCCAGGCGGCTGTATATGTGAAACATTATCCGGATAAAATTGTGATTGAAAATCCAGGAGGCTTTCCGGAAGGTATTACAGAACATAATATTATTACTCATCCTTCGGTGCCACGGAATAAGCTGATTGCTGAAACATTGCAACGGTTAAAATATGTTCAGAGAACAGGACAGGGTGTAGATATTATTTTTAAAGAAATGGTGTCTTCTGGTAAACCATATCCGGAATACAGAGCATATAATGATGCGGTGTCTTTGTCAATTCATAGTGCTATCGATGACGTGGAATTTGTGAAATTTGTAGCCAGAGAACAAAATTTACGTCAAAGGAATTTTTCACTTTCGGAATTGATGATTTTACGTTATTTAACAGATCATCGTAGGATTTCTCTTGCCATAGCAACAGATTTGATACAGGGAACAAGAGATATGGCTCAAAAAAGTCTTAATAGTATTATAAGGGATGGCTTGATCGAGGTATCTGGGAAGGAGTATATGCTGACAGCCAAAATGTATGAGGCGGTAAAATCTACAGTGGAATATACAAAAGACAGATCAATACAGTATATTAAGGCAAAAGAGATGATTATGGAATATATTGAGGGAAATGGATCGATAACAAATGAAAAAACCAGAGAATTGTGTGGCTTTACTAAGCAACAAGCAAGAAGTGCCTTGGATAAAATGAGAGAAGAATCTTTGATTCAATTAGTTGGAGCAGGGCGATCCAGTAAATATGTGAAATCGAGTGAAACTCGATAAAAACTCGATTTCAACTCGAAAATATTGGCGAAAGCCTGAAATACCAGGAAAAATAACAAATAATGTTTCGAGTTTATCGAGTGGAATGTGAGTTTTACAATTAGTAATATT
>JBJEME010000106.1:0-248193 GCA_051879515.1 Lachnospira sp. | reverse complement strand
ACGCCGGTGCTTAGCGGCTGTATTTTAGCCGCTTATGCACCGTTGCGCTTTGCAACGAAGCAAAAGCGTGTCCGGCGGCAATATATAAAATTTCACAACGTCCGGTGACAATTATGGTGTTTAGCAATAGTATATTTTCAGGGGCTCATTTATGGGAAAAGTAATTGGTATTGATTTAGGAACTACGAATAGCTGTGTGGCAGTGATGGACGGCAATTCTCCTGTTGTTATCACTAATATGGAGGGATACAGAACCACGCCTTCAGTGGTGGCATTTACAAAGGATGGAGAACGTCTTGTAGGGGAAAGTGCCAAAAGGCAGGCGGCTGTCAATTCAGATGGAACCATTTTTTCAATTAAAAGACATATGGGCTCATCATACAGAAAGAAGATTAACGGAAAGAATTACACAGCCCAGGAGTTGTCTGCATATATACTGATGAAATTAAAAAAAGATGCGGAAAGCTTTATAGGAGAAGCGGTTACCGATGCTGTAATTACAGTTCCGGCTTATTTTAGTGACGCCCAGAGACAGGCTACGAAAGACGCAGGAAGGATAGCGGGGCTTAATGTGCTTCGAATAATCAATGAACCCACATCTGCGGCACTTGCTTACGGCTTGGATAACGGTTCGGCCAGGAAGATTCTTGTATATGACCTTGGCGGAGGAACCTTTGATGTCTCAGTTATAGAGATAGGAGATAATGTGATTGAGGTGCTGGCTACAGCAGGGGATAATCATCTTGGCGGAGATGATTTTGATGAAAGGCTTGTGCAATATCTTATAAACCAGTTTAAGGCTGATACAGGCGTGAATTTGTCCAAGGACTGCACTGCAGTCAGGAGGCTGACAGAGGAAGCGCAGAAAGCGAAAAAGGAATTGTCGTCAGCCAATTCCACTAATATCAGTGTTCCATTTATTACAACTGTAAAGGGTAATCCGGTTCATCTCGATATGACAGTTACCAGACAAAAGTTTAATGAACTGACTTCTGATTTGGTGGACAGAACTATTACGCCGGTGGAGAATGCATTAAGAGATGCCGGGCTTGATAAAAAAGATATCGATTTGGTTTTACTTGTGGGAGGTTCAACAAGAATTCCTGCCGTGGCAGATAAAGTGCGACATATTATTGGAAAGGAGCCGTCAAGAAGCATTAACCCTGATGAGTGTGTTGCCATTGGAGCTGCAATACAGGGCGGAAAGCTTGGAAACCAATTGATGGCAGGAAGCAGTGCATCACAGATTATTCTTATGGATGTGACGCCTATGTCACTGTCAATTGAAACACTGGGAGGAATTGCAAGCCGTCTTATTGAAAGGAATACAACAATTCCAACCAGACACAGTCAGATATTTACCACTGCGGGCAATTATCAGACTTCAGTTGATATTAAGGTTTTCCAGGGAGAACGTAAGTTTACCAGAGATAATAAGCTGATTGGTAATTTCAGGCTTTCGGGTATTAAACGAGCAAGGGCAGGAGTCCCACAGATAGAGGTAACATTTGATATTGATGTTAATGGAATCGTCAATGTATCTGCAAGGGATCTCGGTACAGGGAAAGAACAGTCTATCACAATTACAGCAAGTTCTAATATGACTGAAGAAGAGATTGAAAAGGCAAGACTGGAAGCAGAATTATCTTGAAATAACAAGCGGAATAAGATAATATTGATATTATTTTAAATAGATAATTACAGAGTTTTGCAAAAAACTATTTAAAAAGAATACAGGGAGTATGAAAAAGATATGGCGGGTTCAACATATGGTAAGATTTTTAAGATAATGACATGGGGTGAGTCCCACGGTGAAGGTGTCGGTGTTGTTATTGACGGGTGCCCGGCAGGTTTGGAACTTTGTGAAGAGGATATCCAGATTATGCTGGACAGAAGAAAACCGGGACAGTCTAAGTTTACCACACCGAGAAAGGAAGATGACGAGGTTCACATTCTTTCAGGTGTATTTGAGGGTAAAACAACAGGAACGCCTATTTCCATGGTTGTATATAATAAGACACAGCGTTCAAAAGACTATTCAGAAATTGCATCTTATTACAGACCCGGTCATGCAGATTATACATTTGACGAGAAGTATGGATTCAGGGATTACAGGGGCGGCGGAAGAAGCTCGGGAAGAGAAACAATCGGAAGAGTGGCTGCCGGTGCTGTAGCCATGAAGATTCTTAATAGTCTTGGAATAAAGATAAATGCATATGCCAGGGAAATTGGAGGTATAGAAATTGATTATGACAAGTTTGACCTGAATGAAAGGGATAACAATCCATTTGCAATGCCTGATAAGGATGCGGCAGAGAAGGTCTCTGAGTATGCAACAGAAAAGATGAGACAGAAAGATTCTGTCGGAGGAATTATTGAGTGTGTTGCCTCTAATGTTTTGACGGGTTTGGGCGAGCCTGTTTTTGACAAGCTTGATGCAGACCTTGCCAAGGCTATGCTTTCTATCGGTGCTGTGAAGGGCTTTGAAATCGGTGACGGCTTTGAAGCGGCAAGAGCAACAGGAAGTTATAATAATGATGCATTTGGAATAAAAGACGGAAAAGTATTCAAAAAGACTAATCACAGTGGCGGTGTGCTTGGCGGAATGAGTGACGGCAGCGACATAGTATTCCGGCTGGCAGTTAAGCCTACTCCTTCTATTGCTTCAATTCAGAAAACAGTCAACAAATCAGGTGAAGAAATAGAAATTTCAGTTAAGGGAAGACATGACCCTATGATTGTGCCAAGGGCAGTAGTTGTTGTGGAGGCAATGACTGCTTTGACAATTGTGGATCATTTGCTGGATAATATGACATCCAGAATGGACAGAATAGTAGAATTCTATAATAGACAGGGATAATTACCTGCCTTACAGATTATATTGTAGGAGCATATAAATGTATAAAGTTTTAAAAACAGATGGAAATGCAAAGCACGCAGAGTTTACCACTGTGCATGGAACAGTTCATACTCCTGTGTTTATGAATGTTGGAACAGTTGCAGCCATTAAGGGAGCTGTTGCAACAACAGATCTGCAGGAAATTGGAACGCAGATAGAGCTGTCTAATACATATCATCTTCATGTAAGACCGGGGGATAAGCTGATTAAGGAAATGGGTGGTCTTCACAAATTTATGAATTGGAACAAGCCGATTCTTACAGATTCAGGTGGTTTCCAGGTATTTTCTCTTGCGGGGCTTCGAAAGATTAAAGAAGAAGGTGTCACCTTCCAGTCACATATTGATGGAAGAAAGATTTTCATGGGACCTGAAGAGAGCATGCAGATACAGTCTAATCTCGGTTCCACGATAGCCATGGCATTTGATGAGTGTGCACCTGCCAAAGCAGACAGGAAATATATCATTGATTCTGTAAACAGGACAACAAGGTGGCTTGAAAGATGTAAAAAGGAGATGGACAGGTTAAACAGCCTGGAGGATACGGTTAATCCGTCACAGATGCTTTTTGGTATCAACCAGGGAGCGGTATATGATGATATAAGAATAGATCATGCAAAAAGAATTTCAGAGCTTCAGCTGGATGGTTATGCAGTGGGTGGTCTGGCAGTTGGTGAGAGCCATGATGAAATGTATCATGTAATCGAAGAGGTGATACCACATCTTCCAAAGGATAAGCCTACGTATCTTATGGGTGTTGGAACTCCTGCTAATATTCTTGAGGCGGTTGACAGAGGCATTGATTTCTTTGACTGTGTTTATCCTTCAAGAAATGGCAGACACGGTCATGTTTACACTAAATTTGGAAAGATTAATTTATTTAATGCTAAGTACGAAAAGGACGCTGCTCCGATAGAAGAGGGATGTAACTGTCCTGCATGCAGGAATTATTCAAGAGCATATATAAGACACCTGCTTAAAGCAAAAGAAATGCTTGGAATGAGGCTTTGTGTTCTTCATAATCTGTATTTCTATAATCATCTGATGGAAGATATTCGTGGAGCAATAGACGCGGGTAATTATTCAAGCTTCAAGGATGAAAGACTTTACATGTTAAAGACATATGATGAAAAGTAAATAATTGGGAAAAAGTAAATTGGAAAACTCTTGGTGTATATTTACAAAAGAGCATTATTCTGATATAATTGCGACATTATTTTTATATAATTGGAGGAAATGAAATGGCGGCAAATCTTGGTTTGATTCTTGTTTATGTAGTTATTATCTGTTTACTTATGTATTTTCTTGCTGTTAAGCCACAGAGAAAGGCCCAGAAAGAACAGCAGGCTTTATTCGACTCAATGGAAATCGGAGATTATGTTCTCACAACAAGTGGATTCTACGGAGTTCTTATTGATATTCAGGAGAATGATGTTATTGTTGAGTTTGGAAATAATAAAAACTGCAGAATTTCAATGCAGAAGAGTGCAATAGCACAGGTTGAGAAGCCGGATTCATCAGCTGAGTAAGTGGTTATCTGGTGAGCCGTGAGGTAAAGATAAAATGATATGACTGCCGTTTTGATGATGGAAAATCATTGAACGGCAGTTTTTTTGACAGGATTAATGGGATTTGTCACTTGAAAAAATATGGCAAATGTTATATGATAGTATGCAATAGCCTGAAAGTGGGGTTCTCTACTTAATGAAAAAGCTATTTTATGAAATGGAGGAGCTATGGAGTGTAAGATTACATTGATTCCGGGTGATGGAATTGGTCCAGAAATCGTGGCTGAGGCAGTTAAAGTCCTTGATGCAGTAGCTGCAAAATATGGTCACACATTTAATTATACTAAGATTTTAATGGGCGGTTGCTCAATCGATGAGTGCGGTGTACCATTGACAGATGAAGCAGTTGCGGTGGCAAAGGCTTCGGACGCAGTCCTTCTAGGAGCTGTCGGAGGTAATGTGGGAAACTCCAGATGGTATGACGTGGCACCTAATTTAAGACCTGAGGCAGGACTTTTAAAAATTCGCAAGGATTTGGAATTATTTGCAAACATTCGCCCTGCATATTTATACAATGAGCTTAAGGCAGCATGCCCATTGAAGGAAGAGATTATCGGTGACGGCTTTGATATGGTAATTATGAGAGAGTTAACAGGTGGTCTTTATTTTGGTGAGAGGCATACGAAGGAGGTTAACGGACTTATGACAGCCGTTGACACTCTTACATATAACGAGGAAGAAATTCGCCGTATTGCAATCAAGGGATTTGAGATTGCTATGAAGAGAAGAAAGAAGCTGGTCAGCGTAGATAAGGCAAATGTGCTTGATTCTTCAAGACTCTGGAGAAAGATAGTAGCGGAAGTTGCTAAGGATTATCCTGAGGTTGAAGTTACTAATATGTTAGTTGATAACTGTGCTATGCAGCTAGTAATGAATCCGGGACAGTTTGATGTAATTCTTACTGAGAATATGTTTGGAGATATTCTTTCAGATGAGGCAAGTATGATTACAGGCTCAATCGGAATGCTTTCGAGCGCAAGCCTTGGTAAGACAAAGCTTGGACTTTACGAGCCAAGTCATGGTTCTGCACCTGATATTGCAGGAAAGAATGTTGCTAATCCAATTGCCACAATACTTAGTGCAGCAATGATGCTAAGATATTCTCTTGATCTTGATAAGGAAGCTGATTCCATCGAGGCAGCAGTTGCAAAGGTGCTCACAGAGGGCTTCAGAACCACAGATATTTACTCTGAGGGATGTGAGCTTGTGGGAACAGACAAGATGGGAGATTTAATCGCAGCAAGAGTATAATCAGAAATGTATAATCAGAAATTTTTTATATAAGGAGATAAAGTTATGGTAAGTGATAACGCAAGAAGCGGAATGCAGCAGGCTCCGGCAAGAAGTCTGTTTAATGCACTTGGATTTACAGAGGAAGAAATGAAAAAGCCTATGGTAGGTATCGTAAGCTCATATAACGAAATCGTACCCGGACATATGAATATTGATAAGATTGTTGATGCTGTTAAGCTTGGCGTTGCGGAGGCAGGCGGTGTACCTGTAGTATTTCCTGCTATCGCTGTATGTGACGGTATTGCAATGGGTCATATTGGAATGAAGTATTCTCTTGTTACAAGAGATCTGATTGCAGATTCGACAGAGTGTATGGCTATTGCCCATCAGTTTGATGCACTTGTAATGGTTCCTAACTGTGATAAGAATGTTCCGGGACTCCTTATGGCAGCAGCAAGACTTAACCTTCCGACAGTATTTGTTTCAGGTGGTCCAATGCTCGCAGGTCATGTGAAGGGACAGAAGAGAAGCCTTTCTTCAATGTTTGAGGCAGTAGGCTCTTATGCAGCCGGTACTATGACAGAAGAGGATGTATGTGAATTCGAGAATAAGGTATGTCCGACATGCGGTTCATGTTCAGGTATGTACACTGCTAACTCTATGAACTGTCTTACAGAGGCACTTGGTATGGGCCTTTCAGGAAATGGTACAATTCCTGCTGTCTATTCAGAGAGAATTAAGCTTGCAAAGCATGCAGGTAACGCGGTTATGGAGCTTTACCGCAAGGGAATCAAGGCAAGAGATATCATGACTAAGGAATCTATTATGAATGCCCTTACAGTTGATATGGCACTTGGATGTTCAACTAACTCAATGCTTCATCTTCCTGCTATTGCCCACGAAATCGGATTTGACTTTGATATTAAATTTGCTAATCCAATCAGTGAGAAGACACCTAACCTTTGTCATCTTGCACCTGCAGGTCCTACATATATGGAGGATTTGAATGAAGCAGGCGGTGTTTATGCAGTAATGAAGGAGCTTGCTGACATAGGACTTCTTAATACAGAGTGTATGACAGTAACAGGTAAGACAATTGGTGAAAACATTGCACATTCTTATAATAAAAATCCTGAGGTTATTCGTACAGTTGATAATGCATATAGTAAAACAGGCGGTCTTGCGGTTCTTTCAGGAAATCTTGCTCCGGATGGTTCCGTTGTCAAGAGATCTGCAGTTGTTCCTGAAATGCTTGTTCACGAAGGACCAGCCAGAGTATTTGACTGTGAAGAGGACGCTATCGCAGCAATCAAGGGCGGTAAGATTGTGGCAGGTGACGTAGTTGTTATCCGCTATGAGGGTCCTAAGGGTGGTCCTGGCATGAGAGAGATGCTTAATCCTACATCTGCGATTGCAGGAATGGGACTGGGCTCATCTGTTGCTCTTATCACAGACGGACGTTTCTCAGGCGCAAGCCGCGGTGCTTCAATCGGTCATGTATCACCGGAGGCTGCTGTGGGCGGACCAATCGCTTTGGTTGAAGAAGGAGATATCATCAGCATTGATATTCCGGGACTTAAGATTGAGCTTAAGGTTTCTGATGAGGAGCTTGCAGCACGTAAGGCAAAATGGCAGCCAAGACAGCCTAAGGTTACAACAGGATATCTTAAGAGGTATGCATCACTTGTAACATCAGGCAATATGGGCGCTATACTAAGGAATCCTGAGGATTAATTATATTTGCTGGCAACATATCATGATATCGAGGTATGATGCCAATTTACAATGAGTTATAAAGAGGAAATGAGGAAACGAAATGAAGTTAAATGGTTCAGAGATTATTGTAGAGTGTCTTAAAGAACAGGGCGTTGACACTATATTTGGTTATCCGGGTGGTGCAATCCTTAATGTTTATGATGCGCTTTACAAACATTCAGACGAGATAACACATATTCTTACATCTCATGAGCAGGGTGCAGCACATGCTGCTGATGGATATGCAAGAGCAACAGGAAAGGTTGGTGTGTGCTTTGCAACATCTGGCCCGGGAGCAACTAATCTTGTAACAGGTATTGCGACAGCATATATGGATTCTGTTCCTATGGTTGCAATCACATGTAACGTAACAGTTCCACTTCTTGGAAGAGACAGCTTCCAGGAGGTTGATATCGCCGGCGTTACGATGCCTATTACAAAGCACAGCTACATTGTAAAGGATGTTAAAGACCTTGCATATACATTAAGAAAAGCTTTCAGAATTGCAAAGGAAGGAAGACCTGGCCCTGTACTTGTTGATGTTACAAAGGATGTTACAGCTAACGAGTATGATTACATCAAGGAAACTCCAAAGCCAATCGAAAGATTTACAGATTCTATCAGAGAAGAGGATGTTGAGAAGGCTGTAGAGTTAATAAAGAAGTCTAAAAAGCCTTTTGTATTTGTTGGTGGCGGAGTTATTGCCTCTGACGCATCAGATGAGCTTAGAAGATTTGTCAATAAGATTGATGCACCTGTCTGCGACTCGCTCATGGGTAAAGGTGCATTTGATGGTTCTGACGAGCATTACACAGGAATGCTGGGTATGCACGGCACAAAGACATCAAACTATGGAGTATCAGAGTGTGATTTACTAATCACAATCGGTGCAAGATTTTCTGACAGAGTTACAGGAAATGCTAAGAAATTTGCAAAAAATGCAAAGATTCTCCAGTTTGATGTAGATGCGGCTGAAATTAATAAGAATATCAGAACAGATGCCTCTGTTGTAGGTGATGCACTTGAAATATTAAAGAGAGTAAATGCAAAGCTTGAGCAGATGAATCATGACGAATGGATGGCTCATATTAAGGATTATTCAGAAAAATATCCAATGAGATATAACAGGAATATTCTCAACGGTCCTCTTATCATGGAGAAAATATACGAGATGACACATGGTGACGCAATAATCACAACAGATGTTGGACAGCACCAGATGTGGGCTGCACAGCATTATAAGTTCAAGAATCCAAGAACTCTTCTTACATCGGGTGGCCTTGGTACAATGGGATATGGTCTTGGTGCATGTATTGGCGCAAAGGTTGGTTGCAGGGATAAGACTGTTATCAATATTGCGGGTGACGGATGCTTCCGTATGAATATGCAGGAGCTTATGACTGCAACACGTTACAACATTCCAATTATTGAAATTGTGTTTAATAACCATGTTCTTGGTATGGTTCGCCAGTGGCAGGATCTTTTCTATGGTCAGCGTTATTCTGCGACAGTTCTTGATGACTGTGCTGATTTTGTTAAGATTTCAGAAGGAATGGGAGCAAAGTCATACAGGGTAACTACTATAGAAGAGTTTGAAGCAGCATTTAAAGAGGCTGTAGAATTAAACATTCCGTGTATGATTGAGTGTGAGATTAAGAAGGACGATAAGGTATTCCCAATGGTTTCACCGGGTGCAGCTATTTCAGAAGCATTTGACAGAGAAGACCTTGATAAAAAGTCAAAAGAAGCGTCAAAATAATTACCTGTGAAGTATAACGGTTTACAGATTTAAAGTTTGCTAAAAATAAGCATATTATTTTAAAGATTTTTATGGATTATTTGAGATTGACACAGGATAAACAATGTCATAAAATGTCTATTAAAATTAGAATATCTAATTTAGGAGGAAGAGAAAGTGGCAAGAGTATATAACTTTAGCGCAGGTCCAGCTGTTTTACCTGAGGAAGTATTAAAAGAAGCAGCAGAAGAGATGTTAGATTACCAGGGTTCTGGTCAGTCAGTAATGGAGATGAGTCACAGATCCAAGGTCTATGATAAAATTATCAAAGATGCAGAAGCTGATTTAAGAGAACTTATGAATATTCCTGATAACTACAAGGTGTTATTCCTTCAGGGAGGTGCATCTCAGTTCTTCGCAGAGGTTCCTATGAACATGATGAAGAATAAGAAGGCTGGTTATATTATCACAGGACAGTGGGCTAAGAAGGCTTACCAGGAAGCAAAGATTTATGGTGAGGCGGTTGAACTTGCTTCTTCTGCAGATAAGACATTTTCATATATTCCTGATTGTTCAGATCTTCCAATCACAGAGGATATGGACTATGTGTACATTTGTGAGAACAATACTATTTACGGAACAAAGTACAAGACATTACCTAATACTAAGGGTGTTACTCTTGTATCAGATGTTTCTTCTTGTTTCCTTTCTGAGCCGATTGATGTAACAAAGTACGGCGTTGTATACGGTGGTGTTCAGAAAAATGTAGGCCCAGCCGGATGTGTTATTGCTATTATCAGAGAAGACCTCATTACAGATGAGTGCTTACCGGGTACTCCTACAATGCTTAAGTGGAAGACACAGGCTGACAATGATTCTTTATACAACACACCTCCATGCTACACAATTTATATCTGTGGCAAGGTATTTAAGTGGCTCAAGAAGATGGGTGGTCTTTCAGCAATGAAGGAGCTTAATGAGAAAAAGGCTAAGATTCTTTACGATTTCCTTGATGAGAGCACAATGTTTAAGGGTACAGTTGTTAAGGAAGACCGTTCTTTGATGAATGTTCCATTTGTAACAGGCAATGAGGAGCTTGATGCTAAGTTTGTTAAGGAAGCTACAGAGGCTGGATTTGTTAATCTTAAGGGACACAGAACAGTTGGCGGTATGAGAGCATCTATCTACAATGCTATGCCAATTGAGGGTGTTGAGAAGTTAGTTGAATTCATGAAGAAGTTTGAGAAGGAGAATGCTTAAGATGGTTAATGTTAATTGTTTAAATAATATTGCTGCTTGCGGTTTAGACCTTTTTACAGATAATTATAATACAGAGAGCTCATTTGAGGGTGCTCAGGCAGTTCTTGTAAGAAGTGCAAAGATGCATGATATGGAGCTTTCAGATAACCTTCTTGCAATTGCAAGAGCAGGTGCAGGTGTCAATAATATTCCGCTTGATAAGTGCGCTGAGAAAGGTATAGTTGTATTTAATACTCCCGGTGCTAATGCCAATGCTGTAAAGGAGCAGGTTATTGCGGCTATGCTTATTGCATCAAGAGACATTATTGGCGGTAATAAGTGGGTTATGGACAATGCTGATGATGCAGATATTGCAAAGTCGACTGAGAAAGCTAAGAAGGCATTTGCAGGACAGGAAATCAAGGGAAAGAAACTCGGTGTTATTGGTCTTGGTGCAATCGGTCAGTTAGTTGCCAATGCAGCTATTGACCTCGGAATGGAAGTTTATGGTTATGACCCATATGTTTCTGTAAAGGCTGCATGGAATCTTTCAAGCAAGGTTAAGTATATTTCTGATGTTAATGACATTTACAGAGAGTGTAACTACATCACTATTCATGTACCTGCACTTGAGAGCACTACAGGCATGATAAACAAGGCTGCATTTGATTTAATGCAGGATGGAACAATTATTATTAACTGTGCAAGAGATATTCTTGTTAATGAGACAGATATTATTGAAGCCCTTAAGTCAGGAAGAGTAAAGAAGTATGTTACAGACTTCCCTAACCCTACATCTGCTAAGATGGAGGGAGCAATTGTTCTTCCACATATCGGAGCTTCTACATGTGAGGCAGAAGACAACTGCGCTGTTATGGCTGTTAACGAGATTAGAAATTACATTGAGAATGGTAATATTATCAATTCAGTAAATTATCCGAACTGCGATTGTGGGGTATGTCAGACATCCGGAAGAGTGGCAGTATGCCATAAGAATGTACCTGCTGTTATCAGCAAGATTACAACTGTTCTCGGTGCAGCTAATATTAATATTGAGTCTATGTCAAATCAGTCAAGAGGAGATTTCGCATACTCACTTATTGATGTCAGTAAGTCAGTTGATGATTCAGTTGTATCAGAGCTTGCTTCAATTGAGGGTATCATTAAGGTTAGAGTGGTAAAGTAATTATAAAGTGATTTGAATTATCAATAGGTATTTTGGGGATGCGCTTAAAGCGCATCCTTTTTTCTTGTAAAAACGCCTGTCGAATGGTATCATTAGGATGATACATTGTGCATTGATTTTTTTAATAAGAGAGGTAACTAATTATGGCAACAATTAAACCATTTGAGTGTGTAAGACCTAATAAAGAGGTGGCAGACAGAGTAGCTGCACTTCCTTATGATGTATATAACAGAGAGGAAGCCTGTGAAGAAGTTAAGAGAGAGCCATTGTCATTTTTAAAGATTGACAGAGCAGAGACACAGTTTGACGCATCTGTGGATACATACGATCCTAAGGTGTATCAGAAAGCAAGAGAAATGCTGCTTGAGAATATTGAAAGTGGGGTATTTGTAACAGATACAGATAAAGCATACTATGTGTATGAGCTTACCATGGATGGAAGAACACAGACTGGTATAGTTGCATGCTCTTCAATTGATGATTATCAGAATAATGTGATTAAGAAGCACGAGAACACAAGGGCTGATAAAGAACAGGACAGAATTAATCATGTTGATATCTGCAGTGCCCAGACAGGTCCGATTTTTTTAGCGTACAGAGCCAACGCAGTAATTAATGATGAAGTTAAAAAGGCAAAGGCTGGGGAAGCTCTTTACAGCTTTACTGCTGTTGACGGAATAAGACATCAGGTATGGAAAATATCAGATGTTTCATCTGTCAGTGCAATTGAGAATGCTTTTGCAAATATTGATTCCATATATATCGCAGATGGACACCACAGGGCAGCATCTGCTGTTAAAGTGGGTTTAAAGAGAAGAGCAGAGAATCCGGGATACACAGGTGATGAGGAATTTAACTATTTCCTTTCTGTTTTATTCCCTGATGAAGAGCTCATGATTATGCCATATAACAGAGTTTTAAAGGATTTGAATGGCTTAAGCAGTGAGGAATTTATGAAGAAAGTTGAAGGATTGTTTGAGGTTAAACCATCAGATGTACCGGTAAATCCTTCGAAAAAAGCTGAATTTGGCATGTATCTTGATAAAAAATGGTATGTTCTTGAAGCAAAGAAGGAAATTCTTTCCGATGATCCTGTGGATGGTCTGGATGTAGCAATATTGCAGAATAACCTGTTAAATCCTGTTCTTGGAATAGAAGACCCAAAGACTGATAAGAGAATTGATTTTGTCGGTGGAATCAGAGGTCTTGCTGAATTAGAGAGAAGATGTGACAACGACTGTGTTCTTGCATTTTCAATGTATGCAACATCTATTTCAGAGCTGTTTTCAGTTGCTGATGCAGGAAAACTCATGCCTCCAAAATCTACATGGTTTGAGCCTAAGTTGAGAAGCGGCTTGTTTATCCATAGAATTTAACCGCGAAAAAACAACAGACAAATTCAGAAAAATGTAGTTCAGGAACAAAGAAGCTGATAATTATCTTGAATACAACTGGAAAAGATTGGGAATTATACTTAAGGAGGTACGAGTATGTTACATGAGATTTTAGAAGTGAAACTGCCTTACGCTGAACTGGGAATTGAAAAAAGCGGTGCGCCTGCCACGATTACAACATATATAAAAGAAAGATATCCTAATGATCAGGATGCATTTAAACGTCCGATGATTATTATTTGTCCGGGAGGGGGATATCATCACCATTCTCCAAGAGAAGGGGAGGCAGTTGCAATAAAAATGCTGGACATGGGCTATAATGCAATGATTGTAAGATATAGCCTTATGCCAAATGCATATCCGTGTCAGGCGTATGAACTGGCATATGCAGTTAAGTATGCAAGAGACCACGCACAGGAGTGGGATATTGATTCTGACAAGATAATAGTCTGTGGTTTTTCTGCCGGTGCACATGTGTCTGCTACAGTTGGAACTATGTGGAATAAGCTCATATTTGACAAGCTGACTAATACATTAGGTGTAACGCATGGGGATATTAAGCCAAATGGCATGCTTTTGGGATATCCGGTGATTACATCAGGAGAATTTGCACATAGAGCTTCATTTGAAAGATTACTTCAGGCCGGGTATGACGAGCTTGTAGATGAGGTTTCTTTGGAGAATCAGGTAGATTCTGACACACCACCTGTATTTATGTGGCATACATTTTCTGATAATTCAGTGCCATTGGAGAATTCTCTTGTGTTTGCAAATGCATTGAGAAAAAATAACATCAGATTTGAATATCATGTATTCCCTAACGGAGTTCATGGTCTGGGATTTGGTACGAAAGAAACTTCAACAAAAGACGGCGGTCACATGGACCCACAGGTTGGGGCATGGACAAGTCTTTTCGGAGAGTGGATGAAGTATTGCATTTGAGAATTGAGAATGAGTATAAAGAATGAGTATTGAGAATGAGCATTTATAATTAATACTTAGAATTAACATGTAGTGCGAGTTTAAGTTAGGAGGGGAGTTCAAATGGATAATAAGTTATATAAACTTATGAACTGGCCTGACATTGAGGGGATTGTTTACGGTGAGAGTGAGAATCCGTCTGAACTTTTGGGCGGACATCTGTGCAAGGAAGGATTCCTTATTCAGGCCTTCAGACCGGATGCGGTATCATTAAGCGTCAATGTGGCAGGCAAGGCAAAATCTGTTGCCATGGAGAAGGTGGATGAGGCAGGCTTTTTTGCTGTTCTGATTCCGTCAAAAAAGGCTGTTTCTTATACTTTTACAATGGAAGATATTAGGGGGAAGACCAGCACATTTGAAGATCCATATTCCTTTGGAACAGTGACAGATGAGAGGAAACTCAAGGCATTTGCGGCAGGTAATGAGAAAAATGCAGCTGAGATATTTGGCGGCAGAGTTACAACTGTTAACAAAGTAAAAGGAGTTTTGTTTACAGTGTGGGCACCTAATGCGCTTGGGGTTAGTGTTAAGGGTGAGTTTAACAAGTGGAATGGGAGCACACATCAGATGAATAAAATCGGCAATACCGGTGTGTTTGAAATATTTATACCCGGATTGTCAGATGGTACAGAGTATCTGTATGAAATCAGGGTCAAGGGACAGAAAAGTATCAGCAAGCTTGATCCTTATTCCAGAAAAATAACATCAGGAGTTGCACACTATTCTGTGGTTGAAGCAAAGGATGATTACCAGTGGAAGGATGGCTTGTGGCTCCAATCAAGAGCACAGTCTGATAAAAAAGAACCAATGTCAATATATGAGATTGATGTGGTTGCCTGGGCAAAGCTTCACAGATTAAATGAAAATATAGCAGATGTTTCAGCAAGTATAATTGAGTACGTTAAGAGTAAAGGTTTTACGCATATTGAACTTATGCCTGTATTTGAAAGCTTTAATCCATATACTAACGGTTACACATGTGCAGGATACTATGCAGTTGGCGCCAGATATGGCACCAGAGAGGAACTTAAAGCATTTGTGGATGCCTGCCATGGGGAGAATATTGGAGTAATATTTGACTGGAACTGTGCTTATTTTGGCGATGACGCGCTGGGATTGAATAACTTTGACGGAGCGGATTGTTATGGTTATCTAAGACCAAGACTTGAGAAGAACCCTGACTGGAATGTTGTTACATTTGCATATGAGAAGGGCGAGGTAAGGAGCTTCTTAATGTCCGGCTTGACAATGCTTTTGGACGAATTTCATGCAGATGGTGTGAGAATAGATGGCGTAGCGTCAATGCTTTATCTGGATTATGGAAAAGCGCCAAGTACGTGGCAGCCTAATATGTATGGTGGAAATGAGAATCTTGCTGCGATTGATTTTATTAAAAGCATGAACAGCTATGTGAAATCAAGAAAAGACGGAGTCCTTACATTTGCAGAAGAAAGCAGTGGATGGGCAGGGGTAACTGATTCCAATGAAGGGGATAACCTGGGATTCAGCTTTAAATGGAATGATGGCTGGAGAAAGGATTTTCTTAAATTCTTTGGAAGAGATCCTTTGTTTAGAAAAGGCGATTATGACAGTCTGACTTACGGCATGCTTTATAATTATGGCGAAGATTACTGTCTGGCGTTGGAACATGATAACTTCAAAAGAGAAAATGGTGCCATGGTGGATATGGCAGCAGGGGCAGAGCTTTCATTTAAACTTGCTGATATGAGGGCAGCGTATGGATATTTATACACACATCCCGGGGCAAAGCTTATTGCAATGGGGCAGGATATTGGTCTTGATATTACATGGCCGGTTCCTGATACTGCTGAATTTGGAGAGTATTCTTCGGCAGATAATATTGGCATGGGAAAGTTTATCACAGATCTTAATGCGCTTTACAAAAAAGAAAATGCTTTGCATGAGCTTGACTATGACCCAGCCGGCTTTGAATGGTTGGAAAATTCCAACCCAAATGAAACTGTTATTGCCTATGCAAGAAAAGATTCAAAAGGAAAAGTTCTTACTGTTGTTATCAATTTCACGCCTGTATATCGCGAGAATTATACTGTTCCGGTTCTTACAGCAGGAAAATATAAGGAGATTCTTAACAGTAATTTAAAGAAATATGGTGGAGATGGCAAGGTTAACAGTGGGTATTATCTTTCTGAAACAGAAAAAAATGAGGCGGGAAGAGTTAAACTATCAATAAATCTTCCGGCATCGGGAATTGTTATTCTTCAGTGTACAGAATATACAGATAAGGAACTTAAAGAAATTGCAATCCGAAAGAAGATAGAAGAAGAAAAGCGGCTTGCAGATGAGAAAGTAAAGAGTGCAGAACAACTTGTATTAAAGGCTAAAGAGGAACTTGAAGCAGCGCTGGAGAATGAAAGACAGGCAAAGGAGGCGGAAAGGAAAGCAAAAGAAGCTGAAAGACAAGCAAAGGAGGCTGCCCGTGCTGCGCTGGCAGCCAGTGAAGCTGCACAAAAGAACGCAGAGGAAGCAAAGGAAGAGTACAGGTATATCGATGAGAAACTGGCTTTAGAATTGGCAAGGATAAATGGAAAGAAGGTATAACAGATGAATTATTTTAATTATTTATTTGCGTTGAGTGGAACGCAGGGACTTGAAGAAACGACAGAACAGGTGACAGCATTTTTTTCTAAAAGCAATCTTTCTGCAATTCTTAATACCCTTTGTAACTGGGGTCTTTCAATTATTGGAAAGATAGTGATTGCTTTAGTTATCTGGGCTATTGGAAAAAGGATTATTAAGTTTGGCACAAAGTTTGTTAGCAGAATATTGGAAAAGAGCACTCTTGATACAGGAATAGTGCATTTCGCAATTTCTGTAATGAGATTTGTAATGTATGCTGTGCTTATCATGATAGTTGTTGATGAACTGGGATTCCAGACTGCTTCAATAATTACATTATTTGGTTCGGCAGCTCTTGCTGTTGGTATGTCTTTGCAGGGAAGTTTGTCAAATTTTGCAGGTGGAGTGCTTATTCTTATATTTAAGCCTTTCAGGGTTGGCGATTATATTGTTGTGGGTAGCTTAGAAGGAACAGTAAACTCAATTGAACTGTTGTACACAAAGCTTATCACTGTAGATAATAAGGTTGTGGTTCTTCCAAATGGTTCACTTGCAAATTCTAACGTTGTAAATGTTGGAGCAGAGCCGGTCAGAAGACTTGATATAGAGGTCTCAGTTGGTTATTCTTCAGATATAAAGAAGGCTAAAGACATATTACTTGAGACAATCAATAATAATTCTTACATATTGAAGGACAGAGATATCAAGGTGATTGTAAAAGAGCTTGCGGAAAGCTGTGTTACAATTGAGACAAGAACATGGGTAGCAACTTCTAATTACTGGGATGCCAGATTTGAACTGTTAGAGCGTTATAAGGAAGAATTTGATAAGAATGGCATAGAGATTCCATTTAATCAGCTTGATGTGCATGTGAAAAACTAATGGAGACAATACAATGGGGAAGAAAAAGGAACAGGAGATAGGAATATTTGTATATCTGATGCTGGTTACTGTTGTTCTGGTGACTATCTGCAGTCATAATTCGTTTTTGTATCCTGTTAATGCGAAAGATGATATACACTGTTTTTTTACAACGGCGAAATGTATACTTCATGGAAAGGTGCTATATCGTGATGTGTATGAACATAAGGGATTGTATCTTTATTTGATATATGCAGTGGCATATTTTATCAGCAACACAAGCTTTTTCGGTGTATACATAATGGAATGCGTTTTTGGAACAGTATATCTTTATGGACTCTACAAAATTGCAAGGTTGTATATTGATAAGCCTGCAGTATGTGTTGCTATGTCAACTTTGACTGGAATATTTACATATACATGGAAGATATTTTTTGAGGGAGGATACTGTGAAGAATTCACACTTCCAATTATAACTGTCGCTATGTATATTGTGTTGAAGCATTTTTGCAACAATCCAAACGATAAGGTTCCTTGGGTAAAGGTTGTGCTTCTTGGGATATTTACAGCAATTCTAATGTGGATGAAATATTCGGTGTTAGGGCTATTTGCAGGTATAATTATATATATGATTATTATCTGTATTAAAGATAAGAAATACAACTGGTTGTTTCAGTATATGGGGCAGTTTATTGCAGGATTTTTTATAGGTTCACTTCCGCTTATTATATATTTTTGGGTAAACAATGCTTTTAAGGATTTGTTTCGGGTTTATTTTTATAATCTGTTATTTTTATATGGTGATGTTAATAATTCATTTGTTGGCAATAATCTTGAAATGTTGTTTGAAGGACTCTATCTAAATAGGTTATTTTATGGAAGTAATGAATTATTAATTGTGCTGTTGTTCATGATATTTGGGAAAAATAAAAATAGAAGAATGCATTTTGCCATGATATCAATGTTTGTAGGTAGTGCATCATTTTTAATTGGGGCTATTGTTAATTCGTATCAGAGTCTGATTCTTGCTCCGTTTTATTTGTTTGGAATAATATTTTTATACCAGATTATAGTTTTTTTGATGAAATTCGATTATGAAAAGGCGGGTAGCTATATTAAGAGACTAAAATTATATGATACATATAATAAGATGGATAGTGCTTTTAAGAATATGTTATTTCTTGTATGCATGTCGGTAGCGATTTTTTTCTTGGAGATTGTTAACGAAAACGGGTTGTTTAAGGCCTTGTGGCAAATCGGATTTGTAATATTAGTGTATAAAATGTGCAAATTCATAAATAATCATATTGAAGCAGTAAAGCTTAGTTGTGTAAAAGAGTATATTGTACTTATTCTTTTGTGGGTCGTGGTACATAGGATGGTTTTAGTTCTTTTTTCATATGTTATTCCTGTATTATTTGACAGGGCTCTTATAATTGTCTTTCTATATTTTTTGTATAGAGACAGGCAGATTATTAAGGATAAGCTATCTGTTATAGTAGATAGGCTGGTAAGACAATTCGCATTTATTCAAGAAAAAATATTTGCAAGGATTTCATTTATATTATTAAGTTTAGTAATGGTGGGAGTAATTGCATTTTTTACATCAGGAAATGTGGGATATATGAAATGGACTGAAGAGATGGTTCCGCAATACAGGTTTGCGCAATACATAAAGGAGCAGGGAAAGGAAAATCCTGTTATTTATGGATATAATTGTTGCGATTCATATGTTTATCTGTGGTTAAATTCGGAGCCTGATATGAAATACAGTGCATATTACTGCATAAAATTTAAAGAACTGGATGATGCAATTGAACATTATGTGTTTGATGCAAATGCTGATTATGTTGTATCCAGAACAGAACTTGATGATGTCAGTGGATTGCGCCTGGTTGACTGGGGAGAAATGTACACAGACAAAAGGCTTACATTGTCTGATTTTGTAAATGCCAGTTATATAGGAGGGGGAACAAAGGTTTATTTGTATGAACGAATCGAATAAATATATACAAAAGACAGCAGCGAAGATGCCCATAAGGCATTGATGCTGTATCGGGGAAATGCGGTCTGCAATCTTTAGTTGCCGGATTGGAGCAGGGAGTTGGGAAATATGTATTTATTCGAGATACCTTTGAGTCAGAAGAACTTGTACCAAATGAAAATAATATAAGAAATGTTTATTTGCCGCACTAAGAAAAATAGTGCGGCTTATTTTTGCCCTAAATTTACAAAAATATTTCCCAGAATTTACATATTTTGGACACATTTTTTAAGTAAGATAATCAAGAACAAAACCTTAAGGCTAAAATCAAAGAATAGGAGATAAGTTTATGGCGATTGAAGTGTTTAACAGATACGAGAAGAAATACCTGCTTGACAAGGAAACATATAAGCGCCTTATTGAAGAGATAACACCATTCATGGCTCCTGATAAGTACAACTGTGATGGTAAGGCATACAAAATAAGCAATATTTACTATGATACCTTCAATGACAGTCTTATAAGGACATCAATTGAAAAGCCTCTTTATAAAGAGAAACTTCGCCTAAGAGCATACGGTGTCCCCAAAGATTTCTCACCTGTATTTGTTGAGATTAAAAAGAAATACAATGGAATTGTAAACAAAAGGAGGATTGAGCTAACTTTAAAGGAAGCGGTTGATTATCTGAATTATGATAAAGACAAAAAAGAAGTTGCATTGGGAGAAAATGTTAACACACAGATTTTAAATGAGATAGACTACTTCAAAAATTATTATCAGGTGATGCCAAAGTTATATCTGTCATATGACAGGTATGCATATTTTGAAAAGAAAGATAAGGACTTTAGAATAACATTTGATGAGAATATTACCACAAGAAGAAGTGATTTGGATTTGTCACTGGGAAGTTATGGTGAAAAACTGTTGCCTGAAGGTACGGTGCTTATGGAAACTAAGATAAATGGTGCAGTGCCATTGTGGTTTACTGAAATTATATCACGACTTAATATTTATCCAACGAGTTTTTCCAAATATGGAACAGAATATAAGCAGTATTATTTAAAGAATTATGTTAAACAGAGCGCAAAAGGAGAACAGATAATATGTTTAAATCAATATTTACTCAAACAACAGAGAGCACAATCAGTGTTAGCGAATCAATAACAGCATTAATTGCGGCAGTTTTCTTAGGAATACTAATAGCCATAGCCTATATGGTTGTGAACAGAAAAGAAGGTTATCAGAAGAATTTTATACTTGGTCTTGCCATACTGCCGGGTATTGTGTGCGTTGTAATTATGCTGGTGGGAAGTAATGTGGCGAGGGCGTTTTCTCTGGCAGGAGCATTTGCACTGGTAAGATTCAGAAGTGCTCCGGGAACAGCAAAGGACATCTCAGTAGTATTCTTTTCAATGGCAACGGGTCTTGCCTGTGGACTGGGATTTGTAACTTTTGCCTGTGCATTTGCCGTGATTATGGCGGTAGTTCTTGTTCTGTTGAATATGGTGAATTTCGGAGCCTATAAAGACAAAACCAGACAGTTAAAGATTACTGTTCCGGAAAATCTTAATTACATGGGCTTGTTTGATGATATATTTGATGAATACACTTCAGGGTATGAATTAAAAAGAGCCAAGACAACTAATATGGGAACGATGTTTGAACTGACATATTTAGTTAGTCTTAAGCAGAATGTCAACGAGAAAGAGTTTATAGATAAAATTCGTGTAAGAAATGGCAATATGAATATTATTCTAGGACAGATATTAAATCAGACAAGTGAGATGCTTAACTAGCATCTCATTTTTTTTGCCTAAAACTCTTGTATATTTGAAAAAAGTATTATAATATAGGTGTATATACGAAAGGGACGTGTGATTGCTATGGTAGATAATAATACTCAATTTTTCAGAACTCAGCCAGAGAAAACAATATCAGTAGAGGGAATACTTGAACAGGTATATATTGCACTTAAAGAGAAGGGTTATAATCCGGTTAACCAGATCGTTGGATATATTATGTCAGGGGATCCGACTTATATTACAAGCCATAATAATGCAAGAAGTCTTATTATGAAGGTTGAAAGAGATGAACTTGTTGAGGAAGTAATCAGATACTTTATTGAGGGTAAAGGCCTGTAAGTCAGACGGAGGTGCCATGAGAATAATTGGGCTTGACTATGGTTCAAAGACTGTCGGGGTGGCTATTAGCGATGCTCTGATGCTTACGGCACAGCCGGTTGAAACCATTACTCGCAAGGAAGAGAATAAACTTCGTAAGACATACGCAAGGATAGAAGAGCTTATAAGTCAGAACAATGTTGAGAGAATTGTGGTTGGTCTTCCAAAGAATATGGATGATTCAATAGGTGAGAGGGCGTTGTTGTGTCAGAATTTTGCAGCTAATCTGGAAAGACGGACAGGGCTTCCTGTTGTTATGTGGGATGAACGGCTGACTACCGTTGCTGCTAATGATGTACTCATAGAATGTGGTGTCAGAAGAGAGAATAGAAAAGCTGTTATCGACCAGATTGCGGCTGTTTTTATTTTGCAGGAATATCTTGATTTCTATAAAAATACACAGAAATAATACAATTAAAAGACAGACTCATACATTTTTTACGTATGAGTCTTATTTTGGGAAAGGTGATATTGCTATGGAGAAACTGACGTTTACAACAGAGGATAATGAAACTGTTGAGATGTATGTTGTGGAGGAAACCAGAGTCAGCGGAGTGAATTACCTGCTGGTGACAGAGTCTGAGGATAATCTGGAATCTGAGTGTTATATTATGAAGGATGTATCACAGGAAAATGATACTGAAGCTGTATATGAATTCGTGGAAGATGAAGATGAGATAGAAGCAGTCGGACGAATTTTTGAAGAATTACTTGAAGACGAAGAATAATTATTAGATGAGGTGTTAAATGAAAAAAGAAGAAAAAGGTTCTGTTAAGATTATTCCACTTGGAGGTCTTGAACAGATTGGAATGAATATTACTGCTATTGAATATGCTGACAGTATTGTTGTTATTGACTGTGGACTGGCTTTTCCGGAGGAGGACATGCTGGGAATAGATCTTATTATACCGGATGTGTCATACCTTAAAGATAATATTGACAAGGTTAAGGGTTTTGTTATTACTCACGGACATGAGGACCACATAGGAGCAATTCCTTATATTTTTAAAGAGATTAATGCACCGGTTTATGCTACAAAGCTGACTATGGGGCTGATTGAATCCAAGTTAAAAGAGCATAATATGGTTAAGGATGTTAAAAAGAAGGTTGTTAAGTATGGACAGAGTATTAACCTTGGAGATTTCAGGGTGGAGTTTATCCGTACTAACCACAGCATTGCAGATGCGGCCGCTTTGGCCATAACTTCCCCTGCAGGAACCATAATTCATACAGGTGATTTTAAGGTGGATTACACTCCGGTTAATGGTGAGCCTATTGATCTCCAGAGACTAGGTGAATTGGGTAAAAAAGGTGTTCTGGCGCTTATGTGTGACAGTACCAACGCTCTAAGACCGGGATTTACAATGTCTGAAAGAACTGTTGGCGATGCTTTTGAGAAGATATTTTCTGATAATAAGAACAGCAGAATAATCATTGCCACATTTGCATCTAATGTGGATAGAGTTCAGCAGATAATCAATTCCGCAGTGAAGTATGGACGTAAGGTCTGCGTAGAAGGACGAAGCATGGTTAATATTATTGAGGTTGCAGAGTCTTTGGAGTATCTTACAATTCCTGACGGAACACTAATTGAAACTGAGGAGATGAAGAATTATACACCTGAGCGGATTGTTCTTATAACAACAGGAAGCCAGGGTGAGTCAATGGCTGCACTTTCAAGAATGGCAGCCAACCTTCACAGAAAAGTATCTATTATTCCTGGAGATGTGGTAGTGTTCTCATCTACACCAATTCCAGGTAACGAGAAATCTGTTGCCAAGGTAATAAATGAACTTGGAATGAAGGGCGCTAAGGTAATTTTCCAGGATACACATGTTTCGGGACATGCCTGTCAGGAAGAAATAAAACTTATATATTCACTTGTTAAGCCAAAGTACGCGATTCCGGTTCATGGAGAGTATAGGCATCTGGTGGCTCAGAAAGACGTTGTTATGTCGTTGGGATATGATAAAGACCACGTGTTTATTGCAAAGTCCGGAGATGTACTTGAACTTAGTGAAGACAGTGGAGCTATTGTTGATCATGTTCAGACAGGAGCTATTCTTGTTGATGGTCTTGGCGTTGGTGATGTCGGTAATATTGTCTTAAGAGACCGTCAGAATCTGGCGGAGAATGGAATTATAATTGTTGTTTTAACTCTTGAGAGGTATTCAGGCCAGCTTATTGCAGGCCCCGACATAGTTACAAGGGGATTTGTGTATGTAAGGGAAGCAGAGGAACTGTTAGACGAGGCTAAAGCGGTGGTTCAGGACTCTGTAGACAGATGTATGGATAAGAATATCACGGATTGGAGTAAGATAAAGAATATTATTAAGGATGATTTAAGTGAATATCTTTGGAAAAAGATGAAGAGAAATCCGGTAATTCTTCCGATTATCATGGAGGCGCAGTTATAAGATGCACAAGATAGAGGAGTTAAAACTTCAGCTGTGTGATGCTATTCGCAATACTGTTGAATATAAGGAATATAAAAGACTTGAGGCTATAATAAATAAAGATCCCGATTTGAGAAGACATGTTGACGAATTCAGGTTACAGAATTTTGCTATTCAGACTGATGAGAACGTGGTGGACCTATTTGATGCTACTAATGAATTAAACCAAAGATATGCAGATCTGCGTAAGCAGGAAACTGTTAACAGATATCTTTCAGCAGAGATATGTCTTTGCCGTCTGGTTCAGGATATTTGTAAGACAGTGGTAGATGCCATTGATTTTGATGTAGATTTTATTAAATAACCGCTATTAGCAAGTGAATTTCTTGGAAATGGAGAATAGTTATTATGACAGATAAGACTACCAGATTTATGATATCTGTTTCGTTTAATATTTTTATTGTTGTTCTCAGTATTTATATTGTTATTATGCTCGGAAGAACTGCTTACTCATTTGGCTTTAAGGTGTTTAATGAGCAGGCGGTTGACAGCACCTACAATGCAAGAGAAGTTGAAGTTACCATAACGGATAATATATCTGTGGGAGAACTGGCAAATGTGCTCTATAAGAAAGGTCTTATTACTGACAAGACGGTATTTATAATTCAGGCGAGCCTGTCTGATTACAAGGGTAAGTTCGTGGGAGGGACGTATACTGTATCTACAGATATGACACCTACCCAGATAATGCAGGTTTTAGCGCCGGCTGATGACAGTAAATAAGAGCCGGCGTTTTACGAAAGGAAACAGAATGATTGTTAATGAGAGAATAGTTGCTTACATTAATTCTCTTGACAGTGGTAATTCGGACATTGTCAATGCAATTGAAAAAGAAGCGGTTGAGGACGAAGTCCCAATCATAAGGAAAGAGATGGGGAATTTGCTGAAGGTGCTTCTGGCACTCAAGGCTCCGACAAGAATATTGGAGGTAGGAGCTGCAGTGGGTTACTCATCTATTCTTATGAGTGAGAATATGCCAAAGAATTGCACTATTACCACAATAGAGAATTATGATAAAAGAATTAAAGCTGCAAAAAAAAATATCAGACGCGCCGGGAAAGAAAGCGTTATTACCTTACTTGAAGGTGATGCCATGGATGTTCTAAAGACACTTGATGGACCGTACGATTTTATATTTATGGATGCAGCAAAAGGACAGTATATTAATTTCTTTCCTGAGATAATGCGGCTCCTGCCTTCAGGAGGGCTTCTTATATCAGATAATATCCTTCAGGAGGGAGAAATTGTTGAGTCAAGGTATGCTGTTACAAGGCGCAACCGCACTATACATACAAGAATAAGGGAATATGTGTATATGCTGACTCACAATGATGAGCTTATTACATCGGTAGTACCTATTGGAGACGGTATTACGCTTAGTGTAAAGAAATGATTTCGCAGTATAGAGAATATGAGGAGTGGATATATGGCAGGACATGTTTATAATGGCAGGGAAACAGAGCTTCTTATACCGGCAAGCAGTCTGGAAGTATTGAAGGTTGCCGTAATTTATGGAGCAGACGCAGTTTATATAGGCGGTGAAGCATTTGGACTTCGTGCAAAAGCAAAGAATTTTACAATTGAAGAGATGGCAGAGGGGGTCAGGTTTGCCCATGAACATAATGTTAAAGTATATGTTACTGCCAATATTCTGGCTCACAATTATGACCTTGATGGAGCTAGACTTTATTTTGAAGAATTAAAAAAAGTCGGGCCTGATGCTTTAATTATCTCAGATCCAGGAATGTTTACAATCGCAAAGGAAGTGTTACCTGAAATTGATATTCATATCAGCACACAGGCTAATAATACCAATTATCTTACATATAATTTCTGGTGGAAACAGGGAGCAAAAAGAGTTGTGTCTGCAAGAGAACTGTCTCTTGCAGAGATTAAACAGATAAGGGCCAATATTCCTGATGAGATGGAAATAGAAACATTTATACACGGAGCAATGTGTATTTCTTATTCAGGAAGATGTCTTCTTTCAAGCTTCATGGCGGGAAGGGATGCCAACAAGGGTGCCTGCACACACCCATGCCGTTGGAAATATGCTGTAGTGGAGGAGTCTCGTCCGGGACAGTACATGCCGGTATATGAGAATGAACGTGGAACTTACATTTTCAATTCTAAGGATTTGTGTATGATTGAACACATTCCTGAAATGGTATCATCCGGTATTGACAGCTTTAAGATTGAAGGAAGAATGAAGACTGCATTATATGTTGCAACTGTTGCAAGAACATACAGACTTGCCATTGATGACTTTATTGAGGATCCGGAGAAATACCGCACAAGAATTCCTTTTTACAAAGAGGAAATCAGTAAATGCACATACAGGCAGTACACAACGGGGTTCTTCTTTGGAAAGCCTGACGAGAATACCCAGATATATGACAGCAATACTTATATTAAGGAGTATACGTATCTTGGCATTGTTGGCGGCGTAAATGAGCATGGGTTGTACAGAATAGAACAAAGAAACAAATTCAGTGTTGGTGAGACTATAGAGGTTATGAAGCCTGATGGCAGAAATATTCTCGCGGAAGTTAAACGAATTGTGGATGAGAGAGGTAATGACATGGAAAGCTGTCCTCATCCAAAGCAGGTTCTCTATATCGATCTTGGAATTGCGCTGGATGAATATGACATTCTTAGAAAAAAAGAAGATTAAAGATTATGGATATGCAATAAAAGGCACTTCTACACATAAAATATAAAAATGTGTGTAGGAGTGCCATTTGTTTTGAAAGCGTTTGAAAAACCATTGCCCTTGCGTGAAGAAAAGGAAATGATTGAAAGATGCCAGGCGGGAGATGTTGAGGCATGTAATATTCTAATTGAAAAAAACATGCGTCTTGTGGCACACATGGTTAAGAAGTATGCATCTACAGAGCGTGATATTGATGATTGTATTTCTGTTGGGACTATTGGACTAATAAAGGCAGTAAATTCATTTAAACCTAATAAAAATATAAGACTTGCAACCTACGCAGCCAAGTGTATAGACAATGAGCTGCTTATGATGCTGAGAAATGACAGAAAAAAACGACTTGAGGTATCAATTTATGAAACTATTGGAACGGATAAGGAAGGCAATGAAATAAGCCTGATTGATGTTATCAGGGATACAGATATAAATAACGGTGAAAAAGACCAGGAAGCCGATTTGGTTGAAAAAATCATGTTTGATGAGAGGATCAAATGTATCATGGATAACATAGACAAAGTCCTCAATGACAGAGAAAAGAAAATATTAATAGAAAGATTCGGATTGTATGGAAAAGCTGAGAAAACCCAGATGGAACTGGCAAAGGAACTAAAAATCAGCAGAAGCTATGTGAGCAGAATTGAGGGCAGGGCGCTTAATAAACTGAAAAAACTCCTGTGTGAGAACCACTTAAGCTGATGATATTTTTGCATAAGTGTCAAAAAAGAGTTATAATATAAAAGTTAAAGAGTTAAAGCCGTGACAGGAAAAATAAACGGAGGTTTTTATTTTGATGGAGATAAAGGAGTTTTTGAACAGAAAATCTACTGATAAAATATCAAATAAAACAGATAAACAACCGGATGAAGGCACTAAAAATACTTTGTTAAATAAATATAAGCTGCCATTAATTATTGCGGTAATTGCAACCTGCATTACAGTGATTATGGTAGTATTTCTTACAAGGGAAAGATTTGATGTGATGGATTATATCACTGTAAAATACGAGGGCGCTAACGGATATGCAACGCCTGTGGCTGAATTAGACAAAGAGGGACTGTATGAGTATCTGTCAGGAGACAAGGAAGATTCTGACAGGACATTTATGATTAAAAAACTGGTGTCTTCAATAAAAGTAACCACTGAAAGCAAAGACGTAAAGAATGGAGATAAAATCACCTTTAACATCACGTATAATGATGGCTACGCAAAAGAGACCGACATTAAGATTAATCGAGAGAAGTTTACGGTAAAGGCGGCAGGAATTTCTAAAGGCGAAGAAATTGAACTGTTTGAAAATGTAGATGTAACATTTGCAGGAATCAGTCCTAATGCATATGTCATTATTGAAAATGGATGGGAAGATGAGTATCTGTCAAAGCTTAACTTCACGGCTTCCCAATCGGAAGGTGTTGCAGTGGGAAACACAATAACAGTTTCATGCACAACAGATTTTGATGAAATAGCCCGACACGGCTTCCTTGTAAAAAAGACGGAGACCGAGTATACAGCTGACAGGCTGGCATATTTTGCCACAAATGCATCTCAGGTTAAAATGGATGCAATTGATGAGATATGTAAAGAGATAGACGAAACCATAAAAAAGGAAACGGAAGATAAGACTTTCAGAATGTTGTTTAAGGCTACGCAGGACAAGGAACATCTTAAGCATGAGAATATTGAGCAGGCAGAAGATTGTGAACTTGTTTCAGTTTATTTTCTCACAAGAAAGAACGAAGAAGAAAAGAATGTTAATTATCTGTATATATTTGTCAAATCAAAGATATCAGATGAAAAAGACTCTGAGGAGGTATATTTTTCTTTTGAATACAGCAATGCTTACGTTCAGGCAGATGAAGTCTTTGATTTTAATCATGAATCAGAGGAAAAAAGATATGACTGCGATTCGGATTTAGGTGAGTTATATAACAGGGTTGTGGTAAACAGAGCAGAAACTTATGATATTGTTGAAGTTTCGTACTAGTAAAAAATAAAAAAATGTGATACAATGGTAAAAATTGTGTAATTGATGTGCGAATATGCACAGGTGGAGGGGTTATGAATTATAGAAAAAAGGTGCGACTGGGTGATTTACTTGTTCAGAAGGGGATAATCAGTGATAATCAGCTTCAGACAGCGTTATCCCAGCAAAGATCCAAGGGAAAGATGCTGGGTGAAATGATAGTAATGCTGGGTTATGCCACTCAGAAGGATATTAATGACGCACTGTGTGAGAATCTTGGTATAGATTTTATTGACTTAAGAGAAGTTGAAATTGATGATAAGACGTTAAGCATGCTTGATGAGAGTGTTATGCGTAAGCATAATCTTATCCCTTTGGGTGATGACCCTAACAACATTGGAGCAATTCGTGTTGCCATGTCAGATCCAACCAATATTCTTGCCATGGATGATGTTAACATCATTACCAACAAGCAGGTAGTTCCCGTTCTTGCTGATGCAGGTGATATTAAGGCATTCCTTGATAAGGCTTTTGGACAGAGACAGGCCCAGAACATTGTTGAGTTATACAAGAAGGAACAGGGCGAAACAGTTAAAGAGGAATCTAAAGAGGACAAGGTTCGCCGAGAAGAAATTGAGAATGCACCAATCGTTCAGCTGATTAACAATATTATTGAACAGGCTGTACGTCAGAGAGCTTCCGATATACATATTGAACCAATGGAAAGATTTATCCGTGTACGTTACAGAATTGATGGTAATTTAAGAGAAATAATCGAGTATGATAACGCACTTCTTGGAGCCATCACAACACGTATTAAGATTATGTCAGGCATGGATATATCTGAGAAACGTAAGCCTCAGGATGGACGAATCACAATCATGGTTGATAACAAGGAATATGATATCCGTGTATCTAATCTTCCTACTGTATACGGAGAAAAGTGCGTTATGAGAATTGCGTCCAAGGAGGGATTTAACAGAGAGAAATCCCAGCTTGGACTTATGCCGCACGACCTTGAGGTATTTGATGAGATACTTAAGAATCCACATGGTATTATTCTGGTTACAGGACCTACAGGTTCCGGTAAGTCAACAACTCTTTATACGGCTCTTAGTGAACTGAATACAGAGGATGTTAACATTATCACAGTAGAAGACCCTGTCGAGGCTAATATTGACGGTATCAATCAGGTACAGGTAAACAATAAGGCAAACTTAACATTTGCGTCAGCCCTTAGATCAATCCTCCGACAGGATCCAGATATCATCATGATCGGTGAGATTCGAGATGCAGAGACAGCAGAGATTGCCGTAAGAGCATCTATTACAGGACACCTTGTTGTTAGTACACTGCATACTAACAGTACAGCATCATCAGTTGCCCGTCTTGAGGATATGGGTATTGAATCATATATGCTTGCCGATTCAATGGTTGGTATTATCGCACAGCGTCTTGTTCGTCGCCTCTGTACATGTAAGACACCTAAGGAGGCCAGTGAGACAGAGAAGAGAATGCTTGGCGCAGATCCTGATGCACCATTGACAATCTATGAACCTTGCGGATGTAAGCTGTGTAACAACTCAGGTTATTACGGTCGAAAGGGTATCTATGAGATTATGAAGATTACACCGGGACTTAAGAGGCTTATATCAAAGCAGGCAGGCGCAGAGGCTATTAAGGAACTGGCTATTAAAGAGGGCATGAATACCCTTAAGATGGCTGCTGCTAACGCAGTAATTGAAGGTGTTACAACAATAGCTGAGATGGTTAGGGCTACATACGAGGCGGAGGAAGATGATGGAGGTAATAATGCGTCTTGGGATGACAAGACTTCAGCTGCTACAAAAACTGCGGGTTCTACAACATCTTCAAACTCTATAACAGCAGAAGAACTGCAGTTAGAGGAAGTATAATTAAATATATGGGAGGAATGGGCTTGTCAGCTCTGGAAAGATATAATGATTACAATTGAGGATTTATTTATTAAAGCAAAAGAATTTAAAGCGTCAGATATTCATATTACTGTTGGACTGCCTCCAAGAGTCAGGGTTAATGGAGAATTGATTAATCTTGATTATCCGGTACTTATGCCGGCTGACTGCGAGAAGATTATCTTTGGAATTATGAATGAAAAGCAGATGGAAGTATTGAAAGAATATGGAGAGGCTGATTTTTCTTATGCAATTCCTAATATCGGAAGATACCGTGTTAATGTATTCAAGCAGAGGGGTTCAGTTGCATGTGCACTGAGAATAGTAGGAACAGATATTCCTAAGCCTGAAAGTCTGGGACTTCCACAGTCTGTTATAAATCTTTATTCAAAGAAAAGAGGACTCATCCTTGTAACAGGACCTACGGGTTCAGGTAAATCGACCACACTTGCGTCTCTGATTAGCAGAATTAATGATGAGAGAAATGCACATATTATTACTCTTGAGGATCCTATAGAGTATCTTCATACACATAATAAATCAATGATTAACCAGAGAGAAATTGGTATTGATACCCAGTCTTATGCAGGCGCCTTAAGAGCTGCACTTCGAGAAGATCCTGATGTAATTCTGGTAGGAGAGATGCGAGATCTGGAGACTATCTCAACAGCAATCACAGCGGCTGAAACAGGTCACCTGGTGCTTTCCACACTGCATACAATCGGCGCGGCTGCAACGATTGACCGTATTATCGATGTATTTCCACCACATCAGCAGCAGCAGATAAGAATTCAGCTCGGTATGGTTTTGGAAGCTGTAATTTCCCAGCAGCTTATACCAACAGAGGACAAGAAGGGGAGAGTTGCGGCTTTTGAGGTTATGCACGCTACAATCCCTGTAAAGAACCTTATCAGAGAGAATAAAACATATCAGATTGCCAGTGTAATGCAGACCGGTAGGAAAGATGGAATGATTACTATGGATGATGCACTTCTTGATTTGTATTCAAGAGGACGCATAACCTCAGGTAATGCCATGGCGTTTGCACAGGATTTATCGTATGTGACAAAGAGAGTTGAGAATATTTATTCATAATTAGTTATTATAATAGTAAGGAGTCTAAATATAGTATGATATATCTACTGTAATGAACAGTGGATGTATCGCACTAAATTCAGACTCCTTTTTATATATTTACAGATATTGTAATTGTTTTGTGCTTAGTTTAACCGGTAAATTTCTATCTTACGGCCAAACATACTGTAATCAGTTCCTACAAGCTCAAAGTTTGTTACAAAATTGAGATTCTTATAGAATTCTATATACTCATCTTTGTCAAGGGCAGTAGAATAGTCGTTCTGAATAGTTACATCACCAAGGTTGATGCCTCCAAGACTAAGGGAAGAATCAAATACGGAGGTGTCCATTAGTAAATAGAGCGGCTCGTTTAAATCAATATTTTCTATTTGATAGTCAATATATTTTGCATAACTATAATTGGTTACAAAAAACTGGTTAGTCTGTCCTACATTGTATGTTAAACAGGTTAAAAGCCATGGGTCACCTATAGTAATTATGCAGTTTGAGTCTGAACCGAGAGAATCTAATGTAACGCCTTCCTTTGGATAATTGAAATAATAAATATGCTCTGCAAGAATAATGCTTGAGATAGCAAAAAAAGCTGCCAGAAAAACTGCCGTTATCGTTCTTACCAGTTTCTTCTTTATTATCCATGTAAGAATGTAAAAAAGAATTACAGATGCAAAAACTGCGGCAATAGGATATACAATCATAATATATCTGTTGGCAGTGCGCCCCATTTTAAGAACAGAGGTCATCTTTGCATTAGCAATAAGAATAAAATTAATTCCTGCAAATAGTGGCAGTAATTCAAGAGGAAAGTTTTTGTATTTCTTAATAAAGGAAATTGACTTATTTTTAAGAGTTCTAATAAAAGAATGAAACTTTTTCTCGTGCCTTAACAGGAAACAAACCGGGATTAAAAAGAAAATAAAAATTAAAAGCCCATAGCCTATATATGCAGCGGTCATTGTGTGCCATGGCGATGTTGCAAAGCCGAATAAATCATTTGTCAGATAAGATAAATATGTTTTATATTGGAATAATAAATCATATTTTGAGATATGGCTTCCAAAGGTTCCTTCTGATAAAAAAAGATGGTTTATGGTTGCAGGATATATAAGTATGGATGCACCTACAGACAGAGTCATTGTAAAACCGAAGGAAAACATCATTCTGATTCTTTTCTGAAACAAGAATATTGCGCAGAATACAAAGGTTGTAATAAATGCGTAAAGTAAGAATAAATGAAGCGTAAGGCAGCCACACAGGCATGACAATACAAGCTTTATAACCTGAGGATAGTGCTTTTTAATTGAGAAGTCATTTCTTCTATGATATATTTCAACCATATAATAGGTCATCATTATGGCAAATGTGGCTGCCGGTGCATATATTCGAAGAAAAAAATAAATGTCCTCGCAGGCGGTGGTGAAACCGTAAAAGAAACAGGTTATTATGCCCCACTCAGGACTTTCTGTCAAAGATACAGTTAATTTATAAAGAAAAATCTGACCAATGACGAAAAATAATAAATTGACAACAAAGCCATACCACATACTGAAGGTCCCGGGAAACAGGGAACACACAAAATGAAGAGGTATAAAGCCAAGAAATGGATGAAAATCATTGACAGTATTGTGGTACAGAGAAGTGTAATCAAATATCTCAGACTCATCAACCGTAATGTAATCATAGAGAATTTGAGAATCCTTCCATTCATAGAAGTTCTTTAAAGCTTTACTGCCGTCTTCTGAATAAATATTGGTTCCTGTGGAACTGTTGGCAAAGCCATAATTCCATAACTCGTCAGAGTGATACCCTTTTTTATTGACACCGAAATCAACTGATAAATAAATACACTGAATTAATATAAGTAATGATAGTAATAACAGTAACTTGTTATTTGTCACACATTTTTTCATTAAATTATACCCCTGAACTTATAAATTTATGTAAATTTTATCATATTAAGTGAATTAGTCAACTTAAATTGCAAATGAGGTTTTTTAATAATTTAATAATTGTAAAAAAAAAGTAAATTTCGATGTGGAAAAATCTTGTAAAATCAGATTGGATTTGTTATACTTACGTGGTAAATGTATTACAGAGATTAACAATCTTAAGAGGGGATATATAATGGAGATTTTTTCATACACAGCGGTTGATGCAACCGGTAAGGAAAGAAAAGGTTCAATTGAAGCAGAGACAAAGGAAGATGCGGCCAGAAGATTAAAGGAACAGCAGCTTACTCCGCTTTCGGTTGGAAAACAGACAGCTCTTGACAAGGATATCAGTTTTTCGTTGAAGAAGAAAGCGTCGGCGAGAGATCTTGGTATCTTCTGCCGACAGTTCTCAAGCATTCTGAAGGCTGGTGTAAGCGTTATCAATGCACTCGAGATGCTTTCTGAACAGACAGAGAACAAGGCGTTAAAGACAGCTATCGTTGACACACAGTCAGAGGTTGAGAAGGGTGAAACTTTATCAGATTCCATGAGGGCGCAGGGCGAGATATTCCCATCAATCCTTATTGATATGGTTAAAGCCGGCGAGGCTTCAGGTAGCTTGGAGAATTCTATGGACCGAATGGCAGTTCAGTTTGAAAAGGATGCCAAGCTTAAAGGTATTGTTAAGAAGGCTTTGATGTACCCTTTGGTACTTATTGTTGTTATGATAGGCGTGCTTGTAGTCATGATGACATTTGTTATTCCTTCATTTATGACTATGTTTGAGGACCTTGATTCAGAGCTTCCTATGACAACCCAGATTATTCTTGCAATAAGTCACAGTATGACATCGTACTGGTACATATATCTGATTGTTGTTGTATTGATTGTGTTTGCATATAAAGCATTTGCAGCTACCGCCGATGGTAAGAAGATATTGGACAAGCTTAAGCTAAAGATCCCGGTGTTCGGCGTTCTTCAGACTAAGTCAGCCTGCGCATCCTTTGCAAGAACCATGAGTACATTGCTTCTTGCAGGTATGCCTATGATTGATGCATTGGAGATAGCAGCGTCAACAATGAGTAATGTTATCTTTTATGAGGCACTTGAAAAGTGCAAGAGTGGCGTGTCTCTTGGTATTCCTCTTTCAGACCAGTTAAGGTCAGTGGGGGTATTTCCTCCAATGGTAGTACATATGGTCGGTATTGGAGAAGAGACTGGTAGCATTGAAGAGATGTTAACTAATTCAGCTAATTATTACGAGGAAGAGGTTGAGGTTCAGACCCAGACACTTACCTCACTTATGGAACCTGTAATTATTGTTATGATGGCTCTCATGGTTGTAGTTCTTATCTTAGCTATCTACGAACCAATGATTCAGCTTTATAACACACTTGGCTAGTGTATATAAATCCTCTGAATGGTCGCAGCTGGCAGAGGTTTTTATATAAAAAATCAAAAAAGGGAGATAAAGAAAATGAAGAAAACACAGAAATCATTAGGTAACAAGGGCTTCTCTTTAGTAGAGCTTATCGTAGTTATCGCAATCATGGCCGTACTTATCGGTGTTCTTGCTCCAACACTCATCAAGAATGTTGAGAAGTCAAGAGAGTCTACAGACCTTCAGAACCTTGACAGTATCAGAGATACTGCTGTTACTGCATTGGCAACAGAGTCTGTATACACAGCAATCGTACCTACTTCAGGTACTGTAACAATGGATCTTGGTACAGGTGCTTCTGCTACTGTTTCTAGCATTTCTAGTGATGCTACTCATTCAGCATTCAGATCAGAGATGATAGAGGCAATCACAACAGATGTTAAGATGAAGTCTGCTAATGCTAAGAACAATCATGTGTATATTGAAATCAATTCGTCAGGTGCTGTAAGAGTATATGTAGCAGATACTTCTGGTACTGTTCAGCAGGCTCCAAAGAACGGCGTAGCATTAGAGTCTAAGTAATTAATTATAAGTAGAAGGATATGATATGCAATACGAAATTTTACTGTACATCATTATTTTCTTATACGGAACTGTATTTGGAAGTTTTCTGAATGTACTGATATACAGGTTGCCTTTAAAAGAGAATATAGCTACAGAACATTCGCATTGTATGACGTGTGGCAAGAAAATCCAGTGGTACGATTTAGTGCCACTGGTCAGCTACATTTTACTAGGGGGAAAATGCAGACACTGTAAGGCAAAGATATCTAAACAGTATCCAATCATAGAAGCGACCAATGGTGTGGCATACGTTTGTATCTTTTTGATTAACGGCTTTTCGTTGGTGTCTGTTCTTATGTGTTTTGCATTCTCCATATTCCTAGTAATTTCAGTGATTGACTGGCGTACCATGGAGATACCTTTCTCACTGAATGTTGCAATTGGTGTTATTGCGATAATAAGAATTATACTTGATTATAGAAACCTATTAGATTATCTAATAGGATTTTGTATTGTTAGTGGTTTTATGCTCGTCTGTCTTTACGTTGGAAGGGCAATCAAGGGGATTGATGCTTTTGGAGGCGGAGATATAAAGCTTATGGCTTTTGCCGGATTGTTTTTGGGCTGGAAGAATATACTTCTTGCTTTTTTTATCGGATGTATATTAGGAGCAGTGATTCATTCGATTAGAATGAGAGTCCAGAAAGAGAGCAGTGTTCTTGCTTTTGGACCATATTTGTGCGCAGGGCTTACGATAGCCATGCTTTTTGGAACGGAAATTATTAACTGGTATTTATCATTATTTTCATTATGATTGTATTTACCGGTGATTTTAAATAAAAAAAGCTGATTAGGCAGCTTGGATGGAGGGAATATATGGAAGCTAAGACGAAGGGAAAACTGGTTAGTATTGTAATCAACGGTGAGTTCGTCAAGATTTGTGAGGTTACAAAGCAGGGTAAGAGTATTACAGTTCATAAGGCTGTTACTATTCCTACACCTGAAGGTTGCTATAAGGATGGTGTTCTATCAGATATACCAACTTTAGCTAAAGCTATGAGACTTGTCATGGATGAACACAGATTCTCATCTAACAACGTGGCATTCTCAATAAGCTCTACAAGACTTGCCACCAAGGAAGTACTTATTCCTAATGTTAAGGAGAATAAGATAGAAAAGCTTGTTAGTGCCAATGCTACAGAGTACTTCCCTGTTAATATGGATGAGTATATCATTCAGCATACGGTTCTTAACCATGTTGAGGAACAGGGACAACAGAAGATAAAGATTCTTGTAGCTGCCGTTCCTGCCGATGTTGTTGAGAGCTACTATGATCTTGCCAGAGTGCTTGGACTTAAGGTTTCCTTCGTAGATTATGCCGGAAACTCTACATATCAGCTTATGAATACACAGATTGGAGAAGAGGTCAGTCTTGTTATTCAGGTTGAGAATGATACAACTGTTGTCAATATTTATTCTAATAATGTGCTTCAGTTGCAAAGAATAGTACCTTATGGAAAGTCACTTCTCGTTAATGCGGTTATGGAGCAGTATCATGTGGATTATGAGGGCGCTGTTGCAAAGCTTCAGAATGAGACACTTCTCCATTCAAGATTTGATGGTGATGAGGCTTCAGAGTCTCTCCGTTATCTGGTAGGCAATATTAACCGTATTATTGATTACTTTGTCTCTCGTAACCATGTTTCTATTCAGAAGTCTTACCTGATTGGACATTGTACATCTATCAGAGGATTTACAACACTTATCTCTAATGAGATGAATATGCCTGTTGCCAAGATTGATACTCTTAAGGGTGTTACTGCTGACAGAAGAACATATGTTGATGAGTCAACAATCACAAGCTATGTTACCAACATTGGTGCCATTGTTAAGCCGGTTAACTTTATTCCTAAGAAGATGCTTGATCAGGTTGCCAGAAAGGATAACACCAAGACCCTTATAATTATACTTGCTGCTGCGGTTGCAGGTTCGGCAATTCTTATTGCTATTCCTCTTGTTAAGTATGTTGCTCTTCAGGCTAACATTTCAAATCTTAATAAGAGCATCGACAGCATGAAGTCTGTTGAGGCGATTGTGGATGACTACTATCATGCGAAGGATAAATTTGATGACGCCAATGCATTTTCTGCAATAACACACAATTACGATGATTATCTTGGTGAGTTTGTTTCATACCTTGAAACAAATATGCCAAGTGATGTGGTAATTGAAAGTATGAATGTTACCGCAGGTACCGTTGCCATTGCCGGTACAGCGGACAGTAAGAGTTCTGTTGCCGCATTTATTCAGCTGTTGGAGAAGAGCCCTTATATCATCAATGTTGATGTGCCAAGTATTACAGAGAATAAGGATAATTCAGGCTCAATTGAACTTACATTCTCATTATCCTGCGTATTTGTTGGCGATGTTTCTAAGTAGGAGGGATAGGAAATATGAATAAGATTAAATCAATGATTAAAATTACAGACAGAGATAAAATGCTTATTGTCATTGTCTTAGCTGCTTGTATAGTTGCTCTTGCATATTTCTTTGGCTTCCAGAAGATAAATGATGCCAACAGTAAGCTTGAGACTAAACAGACACAGCTGACTAAGACCCAGAAGGATTTAAAAGAAAAGAATGTTAATAAAGATAAATATATAAAGGAAACAGCTTCATATAATATGCAGTATGAAAGCATTATCAGATCTTATTCCGCAGGATCAACACAGCCTTCTACCATTGATTTCCTTAATAAGGTTGAGTCTATTACGGGAGTATGGGTTAGAAGTGTTGCATTCTCTGATCCTACAGCTGTATACACATTTGGTAGAAATGCATCTAATAATCCTAATGCATCAAGTGGAGGAGAAACCTATTCATCCGATTATGTGGGTTACAGAACTTCTCTGAATATTGCATACGAGGCTGAGTATGACAAGTGGAAGGATTTTATTGATTATGTAAATAATTACAGCAGTAAGAATACAATTGAAACTATTTCAATGGCGTATAATGATGCCACAGATACTGTTACAGGTACTGTTACTATTTCTATGTATTCAATTTATGGTTCAGACAGACCATTTACTGAGAATAAGTTTACTACACCAACAGGTTCAGACAATATCTTTTCAGAATGAGTTGATTTAGAAGTAATTAGTCCGGAGGACTATAATCATAGTGGAGGTGGATGAAGTGACCGGCTATACGGATAATAGAATAAAGAATAACAAGGGCTTTTCTTTGGTAGAAGTTCTGATAGCTATGGCTATATTGGCGATTATTTCTCTGCCTATACTGTCTTCTTTTTCTAATGCTGCAAGAATTAATAGCAGGGCTAGAAAAGTTGAGAATGCCAACACCGCGGCTAATAATATAATCGAGGAGGCTAAGATTTCTAATCTTAGTGATTTGTCAGATTTACATGGCGGCACGGATTGCAAATATTCGCTTGTTGCCAACAACAATGGAGTGCTTACATATTATGTTGGAAATGAAACTGATTCTAATGGAAATGCATATTACAAAGGTAATGACGGGGAGCGTTTCTACATAACAGCTGAATTTGATCCAACTGTTTATACATCTCATGATGGTGATACAACAGAGAATAAGTTAAACGATGTTAACTCATCAAGTATTTCTGTTTATAGTGATATTACCGGACCTAATAATTATGTATTCAGAGATGACAGCTGTGACGAGTCGGCTATAAGTCACTTTCAGTATATTGTAGGAGACAGCTTTGACAGGAGTAAACTCAGCAAAAAGACTGATATTACAGTCAGTGTAATTCCGACAATGGCAACAGACAGTGAATTTAAGCAGACTGTTACGATTATTATGACATATCATTATGACAGTCATGTCGGATACACTGATTATGTGAAGACGACAACACTTTCACCGAATATATTCAGTGCTGAAAAGGTACTTAATGAGGATGGTTCATCTTATCATTTTGTGGTTTCAGGTTTGAAATCCTACAGTGATAATGTTAAGAATCTGTATGTATTCTACAGCCCATTTGATGATAACACAGACAGAAAAGATGATTTCAACAAAGAGATTAATTGTAATGATGAGATTAATATTAATTATGTCTATGATAAGACATACAATAATCTTGTACAGTTTGATAATCTGAATGTGTACGTTATCCAGCAGGATAAGTATGTTAACTACTTATCTTCAAGCTATCAGATGAGAGTGTCAGAAGATGATGTTGATGTAACTATCAATGGTGTGACTATGACTACTCCACGTGAGAAGGCAGGAAGTAATGCTTCCACCGTTGTCAATAAAGAGGATGCTGTAAGAATATATTCTAATTTCAAAGGCTGGGTGTCTAATAATTACAAGACCAATACCTATGATGGAATGTTTAGAATGAAGGTTACGGTTTATTACAATGATCCGGATAGAAAGTCTGAGTCGATTTATGCAGAGGTTACATCAACAAAGAAACAGTAGTGTGTTGTAGGGGATGGAGATATGAATATGAATTTTAAAAGTAGAGGAAACAGGAATAATGCCGGTTCAACCATAATTATTATTCTGATTATGGCTTCATTTATTATGATTCTTGCGACGGTTATCACAACAACTACAATGATGAATTTGAAAATGAAGATTGCCGGAAGAGAATCAACCAAGGCGTTCTATACTTCAGAGGATGCTGTGGATGAGGTCTATGCAGCATTGGGAAAAGCTTCTATTGACTGCTTTAATGCGGCATACGAAGAGGAACTGTCATCTATTTCAAGTTATATTGTTTATGAGAACGGTTTTCCTGTTTCTTATGCCAAGTTAGATAATAATGTAGCTAATCTTCATTTGAGAACCAACTATACAATGAGACTCCTTCGTGAATTGGATATTCTTGAGGAGAGTGAGAAGAACAAGCTTTCTGATCAGGATGTTATTGATAAATACATAGGTACAGAACAATGGGATTCTACTGATAACACAAGAACCAGATTCCTTAAACTTCTCAATAAATATCTGGAAGAGAATACCAATGGAAAGATACAGGTGGAGTCTGTTAATGGTTTAAATGTTGTGGTTCGTCATACAGACACAGCAACCGGTACCGGTATTGATACATTTTATGTGGAGTTTACTGATGCGGTTGTATCTTATTTTTCTAAAGCCAATTATTATTCATATATAACATTTAACGGTGAAGTTGGTATGCCGGATGTGTTTATCAATTTTGCTAATACTGATATTATCGGAAGTTTGAACTTTTCCAACTATGCTTTGATTGGAAATTCAGGTATCCGTGTTAATGAGAATTCGACATTTAACGGAAATGTTTATGCCGGAAAACAGTATGGTCTTACTGTTTCAGCCGGCACAAAACTTGCATTTAACGGCGCGAATCCTCGTGCTGCTGCCAAAAAGTTTAAGATTGTCAGCGGCGGCGTTATTGATGTTGCCGGTACAATGAGTGTTACGGGAGGAAACATCTGGACAACTGATATTAAGATTACCGGTGAATCGTCTAATAATAAATTTAGTACAACTTCTACTAATATGTATGTTCGTGATGATTTACAGGTTGAGGCGGATAATTGTCAGATTTCACTTGACGGAGAGTATTATGGTTATGGATACGAAACCTCTGTTGGTGCGACCCATTTCGATAGTAGTGCCATTATTGTTAACGGCAAAGGCTCAAAGATAAATTGCACGAAGCTTGCCAAATTAAATGTCGCAGGTAGAGCATTTATTACATTTGATATAGAAAGCGATGCCCAGCCGGTTGGAACAGGTGAATCTGTTTCAATCAATATTAACCAGGAGAAATATCTTGTTCCTAGTTCGGTAATTAAGAACGGTTCAGCGACAAACCCTAAGTTGTCTTCATCTACAAAGGATTTTGAGGCTGATATCAGTGGTGATACTTTCTTCGCTTTTGATTTGCTTGATAAGACAGCAGAAGGGAATTATTATATTTCGAGAGAATATACGGATGCATCGTCTTTATCGAAAATATATTATTATCTGAATTTCAAGGATGCAGAAGCCGCAGCAACTTATGCGGCAATCATAATGGACGAAACAGATGATAAGTATGAAGAATACATGAAAAAGTATAATACAAAGGTTGCCTCTCTTACCACAGACGAAGAGAAGGAAATGTTTATTGACAGATTAAGGTATCAGAAGACAATAATCAGTGAGGCAATAGCTAAGTATAAGGAAGTTAGTGATTCTGACATTATTCAAAGTGACAGCAGTGTTACTAATGTATTTACACAGACCATGTATGAGAAGAATGTCAACGGAACAACAGGATATGATTTCAGAAAGTCTTATTATGACAAGGGCTGCAGATATACAGCACTTCACAGAATACTTCTTGACCTTGACGAAGCTAAGGATGACTATACATCGGCAGATATGGAAAATCAGTACCCTGGTATAGGCAATTATAAAGATTATGATGTGTTCTTTAACTTTATTAATCCGTTGGGATTTTCCAAGGTAACAGAGGGCAAATTATATCACAGTACTGCTTCCACTGACGCAAACTTCCATATGATTGCTGTTGATAATTCCAGTGGAAGCTCATCACCGGTTATTATTGGAAATAAGAATGCCAGTGATTCAGCTTCTTCAATTGAATTGCCATATTCTAAAGGCATTATTGTTGTAAAAGGAGATGTTATTGTTAGACAGTCATTCGAAGGTATTATATTTGCCGACGGAAGGATTACTATTGAAGGAAATAATGTGACAATTAAAAATCATTATACTGACGAAGAAATTAAAAACTATATTGAGAGTGATTCATTAGGACAGTTTAATGGAGCAACACCGGCTGTAAAGGTTTATTTCAGGGAAATCTTCAGATTCTGGAATGAAACCACGGATGAAGAAGGGGTATCTTCAAAGGATGTTGCACAGATGACATTCAGGGATATGGTTACATTTAGCGGATGGAGAAAGAAAGACGATACACAGAGTTCGTCTATAAAACTGACAGATGTTCCGGAGTCTGAGTAGGGATAATATGATTAGGAGATATGCAGGTAATGATAAACAAAAAAGGATCAGGTGAAAGACAATTAAATAATAAAGGTTTTTCGTTGCTGGAATTACTTATTGTAATCGCAATTATGGTTATTGCAGGAGCGCTTGTTATTATCGGTATCTCAGTACTCAGCCAGGGCGACGGAAAGAAGATGTCAAAGAATCTGTATTCATCGCTTATTAACTTAAGGTCGAGTACTATGTCAGTCAACGCAGACTGGTACATGACAGTAGAAAAAGAAGACGGTATTTACAGGATAAGGACTTATAAAGACGGAGAGGTCACACAGTCATTTTCAGGCGGTTCAAGGCTTGATATGAAGTATGAAGCAGACGGTATCAGTTATGACATTAATGAGGGTACACTGCTCACCATTAAATATCGCAAAGATAATGGCGCACTAGAATCTGTTGTTATTGATGTTAACGGTACATCTGATAATGATACTGATGATATTGATTTATTAAAGGGAACAACAGGTGTGTTCACGATAACGGCAGATAATACAGATTATCTTGTAACGATGTGGTATAAAACAGGTAGAATTACCACGGAGAATTAATGTATATGAGTGGAGACAGGATGGGGATGATGAAGATGAGAAAGGAAAATAATAGAGGTTTTTCTCTCGTGGAAATGCTGGTTGCACTTGTTATTTCAGGTATTATTCTTTCAGCGTTGGCGATGCTTCTTACGCAGTCGACAAGCAGCTACAGAAGACAGACTATTTTGGCGCAGCTACAGAATGAAGCCGATATAACGCTTAATCAGATTGAGATTAATGTTTTTGAATCGTCTATTCTTAATATTGAGAAAACTTCCGGTGGTGTTTCACTTTATACACAGAGTGATGGAGATAAACTTAGTGGTTATGTATATGATAGTGCTAATGAAACTCTTTACTATGAGGAAGATGGAATCAAAAGCCTTGTATGCGGGAATGTGAAAGATTTTGATGTTAGAGTCAATTCTATCAGTATTGATTTTGATAATATGACCATTCTTGAGATACACCCTAATGTCCAGGTTGATATCACAATTAAGTTGGAGAAACTGGGGAGAGAAAGAGAGGTTGAAAAAAGTTTTGCCACCAGAAATAATCTGAGTGAGAAGATTAAGTTTGGAGCAATCCAGAATGTAGGTGAAGGTTCAGAGCCGGAGGATGATACAGAGGATTTGACAGGATTTTTGAAAGTAGGGGATACGATTTCAAGAAACCAGTATTTAACTTATATTAATGAGAATTAGAGGGAGGAAAACTATGATGGTGATTAAAAAGCATGAGAAGTTAGTTGACAGATTAATAGCAATTATTTGTTCAGCCGCAATTATTGCTATTGTTGTTGGACTTCTTGTATTAACCAGACCAAGTGAAGTAAAAGCGGATGGCGGAACAGTTATCAATGGCATTGAGTACTCATCTGATTATAAGATGCAGATTCTTAATATTGTTCCTGAAGAATCTTATGATGAACTCGGTCCTTTATTTGGGGATGACCAGGGAGCAGTAAGCTGGAAAATGCTTCAGGAGGCTAGTAAGAATTATTCAGCTTATGGCTGTTCTTCTTTAAAAGACTTTTCTGATAAGTTTTGTGTGCCGTTTTTGGATTACATTAATGGACCATTACTAAGTGGAAGCGGATATTATATATGTGCAAAGTACAATAATCAGTACTTCAAGGATTTATATTATAATGCTTTAACAATAGCAATGGATAACCGTACGATTACAGACCTCAGCGGAGTTTCATTATCTGTATGTGTACCGGATAAACCGGATGAAATATGGAATGCAAAGTTTTATCCATTTGTAGATGATGATGATAATGAAGTTCGTGATTTGTTCTCGTACTGCGTATTTGGTAATTCTTCTATGGAAGGAAAGGTTCAGTATGTAGTAAAGAGTGCTAAGAGCGTAACAAAAGAAGATATTGACAGATCACAGCTTATATATATTACATGTACATCACATAACTCTTCATTAAGAAATATTTATGATAAACTTAACAATACTACAACTAATGTTATATCAGGATGGAAGCTGGGATCAGATTATGATATGAAGGCTGACGTTGCCCTGTATTTGTATATGTTGAATGCTACAAAGGGTAAGGCTGTTATTATTGATTCTAATGACAAGAATCCAATTGACGGGTCATATTCCAACATTGCTAAGTTATCACTTCTTCTTTGCGGTATAGAGCGAGATCAGTTTGTGGAGGATTTTGGTTATCAGTATTATTCTCCTTCTGATTCAAAGAATTATTCGTATAAGGGTAAGGTTGGTGGCGTTAAGTTAGAGGAGAACACATTTAATGTTTATTTCAGGGATAGTAAATTAGCATGGAGTTCCACAATGTTTCTTTATGGGGACTATCCTACATATTTAGGACACAGCCAGGGAGATTCTTCTTATCCTGTTTACAATGCTACTTATGAGAATAAGCAGAGAATGCTTAATAAGTTTACATATCAGTTTAACAGTAGTAACTTCATGACAAGTGATATGTTTAATGCTGATATCAGAGGTGAAGTTAAGGATTTCGACGGTGACAGCTACATTGGTAACACGACATCAGAGGCACTTACTGTAACATATAAGAATACAGCCACAGCTGCCGGTCTTAATTCATCAAAGGCTATTATGTATATTCTTGGTGCTCATAATGGAATAGAGATTTCTGATGGAGAGGATTTTGTCCTTAATGTGTTAGAGATAGAGCCTACAGGACAGTTCAGATACAATGCCAATGATGAAACTGACTGTGATCTTATTAAATCATGGTTTGCCTTGAGTGCTTCAACTGATTGTGAACTTAACATTACCCATGTTACAATGAATGGTTTTATCGGTATGACGGAGGATATCCGTACTAAGTATGACCTTGTAATTGTAGGTGCATACACAGGTAATTCAAGTAATGGGGTTAATACCAGCATTTTTGGTAAGACATATAACAGTGGAACACAATTCAGTAAGAGTTCAAGTTCCAGCAAAAAGTATACCAGCAATGGAAATGATTTGACTGATAAAGCTTATGATAAGCTTTTAGGATATGCCAAGGCAGGACTTCCTATTGTCCTTGATAAAGCAATATATTTTGGCGATGAGGACGTTGTTGAAGCCGGAACCAATATGATGGCTCTTCGTAAGAGCGAATTTACAAAGAGACTGATTGAGCAGGAGAAAGTAGTTTACTCTAATATGGCTTATGTTGAAACAACTAAGAGTGCCAGTGTACAGGAAATTTCAGGTACTTTGTATTATGTTGAAAAGCCAACAAGTACAATCAGACCGAATGCAAGTGATTATGATGGTACACAAGAGTGCCTTCTTAACCCATCTCTTCTTTCGGGTCTTACATTTAAAGGTAATGTAAATTCGCGTGGAGATTATACCGTAAAGATATATATTGACAGGAATTGTGACAGTTTGTATGCAGAAGATTCAGAATCTGAAACTCCTGAACTTGTATATTATGATAAAACAAGCAAAGGAAGCATAAAAGATGGTGTAAAATGGACGAAGGGTGAAACATTTAATGCTGTTGTAAAGCTGCCTTCTGCTTTAACAGGTTACATTGGCTGGAAGGTTGAGGTTACGGACTTAACGACAGGAGCCGTAGCAATCACTAAGGGTGCGTTTGCCGTTAAACCGACTACCCAGAAAACAATCACTGTTCTTCAGATTGAGAGTGATAAAGAGGAACAGCATATTAATCTTCAGGGTGATGATTTCCAGAATTGTTTTAACGGAATTTCAGATCTTATCGGTATGGATATTGATGTTGTAAAGCTTACGAAAACACAGTTTAACGCAGTATCTAATAAGAGCGAATACCTTGAGGATTTCGCAATCATTGTTCTTGGACTTAGTGATAATTACGGTAATGATATTAATGTTTCAGGTAAAGACAATAATTTAAATTCAGCTGCAATTAAAGCAATTGATGAATATATTGCCAATGGTAATTCTGTTTTATTTACTCATGATGGTATGTCATACAAGGATGGAGCGGGCAGTGAAGCAGGCAGTGAAAGTAAGCTTAATGATGTCACAAAGGCATTTAAGACTACTATCGGTATAAAATCAGGATATTCACTTACTGATTCACTTATTTACAAGCTTTCAAGCCAGACACCTTTTAAACATGTTTCAGCTTCCGGTTCAACAAGGAATACTAATAAAGTTACACAGCTTAATGAAGGTGAGATAACAGAGTATCCATATAAAGTCAACTCAGATGGCAATGCAACTATTACCGTTGCTGAGACACATGGACAGTACTTTGCACTTGATCTTGATTATATCAGGGATAGCAATGGTAACGCTACCGGAAATGATGTAGTAGTCTGGTACACACTTGAACAGAGTAATGATGTCAAAGCTGACGGTAAGAACTATGGATTAAGTTCATATTTCGCAGCAACCGGACAGGATGCGATGAATAATTATTATATTTATTCTGTTGGTAATATTACATATTCGAGTGCCGGTCACTCTCTGGTAAGCGGAGACGGAGCAGAGATGCAACTCTTTGTTAATACATTTGTCAGAGCTATTCTTTCAGGTAATACTCCTCCTGAAGTATCTTATCCGGATGCAGTTCTTGAGAGTGGTAATCAGTATACTAAGTACACATATACAGAGTTTACCGGTGATATGCTTTCTGTGAATTATATGATTTCAGATCCTGATATGATTGAGGGGGTTGGACAGATTGCATCAGCATATTTGTTCTATGATAAGGATAACAGTGGAACATACACCACGGATGATGTTATAATCGGTTACATCAAGAAAGATGGCAGTATTGTTAAGGATCCGCTTTCATCAGGAGAGAAATCGGTAGTTACTGGTGCGCAGATGACTTTTGACTTGTGGAACGTTGTTTCTACTTGTGGAGTGAGTACAGCGACAGTAACTGAGATGAAGAACAAATTTACTAATAACAACTTAAGTATTGGCATTCTTGCAAAAGACAGCAATAACGGCATAGGATATGCCACATTGAAGTATGTTAAGAGGGATTTGTTTAAATTAGAGTAATATTTGTTTTATAATTATTTATATTAGTTATTTATAAACGGCTGAAAAAACAGGGATTATTTTTTAAATAATCTCTGTTTTTTTACTTGAAATATATTCTAAAAGTATTATAATACATTTAAGGATATATATTATTGATATATATATTTATATTTAATTAGAATATAAATATAAATCACATTCATATTTTTAAAAGCGGAATGAAAGGAAATATTGATTTGTTTAGTAATGTTTTATCATCAACTGTCAGTGGGATTGATGCTTTATTGGTTCAGATTGAAACTGACATAAGCTCAGGAATACCATCATTTGAAATGATGGGAACATTAGGAAGTGAAGTGAAAGAAGCAAGAGACAGAATTCTTGTTGCTCTTAAGAATTCAGGTGTAGGAATTAAACCTTCCAGAGTTGTTGTTAACATTTCACCGGCCAATGTCAGAAAAGAGGGAACCGGATTTGATTTGCCTATAGCTGTTGGGATTTTAATTGCAGGTGGATATGTAAACTCTGATTTCACTGATAATACCATATTTGTTGGGGAATTAAGTCTGGATGGCAGAGTTAATGCTATCAATGGAGTATTGTCATGCGCCTGTCTTGCGAAGAAGAGTGGGATTGGTAAGATAGTTGTTCCGATAAGCAATTTTGAAGAGGCCAGACTGGCCTGCAATTCAAAAGAACTTACGGTTTATGGCGTAAGTACTCTTAAAGAGGTTATCAGGATTTTAGAGGGAGATTTAGAGGATATTCCACATTCTGACACAATTCCTGAAGATACCAGTCTGATTACGAATCACAAGAAAGATTACCTTGATATACGAGGACAGTATGCTGCCAAGAGAGCAACTATGATTGCTGTGGCAGGAATGCATAATCTCATGTACATTGGTCCACCGGGAAGTGGAAAGACTATGCTTGCGGAAAGAATACCAACAATTATGCCTGAGATGTCATATGATGAGAAACTTGAAGTGACCAAGGTAGCCAGCGTGGCAGGAGTGTTGGATGAGAAGGGGATTATCAACCAGAGACCGTTCAGACATCCACATCATAATATTACTATGGCAGGGCTGCTTGGAGGTGGCAGGATACCGAAACCGGGAGAGATTACTTTATCGGCTAAAGGTGTTTTATTCTTAGATGAGATGACTGAGTTTAAGAGTGAATGTATTGAATCTCTTCGTCAGCCCCTTGAGGATAAGTCTGTCATTATATCAAGGCACAGTGCCATCTGCACGTTTCCTACGGATTTTATGCTGGTCGGAGCCATTAACCCCTGTAAGTGTGGCTATTATCCTGACAGAAATAAGTGCACATGCCAGGAGTCTGATATCAGAAGATATTTTGGACGGATAAGCAATCCAATGTGGGACAGATTTGATATCTGTGTTATCGTTGATGGACTTACAGGAAAAGAACTGATTGATAAAGAAATGATAAATCAGACTAAGGCAGATAAGACAGAAGTTAATTGCGGTGGAGCAGGTAAGTACGATACTTGTGATAATCTTAATTCGAAGGAAATGAGAAAGATAATAGAGAAGGCCAGACTCGTCCAGAAAGAAAGATTTGAAGGAACCGGAATAAGGCATAATTCTGAAATCAGTGCTAATGATATAGACAGATATTGTGTGCTGGGGGACAAGGAGAGGGCATTTATGAAGAAGGCATTTAATAAATTAGGTCTTACTGCAAGGGGCTATAGTAAAATACTAAAAACAGCAAGAACCATAGCAGATATAGAAGGAAACGATAATATTACATGCGAACATCTGATGGAAGCCTGCATGTACAAGAATAATAGGCGGTAAGTAACATTTTACATAATTGGGGGGTGATTATATATATAAAACAACACAGGATTACTACTGGTACTGGATTTGCAATATACCTGGTATAGGGAGAGCAAGAATTGCTAAGCTTCTCAAAGCCTTTGAAAGCCCGGAAGGAGTGTACAGGGCTAAAGAACATGAGTTAAAGCTGATAGAAGGAATATCTGACAATATGATTTCAAGTATTGGCAGGGAAAAGAGTAATGAATTGTTATATCAGTCATATATCAATCTCGAAAAGAAGGGTATAAGATTTACCCATCCTGGTTGTGCTGACTATCCGGAAAGATTATTGGATATATATGATTATCCATTTGGACTGTATTATAAGGGACATATGCCGGAGAATAGCAGACTTACTGTAGCAATTGTGGGTTCCAGAAGCTGCTCTGATTATGGGAGGAGTGTTGCTCATTATTTTGGCAAAGCATTTGCAGGGATGGGGATTCAGGTCATAAGCGGACTTGCATGTGGAGTAGATGCAGCAGGACATAAAGGCTGCCTTGAAGGGGATGGGCATACATTTGGAGTGCTGGGATGTGGAGTGGATATCTGCTACCCAAGAGAGAATATCGAACTGTATACCAGAATGGAAAAGACAGGAGGAATAATATCGGAATATGCAGTGGGAACCCAGCCATTTGCTGGTCAGTTTCCTGTGCGTAACAGAATAATCAGCGGATTGTCAGATGTTGTTATAGTTGTGGAAGCAAGAAAAAAGAGCGGCTCACTCATCACTGTTGACCAGGCATTAGAGCAGAACCGGGAGGTTATGGTGGTTCCGGGAAGAATAGGAGAAAGGCTGAGTGAAGGGTGTAATGAACTTATTAAGATGGGAGCGGCCATGATAACTGTTCCTGAAGATGTACTTAATCTTTCTTTTAATGATAAGAATGGTGTCGTGGCAACTGTAAAGAGAAAAATATCTGAACAATATTCAATAAACATGCCTGTAAAAGGGGATAATAACATCAATATGGAATCTAAAAAATCCATGAAAAATAAAAATATACTTGCAACGCCCAAAGATATGTTGTATTCTGTTTTAGATTTGACACCAATGACATTAAATGATATTAAAAGCAAAACAGATCTGCCACTGGGTCAGATTGGCGGACTTTTGTTTGAATTGGAACTGGACGGATTGGTTAAGGAAATAGCCAAGAATACTTATGTTAAAGTTCAGTTTGGGGAGAAGTTATAATAGGGGACATAATTTCTTTTTAAAAATAATTGGAGGGGCATAATGGCAAAGTATTTAGTAATTGTGGAGTCGCCTGCGAAGGTGAAGACTATTAAGAAATTTTTAGGTTCTAATTATGAAGTTATGGCATCTCAGGGACATGTAAGAGATTTACCAAAGAGCCAGATGGGTGTTGATATTGATAATGATTTTGAACCTAAATATATAACAATAAGGGGAAAAGGAGATATTCTTGCTGCTTTGAGAAAAGAAGTAAAAAAAGCAGACAAGGTTTATCTTGCAACTGATCCGGATCGAGAAGGAGAAGCTATTTCATGGCATTTGACTAAGGCGTTAAAGCTTGAGGATAAGGATATATACAGAATTACCTTTAACGAAATTACTAAGACTGCTGTTAAAGCTGCTATAAAAGATGCGAGAAAGATTGATATGAATCTTGTAGATGCCCAGCAGTCAAGAAGAGTTCTTGACAGAGTTGTGGGATACAGTATAAGCCCTGTTCTGTGGGCTAAGATTAAACGTGGATTAAGTGCAGGAAGAGTTCAGTCTGTTGCCTTGAGGATAATATGTGACAGGGAGAAGGAGATAGATGAATTTATCCCTGATGAATACTGGACTGTGGAAGCAGAACTTAATGTGGAAGGCGAAAAAAAGCCTATTACCGCTAAATTCTATGGCGATGATAATAAGATAGAAATTAAAACTAAGAAAGAAATGGAAACTATTCTTTCAGAGGTAAAGAAATCAGAATTTGTCGTAAAAAGTGTCAAAGAAAGTGAGAAAACCAAAAAAGCACCACTTCCATTTACAACAAGTACATTACAGCAGGAGGCGTCAAAGGCTCTTAATTTTGCGACCTCTAAGACTATGAGAATTGCACAGCAGCTCTATGAGGGAGTTGACATTGAAGGACATGGAACCATAGGTGTAATCACTTATCTTCGTACAGATTCTACAAGAGTGGCTGAAGAGGCGGTAGAGGCATCTGCTGATTATATTAAGAATAACTATGGTGAAAAGTATTTAAGTAACAGTAATGCGAAGAAACCTGATAAAAAAATCCAGGATGCACATGAGGCTATAAGACCTACGGATATAAGCCTGTCTCCGGCTGTTATTAAAGATTCTTTATCAAGAGACCAGTTCAGGTTATATCAGCTTATATGGAAAAGATTTGTGGCAAGCCAGATGGCTTCTGCCGTATATCAGACGACATCAATCAGGATTGCAGCAGGAAAGTATCAGTTTACTGTAGCGGCGTCAAAGCTTAGTTTCGATGGCTTTATGTCAGTTTATAAAGAGGAAGATGATGTTGAACAGAGCAATTCTTTAATCAGGGGAATTGATGAGAAAACAAAACTGACTCTTAAGAAAGTTGAGGGAACACAGCATTTTACGCAGGCTCCGGCTCATTTTACTGAGGCTTCGCTGGTAAAGACTCTGGAAGAACTTGGAATAGGAAGACCTAGTACTTATGCTCCAACAATATCTACAATTATTGCACGACACTATGTTATTAAAGAGAATAAGAATCTGTATGTTTCTGAACTTGGAATGGCTGTTAATGATGTAATGATTAAGGCATTCCCAACTATAGTTGACGTTAATTTTACTGCTAATATGGAGTCTTTACTTGATGGTGTTGCAGAGGGAAGTGTGAAGTGGAAAGAAATAATAAGAAATTTCTATCCGGATTTGAAGGAAGCTGTGTCTCTTGCTGAAAAAGAACTTGAACATGTTGAAATAGAAGATGAAGTTACTGACGTAGTATGTGAACAGTGCGGACGTAATATGGTTATAAAGTATGGTCCTCATGGTAAGTTCTTAGGCTGTCCCGGATTTCCGGAATGTCATAACACTAAGCCTTATCTTGAAAAGATTGGTGTTTCATGTCCTAAATGTAATGGAGAGATAGTAATCAAAAAGACTAAAAAGGGACGTGTATTCTTTGGATGTGAGAATTTCCCTGAATGTGATTTTATGACATGGCAAAGGCCTTCTGATAAGAAATGTCCAAGATGCAATGGCTTTATGATTGAAAAGGGCAGTAAGCTTGTATGTGGTGATGATTCATGTGGTTATGTAGAGGATAATAAGAAATAAATGAGTGTACAATTATTGGATAAAACAAGAAAGATTAATAAGCTTCTTCACAATAACCATTCCGTGAGAGTGGAATTTAACGATATATGTGGGGTATTAAGTACGATTCTGGAATCTAATATTCTTGTTATAAGCAAGAAAGGGAAGATTCTGGGTACAGGTTTTTTTGAAGGGGTAGATGTCTTAAGTGAGTTAATTAACGTCACACCGGGTAAAGACAGTTATGATTTTGTTGGCGGATTTGTGGACAGTATGCTTAATGAGAGATTCTTAAATGTACTGTCTACTAAGGAAAATCTTAATCTGGCAACACTTGGATTTACAGGTGATAATGTCAGAAAGTTCGAAGGTCTTCTTGCACCTATTGATATTGCGGGGGAAAGACTGGGAACGTTATTTATGTATAAGAATGGCAGTTCTTACGAAATTGAAGACATTATTTTGTGTGAATATGGAACAACAGTTGTCGGACTTGAAATGATGCGCTCGGTTAATGAGGAGAATAAAGAAGAAATCAGAAAACAGAAGGCAGTGAAGTCTGCACTGGCAACATTGTCGTCAACGGAACTTACAGCGGTAATCAGCATATTTAAGGAACTTGATGGTAATGACGGACTGATTGTTGCCAGCAAAGTAGCCGACAAGGTAGGGATTACAAGGTCTGTTATTGTTAATGCATTAAAAAAGATTGACAGTGCGGGAATAATAGAGTCACGTTCGTCAGGCATGAAGGGAACCCACATCAAGGTAATTAATGATGCTGTATTTAATGAGCTTGACAGATATGAAGCATAAGCAATTTCCTGTTGAAATAAAAGAAGTTATGCATTATAATTAACACAGATAAGAACTAAATAAAGTGTTTCAAGGATAGAAGCTTGTTTTTGGATGGATCCACCTGAGTGGGTCCATCTTTTGTTTTTAAGGGACTTGGTACCAAATATTGTATTTGATAAACATTTCTTATACTACATTATGTGTAAAAAATTCTAAAATTTGACAAAAAAGCCTTGTAAATTTTTCTGTATAATTTATAATGATATTTAGTATTTTTATGTTTTGAAATATGTGGAAAAGGAGAAGCAGATTATGGGAACAGGAGCATTTGGATACGTTAATTTGTTAAAGACCGCAGCAGATGCAAGCTGGGCAAGAGAAGAGGTTATTACCAATAACATTGCCAATGTTGACACACCTAATTACAAAAGACAGGATGTAGAGTTCTCAACTTATCTTAATATTGCACTTCAAAGAGCCGGGAAAGATGCTTCTTCCCTTACGCAGAAGGTTAACAATGTAAACCCTGAAGAGTTGCTGATCCATACATATACAGATGATTCGGAACTGTCTTACAGGCTGGATGGTAATAATGTGGATTTAGCTACTGAGAATGTTGAGCTTGCTTCAGAACAGATAAGATATAATGCACTTATTGACAGTATGAATAATGAGTTCAGCCGTTTTAAAGCGGTTATAAAATAATTATTAGATTCGGATTATGTTCAAACATGAAATTGAATCTTTCTTGAAAGGAGAGAATGTTATGTCAATGTTTACAGCTTTCAATATCAGTGCGTCAGGTATGACTGCACAGCAGTTAAGAACGGATGTCATTGCACAGAATATAGCCAATGCGGATACAACAAGGACAGAGGATGGAACGCCTTATGTCAGAAAGGCTGTTGTATTTTCAGAAAGAAATCTTACTACTGCAGCTTTACACAGGAAGACAGCAGTATATGGACATACGACAGGAGAAACATTTTCTGATGTGCTGGCGAGGACCAACGGAGGTCTGGTAAGTGATGGCGTGAAGGTTACCAAGATTTATGAAGATACTTCTACCGATATGGTTATGGCATATGATCCTTCCCATCCGGATGCAGACGAGAATGGATATGTAACATATCCTAACGTTAATGTTGTTCAGGAGATGACAGATTTAATTGATGCTTCAAGATCTTATGAAGCTAATATTTCCGCTTTTAACGCGAGTAAGAATATGGCCAACAAGGGGTTAACGATAGGTCAGAATAACTAATTTTTGGTAATGTAAAGGGGAGTAATTATGGATTTAACATCTGCAATCAGTTCGCTTGGTAATGATTATGTTAATAAGGTTACTAATGCAATGGAACAGTCTGCACTTTTAAAATCATCAGACGTGAGTGAAACAGACAGTTCGTTTGACGCTATTTATAAATCAGTTTCAGGTCTTTTAGAGAGTACTAATTCATATATTCAGAGGGCACAGAAGGCAGAGATTGATTTTGCTCTGGGTAATATGAATAATACCCATGAACTTGGTGTTTACCAGCAGGAGGCTAATATTGCACTTCAATATACAGTTGCAATAAGAGATAAAGCACTTGAAGCTTATAATTCTATTATGAATATGCAGATATAAAGAGGTAATGTATGTTAGAAGGACTGAAACAGGTTCCGGCAAGACTGTTGGAAATCTGGAATAAATGGACAAAAACGCAGAAGACGGTAATAGTAAGTGCAGTTGCTGTGTTTATTATTGCTGTTGTCATTATTGTTATTGTCCTTTCAAGAACGCAATATGAATTGCTTACAACCTGTGAGGATTATTCTGAGCTCAAGCAGGTTGATGAGATACTTGCGGGTACAAGCTATAAGTATGAAATAGATGATTTAAAGGTTTACGTAGATAAGAATAATGTTACAGAGGCAAAGATGGCTTTAGCAGACCAGAACATCAAGTCCTCAGGCTATACATTTGCGGATGCAATGAACAGTAATTTCTCAACCACTGAGACTGACAGAAACAGGATGTATGCCCACTATCTGGAAAGTAAATTTGCCTCGGATCTTGTGAACATGGATGGAGTTAAGTCTGCAACAGTTACTGTTAAGCTTGCGGACACTTCACTTTCATTTTCATCAACTAAAGCGGAAACTTCAGTAGGTGTAACGCTTATTACTAACAAGACAATCAGTGACGATATGGCTGAAAGTATGGCTAACTTTCTTGCTACTTCGGTTGGAAACAGCACAACTAACAGTATTACTATCATTGATAATAAAGGAAATACACTTTTTAACGGTCCAAGTGCCAATAATTCTACAAGCGGAGTGAGCATGTCAGGAAAGTTAAAATATAAATCCATCATTGAATCAACAGTAAAGGATTCAATCAGATCAAGTATTATTGCAACAGGAATGTATGATGATGTTGTAATATCGCTTAATTATAATCTTAACTGGGACACAGTTAATACTATAGCCACGGAGTACAAAGCACAGGAAGGCAGAGAGGAAGGCCTGTTTGATACCTCTTATCGTGTCAGCTCTGAAGGAAGTGACGGAGCTGGCGGAACACCCGGAACATCAAGTAATGGTGAATCAGGAATTACATATGACATAGATACAGGTAATACAAGCACATCTAAGTACACAGTTGAGCAGTTGTCATATCTTCCTGATAAGATCGTTACTTCAACTACATCAGACCCGGGTGGGGTTGTGCTTGATGGCTCAAGTATCGCTGTTACATTTGTTAAGACTGTGGTGTATAACGAGGATGATGCAAAAGCATTGGGATACCTTGATGATATGACATGGGAAGAGTTTAAGTCTAACAATGCTGAACCGGTTGCGTTGGATGTGGATGACCAGTGGTATCAGATTATTTCAATGGGTTCAGGTATTGCTACAGGTAATATTGCGGTGGTTGCATACCAGAATAACCTTTTTGAGGATTCAGCGTCACAGAGTATTTTGAGCAGGGCATCCTTCTGGATTCAGGTTGTTCTTGCTGTTGCTATTCTTGGTATTCTTGTATTTGTTCTATTAAGAAGCGCGAGACCTCTGACTGTAGAGGAGAAGGAACCGGAGCTTTCAGTAGAGGAAATGCTTGCTACAACAAAGGAAAACCAGCCTACAGTGGAAGAGATTGATTTGCAGGAGAAATCAGAAACCAGAAAAGCAATTGAGAAATTCGTGGATGAGAATCCTGAGGCGGTTGCATTATTGCTTAGAAACTGGCTTAATGACGATTGGAACTAATTAGTAAAAGATATGTTAGGAGTTGATAGATATGGCAAAGGCCGGTTTTCAGACAGAAAAGGATATGGATGGGGTTGAAAAGGCGGCGACATTGCTTATTGCCTTGGGACCGGAAAAATCAGCAGAGATTTTTAAACATTTGAAAGAAGAGGAAATAGAGCAGCTTACCCTTGAGATTGCCAATACAAGCAGTATCTCACCGCAGACAAAGGAAAGAGTGCTCAATGAATTTTACGAAATGTGTCTCGCACAGCAGTATATTGCTGAGGGCGGTATTTCCTATGCAAAGGAGCTTCTTGAAAAGGCTCTGGGTGAAGAAAAGGCAAGGAGTGTTATTGGTAAGCTGACTGCAAGTCTTCAGGTTAGACCGTTTGAATTTATCAGGAAGACAGATTCAACACAGCTCCTTAACTTTATTCAGGATGAGCATCCGCAGACTATTGCGCTTATTTTGTCATACCTTCCGCCTTCACAGGCATCTTTGGTTGTGTCAGCCCTTCCGCCTGAGAAACAGGCGGATGTTGCAAAGCGTATTGCACAGATGGACAGAACGTCTCCTGATGTTATTAAGCAGGTTGAAAAGGTTCTTGAGCGTAAGCTTGCTTCTTTGGTTAACCAGGATTACACCATCGTTGGTGGTGTTGATGCCATCGTTGAGATTTTGAACTCAGTAGATCGAGGCACAGAAAAACATATCATGGAAACTCTCGAAGTGGAAGAGCCAGAGCTTGCTGATGAAATCCGTAAGAAAATGTTTGTATTCGAGGATATTCTTTCTCTGGACGACAGGGCAATTCAGAGAGTGCTTAGAGAGGTTGAGAATAATGACCTTGCTCTTGCACTTAAGGGTGCTACAGAAGAAGTTCAGAATGTTATTCTTAATAACCTTTCAAAACGTCTTGCTGCCATGATCAAAGAGGATATGGAATATATGGGACCTGTGCGTATGAAGGATGTTGAGGAGGCTCAACAGAAGATTGTTAACATTATCAGAAAGCTTGAAGATTCAGCAGAGATTGTTATTGCCAGGGGCGGAGGTGACGAGATAATTGTCTAATCTGTTAAAACGCGGTACTACAATCAGTAAAAATGAGAGAGTAATAGACTACAATGAACTTATTCGGGAGAAGATGCAGGCTGTCACAGAGATACATTTGAAAAAAGCTGATCCTGATGGCTTTATAAGTGGGATAAATGCTACTGTTGTTGAGGAGCTGTCTTCTGGTGAGGATGATAATATTGATGGAATTGCACAGGATATGACAGGCATGACTTCGGAAACTGCCGCAAAGCTTTTAGAGGAAGCTAATGAGCAGGCTTCTGAGATAATAAATCAGGCTAATGCTGAGGCTAACAAGGTTCTGGAAGAAGCTAACGAAGAGTCGGCACGCATATCTGAAGACGCCAGAAACAGAGGATATGAAGAGGGTTTAAGAAATGCACAGTCTGAAATAGATTCATTGAAACAACAGTTGGAAGAGGAATATAATTCCAAGGTTGCTGCACTTACAAAAGAGACTGAAGAATACAAGAAAAAACTTGAACCTGAACTGGTAGATGTTATTACTGATGTATTTAGAAGTGTAATACTTACTGTTGCAGAGGATAATCAGGAAATTATACTGCATTTGATTAATGGTGTTATGAGAAATGTTGATAACAGCCATGATTTTGTTATTAAAGTTTCCTCACAGGATTACAGGTTTCTGATTGACAATCAGGGTAAGATATATACAGCAATATCTAAGGATATCAATATTGATATTGTTGAAGATTCCACTATGGAGAGAAATCAGTGTATTATTGAGACAGACACCGGAGTATTTAACTGCGGTCTGGATATAGAACTTAATAATCTTATAAAAAAGATTAAATTGTTAAGTTGTATTTAATGATACCATGGGCTATTGGAGTATAGCATCATTTAATGATAAGGAGGAGAGTATTGTGTCAATTATTGATAGAAACAAATACATGGCATTGACTGAGAAATCCTTCTATGAAAAGCTGGGCAAGGTTACCAAGATAGTAGGTCTTACTATTGAATCTATAGGTCCTGATGCCAGGCTTAATGATTTATGTAAAATATATTCATCGGACCGTTCACAGATTTTATATGCTGAGGTTGTGGGCTTCAGGGACTCAAGAGTTCTTCTCATGCCATTTGATGATGTTGATGGTATAGGCCCGGGAAGCATTGTTGAGAATACTGAACAACCTCTGACGGTTAAGGTAGGAGATGAAATTCTGGGTCACACCCTTGACGGTCTTGGTAATCCCACAGACGGAGCGGTGCTTAATCTTACTAAAGAGTATTCGGTCGAGGCATCTCCGCCTGACCCTATGGACAGGGAGATTATAAGCGAGGTGCTGCCGCTGGGAGTTAAAGCTGTGGATGGCTTGCTCACAGTGGGTAAGGGACAGAGAATTGGTATATTTGCCGGAAGCGGAGTTGGAAAGAGTACGCTTCTTGGTATGTTTGCAAGAAATACAAAGGCCGATATTAATGTCATCGCTCTTATTGGAGAGCGAGGCAGAGAGGTCAGGGAGTTCGTTGAGAGGGACCTAGGACCTGAGGGTATGAAAAGAAGTGTGCTGGTTATTGCCACATCTGACAAACCGGCTCTTATCAGAAACAAGGCTGCTAAGACAGCCACTGCCATAGCGGAGTATTTCAGGGACCAGGGTAAGGATGTACTGCTTATGATGGATTCACTCACCCGTTTTTCCATGGCACAAAGAGAAATCGGTCTTGCTTCAGGAGAACCTCCTGTTACAAGAGGATATCCTCCAAGCGTTTACAGTGAAATGCCTAAATTATTGGAAAGAGCAGGATATTCAAATAAAGGTTCCATTACAGGTCTGTACACTGTTCTTGTGGATGGTGATGATTTTAATGAGCCTATCACTGATACTGCAAGAAGTATTCTTGATGGTCATATTATGTTGTCACGAAAGCTTGGACAGCAGAATCACTATCCTGCAATTGATGTTATGCAGAGCATTTCAAGGTGCATGAGCCAGATAGCTGACAAAGAGCATAAGAAAATGGCCGGAAGATTAAAGATGGTTCTGGCAACTTATAATGAGGCGCAGGATTTGATTAACATCGGTGCTTACAAGAGTGGTTCCAACAGGAAAATAGACTATGCTATTTTAAAAATTGATGAAGTGAATAATTATCTTATGCAGCAGACAGATGAGAAGTTTGGATTTGAAGAAGAGATAGCAGCTTTGAGTAATATATTTTCAGATTATGAAGCTTTTGAAAACGGTACTCTGCAGTTGGGAGCTACAGCCGTCAAACAGCCGGTTAAGAGGTAGTGTGGAAAGATGAATTTGTATGGCGAAATTTATTTATAAAATGCAGAATGTTCTTAATATTAAGGAACGTATGGAAACACAGGCTAAAACAGAATATGCTGAGATGACTGCAAGGCTGAGAACGGAAGAGGAAACTATGCGTAATCTCATTAAAAAGCTTAAAGAGTATGAGGAAGAGGCAAAAAGACTGGCTTCAAACAAACTTGACATTGTTGAAATCAGAAGATGCAATGACGCAATCAGGGTTACGAAGGAGTACATAAACCAGCAGGCAGTCAGGGTTCGAATAGCTCAAAGAAACGTCGAGATTGCGGTTGATAAGCTAAACGTTGCCATGCAGGAAAGAAAGATTCAAGAGAAATTAAAAGAAAATGCTTTCGAGGAATTTAAAATGGAGCTTAACGCACAGGAAAGCAAGGAAATTGATGAGATTGTCAGTTTTAACTATAATAACCGGGAGGAGACATAGGCGGATATGGCTAAGAAAAAGTCACAGGACGAATTGAATATTAATGATTATGATGCTGAAGGTACCGGCGGGAATAAAGCTGTCAGCATTATTATTGGTATCATAATTGTTATAATCTGGCTTGCAATATTTGCGCTGCTCATTAAGATGAATGTCGGCGGAATTGGAAGTATGTTAAGACCATATCTCAAGGATGTTCCGGTGCTTAATATTATTCTTCCTGCAAAGACAGATGATGAAGTGGCACAGGAAACCGGATATCAGAGTCTTGCAGAGGCAGTGGACAGAATCCATGAGTTGGAAGCGGAGCTTGAAATGTATCAGAGTAACGGGTCTGCGGATTCTGACACAATAGCTGAGATGAAGGCTGAGATTGCAAGACTTCATGTGTTTGAAGAGAATGCACTATACTATCAGGATTTAAAGGATAAATTTGACGAGGACGTAGTTTATACAGAAAATGCGCCGGATATTACCAATTATAAAGAGTGGTATGAGTCGATGGATCCGGATAATGCAGCTAAGATATATGAGAGGGTGTTAAGGGATATAGCGTACTCTGATGCTGTCAAGGACTGGGCAGATACATTTACACAGATGGATCCGGGTAAAGCGTCAGCTATCCTGGAGGAAATGACGGGAGATACTGATTTGGTAGCGAAGATTTTGCTTAGCATGACCTCTGCGCAGCGTGCTGCGATTATGGCGAGAATGGATCCTATATATGCAGCCAAGCTTACCAAGATTATGTATCCTTAGGGGTTAAGTTTTTTGTATGTTCTTCCGAAATAAAATATGGTCAATTATACCTGTTTTATGGCAGGGGTGACCTATAATTTATGAAAGGAGGACTTGCAATGGTAAGTGCAGCAATTTCGGGCTTCACAAGTGCGGGCGTAACTAAGAGTTCAGGCGTTAATGTCACTTCTAAGGATGCAGGAAATGGTCTTGATTTTACTAAGATAATGACAGCGTCTCTTTCTGACAGTGCAAAGAATCAGAACAACCAAGCAACTTCTATAGCACAGAATTATCAAAAGACAGACAAAATCGAGCCAAAGAGTGATGATTCTGTAAAAGAAACTTCCGGCACTGTTAAAGGTAATGACTCTGCAGGCAGTTCGTCAAAGAGTGATTTGAATGAACCAATCAGTGAAGCTGTCAGTGAGATTAAAGATAAGATTAAGGATGAGCTGAATGTTTCGGATGAAGAGATAGCCAATGCGATGGCAGTTCTTTCCATGACGGCAGCAGATTTATTTTCTGTGGAAAAAGTAACTGAGCTTATTGCACAGCTTAACGGAAACGCGTCAACATTGGATATTATCACTGATGAGAATCTTCTGATGTCTCTGAATAATGTGTTAGACACGGTTAATAAACAGCTTGAACTGTTGTCAGAAGCAGGTGGAGTTGGCACAGATGAAGTGGTTGAGCTTGTAAAAGAATCGGGATTTGATGCTTTTTTGTCTGATATAGTGACTGATGATGCAGTACAGGCCGATGCAAAGAAGGCTGATGCTTCTTTGAATTTGCAGACAGATTCAGCTGATGTTACAGTGGACACTGACGTCAGTGGTGACAGTCTTTCTGGGACTATTTCAAGAAAAACTGTTGTGACTAATGACAAACAGACAGGGGATTTTAATCAGAATTCTTCTTCTGACTCTTTTGCAGGGAAAGAAACAGAGCCAAAGTTAGATGTATCACAGTTTGGAAATAATCTTGCAACAAGTATCAGTGATGCCATTGAGCAGATTACAACGGATGTGGACATGCCTGTTAACGGAACAGAAGTTTTAAGACAGGTAATTGAACAGGTAAAAGTGATGGCTACGGAACAGCTTCAGAGTATTGAGGTTATTCTTAATCCTGAGAATCTTGGAACAGTTCATGTGACAGTATCAGCGAAAGAAGGTATAGTAACAGCACAGCTCACAGCCACTAATGAGCAGGTTAAGGCGGCATTGGAGAACCAAATTATCCAGCTCAAAGAACATTTTAATAATCAGGGCATTAAGGTTGAGGCAGTGGAAGTTACAGTACATAGTCACGGTTTCGAAGCCGGAGATAACATGAATGACAATTCTGCTAATCAGAACAGTCAGGGCAGAAAAGGCTTCAGAAGATTAGATTTGTCGAGCCTTGATGATTTGGATGAGAACGATTTGTCATTAGATGAGATTCGCGCAAGGGATTCACTTGTGAGCGGTGAGAGTAGCGTGGTTTACAGGGCTTAAGAATAATTTGGTAAGAATAATTTGAAAGGAGAAATAGTATGGCAGGAGTTATTGGAGCATATTCACAGGTTCGTGATGATGGTACGGTGTCAACAGATAACACTACGCTTAGTTCTGTACTAAGTTCGAAGAATGGTGATAAAGCCAAGAATAATACAACACTTCAGATGGAAGATTTCTTGTCGCTTCTTGTTGCTGAAATGCAGAATCAGGATCCTCTTGAACCAACAAATAATTCTGAATACATGGGTCAGATGGCAACATTTTCACAGGTTGAAGCAACCCAGGAAATGAATGATAATATTTTAGAGCAGAAGGCTGCCAGTCTTGTGGGCAAGGCTGTTATAGTTGCCACGGATCTTAATAAGAATGGTTTTGTTGGAGGAGTAGTTAATTACTGGGAAAAGATTAACGGAACAATTTATCTTGGAATAGGTGATAAATTGTATGATATAGCTGATCTTGATACGGTAATGGATGATGAATATTATAAAAAATGGTCAGGCAATGATGAGAATGCTGCAACCGATCCGACAGATGAAACAACAGACGGAACAACAGACGGAACAACAGATGAAGCATAAATTAACCGTACATACCAAGGTTGAAGGGAAGGTCAGAATATGAATAATATTAATACGAATTTTACTTCAATTGAGCAGATGACGGACATAATCGGACAGAATAACTCAAAAAATTATACCGGGAAGGTTTATGACGGACCTAGTTTTGCCGATATATTTAATCAGAAGAGAACAATTGAAGAAGTTATTTCTGATTCTAAGCGTACTGAAGGCGTTAATTTTTCAAAGCATGCAGGTCTAAGACTTGAGGAAAGAGATATACAGTTATCGCAGGAACAGTTATCAAGACTTGAATCTGCAACAGATAAAGCGGTATCCAAGGGGATAAAAGAGGCTTTGGTTATTGTTGATGATCTGGCTTTTATAGTTAATACGAAGAACAGAACAGTTATTACAGCAATGGATCAGAATGCGAATGAAGATAATATCTACACTAATATTGATGGAGCAGTAGTGATTTAGCTGGACCTTTATGGAAGCTTGATTCGTCCGAATGCCAGAGGATGAATGTACTTTATCAATGTGGTGTCATCAGATATTAAGTTATTTTTAGGAGGACAAATATTATGATGAGATCATTGTATTCTGCTGTGTCAGGTCTTAAGGCACATCAGACAAGAATGGATGTTATTGGTAACAATATTGCCAATGTAAATACTGTGGCTTATAAAGCGCAGTCAATGACTTTCAGCGAAGTATTTTACCAGACTACACAGACAGCGTCAGGACCTAATTCTGAAAGCGGCAAGGGTGGTACCAATGCAAAGCAGATTGGTCTTGGATCAAATGTTGGAGCTATTTCAACATCTATCTCGACAGAGGGCGCTTCAGAGAGAACTGATAATCCATATGATTTAAGAATATCAGGAGACTCTTTCTTCATTGTAAGAAGCAGTGGTGCTACATATTTTACAAGATCAGGTAACTTTACTGTTGATGCGGAAGGTGCTTTGGTTACATCAACAGGTGCCAATGTTATGGGCTGGCAGGTGGATGATGATGGAAATATCGTTAAAGATGTTGTTTCTCCACTTTATGTTACAAGTCCAAAATTTACTTATACATCACCAATGGAGACAACAGGCGTTTCTATTACTGGTAATCTTAATGCAGACTCAAAAGATGTAATTACAACAACAGTTAATTTTTATGACAGTCTCGGTAATTCATATCAGGCAACTCTTAATCTTGAATATAATGATGCGGGAGCTGCAGGAGGAAATAATACGGCATCATATACAATTACCGGTGGTGCTGTTTCAAAGAATGGAGAACCGACAACTTTAGCTATTTCAGCAGAGAATCAGGTCCTTGAGTTCAATACACTTACAGGAGCATCTCTTGAAGGCAATGCCAGTCTTACACTTACAATCACTGACCCTGATGGCACTAACAATATTCAGTCAATTGGTGTCAATAATGGAAGTGATACTGAATCAACAATTACTCTTGATGCATCAGGGATTACAATGTATGCAGATAAGACTTCATTAAAAAGTTCGACAGGTATTAATGGTGTCGGTGCAGGTAAATCAGTAGGTAAGATGACATCTGTAGGTATTGATGAGTCAGGATGTATCGTTGCAAGTTATAGTAATGGTGATACAAAGACAATAGGTCAGATTGCAGTCACAACCTTCGCAAACCCTGAGGGTCTTGAAAAGATTGGAGATAATATGTATGCTGCTACTCTTAACTCAGGAAGTTTTGATGGAATCGGTGAGGATGTAACTGCGTCAGACGGTTCTATTACATCAGGTGTTCTTGAAATGTCAAATGTGGATTTGGCTTCACAGTTTACTAATATGATTACAACACAGCGTGGTTATCAGGCTAATTCCAGAATAATTACAGTTTCGGATTCTTTACTTGAAGAGCTTATTAATCTTAAGAGAAGTTAATTGATATTAACATAATAAGCCCCGGATTACCGGGGCTTATTGTTGCTTTTAGTTTATAATTCAGGAAATTTGACATATTATGCGCAAAAAAACTATTATTTCGCTTATTTTTCTTGCAATAATTGCGCATTGGTGTTTTAATATATATAGTCATGTTTAATGGGGGTACTACACATTATGTAGTACTTAGGTTTAGATGTGACAGCTATTTGTGGGAGGATAACTATGATTGAGGTCACAAGACTTAATGACAGATGTTATTATGTTAATGCGGATTTAATAGAGACCATAGAAGAAACTCCCGATACGGTGATTACTCTTACAACAGGAAGAAAACTGCTTGTCAAGGAGAAAGCCTTTGAGATTGTTGAGAAGGTTAGGATATACAAGAAAAGTATTTATAATAATTATTTAGAATAATTCTTAATTTTGTACTTAAGTAAGACCGGTAATTGTGCCGGCCTGGAGAATGGAAGGTATTGTACATGGATTTAGCGAGTCTTGTGGGAATAGTATTAGGTTTTGCGATGGTTATATTTGGTATCATCACATCCGGTGGAGTTAACACGATAATTAACTTCGTGGATATACCGTCGATTTTTGTAACTATCGGTGGTTCTATTGCAGGTCTTATAGGTTCCTACACTTTTAAAGAATTTTTGACACATTTGAAAGGCTTTGGATTGGCTTTTAAGGATCCTAAGCTTGATAATGCGGCTACCATCAGGAAAATAATCGAACTTTCCAATGTTGCCAGGAAAGATGGTCTTCTTGCCCTGGAAGAGGTCGCTCAGGGACTTGATGATGACTTTATGAAAAAAGGTATTCTGCTCATTGTGGATGGTACCGAACCGGAACTCGTAAGAGGTATTCTTGAAACAGAGCTTATCAATATGGATGACAGACATAAGGCAGGCTATATGTTCTTTGATAACTGGGCTGCAATTGCTCCTGCATGGGGTATGATTGGTACACTGCTTGGTCTTGTTAATATGCTTCAGAATCTTGAGGATGCATCTTCAATTGGACCTAATATGGCGGTTGCTCTTCTTACAACATTGTATGGTTCGCTTATTGCCAACTGGATTTGTGTGCCTATTGCCAATAAGCTCAAGTTGCAGAGCAGGGATGAATACCAGCTTAAGGAAATCGTTATTGAAGGCCTTCTTTCTATCCAGGCCGGCGAGAATCCAAGAGTAATTGAAGAAAAGTTAAAGTCATTCCTTGCACCATCAGTTAGAAATAATGTTTCTACAGAAGATGGAGGTGAGAGATAATGGCTAAAAAGCGTGGGGAGGATGCACCACCAGCGGCGTTGTGGAAAGACACCTTCTCTGATTTGATGAATCTGCTTCTATGTTTCTTCGTACTGTTGTTTTCAATGTCAACTGTAGATGCAGAGAAATTTGAGCAGATTGCAGCATCTTTATCATCAAGCTTTAGTATTCTTCCGTCAGGAGGTTCAGCCATAATGGATGAAGGAATTCTGATAAGCAGCGGAGCAAGCCAGCTTAACGATCTTTCTGTACAGTATAATGATATGGGTCTGAACACAGAAGGAGAGTTTACTGAGGAAATAAAGTCTGCTCAGGAGCAGGTAGAGGCTGAAGGTCTTGAGGAGTCATCTGAAATGGCTGAAGAGATAGAGCAGGTGCTTAAAAATGAGAATATTTCTGATCAGGTAGAGATAACAGCTTATAGCAAGTATGTTGTTCTTAATCTTAACGGAGGGGTTTTGTTTGAAAGCGGAAGTGCGGAATTGACAGAGGATGCCATTAAACTTCTGGATAAGGTTGGAGACGCTATAAAAGTGTATGATGATAACGTCATAACCATAGAGGGTCATACAGACAATGTTCCAATCAATACTGCCAAGTATCCTAATAACATGATGTTAAGTTTACATAGAGCCTACAGTGTTTACGATTATCTTGTTAAAGTGAAGGGCTTTGATGATAAAACAATGACATCATCAGGAAGGGGAGAATCGGTTCCGATTGCAACTAATGAAACGGCAGAAGGACGTTCCCAGAACAGAAGAGTGGAGATTAAGATTTATAATGACATCAACAGCTGACGGAGGCGAATCATATGAAGAAAAGTATGCTAAATGTCATAACTCTGGCACTGGTACTGATTAATCTGGTACTTACGGTTATATTGACATTTTCACTTGTTTCAACTAATAAAAAAACTAATAATCTTATTAGTAAGGTGGCAGAGATAATTGATCTGGATGTGGGCGGAGGTCTTACACAGACAGATACTGCTACCAGCATTGACGATATTGAGTATATTGATGTGGTTAACAATGACAGCAAAGATATACGTATTTCTTACGTTGAGAATGGTAAGACACATTATGCCATATTAAATGTTACACTGGGTGTTAACAAGAAGTCTAAGGACTATAAGACAAAGAGTACAACTATTAACAACAGTATGAAGCTTATTTCCAATACAGTGGAGGAGGAAGCACTGAAATATTCATATACTACAATTTCTTCAAGTAAAACAGTAATTGAGGATAATGTTCTTTCTACTCTCAGGGATTTATTTGAAACAGATATGATAGATTCTGTTATGATTAACATTGTTGTTCAGTAGAATTGTATGGCTGTTTTGTTGTCTGTTCTGATAAAGGAGGTGAGGAAGAATGGGAGAGGTACTTTCACAAAGTGAAATTGATAACCTCTTGAAAGCGTTAAGCAGCGGTGAACTTGATGTTGATGAAATGAAAAATAACGATGAGAAGCAGGTAAAGAATTATGACTTTGCAAGACCATCTAAGTTTTCAAAGGAACATTTAAGAACACTTGAGATTATTTTTGAACATTTTGGACGACTCCTTGCAACCAATCTTCCGGGTTATCTTCGTAAATCAGTAAATGTGGAAGTCGTGAATTCAGAGGTTGTTATTTATTCAGAATTTTCGAATGCTCTTTCTAATCCGGTTCTTCTTGGTGTGGTAAATATGTCACCCCTCACCGGTAATATGATTATTGAGATGGCATCTAATCTTGGATTTGCCATTGTTGACAGACTTTTAGGAGGATTTGGAATTTCTCTTGATAAAGAGAGGGATTTCTCTGAAATAGAACTTACAATTCTTGAAAGAATATTTGCAATATGTGTTAATCTTTTGCAGGAACCATGGGAGAATGTTGTCAAGGTTTCTCCAAGACTGGAAAGAATAGAAACCAATTCACAGTTTGCACAGATTATTTCACCTAGTGAAACTATTGCAATTATTACAATCAATTTAAAGATTGGTGATGTGGAGGGGCTTATGAATATATGTCTTCCATACACAACCTTAGAGCCTGTTATGGACAAGCTGAATACTAAGTACTGGTTTGCTAATATGCAGGAGAAAGATGTTAATACTTATGAGGAAGCAATTGAGACTATTATTGCTAAGGCGGGAGTTCCTGTTAAGGCAGTGTTGGGAAATTCGAAGATAAATGTTCAGGATTTTGTTAATCTTCAGGTTGGTGATATTATTAAAATTGACAGAAGAGTTGATCAGGAACTTGAAGTTTTTGTCGGTAATATAAAGAAATTTATGGCTCTGCCGGGATATTTTGAAGATAAATATGCGGTAAGAGTTACTGAAATAATAAGAGAGGAGAGTGAGTAGAATGGAGGGAATGTTATCACAGGATGAAATAAATGCTTTGCTTAGCGGAATGAGTCTGGTAGATGATACTGATTCATCAGGTACGAATGATGCTGAAATATCAGACAGCAGCAGTTCTACTTTCGCTCTGACAGACAGTGAAAAAGATGCTGTAGGTGAGATTTCCAATATCAGCATGGGTACTGCAGCTACAACTCTCAGTTCGCTTTTGAATCAGAAGGTTAATATTACTACTCCAAAGGTGGAGCTTGCTAACTGGGATGATCTGGCGGCTAAGTATGACAGACCATGTGTTATGATGCAGATTTCTTATAAAGAAGGTCTGGATGGCAATAACGTCCTTATTTTGAGAGAGAATGACGTAAGAATTATTACAGATCTGATGATGGGAGGAACGGGAGTAGCCAATGAGGATGAACCGCTCAGTGAGCTTCACTTAAGTGCTATTGGTGAGGCTATGAATCAGATGATGGGTTCTGCTGCAACATCACTTTCGTCAATGTTTAACAGAAAGATAGATATCAGTCCACCTGTAGCCAATCTTGTTGAAACTTATAACCAGCTGGATGAAAGTATGCCAATGTTTTTATCTAAGGATTTTGTTATGGTTGCGTTTAAGATGCAGATTGGCAATCTTATTGACAGTGAGATTATGCAGTTGTATCCGATTGAATTTGCACAGGAGCTTCTGGATATGTTTACACCAAAGGATGAGCCTGTTCCGACCGCTGCACCTAAGGCAGAAGCAAGTCCTGCACCAGCACCAGCTCCTGCACAGGCAGCACCACAGCAGGCACCGGTTCAACAGGAAGCAGTTCAACAGATGCCTTATGGATACGGTATGCCACCAATGCAGGGAATGCCTTATGGATATGGTATGCCACCAATGCAGCCTAATTACGGCTATGCACAGGCACCGGGACCGGATGTTAATGTTGCACCTGCTGCTTTCCAGCCGTTTGCCGGAGATATCAATCCTTTGACTCAGAAAGAGAATATAGATTTGATTATGGATGTACCACTTGAGGTAACAGTTGAGTTGGGACGTACATCTAAGTCTATTAAGGAGATTCTTGAATTTGCACCTGGTACAATTGTGGAGTTAAACAAGATTGCAGGTGAATCTGTTGACGTCCTTGTCAACGGCAAGTATGTGGCAAAAGGTGAGGTAGTTGTTATCGAAGAAAGCTTCGGTGTAAGAATTACTGAGATTGTAAAATAATTACTTTATAAAAAAATTAGTAAAAAATAGTAGGAAAATTGTCAAAGATGATGTATAATACACTATATGAATTTAGTGAATAATTTATCAAGGCAAAATTAACTTAGATAGGAGAATTTTATGGCAAAGAATATTTTGATTTGTGATGATGCAGCATTTATGAGAATGATGATTAAAGATATTCTCACAAAGAATGGTTACAATATCGCAGGTGAGGCTGAGAATGGTCAGAAGGCAGTTGAAAAGTATGCAGAACTTAGACCGGATCTTGTCCTTATGGATATTACTATGCCTGAGATGGATGGTATTGAGGCATTAAAGAAGATTAAAGCGTCAGATCCTAATGCTTCAGTTATTATGTGTTCAGCTATGGGACAGCAGGCAATGGTTATTGAGTCTATTCAGTCAGGAGCTAAGGATTTTATTGTTAAACCATTCCAGGCAGACAGAGTTATTGAAGCTGTCCAGAAAGTTGTAGGCTAATGATATTTGCAACGATGAGCAGCAGGCTGGAATCATTTGTCCAGTTTATTACTTTACTATTAATATTCATATTTGTGTTGGCTGTTACATATTTTTCAACGCGTATAGTAGGTAAAGTACAGAAGAATAAGCTTTCAGGCAGCAATATTCAGATACTTGAGACAATGAGAATATCTAATAACAAGTATATTCAGATTGTAAGAATAGGCAGTAAGTGTTTTTCTATTGCAGTGGGTAAGGATGAGATTACTTATCTGTGTGAAATTAATGAAGATGATCTTATTTATAAAGAACAGGATTTTTCTGTTAATTCCGAAAGCTTCAAAGCGATATTAGACAAGTTTAAAAAGGACAAGCCGGAAGAGTAATTTGGCAGGACGAAGTTTATGATACGTTTGATTGAGAAGCATTGGAAGAAGATAGTTAGTATATCATTGGTGTTGGCTGTATTTTTTGGCACTATGTGCCTGGTGACAGCTAACGTAATGGCAGATGAAGTTCCAACAGAGACAGCATCCTCTGACGGACTAATTTCTGTTGATGTATCCTTAGGGGACGGCAATGATTTAGCTAGTGTTCTTCAGATGCTTCTGGTGTTAACCGTAATTTCATTAGCACCATCAATTCTTATCATGTTAACTTCATTTACCCGTATTGTAATTGTTTTACATTTTACAAGACAGGCACTTGGTACACAGACAGTACCGCCTAACCAGATTATTGTGGGTTTGTCTTTATTTTTGACATTTTTTATTATGGCACCCACATTCACTGAAGTTTATGACAGTGCTATTGTTCCCCTTTCCAATAACGAAATATCTTATGAGGAAGCATTTGATATAGGCGTTAAACCGGTGAGGGAATTTATGATGAAACAGACCTCAACCAAGGATTTGAATACATTTTTATCTATTGCAGGTTATGAGGAAGGATCTATTGAGAACGAAGATGATATTCCATTGAGGGTGCTTATACCGTCATATATCATTAGCGAACTTAGAATAGCATTTATTATTGGATTCTTGATTTATCTGCCGTTTATTGTAATTGATATGGTTGTATCTTCAACTCTTATGTCCATGGGTATGATGATGCTTCCGCCAACTACAATTTCAATGCCGTTTAAGATTTTGTTGTTTGTTATGGCTGACGGTTGGAATCTGATTATAGGTAACCTTATGAACACGTTCTATTGATGAGAGGTGAGGATTATGAGTCAGGGTGATGTTATTTCCGTAGGAAGAGAAACTATCTGGACAATTGTTAAGACAGCTGTACCAATACTGCTTGTCTCAATGATCGTTGGTCTGCTAATAAGCTTGTTTCAGACATTGACATCAATTCAGGAACAGACACTTACATTTGTGCCTAAGCTTTTAGCCATTATGCTTACCCTTATGATAATGGGAAGCTGGATATTGAATGAGATAGTACAGTTTATGAACACATTATGGGGAAGCTTTTCTCAATACGTTAGTTAGAGGATTATTATGATAAACTATACGTTTGTACTTGAAGAATTTGAAATTTTTTTATTGATTTTAATGAGGCTGGCATCGTTTATCTTTGCTGCGCCTTTTTTTAATACAAGCGGAGTGCCTCAGCGACTTAAGATTGGATTTGCCCTTTGCTTTTCAATACTGGTATATTCCATATATCCTGATATGGAAGTGGAATATAACGGTGTGATAGAGTATGCACTTCTTGTTCTTGAGGAGGTCATAATAGGGCTTATTCTAGGAATGAGCGCATTTTTCTGCGTACAGATAATTCAGTTCGCAGGTAAAATAATTGATATGGAAGTCGGTCTTTCTATGGCACAGATTTATGATCCGACATCAAGAACTCAGGTGGGTATAATGGGTAATTTTTACTATTACCTTGTAATGCTTTTACTGATTATATCCGGATTGTACAGATATCTTGTGGCAGCAATTGTGGAAACCTATAAGGTTATTCCTATTGGAGGAGTAAAGTTCAGTCCCGGAATGTATAAGATAGTGGTGGAATTCATGGCTGATTATTTTGTTATTGGTTTTAGAATTGCCCTCCCTGTTTTTGCCGCAACATTACTTCTTAACTGTATTCTTGCAATCATGGCTAAGATTGCTCCACAGATGAATATGTTTGTTGTGGGTATGCAGTTAAAGATATTTGTGGGTATATTTGTTATTCTGTTCACGATTAGTATGCTCCCGGCAGTTTCGGATTTTATATTTGACAGGATTAAGATTCTGATGGCTAGTCTTGTAAGGGGAATGAGTTAGTTTATGGACAACAATGTGAAGATGCGGAGGATAAACAGCTTTGTCGTAAGTGATGAAGCAAATGACAGTAAAATGCTTGTTAAGCTTGATTTGCAGTTCTTCGCAAAGGATGGTCCCGGTGGTGAGAAAACTGAGCCGGCAACAAGTAAGAAACTTGATGAGGTAAGAAAAGAAGGTCAGGTTGCCAAGAGTAAGGAAATAATTACAGCCTTAATGCTTTTGGCTTTATTTGTTGCGCTTAAAATATATGCAGGCACAATGGGGAACAGCTTTATCACCTATTTTAGTGAAATATACAGTTCAATGAACAATGTTATAAGCTCCAGTGCCGGAGGATTAAATATGATACAGGCAACAGGAATGATAGGAACAGCTTTCAAGGCTATTATTAAGATTTCCATTCCACTGCTTATTGTAGGTCTTGTGATTGCCATTCTTGGAAATATGCTTCAACAAAGATGGATGGTTACCGCCAAACCGTTGAAGCCTAAAGCCAGTAAAATAAGTCCTCTTAGTGGTTTTAAGAGAATTTTTTCGGTAAAACAGGTTGTTGAACTGCTTAAATCAATTGCTATGCTGACTGTAATCGTTGTTGTGGCATATACAACTATAAAAGATGAGATGAATTTGCTGTTGAAGCTTTATGGCATCACACTCAATCAGGCCATTGCTTCAATTGGCAATGTTATTATTAATCTTGGCATCAAAATAAGTGTGATATTTCTTATTGTTGGATTTGTTGATTTGATTTATCAGCGTCATAAGTTTAAGACAGACAACATGATGACAAAACAGGAAGTTAAAGACGAATTTAAAAATGCAGAAGGTGACCCACAGGTTAAGGGTCAGATTCGAAGGAGAATGCAGGAGATATCCAGAAGAAGAATGATGCAGCAGCTGCCTGAAGCCGATGTTGTAATCACTAACCCTACACATTTTGCAGTAGCTTTAAAATATGAGCCAAATGCCGGGAAAGCACCAGTAGTTATTGCTAAGGGCGCTGATTATCTGGCCTTCCAGATAAGGGAAAAGGCTAAAGAGTATAATATTGAAATAGTAGAGAATAAGCCTCTTGCAAGAATTTTGTATCACAATATAGATATAGGAATGGAGATTCCTCCGGAACTGTATCAGGCTGTAGCGGAAATTCTTGCCGCAGTTCTTAATACAAAAAGTAGATAAATGTCGAAAAATATGATATTATTAATCAAATATGCATAATAGGTGTCTATGAAACGCTGTAATTAACACCGGACGTTGTGAAATTTTAATATATTGTACAACTGTTTGGTGAATGAATAGAGCTTCGCAAACACCTGAGCATACATGATTAAGAAGGAAGAGAGGAGGAAAAATATGAGCATCAAAAAAAATGACCTGTTCATAGGTGTTTATTTGCTGTCTGCTGTCGTATTTTTTATCATTTCAATTCCTTCATGGCTGCTTGATATTCTGCTTGCTCTGAATATCGGAGTAGCAATGGTTATTCTTTTTAATTCGTTGTTTGCAAAAGAAGTTCTTGATATGGCTTCTTTCCCAACAATGCTTTTGTTTACCACTATATTCAGAATATCCCTTAATGTTTCCTCAACGAAGCTTATCCTAAGAGACGGTAATGCCGGTAAGGTCGTTGAAACTTTTGGACAGTTTGTGGGTGGTGGTAATCTTGTAATCGGTATAATTATTTTCATTATTCTTGTAATTATTCAGTTTGTTGTAATCAACAAAGGTTCTGAAAGAGTTGCTGAGGTAACGGCAAGATTTACATTGGATGCTATGGCTGGAAAGCAGATGGCTATTGATTCTGACCTTAATACGGGGGCTATAACAGATAAGGAAGCTGCTGAGAGAAGAAAAAAGCTTCAACAGGAAAACAGCTTTTTTGGTTCTATGGATGGTGCCACTAAGTATGTTAAGGGAGATGCCACTGCCGGTCTTATTATCACAGGTATTAACCTTGTTGGTGGAATTGTAATGGGAATGATTTATCAGGGACTTCCTATTTCGGAAGCTCTGACAAAATATACTATTCTCACAATTGGTGACGGTTTGTGTTCACAGATACCATCGCTTCTTATTTCTCTTTCAACAGGTATTATAGTAACAAAAGCCTCGAGTGACGGAGAACTTGGCGATGAGATGGTTGGGCAGTTGTTTTCAATGCAGCGTGTTTTGATGCTTGTAGGTGCAGCGCTGATTATTCTTGGAGTTGGAACACCTCTTCCATGGTACATTTTCATTCCTTTTGGAGTTTTGCTGATTATATATGGCAGAAGGCTCGAAACCAGACAGGGTGAGGCTAAGATAGAGGAGAGTGCTGAAGCGGAGGAGAACGAAGCCCAGGAAATCAGAAAGCCGGAGAATGTTGTTTCACTGCTTAATGTGGACCCGATAGAGCTGGAATTTGGCTATGGTATTATTCCGTTAGCTGATGTTAATCAGGGCGGTGATTTGCTGGACCGTGTAGTTATGATTAGAAGACAGGTGGCGCTGGAGCTTGGTGCAGTTGTTCCGATTATAAGACTCAGGGATAATATCCAGCTTAATCCTAATCAGTACATTATAAAGATTAAGGGTATTCAGGTCAGTGAGGGAGAAATTTTATTTGATCATTATATGGCTATGAATCCGGGATATGTGGAAGAAGAAATAACCGGTATTCCTACATTTGAACCGTCATTCCACATGCCGGCAATCTGGATTTCCGAAAGCCAGAGAGAAAGGGCGGAATCATTAGGATATACTGTTGTAGACCCTCCTTCAATTATTGCAACACATCTTACGGAGGTTATAAGACAGCATATTGCTGAGCTTCTTACCCGTCAGGATGTACAGAATCTTATCAATAATATTAAGGACAGCAACACAGCTCTTATTGATGAACTTGTTCCAAAGCTTATGGGTATCGGTGAAATTCAGAAGGTATTACAGAATTTACTTCAGGAAGGCATTTCAATCAGGGATTTGGTTACAATATTTGAAACTCTGGCTGATCATGCCACAGTCACAAGGGATCCTGATATCCTGACAGAGTATGTAAGGCAGAGCCTTAAAAGGGCAATTTCCGGCAAATATTTTGCAACCAATGAGGTGACTAATGTTGTCACCCTGGATCCTGCAGTTGAACAGGAGATAATGAGTTCAGTGAAGAATACTGAACAGGGTTCATTCCTTTCACTTGATCCGGAAAGGAGTAAACGGATTATCGAATCTACGGGAAATGAACTTAAAAAGCTTGAAGATATTGGGAAGAATCCAATTGTTATAACATCACCAATTGTGAGATTGTATTTTAAAAAGCTCGCAAGTGATTATTTTAAAGATATTATAGTAATCTCATATAATGAGGTTGAGTCAAATGTTGAATTACAGTCAGTAGGGATGGTAACGGCGTAAATGATAGTTAAAAAATTTCAAGCACCAACAGAAACAGAAGCTATACTTAAAGCAAAGGAAGAACTGGGCAGTCAGGCAGTTGTTCTCAATGTAAAAACTTTAAAGCAGAGGGGAATTTTCCGCCTTTTTAAGAAGGATGTGGTGGAAATTACCGCTGCTCTTGAGGAGATGGACTTTGTTGAGGGAATTAACAAGAAAAAGCCCACATTTGAGAATAAGAAGAATCAGTCTAATGATAATCAGAAGACTGATAACGGTCAGCAGACATTTGCCAGCCTTTCAGGTAAGGGGGATTTGTCCAGAAAATCTTCAATTGACCTTGTGGCAGATGACAATTTAAATGTTAAATCTGAAACGGCAGCAATTGAACAAAAGCTGGATTCCCTTCACTTCCTTCTCCAGAATCAGATGAGCAGTCAGAACCAGGATAAGAATAATGGCTCTAAAAAGAGTGGCACCGTTAATTCTGCTGTGAATGACAACAGTGCTGCAACAAGGGAAGAGTCAGATGGTAATGACGAGGGAAAGAAGATTGTAAAAGAGCGTGAGAATGCTAATTTTAAATTTTTGCAGCTTATTTATCGCAAAATGATCGATAATGAAGTAGATGAAAAGTATGCAGATGAGATAATAGGCGATATTGAGAATTCACTCAAGAAAGAATCTAATATTGACAGTATTCTTGCTGCAGTATATCAGAAGCTTATCTTGAAATTAGGTGAGCCAAAGACTATTAAAGTATCTGATAAGCCTAAGGTTATATTTTTTATCGGACCTACAGGAGTAGGAAAGACTACAACTATTGCCAAGATAGCTTCCAGGTTCAAATTGGAGAATTATGCAAAGGTAGCATTTATAACATCAGATACATATAGAATTGCAGCTGTTGAACAGTTGAATACTTATGCATCAATTATTGATTGTCCTGTAAATGTTGTATATTCTGCAGATGAAATGAATGAAAGTCTTGACGAATATAAAAACTATGACCTTATTCTTGTTGACACGGCAGGGCGTTCTCACAAATCTGACGAACAGATGCTTGAATTAAAGGAACTTATCAGTAAAGTTGAAGAACGTAAGGATGAGTTTGATTTTGAAGTTTATCTTACACTTAGCGTTACCACCAAGTATAAGGATCTTATTAATATCACTGAGAAATATACAGATATTAAGGATTGGGCGCTTATTTTCACAAAGCTTGATGAGACATGCTCACTGGGAAATATTCTTAATATCAGACTTATGACAGGGGCACAGCTTTCGTATACGACATCAGGTCAGAATGTTCCAAATGATATTGAGGTTATTAACGAGCAGGGACTGGCAAAACAATTATTGGGAGGTAATGCATGATGGATCAGGCAGAGAATCTTCGCAATATAATTAAAAAACAAAATCAGAAAGATATTTCCAATGCCAGAGTTATTGCCGTGACAAGCGGTAAGGGTGGTGTCGGGAAATCAAGTATTTCAATAAATCTTGCCCTGCAGTTTACCAAGATGGGAAAGAAGGTAGTTATCCTTGATGCGGATTTCGGACTTGCCAATATCGAGGTTATGTTTGGTGTGATTCCGAAGTATAACTTAAGCGATCTTATGTTTAAGGGCAGGGAATTAAAAGAGATAATAACAGAGGGTCCGGAGGGCGTTGGATTTATTTCAGGAGGATCAGGTATAGCCAAGCTGGTTAATCTGGATAAGGAGCAGATTAAACGCCTTGTAAGTAAACTGTCGGAACTGGAAGAGGTAGCTGATGTCATTATTATTGATACAGGGGCAGGTATATCTCCAAGTGTTATGGAATTCCTGATAGCAAGTCCGGAAACGATTATTGTTACAACTCCGGAACCTACTTCCATTACAGACTCTTATGCTTTGTTAAAGGCATTAAGTATATGCGATGGCTTTAGAAAAGACGAATGCAGGATTAAGATGATTGCCAATAAGGTTTCTTCTGAGGCTGAAGGCAATAATTTATATGAGAAGCTTAATATGGTGGTTCAGAAGTTTTTGGATATCAATATAGATTATCTGGGCTTCGTCCCTCAGGATGCCAGTATCACAAAGGCAGTAATGAAGCAAAAACCGGTATCTATTATTTACCCAAATGCAGTTTCAACAAAAAGACTTGAAATGATTGCAACAACGCTTATGTGCGATGACAGGCAGATTGCTCCGTCAAGAAGGGGAATAAGAGGTTATTTAAAGACTGTATTTGCTAAAAAGCTATAATTAAACCGGAGGTAAGGTGTATATGTACGAACCCTTAGCAATAGGTAATAAGGTTGAATTTGTCCGAAAGTATATGAAGGGCAGCGATGAATTAAACCAGAAAGATACATATGTAAGTCAGATTCTTGATACTAATGATGAAGGAATTGTATGTGCCATGCCTATTTTTGAAGGCAGGCTTATTCCTATTGAAATTGGAACTGTATTGGAATCATATTTTTATACGGCAAAAGGTATTTATAAAGGTGATTGTGATGTTATAGACAGAACAAAAGAAGGCGGTCTGTATACTCTTACAATTACTTTTAGGGATGCACCAAAAAAGTTCCAAAGACGTGAATTTTTCAGACTTGACTGTACATTTGAGATTGCCGTGAAGAAGTTTAATGAGCAGGAAACGGCATATTTTAACGAAAAGCTGGCATTGCCTGAAACAATAGCAGATAAAGAGGTAAGGTACATTGTTATTGATATCAGTGGCGGTGGAATAAGAATGCTTTCAAAAGAAATGTTTAATAAGGGCGCACTGCTGGAACTCAGATTTCCGTTGGTACTTTCAGGTAAAACAATTGTTAAAAGACTTGCGGGTAGGATTATCGCCTCAAACCAGAGTAATAATAACAACAGCATATATGATAACAGGATACAGTTTGTTAATATAAGCAAAGATGACAGCGAAGACATAATTAAATTTATTTTTGAACAGCAAAGAATCATGAGGAAAAAGGAGAGAGGCTGATGGCTAAAAAAATACTTATAATAGATGACTCTGCACTCATGAGAAGGGTTATATCTGATATAATTAACGAAGGCAATGAGTATGAGGTCGCAGCTATTGCGAAAGACGGTGTTGAAGGTTTTGATTTAATTGTTTCTAATCCTAATTTATACAGTGCAATTATTCTTGACATTAACATGCCTAAGATGAATGGGCTGGAACTGTTGCAGAAGCTTCAGAAGAACCGTATTGAACAGACGGTAATTGTTGTGAGCACTGTAGCTAAGGAAGGAGCCAAGGAGACAATTCAGGCGCTTGAGTATGGCGCATTCGATTTTGTCACTAAGCCTGAGAATTATCTTGAGACCAAGAGTGATGATTTCAAGAGAAAGATTCATAACATGCTTGATGTTGCTACGAATACAAGGGCTTCTGTTGAAAGGACAAGAGTAGCCACAAGACTTTCCAAAAGTCCGGCAGCACAGAGCATGCTAAGAGCTACATCTAATGAGGCAATTTCAGAACTCAGAAGACGAAGTGAGCAGAACAATGCCGTTGCAGTTAAAGTTGATCCGACGAAATTTCGCAGTATTAAGCAGGGTGGTAAGAAGCTTGTGGCACTTGCATGTTCTACAGGCGGACCAAAGTCGTTACAGCAGGTAATTCCAATGCTTCCTAAGAATCTTGACGCAGGAATGGTCCTGGTACAGCATATGCCGGCAGGATTTACTGCTTCTTTGGCAAAACGTCTGGATGAGATGAGTGATGTATCAGTTAAAGAGGCAGCTGATGGTGATATCATCCGTAAAGGATGGGTATATATTGCCCCGGGAGGAAAGCAGATGCGTATTGAGAAACGCGGAGCTGACTATGTAATCAGAATAACTGATGAACCTGCAGTTGACGGATTAAGACCATGCGCTAATATTATGTATGAATCCCTGAAAGAAAGTAACTATGATGAGATCACATGTGTTGTACTTACAGGAATGGGATCAGATGGAACTAATGGCATCAAAGGTCTTGCGGCCAGCCATAAGAATATTCATGTCATTGCACAGGACGAAGATACAAGTGTTGTGTACGGCATGCCAAAAGCAATAGCTCAGTCAGGTCTGGTTAATGAGGTTGTCCCTCTTAACAGAGTTGCTGAAGCAATAACAAAGAACGTGGGGGTATCTTAATATGGATGTAAGCCAGTATTTAGAGATTTTCATTGATGAGTCCAATGAACATTTACAGTCTTTGAGCGATCAGTTGATGATTCTCGAGAAGGAACCAGAAAACAGTGACACTATTAATGAGATTTTCCGTGCAGCCCATTCCCTTAAAGGTATGGCCGGAACAATGGGATATAAGAGAATGCAGAATCTTACCCATGATATGGAGAATGTATTTTCAGCTGTTCGAAGCGGAGAAATCAAAGTTACTTCGAGTATGTGTGATGTCCTTTATCAGTGTCTGGATGCTATAGAGGCATACGTTTCTAATATTCAGGCTAACCAGGATGAAGGTACAGATGATAATGAACCGATTATCAAGGCACTTAATGCATTTATCTCAGGAGAATCAGGCAAAGAGGAAACAACTGCAGCTTTGGCAAAAGAGGATACAGATACTAAGCCGGAGGAACAGAGCACTTCACTGACATTTGCTGATTTTGAGAAGAATGCGGTCAATGAGGCTCTTAAGAAGGGACTTAACGTTTATCAGATTAAGGTTTCTGTTGATGAGAATTGTATTCTTAAGGCAGCAAGGGCATTTCTTGTATTTAAGAATCTTGAGGGACATTGTGACGTAATTAAGTCAGAACCTTCCACGCAGGATATAGAGGATGAGAAGTTTGAATTAGATTTTACTGTAGTTGTTATCTCATCAGAATCTATGGATTCGATTACAGGTATTATAAAGAATGTTTCTGAAATTAAGGATGCAGTTGGAACTAAGATAACAGTTCCATTTGCAGAAGAGGAAGAAACAAAAGAAGAAGTAAAAGAGGAAGTTAAGGAAGAAAAGAAAGAGGAAGCTGTTTCTGAAGATAAGAAGGCGGTTCCTGCTGCACAGGCAAAGAAACAGCCTGCACAGTCCACAGGTGGCACAGGCGGAAAAGCAGTGAGTCATACTGTACGTGTAGATATTGAAAAGCTTGATGTTTTAATGAACCTTGTCAGCGAGCTTATCATTGCCAAGAATGGTCTTGTATCTGCCAGTGTGACAGAGGGTGAGAATTCAGGCAATAATCAGAATTTCCTTGAGCAGATTGAATATCTGGAGAGAGTTACAACCAATCTTCATGAATCGGTTATGAAAGTTCGAATGATGCCTATTGAGAGCGTAATAAGCAGATTTCCGAGAATGATTCGTGATCTTAGCAAGAAACTTGATAAAAAGATGGAACTGTACATAACCGGTGAAGAAACAGAACTTGACCGTACAGTCATTGATGAGATTGGCGATCCTATCATGCATCTGCTTCGTAATTCAGCTGACCATGGTCTGGAGAGTGCTGAGATAAGAGCAGAGAGAGGAAAACCTGAGGTCGGTACAATTGCGTTGAATGCATTCCAGGAAGGTAATAATGTAGTTATTGAAGTTTCTGATGACGGTAATGGTATTGATGTTGAGAAGGTTAAACGTAAAGCTGTTGATAAGGGTACAATTACTCAGGAGCAGGCAGATGCCATGACTGAGAAAGAGGCAGTTGACCTTTTATTTAAACCAAGCTTTTCAACTGCAGATGCAGTTACAGACGTATCCGGACGAGGTGTTGGTCTTGATGTTGTTAAATCAAAAATCGAGGCTCTCGGAGGAGATGTTGAAGTTAAAACTGTATACGGTGAGGGAAGTACATTTAGTATAAGACTTCCGTTGACACTTGCCATTATTCAGGCTCTGATGGTTAATGTAGGTGAAGAGAAATATGCTATTTCACTTGCATCTATTGAGACAATTGAAGATGTATCAGTGAGTGAAATTAAGTATGTTCATGCCAAAGAGGTTATTCATCTTAGAGGAAGCGTTATTCCATTGATACGTTTAAGAGAACTTCTGGATGTTCCGGGCGAGCCTGTGGATTCTGATAATATTGTTATAGTAATTGTCCGTAAGGGTGAGAAACTTGCAGGTCTTGTTGTTGACAGTCTTATTGGACAGATGGAAATCGTTATCAAGTCACTTGGAAAGTATATCAGTATTAATCGTATGATTAGTGGCGCAACAATCCTTGGTGACGGTTCTGTTGCATTGATTATTGATGCTAATACATTAGTGTAGGAGGTAACGACAGTGGATAATGTGAATGCTTTAGTAGATAAGGGTGCAGAATCAACATCTGTACAGTATATTGTTGTAAAGATTGGTAATGAGCAGTATGGTATTAATATCAATTATATTGATAATATTGTCAGAAGTCAGAAGATTACCAGAGTTCCTAAGACACAGCCTTATTATAAAGGCGTTATCAATTTAAGAGGTGAGATTGTTCCTGTTATGAGCATGCGTCTTAAACTTGGGCTTGAGCAGGATGTATTTACCGACAAAACAAGATATATTATTGTCAAGGTTGAAGGAGCTACAATCGGTATCATTGTTGACCAGGTCAGAGAAGTTGTCACTCTTGACGAGGAAGATATTGAGAGAGTAAATAAGTCCACAAACGGAGATGGAAGTATAAATTACATCAATGCAATTGGAAAGAATAACGGTGAGCTTATATCACTGCTTGATATTGTGGGACTTGTTGTAGAAAACTAATCTAAAAAGAGAGTGGTGATGTAATGAATAAGATTAATCTCGACGAATTAAATGACATGCAATATGATGTCCTTAGGGAAATTGGAAATATCGGTGCAGGAAATGCAACGACAGCTCTTTCCCAGATGCTTAGCATGAAGATGAATATGTCAGTGCCTAAAGTAGCACTTGTTCCTTTTAACGAAATATCATCTTCAATCGGAGACGAAGATCAGACAGTGGTTGGAATTCTCCTTGGAATTGAAGGGGACATTGATGGAATGATGATGTTCATTTTTGATACCAAATCTGCACATCATCTGGTAGATAAACTGATGATGAAGGATAATTCGATTGATACAGATGCAGATTTTAATGAAATGGAGATGTCTGCGCTTAACGAAATAGGTAATATTGTTTCAGGTTCTTACCTGACAGCATTATCTTCGCTTACCGGACTTAAGATGATTTCGACTGTTCCAGCTATGACAATCGACATGGTTGGTGCACTTTTAAGTGTTCCTGCGTCCGAATTTGGAAAGTATGGAGATAAACTGTTATTTATCCAGTCCCAGTTTGGAGAAGATGATTTTGTAACCGGTTATTTCCTGTTGATTCCTGAACTGGAGTCATACGACAAAATATTAACATCATTAGGGGTATGAGATATATTTTAAAGAAATCATGTGATTGACCTTGATTCTTTTAAAGTATTTTGTTGCTCAATAAATTAGTAATAGTTGAATTATTATGTATTTATTGCAGCAGGGAGTTAGCTATGAATTTAAATGAGATGGTTAAAGTGGGAATGGCAGATTTAAAAGCATGCAAAAGTCCTAATGTGCTGACTACTCTTGGATTAGGTTCATGTGTTGGAGTCGCATTGTACGATCCTGTTACTAAAGTGAGTGGCTTGCTACATTGCATGTTGCCTGATAGTACACAATTTAGAAATAACACAAATGTTGCCAAATATGCTGATACGGGTATAATAGAACTTGTACATCAGATGGAACTTCTGGGAGCCGTAAGGACAAGGCTTGTTGCCAAGATAGCAGGCGGAGCACAGATGTTTGCACTTAAATCTTCAAGCGATACATTTAAAGTTGGAGAAAGAAATGTTGCTGCAGTTAAGATGAAGCTTGCTGAGTTACATATAAGACTTATTTCAGAGGATTGTGGATTGAATTTTGGAAGAACTGTGGAATTTTATTCGGAGACAGGAGATTATGTAATTAAAGCTGTCGGGAAAGCAGTTAAAACAATCTGACATATAATGAAGAGTGGAGAGTCACTATGAAAAGGTTTAGAAATGTTCCGACAATAATTACTCTTTTAGCAGGATTTATCGCCAGTGTTATCATGATATTACATAAATACTCATTGATGGATTTTTTATGGATTCTCATATTAACAATGGTATGCTTTTTCGTTGCAGCTTTGGTAGTCTGTATTTTGATTAACAAATTGTTTGATTATACGGATAAGAAACAGGAAGAAATAATGGCAGCAAAGAAAGCAGAAGAAGAGGCTGCAAGGGCAGAAGAAGAGGCTGTAAGTAAAGAGGAAGAAAAGAAGAAATAAAATGCACTAAACTATAAAATATACCGTGGGGGCAGTTTGGATGGATGAGGCAGGCAGAAATAAACTGTGGGAAAAGTATGTAAGTACTAGAAACAGTGAACTGAGAGATCAGTTGATTCTGGAATATGCACAACTGGTTAAGTTAGTTGCCGGCAGAATGAACATGTATCTTGGGTACAATGTTGAATATGATGATTTGGTTGGATATGGTATTTTTGGGCTGATTGATGCTATAGATAAGTTTGACTATGGCAAGAATGTTAAGTTTGAAACATATGCCAGCCTTAGAATACGTGGTGCGATTCTTGACCAGATACGTAAAATGGATTGGATTCCAAGATCACTTAGGCAGAAGCAGAAGAAAATTGACATGGCTATGTCAAAGATTGAGGCAGAAACAGGCCATATTGCAACGGATGAGGAACTGGCTGTTGAATTAGGTATTTCAGTTGACGAGTTGCTTGAGTGGCAGGGAGAAACAAAGGCCACCAACATTATTTCTCTTGATGAATATACTGAAGCCGGAAGCGAAGTTAAGATGGAATCTGTGGGCAATTCGCATTTTGAACAGCCTGAGGCAAAGGTGGAAAAGGATGAACTTAAGAGGTTGATGGCTCAGGCTATTGATAATCTTACTGAGAAAGAAAGAAGTGTGATAGTCCTGTATTATTACGAGGAAATGACTCTTAAAGAAATAAGTCTTGTACTTGAAGTGTCAGAGTCAAGAGTTTCACAGCTACATACTAAGGCACTTAACAAAATGAAACAAACATTGGGAGATTATGTTTTCCCAATGTGATATTTTTATGTTTACTTTTTATGATTACGTACATTATTGGGGGTATTATGATAAAAGAATGCACAATGGGATATTTTCAGTTTTCAACCAGAGATGATGGACTTTACTTAACTGTATATCCACCAAAGGAAGGAAAAGCTCCCGCACAAATTGATGATGTATTATTTTACACCGAGAAAAAGAAAATTCAATGCGATATAGTTCGTTTAGATGATGCTATAAGAGAAGGAAGAACTAAAGAGACAACAATTAAGGTATCACAGGAGAAAGTTTATCCTTTCTCAGAGTTCGGAGATTACAGAATCAGTCGTGATGGAATGATGGCGGAAGCTGTATTTTATCCTCCTTTTGAAGGAAGTGATTTCTTAAGTGCAGATGAAATATTAAAGGATATAAAATTCGCAGGAATAAAGAGCGGAATCGATGAATCTGTTATAGAACAGTTTTTATCAGAGAGAAACTACGGTAAGCCTTATGTTATAGCCAAGGCAAAACCTACAAGGGAAGGTTCTGATGGCTATATTGAATACAAATTTAATACAGAATTAAAGCCACGCCCAAAGATGAATGACGATGGTTCAGTAGATTTTCATACTCTTGAGAATATGAACCATGTTACTAAAGGTGACGTGGTGGCTGTCTTGCACCCTGAGGACAGAGGAGAGGAAGGCATGGATGTCCTTGGTAGAAAAATTGTGCCACATAAAGTTAAACATGTTATTTTCAGGTTCGGAAAGAATTTACGAATATCTGAAGATGGCAGAAATCTCATATCAGATGTAAGCGGACATGTAGTGTTAGAGGGTGATAAGGTATTTGTTTCCAATGTTTATGAGGTGGTAGATGTTGATAATTCCACAGGTGACGTCGACTATGATGGAAGCGTTTTAGTTAAAGGTAATGTTCTTGCAGGATTTTCGGTGAAGGCTTCCGGCGACATTACTGTAAGCGGTATTGTTGAGGGCGCAACTGTTATAGCCGGAGGAAATATAACATTTAACAGAGGTGTTCAGGGAATGAACAGAGCTGTAATAAAGGCTGGAGGAAACATTGTATCGAAGTTTATAGAAAGTGCTGAAAGTGTTTATGCCGGAGGAAATATTGAGGCAGATTCAATTTTGCACAGCAGAGTAATTGCAAAGGGGAACATCAAGGCTTCAGGAAGGAATGGTCTTATTATTGGTGGAGATGTTCGCGCGACAATGCTGGTTGAGGCTAAAACTATCGGAAATGCAATGGGTACCAACACAACAGTTGGTGTCGGCGTGGACCCTGCCATGAAAAAAAGAGCAGATGAATTAAAGAAGAGTCTTGGTAAGCTTGGTGATAATAAAATACAATTAAACCAGATTCTTTCTGCGTTGCGTAAGAAACAGGAATCTGAAGGCAGCCTTGACAGTGATAAACAAGACCTTCAGACCAAATCAATGAGAAACATTATTCTTCTTGAACAGGAAATAAACAAACAAAAGAAAGAGTTGGAAGAGATAAGAAACCAGCTTGGTGAAGAGAAGAATGCATGCATTAAGGTAACTAACAGTATTTTTGTTGGCTCTAAGCTTTTATTTGGAGACCAGTGCCTGTTTATAAAACAGAAATATGATTACTGCCAGTTTAGAAAAGAGGGTGCAGACATTAAATCTGTATCGCTTTAATGGGGGATGAAATGATTGTTAAACCACTGGAATTTGGTATGATACAACAACAGAATTCTGTTGCACAGATTAAACATAATGAAAATACCCGCCCTGTTGTGGAACAGCAGAATATGGTACAAATCAAGCAGCAAAATGATGAGGCACGAGCTGAACAGGTCGTAAAAAAAGACAATGCTGATAATTTTAACAGAGGATTTGACGCCAAGGAAAAAAGCAGTAATGAATATTATTCTGACGGAAAGGGCAATTCGAAGAAAAAGACATCCGACGGAAAGGTGTTCATTAAGGGACAGGGGAATATTGATTTTGATGTAAAAATATAAAGGAGTAGCAGTAATGGTTTATGTAGAAGTAGCTTTGCTTGTTATTGGCATAATCTGTGTGATAGTAAGTATTGTGATGGATAGAAAGGATGACGAATCAGATAAGGCTGTATCAGCAGCTGTATCAACGGAGCTGACTAATGAGCAGAAAGATAAAATTAAAAAGCAGATTGATGAGATTATCGATGCCCAAATATCCGATATTGGAGAAAAAACAGAGGCTTCATTAGATAAAATCAGTAACACCAAAATACTTGAATTAAATGAATATGCTGAAAATATTCTGGGTGAAATAAGCAGAAATCATAATGAAACAGTATTCCTTTATGATATGCTTAATGAGAAGGCAAAGGAAGTCAAATCAACTGTTAAAGATGTAAATATCGCTAAAAGACAGGTTGAAAAATTGCAGGCAGAGGTTAGTGTCACAGAAGAAAATGCTGCGGAACCTGTTAAAGCAGATGATAATAAAATGCTTGAGGATGGCATGGCGTTATCAGATAAAAAGACTTCAAAGGATGTTGCAAAGGAACGTTTAATTGAGCTTGTCAGAAAAAGTAATGAAAGAGCAAGGGCAGAAGAGGGAAGCATGAGAAGAAATACTCAGGCGGATAATCTTTACGAAGCGACAAAAACGCAGGAAAAACCGGAGGAACCGGAAACATCGCAAACTCAGGAAATGCCGGAAAAATCAAAAACACCGGAAAAATCAAAAACACCGGAAGAACCAAAAACACCGGAAAAACCAGAAAAATCTGCAACACCTGCAAAGGCTTCAACAACTAAGAGTACTTCAAAAACAACAAGAAAAAAGAGTTCAGGAAACAAAACATCAGAGAAGACAAGCAAGGAAGTGGTTAAACCTGCAGAGGAAAGCACCAAAATGAATATTCAGTTTGAGAAAGGTGCTAATAATAATGACAAGATTCTCAAATTATATGAGATGGGTTTTTCCAACAAAGATATTGCAAAGCAACTTAATCTTGGAGTTGGAGAAGTAAAGCTTGTTATAGATTTGTATAAAGGCGGCAGATAAGGACTGCATGACATAAAAGAGGTAAGCTATGAAATTTAAATACTATATAAGGGGATTGGGAACAGGTCTTATTATTGCAACATTTGTATGGGTAATAGCAAGAAATACCGGATATACAGACAGTAACAGTGATGAGAAGGAAACTTCAACGGTTCCGTCTATAATAGCAATTACAGACGATGAATCTGAAAAAGAAACAGAATCTGTTACAAAGAATACTGATTCTGATGAATCGAAATCAGAAACTGAGAAGGTGACAGAAAAAGAGACTGAGAAGGTGACAGAAAAAGAAACAGAGAAAGCTACGGAAAAGGCTACAGAAAAGTCAACAGAGAAAGCTACAGAAAAGTCAACCGAGAAGGCAACTCAGGCTATGGAAACTGTAACAGTTGTGTTTAAGGGTGTCACCACAGCGTACAAGGCTTCAGATATTTTATATGATGCAGGGTTGATTTCAGATAAAAATGAATTTGTGATGTATATGTATACCAGTGGATATGACAGCAAAATGCAGGATGGTACATACACACTGAAAAAAGGTGATTCTTTAGAAACAATTGCAAAAACCATAACAAGAAGTAATTAATATCAAAAATTATAAATAATTTGCTTGCAAATATTTACACATGCTGATATAATTTTCAGCGTGTGATTAAACATGCAGTAGGATTTCAGAGAGGGTGCCGAATTACGCGTCGGTTTTTCTGGAAGATGAGTACTGCAAAAGCTATTAAAACCTAGGAGGTATAAACATGAGCGTAATTTCTATGAAACAGTTACTTGAGGCAGGTGTTCACTTTGGACATCAGACAAGAAGATGGAATCCTAAGATGGCAGAGTACATCTACACAGAGAGAAATGGTATCCATATCATTGACTTACAGAAGTCAGTTGGTAAGGTTGACGAGGCTTACAAGGCTATCTCTGATATCGCTGCTGAGGGTGGTACAATCCTTTTTGTTGGTACAAAGAAGCAGGCTCAGGATGCTATTGCAACAGAGGCAGCTCGTTGCGGTATGTACTATGTAAATGAGAGATGGTTAGGTGGTATGCTCACTAACTTCAGAACAATCCAGAGCAGAATTGCAAGACTTAATGAGATTGAGGCTATGCAGGAGGATGGAACATTTGATGTTCTTCCTAAGAAGGAAGTAATCAACTTAAAGAAAGAGTTAGAGAAGCTTCAGAAGAACCTTGGCGGTATTAAGGAAATGAAGAAACTTCCTGATGCAATCTTCATCGTAGATCCTAAGAAGGAAAGAATTTGTGTTCAGGAGGCTCATGCACTCGGAATCACATTGATTGGTATTGCAGATACAAACTGTGATCCGGATGAATTAGATTATGTAATCCCTGGTAATGATGATGCGATAAGAGCTGTAAAGTTAATCGTTGCTAAGATGGCTGACGCTGTTATTGAGGCTAATCAGGGTGAGGAAGCAGTTCCTGTAGAAGAAGAGGAAGTTGCTGAAGAGGCTTAATTAGTGCTGAATGAAATTCGGTATAGTGTTTTTTGCTTCAGCCTGTTAATACGGGTTGAAGCATTTTTAAAATTATAACAATATTTATAAATGGAGGATAATTAAGATGGCAGCAGTTACAGCCGGAATGGTAAAAGAGTTAAGAGAAATGACTGGCGCTGGTATGATGGATTGTAAGAAGGCGCTTGCAGAGACAGATGGTAATATGGAAGCAGCAGTTGAGTTCCTTAGAAAGTCAGGAGCTGCAAAGATGGAGAAGAAGGCAAACAGAATTGCAGCTGAGGGTCTTTGCCGTGTTGCTATTGACGGTAATACAGCAGTTGTTGTTGAAGTAAATTCAGAGACAGACTTTGTTGCAAAGAACGAGACTTTCCAGGAATTTGTTCAGTTAGTTGCTGACAGAGCACTTGCTTCAGGCTTAAATGGCGGTAAGGATGGAGAGGATGTTGAGGCACTCCTCGATATGAACGGACTTAAGGACATTTTAGTTGAGAAGACTGCAACAATCGGTGAGAAGCTTTCAGTTAGAAGATTCCAGAAGACAACAGGTGATGTTGTTGTTTCATATATTCATGGTGGTGGAAAGATTGGCGTTTTAGTTTCTGCAAAGACTGGTGATGCATCAGATGCAGTTAAGGAAGCTCTTACAAATGTAGCTATGCAGGTTGCAGCTATGAATCCTCAGTATATTGGCAGAAGCGATATCTCTGCAGCTGAGATGGATAAGTTGAGAGAGATTATCGTTGACAGCTCATTAAATGAGCCTTCAACTCTTCCAAAGCCAATTTTGAACAAGTTAATTGAGAAAGCTATCAATGATAAGGTATGGAGCGATGAGGATATCGCTATTTACGAAGAGAAGAAGAGCAATATGCAGTATTTATTCAACTTCCTTTCAAAAGAGGCTAGTTCTCAGTTAGCTGAGTTAGCTTTAGCTGATAAGGCTAATATCGTTGCTGACAAGATTTTTGCCGGCCTGGTAGAGGGTCGTATTTCTAAGCAGGTTAAGGAAATTTCTCTTCTTGATCAGACATATGTTAAGGCTGAGGATGGCAAGCAGTCAGTTGCTAAGTATCTTGAGTCAGTTTCAAAGGATCTTGTTATTGAGAACTTTATCCGTTTTGAAGTTGGTGAAGGTATGGAGAAGAAGAATGAGAATTTTGCAGCAGAGGTTGCAGCTCAGCTTGGACAGTAATTGATAAATATTTTCAAGTGAATTGTCAGGACATCATTGCCTACAGTAATGTAGGTGATGATGTTTTTTTTGAAAAAATACAGTCAAGGTATTCTAATACACTTGCTTTTATGGTATAATGCCAAAAGAGTGCGGAAATGTGTAATGGTATGGTTTCGCAATATATTGGCTCTGATACGAAAGGATAATTATGGGATTTTTTAAAGATTTTAAAGATGATTTATCTGAAACTGTCAATAGTTTAAATGATGAGAACCTTGAAAAGGAATTAACTGATGACGCTGAGGGTGATGTAATGGTAAACACTTTAGATGACCCTGAGCTTGCCAAGATGGCCGCTGATTTGCAGAAGGAAGTGGAAGAAGAAAGCGGGAAAGATGATGCAGATTTAGAATCTGTATCGGAAGGTATACCTGCATCATCAGACTCAGAAGATAATGTATCTGAAGAGGATAATAATGGTCAGGAAACTGAAGAAGACAATAATGTGTCTGAAGATTATATTGCTGATGAGACTGCTGTTATCACAGCCGGTCTTTCTGTAACCGGTAATCTTGATTCTATTGGTTCAGTTGATATTTTTGGAACAGTAACAGGAAATGTTTCATGCAAAGGCAAGCTTACTGTAAGCGGTTCTCTGGCAGGAGATGCCAAAGCTAACGAAATATTTGCTAATAATGCGCAGATTGATGGTAACCTTGAAGCAAATGGTTCTGTTAAGATTGGTCAGGGAACTGTTGTTGTTGGTAATATTGTTGCAACATCAGCTGTAATTGCAGGAGCTGTCAAGGGTGATATTGACGTTCGTGGCCCGGTTATAGTTGATTCTTCGGCTATTATTATCGGTGATATTAAATCAAAAACAGTGCAGATTAATAACGGCGCTACTATTGATGGACGTTGTTCACAATGTTACGCAGAGATCAATACAGAAGATATTTTTAACATTAAGAGTAAGAAAAAGTCTAAATAGTGGAGGCTTATAATGAAAGATATCAAAAGAGTAATACTTAAATTAAGTGGCGAGGCACTTGCAAAGAAACAGGGCGGATATGACGATGAGCTGATTCTTAACATTGCTAATCAGGTTAAACAGATTGTGTCACAGGGTAAGGATGTTGGTGTTGTTATTGGAGGAGGTAATTACTGGAGAGGTCGTTCTAATGATAATATTGACAGAACCAAGGCGGATCAGATAGGCATGCTTGCCACAATTATGAATTGTATTTATGTATCAGAGTTGTTTCGTTCGACAGGACTTAAGACCGGTATACTTACACCATTTGAGTGTGGAAGTATGACAAAGCTTTTCTCAAAGGACAGAGCCAATAAATACTTTGAAAAGGGTATGGTGGTATTCTTTGCGGGAGGAACAGGTCATCCGTATTTTTCAACAGATACCGGTATTGCTTTAAGGGCAGTTGAGATGGATGCAGATGCTATTCTTCTTGCCAAAGCAATTGACGGTGTATATGACAGTGATCCTAAGGTTAATCCTGAGGCAAAGAAGTATGATACAATCTCAATTCAGGAAGTTGTTGATAAAAAGCTTGGTGTAATTGATTTGACAGCATCTGTTATGTGTATGGAGAATAAGATACCTCTTATGGTATTTGGACTTAATGAAGAGAACAGTATCGTTAATGCCCTGACTGGGAAGTTTAACGGCACGATTGTAACTGTATAATGTGATACGCAGGATTGTGGGAGTGAGAATTACAAAACATTCTAAAGTTTCATGGTCAGGGGTGTCCCTGAAAAATTTTTAAAACAGAAAGAGAGAATATTATGATAGAAATTAAAGAATATGAAGATAAGATGATTAAATCGGTTGATTCCCTTAAGGATGATTTCTCAACAATCAGAGCAGGACGTGCTAATCCACATGTCTTAGATAAGCTCAGAGTTGATTATTATGGAACACCAACTGCATTACAGCAGGTTGCTAATATTTCTGTTCCTGAGGCCAGAATGATTCAGATTCAGCCTTGGGAGTCAAGCCTTATTAAAGATATTGAGAAAGCTATTCTCTGTTCAGACTTAGGAATTACACCTAACAACGACGGAAAGGTTATCCGTCTTATATTCCCTGAACTTACAGAGGACAGACGTAAAGAGCTTGCTAAGGATGTTAAGAAGAAGGGCGATAATTCTAAGGTGGCAATCCGTAACATCAGAAGAGATGCCAACGATGCAATCAAGAAGCAGAATAAAGCAGGCGATATCTCTGATGATGAGGCCAAGAATGCTGAGGATGAGATTCAGAAGCTTACAGATAAGTATATTAATGCCATTGATAAGGCAATAGACGAGAAAACAGCAGAAATACTTACAGTATAAGACTAAGTGAGACTGTTACAGAGTAAACTATTGATATAGTCTTCTGTGACAGTCTTTTATAATATCCGGAAAGGTGTTTTATAAATATATGGATAATTTTAACGAAGAACTGGGATTAAAGATTCCGGAACATGTGGCAGTAATACTCGATGGAAATGGAAGATGGGCAAAGAAACGTCATATGCCAAGAACCTACGGGCATAAACAGGGCAGTAAGGTTGTGGAAGATATGCTTTCAATTGTCTATGAAACCGGTGTAAAATATTTTACGGTTTATGCATTTTCAACGGAGAACTGGAAGAGGTCTGTCGAAGAAGTTGGCACACTTATGACTATTTTAAGAACATATCTTAAAGATAGTGTTAAAAAATCCATGGATGGAAATATGAAAGTCCGCGTTATTGGAAGGCGTGAGGGATTGAGCAGTGATATTCTTGAATCAATCGACCATCTTGAGGAGGTTACAAAGAATAATACCGGTTTATTGTTTACTCTGGCGCTTAATTATGGCGGAAGAGATGAGATAACAAGAGCGGTGAGAAATATAGTAAAAAAAGTATCTGATGGAAGTATCAATGCTGATGATATTACTGAGGAGCTTATTTCAGATAATCTTGATACGGCAGGTATACCGGATCCGGATTTATTGATAAGAACCAGTGGTGAGCAGCGTCTGTCTAATTTCCTTACGTGGCAGCTGGCATATACAGAGTTTTATTTTACAGATGTTTACTGGCCTGATTTCAACAGGGATGAGTTGATTAAAGCATTTGAAAAGTACAATAAAAGAGAGAGAAGATTTGGCGGTGTAAAGGAGGAATAAAAGTTGCGTACCAGAATTATTAGTGGAGCAGCATTGGGTGTAATTGTGGTTTTATTTGTTGCTTTGGGCGGCTACTATCTTTTCGCTTTGGATTTGATTATTTCACTGATTGGAATATTTGAATTACTGAGAGTAAGAAAACTTGAAAAAACGGGACTTGGAGCTATTGCTTATATTGGTGCAGTGGGTTTTTATCTTAGTCTTCTGACTGATATTGACAATCTTGGGATATTTACTTTGATAATTGCTTTTCTCGTTTTTATGAGTGTTTACGTGTTTACTTTTCCCAAATATAAGGCTGAAGATATAATGTGGTCATTTTTTAGTATTTTTTATGTGGCAGTGATGCTGGCTCATATCTATCTTCTTAGAGAAATGGATAATGGATTGTATATGGTATGGCTTATATTTGTGGCAGCATGGGGAAATGACACATTTGCATACTTTACGGGTGTGTTCTTAGGTAAGCATAAAATGGCTCCGATTTTATCACCTAAAAAATCTGTCGAGGGAGCTATAGGCGGTGTGGCAGGAGCTACACTTCTTGGAGTAATATATGGATTGGTAATTGACGGTTTTGTGTCGGATATGGCAGTGAATCCAATAATAATTACAACAATAGCAGCATTTTTTGCATCGTTGCTGGCAATTATAGGTGATTTGGCAGCTTCGGCAATTAAGAGGAACTATGATGTAAAGGATTATGGCAGACTTATTCCGGGACATGGAGGAATATTGGACAGATTTGACAGCGTAATATTTACTGCACCGGCTGTTTATTCTGCGATTATGCTGATTACTCTTATATTGTCATAAAAAATATTATTTTGAAATGAGGAAGAGAATGAAAAATGTTTCTTTACTGGGTTCAACAGGTTCAATTGGAACACAGACCCTAGATGTAATAAGAAGAAATGGAGATATTAATGTTGTAGCTTTGTGCGCAGGTACCAGAATTGAAGAACTTGCAGCGCAGGTAAGAGAGTTCAGACCTCAGTTAGTCTGTGTTGGAAAGGAAGAACTGATTCCTAAGATAAAGCTGCTGCTCAATGATATTGATGTGAGAGTTGTCTGTGGACAGGAAGGTCTTATTCAAGCTGCAACACTTGAAAGCGCAGATATGGTTGTCACTGCAGTGGTGGGAATGATGGGGATAGTGCCTACAATTAAGGCTATCGAGGCACATAAAGATATAGCCCTTGCCAACAAAGAAACATTAGTTACTGCCGGACACATTATTATGAAGCTGGCCAAGGAATGTAATGTTAATATTTACCCTGTGGACAGTGAACATTCCGCTATTTTCCAGTCTTTAAACGGAGAAGACAGGCGTGAGATTAGTAAGATACTTCTCACTGCATCAGGTGGTCCTTTCAGGGGAAAGACCAGAAAAGAACTGGCATCAGTTACGGTTGAGGATGCATTGAAGCACCCTAACTGGTCTATGGGCAGGAAAATAACTATAGACTCCTCTACAATGGTTAACAAGGGACTGGAAGTAATGGAGGCACAATGGCTTTTTGATGTACCCGCAGACAAGGTTCAGGTGGTTGTCCAGCCACAGAGTGTAATTCATTCCATGGTTGAATTTGTTGATGGAGGAATAATGGCCCAGTTAGGCAGTCCGGATATGAGACTGCCAATTCAGTATGCGCTGTATTATCCTCACAGAAGACCGTTGAATACTGATAAAGTCGACTTCTACAAGCTGTCGCAGCTTACATTTGAAGCTCCTGACATGGAGACATTTGTTGGACTGAAACTGGCTTACCAGGCATCTGTACAGGGAGGCAATATACCTACTGCATATAATGCAGCCAATGAGCTTGCAGTGAGTAAATTTCTTGACAGAAAAATAGGTTATCTGGATATTACAGATATTATTGAATACTCTATGAATGAGATAAAGTTTATTGACAATCCTACGGTAGATGAGATTTTGGCGACAGAGCGCACTGTATACGAATTGATTGAAAGCAGGTGGTGATTTGGTAGTAAATATTTTGCTGGCATTGCTGGTATTAAGTGTGATAGTAATAGTTCATGAATTCGGACATTTAATAGTTGCTAAGGCCAATGGAATAACTGTTGTTGAATTTGCAATCGGGTTTGGTCCTAATTTATTTCATGTTAAGATTGGTGAGACAGACTATTGTCTTAAACTTCTTCCCTTTGGCGGAGCATGTGTAATGCTCGGTAATGATTTTATTGAAAGTCAGATAGATGATGACGAGGATGAAGATGAACCGAACAAAGTCGATGAGGATTATAAAACTGCTTCCGGTTTCCTTACTGAGAAAGATGGAGAGGATTATAAAACAGTATCCGGTTACTTAAGTGAGAAGGCTAAGCAGAAGGCTATTGAAAGAGGATATAATCTTGAGAAATCCTTTAACTCAAAGTCTGTATGGGCAAGAATTGCCGTTATTGCTGCCGGACCTATTTTCAACTTTATACTCGCATTTGTTTTATCAATTGTTGTTATTGGAAGTGTGGGTTATGACCCTTGCACGGTAGATGCAGTATATGATAATTCACCAGCTTCTTCGGCAGGTCTTTTAGAGGGTGATAAGATTGTAAAGGTTAATGGCAGAAAAATAACATTTTACAGAGATTATTATTTCTACAGATATTTTCATGCTGATAATGATATGGATATTACCTATATAAGGGATGGAAAAAAATACACAACAAAGATTGAGCCTGAGTATATTAAGCAGTCAAGATATCTTATGGGTATTATGATTAGCAAAGATTGCGTAATAGATTCATTTTCAGACGATTCTGCTGCCAAAGAAGCAGGAATTGAGGAAGGAGATATAATTATTTCCATCGACGGCACAGAGATTTCAGAGAATTCAATGGTTACAAAGCTCCTGAATGAAAGTGAAGGTAAAGAACTTCGTGTTACGGTTCTTCGTGACGGGGAGAAGAAGGAGTTCAGGGTTACTCCGAGACTTTCTGAAACTGAGAGCTATTATACGGGATTTGACTGCTATGGATCAAGAGAAAAGGTATCATCAATTGACACTATAAAGTATTCATTTGCTGAGGTTGGATATAATGTAAGATCTGTTGTAGAAAGCCTTGGAATGATGTTTACCGGCAAGGTAGGTATTAATGACTTAAGTGGTCCTGTGGGAGCCGTAAGCATGATGAGCGATGTAGTTGAAGAAAGTAAATCAGATGGCGCATTTTATGTGTTTTTGAATCTTCTAAATCTTGGTATATTAATCAGCGCCAATCTAGGCGTCATGAATCTTCTTCCAATACCGGGATTAGACGGTGGAAAGCTGATATTTTTGTTCTACGAGGCTGTCAGAGGCAAACCGGTTGACAGAAAATACGAAGGTGTAATCACACTGGTAGGCGTGATATTCCTTGTAATATTAACAATATATCTGTTATTTAAAGACATTTTCAGTTTGTTCTAAACAATTAATTTTTAGGAGGCATTGCATGAGACAGAATACTAAAGTTGTACGTATTGGCAACAGGGTAATTGGAGGCGGCAATCCAATTATGATACAGTCAATGACTAATACACACACGGAAGACGTAGAGGCTACAGTCAGCCAGATTCTTGAACTTGAACGTGCAGGCTGCGATATTATAAGATGTACGGTTCCTACAATTGAGGCTGCAAATGCATTGTCTGAAATAAAGAAACGTATCCACATACCACTTGTTGCTGATATTCATTTTGATTATAAAATGGCTATCGCTGCAATGGAAAATGGTGCCGATAAAATCAGAATAAATCCCGGCAATATAGGCGGTAAGGATAGAATTAAAGCAGTTGTTGATGTTGCAAGGGAGAGAAATATTCCTATCAGAGTAGGAGTAAACAGCGGTTCGCTGGAAAAAGACCTTGTCGAGAAATACAATGGTGTCACAGCAGAAGGAATAGTGGAAAGTGCTCTTGATAAAGTAAAGATAATTGAAGATTTGGGATATGATAATCTTGTAATAAGTATTAAATCATCAGATGTTATGATGTGTGTTAAGGCTCATGAGCTTATGGCGCAGAGGACTCCATATCCTCTTCACGTTGGAATCACCGAATCGGGAACTGCTTTCAGCGGAAGTATTAAATCTTCTATTGGACTTGGGCTTATTTTGTCCCAGGGAATCGGGGATACAATCAGGGTTTCACTTACTGACAATCCTGTAAAAGAGATAGAGGCGGCTAAGATTATACTTAGGACACTTGGCTTAAAGAAAGGTGGAATTGAGGTTGTCTCATGCCCAACCTGCGGAAGAACCAGAATTGATTTAATTGGTCTTGCAGCTAAGGTTGAAGCTATGGCAGCTAATTATGATTATGATTTAAAGCTTGCTGTCATGGGATGTGTTGTAAATGGCCCGGGAGAGGCTAAAGAAGCTGATCTTGGCATTGCAGGAGGAGACGGCTGCGGGGTGCTTATCAAGCATGGAGAGATTGTGAAGAAGGTTCCGGAAGAGGAACTTTTAAGCACGCTTAAATATGAATTGGATAATTGGGGTAAGTAATACCTGAGGAATTAGATTTATGTATAAATTTTTTGAAGTTTTTAAGACACTGAAGCTTCCTGAAGAGCTTGCGTCTTATATGGTGGATGTGGAAGTTACAAAGGTTTCCAAAACATCAACCAACACATTAGCCAGAATTTATATAAAAAGTGACAGAGTTATAAAGAAGCAGGTGCTGTACAAAGTTGAGGATGCACTGAAATCCCAGGTTTTTCGTGTGAAAAATATGGATGTTCGGATAATAGACCGATATAATCTTTCAAAAATGTATTCTCCACAATCGATAATGGATGTATATTACGACAGCATTTTGTTTGAGCTGGAAAAGTACTGGACGCTTGAATATAATCTGTTAAAAAACTGCGATTGGGAATTTGTCAGAGAGGACTGTCTTTTATTTACAATGGAAGACGGCTTTTTGGCGCGCACTTATGCTGATTCTCTGACAGACTACTTTAAGAAATTATTTTTAAACAGATTTGGATTTGAAATAGATGTTGAGTATGAATACAAAAAGAAAACTGAGAGTCATTATCAGAAGGAAAATGAGCATAAGATTAATCTGAGGGTTAAAGAAATAGAGCAGAAAATGCTTGAGGCTCAGGTTGCATCGGAGGAAGATGCTCTACTGGAAGCTGAAAAAAAGGCAAAAGAAGCCAAAAAAGCCGAGGCAAAGCAGAAAGCAGCTGCATTTTTCTATGGCGATTCAAGAGGCGCTGCAGGAAATGACTTGAATTACAAAAGAAAACCTGCAAATAATGACGTTTTATATGGAAAAGACTTTGATGATGAAGAAACTGCCATTGAAAATATAACTGATGCCATCGGTGATGTGGTTATTTCCGGCATGGTCAGAAGCGTTGAGACCAGAGAAATAAGAAATGAAAGAACAATTATTTTCTTTACTGTCACTGATTTTACAGATTCAATCGTGGTAAAAATATTTGCAAAAAATGAGCAACTTGAAGAACTAATGGGGTTTATAAAACCGAAGAATTTCTTGAAAATCAAGGGAAATGCCGCATTAGATAAGTATGATAACGAGATTACTATCGCCAATGTGTGGGGAATCAGAAAGGGCAGCGATAACAGGCAGGCAAGAATGGACCTTGCCCTCCACAAAAGGGTGGAATTGCACTGCCACACCAAAATGAGCGATATGGATGGCGTATCTACCGTCAAAGACATTATAAATCAGGCTATCAGGTGGGGGCATAAAGCCATCGCAATTACAGACCACGGCGTGGTCCAGGCATTTACAGACGCATTCCACACCATGTCTGACTTAAAAAATGACTATGCCAAACGTGGTGAGAAACTGGATTTTAAGGTTATTTATGGTGTCGAAGCGTATCTTGTGGACGATACAAAAAAGATTGTAACTAATCCACAGGGGCAGACTTTTAATGATACTTATGTTGTATTTGATTTGGAAACCACCGGCTTTTCTGCGTTGGAAGACAGGATAATAGAAATCGGTGCCGTGAAGATTTCAGGTGGAAAAATTGTGGACCGTTTCTCAACATTTGTCAACCCACAAAGACCGATACCTTTCAAGATTGAGAAGCTTACGGGAATAAATGACTCAATGGTACTTGATGCCCCTGTAATAGAGGATGTTCTTCCCGGGTTTCTTGAGTTTATTAAGGACTGTGTTCTGGTTGCACATAATGCAGAGTTTGATACAAGCTTTATTATAAATAATGCTTTGAAAATGGGAGTGGAGATAAATCCCACTATTATTGATACCGTGCTTTTGTCACAGTATCTTATTCCGAACCTGCACAATTACAAGCTGGATACATTGACAAAGCATCTTGGAGTTGTACTGGATAATCATCACAGGGCGGTTGATGATGCCACTGCAACAGCATACATTTTCTTAAAGCTTATGAAAATGTGTGAGGAAAGGGATATATTTGACCTTGATATTTTAAATGAAAAAGGTGAAATGGATGAAGAGGCAATAAAGAAGCTTCACCAGTATCATTGTATTATTCTTGCATCAAATGAATGCGGTAGAATAAATTTATACAGACTGATTTCAGAATCACATTTGAGATATTTTAACAGATTCCCGAAAATTCCAAAGAGTGCTGTTAATAAATACAGGGAAGGCCTGATTATAGGCAGCGCCTGTGAAGCTGGAGAATTGTTTACCGCAATGCTTGGAGGCCGTTCAGATGCAGAGATTGCAAGAATTGTCAGCTTTTATGATTATCTGGAGGTTCAGCCTATAGGTAACAACCGATTCATGATTGATAAAGAGGATTGTTATGTTAAGAATGAGGAGGATTTAAGAGATTTAAACAGAAAGGTTATAGAGCTGGGTGATAAATTTAATAAGCCTGTTGTAGCTACATGTGATGTACATTTTCTAAATCCTGAAGATGAGATTTACAGAAGAATACTTATGGCCGGTAAAGGCTTTGACGACGCTGATAACCAGGCTCCGTTGTATTTGCATACAACAGACGAGATGCTGCATGAGTTTGATTATCTGGGAACGGATAAGGCTTACGAAATTGTTGTTACAAACACTAACAAGATTATGGATATGTGCGAGGAGATAGAGCCTGTAAGACCGGATAAATGTCCTCCGTTTATCGAGAATTCTGACCAGATGTTAAGGACAATATGTAATAACAGGGCCCATGAAATCTATGGACCTGAGCTTCCGGAAATTGTTACGGAAAGACTGGAGAGAGAGCTGAATTCAATTATTTCCAACGGATATTCAGTAATGTATATTATTGCCCAGAAGCTGGTATGGAAATCCAATGATGACGGATATCTTGTTGGCTCAAGAGGCTCTGTTGGTTCCTCTTTTGCGGCTACTATGGCCGGTATTACGGAGGTTAATCCGTTAAGCCCTCATTATCTGTGTCCAAAGTGCTATTATAATGATTTTTATTCTGATGATGTGAAGGCTTTTGCCGGTGGTGCGGGCTGTGACATGCCGGATAAAATATGCCCTAAGTGTGGGGCTAAGCTTGATAAAATGGGATTTGACATCCCGTTTGAGACGTTCCTTGGCTTTAAAGGGAATAAAGAGCCTGATATAGATTTGAATTTCTCTAATGAGTACCAGAGTAAGGCCCATTCCTTCACTGAGGTTATCTTTGGAAAAGGTCAGACCTTCAAGGCGGGAACTGTTGGTACGGTTGCCGATAAGACAGCCTATGGCTATGTTTATAATTATTTTAAGGATAAATCAGAGCAGCTTGTATCAGAGGGAAAAGCTCCAATAGTAAAGAGAAAATGCGAGATTGAGCGTATAGCGGAAGGGTGCATTGATGTAAAACGAACAACAGGTCAGCATCCGGGAGGAATTGTAGTTCTTCCAATAGGAGAGGAGATACACTCATTTACTCCGGTACAGCATCCGGCAAATGACTGTACAACTAATATTATTACAACTCATTTCGATTATCACAGTATAGATCATAACCTTTTAAAGCTGGATATTCTGGGGCATCTTGATCCTACAATGATTAGAATGCTTCAGGATTTGACAGGACTTGATCCATTGGAGATTCCACTTGATTCAAAGGAGGTTATGTCTCTTTTTCAGAATACGTCGGCCCTTGGTATTACCCCTGATGATATTGGCGGATGCCAGCTTGGAGCTCTGGGAATTCCTGAGTTTGGTACTGATTTTGCCATGCAGATGCTTCTTGATACCAAACCACAGTATTTTTCAGACCTTGTGCGGATTGCAGGTCTTGCCCACGGAACTGATGTATGGCTTGGTAATGCGCAGGTGCTTATTAAAGAGGGCAAAGCGACAATTTCAACTGCAATCTGTACGCGTGATGATATTATGATTTATCTTATACAAAAAGGACTTGATTCAGAGGAATCCTTTAAGATAATGGAGGCGGTCCGTAAGGGAACAGTTGCCAAAGGAAAATGTAAAAACTGGCCGGAATGGAAGCAGGATATGATAGAACATGGTGTGCCTGACTGGTACATATGGTCCTGTGAAAGAATAAAGTACATGTTCCCTAAAGCCCATGCCGCAGCTTATGTTATGATGGCATGGCGTGTTGCCTATTGTAAGGTGTTTTACCCTCTGGCGTATTACACGGCATATTTCAGTATCAGGGCAGGAGCCTTTGATTATGAAAAGATGGCTATGGGTAAAGAAAAGGTGAATTATTACATTGATTTGTATAAGACCAAAAAACAGAATGGAACAATAACTAATACAGAAGAAGATGAGCTGGGTGTTCTACGACTTGTCCAGGAGATGTATGCGAGAGGCTTTGAGTTTATGCCTGTTGATTTATACAGGGCAAAAGCAAGGTCGTTCCAGATTATTGACGGAAAGATTATGCCTTCCTTCAAGGTGATTGATAAGGTTGGTGAGTCTGCCGGTGAAGCAATTGAGATTGCAGCAAGAGACGGAGAATTTCTGTCAAAGGATGATCTTAAGCAGAGGGCAAGAATTGGAACAACTGTAATTGAGAAGTTGTCAGATCTCGGACTTCTTGGTAATATGGGAGATACTAACCAGATGTCACTGTTTGATTCTGTTTTTAACTAATAACTGCCCAAATGGCAGAAGATAGGAGAGTATATGTTTAAAAAATATTTATATTGTTTCTTAATATCAATGGTTCCGCTGGTGGAGCTTAGGGGTTCTATAGTTGTATCACAGGCAATGCAGCTTCCGCTGCTGGAATCATATATAATATGCGTTATAGGTAATATGATTCCGGTGCCATTCATATATTTCTTTGCACGTAAGGTACTCGAATGGGGCAGGGATAAGAAAGGAATTGGCAAATTCTTTACATTTTGTATTGAAAAAGGGCATAAGGGCGGTGTAAAGCTTCAGGAAAAAGCAGGAAGAGGTTTATTCGTTGCACTTCTTCTGTTTGTTGGAATACCGCTTCCCGGAACAGGAGCCTGGACAGGTACACTTGCAGCAAGCTTTCTTGATATGGGTTTTAAAAGAAGTGTAATAGCAGTTCTTCTTGGAGTTTTACTTGCAGGAATTATAATGGGCGCTGCCAGCGCAGGCGTGTTTGGTGTTGTATTTAATATGTTTTGATAAAATTTTTAAAAAGTGCTTGCATTATTGAAAATTATAGTGTATATTATCGAAGTAACGTTTCGGCGGGACAATTCGATAATATGGCTTGTTGGTCAAGAGGCTAAGACGCCGCCCTCTCACGGCGGAATCAGGGGTTCGATTCCCCTACAAGCTATTTAGACTGTTGTTTGTCAGATTGCTGATAAAGATAGTCAGAAGAATAATATATAGCATGGCTTGTTGGTCAAGAGGCTAAGACGCCGCCCTCTCACGGCGGAATCAGGGGTTCGATTCCCCTACAAGCTACTATTTAGATGAAAGCTCTGGTTGCAACATTGCATCCGGAGCTTTATGATTTTGAGATAGTTTTTTTGTAATATCAGTGAAAGGGGATATATTATGGAACAGTTCGGTATGGTGCTGGCAGGCGGTGGCGCTAAGGGTTCATATCAGGTGGGGGTATTTAGAGCTCTCCGTGAATATGATATTGAGATTACAGCAGTCTCTGGTTCTTCCATAGGAGGAATCAATGCATTTGCATTTGCCACAATGAGTCAGGAACGGTTGGAAGCTTTGTGGGATAATTTCACTTTTGATGATTTTGTTAATCTGGATGATGACTGGTCAGATGGATTATCAGACAGAACAGGACTTGAAAGAATACTTGATGAATGCGTATCGTCTGAGATGCTGGTTAATGCAATTCCGGTATTTAATACTATATGTCAGGATAAGCGAAGAGCTGAGTATAAGCTTTTAAACAATAAAACACCGGAAGATATTAAGAAAATAATCCTTGCGACAAGTGCAATGCCGCTTATATATTCCACTGTTAATATTGATGGTATTGAATATACAGATGGAGGGGTGGCAGATAATCTGCCTGTTTATCCGCTGTATATCAATGATTACAGAAATTTGGTGGTTGTGGGCCTTAATAAAGAGCAGCGTGTAGATACTTCAAAATATAAATTGGATAAACTTATAGAAATTGTCCCAAGCTATGATTTGGGAGAGCTATTTACGGGAACATTGAATTTTAATAAGAGATTCCTGTCTTACGCAAGGAAATTAGGCTATGCAGATGCAAAGAGGACTCTAAACAATTATTTTGGAATTGATAACGGAGTACATACAGAGCTTTTTGATTATAATCAGATTATGCATGAGCTCAAGGCGGAAGGCCTTCAGGATGATATTGAAAGAAATATGAAACTGTTAAATAAGTATAATGATATGTGACAGAACAGATTACGTGGTAAAATATAAAATAATTGTGAAATAATTATAAAATTGTTGTTGAAATTGTATTGACAGATAATAATATTTTTGGTACTATAATTAGGGTTATATTTAGAGTATTGAGTGGGCAGCGATGCCCACTCTTTCTATGCTATGGAGGAATCTGATGGGAAAGAGAGAAAGCTATGAGGCCACCACAGAAAAACTTATCATGCCAATTCTTGAAGCTAATAATGTTGAACTGTTTGATGTTGATTATATTAAAGAGGGCAGCGACTGGTATTTGAGAGTTTATATTGATAAAGAGGGTGGGGTTACTATTGATGACTGTCAGAATGTAAGCAGAGCCTTTAATGATATTCTTGATAAGGAGAATTACATTGATGGTGCTTATATTTTTGAGGTCAGTTCACCGGGGTTATTAAGACCGCTTAAGAAGGAAAAGGATTATCAGAAGAGTATCGGTAAGCTTATTGATGTTAAGCTTTATCAGCCTCTTAACAAACAAAAGGAATATACGGGTGTACTTAAGGAATATGATAAAGATACCGTAACTTTGGTTGTGGATGATTCGGAACTTTCAATTGAACGCAGTAACCTGGCTATGATACGCTGGGCTTTCACAGATGAAATTTAATATGTTTTAAATAATAATTTATAGCTTGGCTAAAGCTAAAGAATGGAGGAAAACGATGAATAAGGATTTAATTTTGGCACTTGATGCGCTGGAGAAGGAGAATGGAATTGATAAAGAGATTATGCTCAATGCAATTGAGAAATCTCTTATGGACGAATATAGAACTGAGTTTGACAAGGCAGATAACGGTCGCGTTGTTCTGGACAGAAAGACCGGAGATTTCCACATTTATTCAGACAGAGTTGTCGTTGAGGAAGTAAGCGTTCCTGACAGAATACCTGAGAAGGAAAGAAAAAATTATGTTTCAGGTACTGAAATTACTTTGGAGGATGCAAGAAAGATTAAACCGGACTGCCAGCTTGGTGATGTTGTCACAATTGAGGTGAAATCAGAGGAGTTCTCAAGAAAAGCAGCTAAGAATGCAAAGAATACAATTGTTCAGACTATAAGAGAGCAGGAAAAGGATGCTTTATGTCGTGAGTTTAAGGAAAAGTTAAACGAAGTGATGACAGGTGTTGTACAGAAGGTTAACGATAATGGCGATATGCTTATTGAACTTGGAAGAACACAGACTCTTTTAAAGAAAGATGAGAATTTTCAGGATAAAGAATTCAAGAGTGGAGACAGAATTAAGGTATATGTTGTATCTGTTGCGAACAAGGATAAGAACGGACTTGCAATCAGAGTTTCGAGAAAGTCACCTGAGCTTGTAAAGAAACTCTTTGAGGAAGAAGTGACAGAAATAATGGATGGCACTGTTGAGATTATGGGTATCGCAAGAGAAGCGGGCTCAAGAACAAAGATGGCTGTAAAGTCTAATGTACCCGGGGTTGATCCTGTCGGTGCCTGCGTTGGTATCAATGGTGCAAGGGTAAAATCAATTGTAAATGAGCTTGGAAATGAACAGATTGATATTATCGAGTGGAGCAGCAATTCAGCACAGCTTATTGTAAATGCATTAAGTCCTGCAAAGGTTGTTTCAGCCGTGGCAGATGATGAGGAGAAAAAGGCTAAGATTGTTGTTTCAGAGCAGCAGCTTTCCCTTGCAATTGGTAAATCAGGTCAGAATGTAAGACTTGCAGCTAAGCTTACAGGCTATGGAATTGATATTAAGAGTGAAGCAGATGTAGAGAACTCCGATGAAGAGCTTAACTTTACAGAGGAAGAATATGTAGAAGAAACTGATTCAAACTTTGACAATGATAATATTTAGGAGTGATGTGATTTGGCAGTAGCAAAGAAAATACCACAGAGACAGTGTATTGGTTGCGGTGAAATGAAGAATAAAAAAGATTTGGTAAGAATTCTTAAGGCGGAGGATAATACTATCAGTATTGATACTACCGGAAAAAAGAACGGCAGAGGCGCTTATATCTGTCCTGATATGGAATGCCTGAAAAAAGCAATTGCACATAAGGGTCTGGAGAGATCCTTTAAGATGGCTATTGAACCCGCAGTATATGAGAATATAAAAAAGGAGATGGAAATTATTGGAAAAGAAAGTCTCAAATAAAATTTTATCACTGTGTGGTCTTGCAACTAAGGCCGGCAAGGTGGTAAGCGGAGAGTTCTCGACAGAAAAAGCTGTTAAACAAAAATCAGCTTTTCTGGTAATTGTGGCAGATGACGCGTCGGATAACACAAAGAAAGAGTTTCGTGACATGTGCAGCTATTATCATGTGCCTGTGTATTTTTTCAGTGAAAAAGAAGAGCTGGGGCACGCTATTGGCAAAGAATTCAGAGCATCACTTGCAATTCTCGATGAGGGATTTGCAAATAGTATTAAGAAGAATTTTGAACAGGGTTTGGAATAAAATCATTTTATTTGATTTTATGGAAAGAGGTTAAATGGCAAATATGAGAGTTCATGAGTTAGCAAAGGAATTAAATATCTCGACTAAAGAAATAATAGATATGTTAAGTACACAGGATAAGCAGTATAAGACTATGAGTGGTCTTGGAGATGCAGAGGTTACTGCAGTAAAGAATAAGTTTTTAAATACAGGCAAGACTGATGATGTTCAGAAAACAGATAATAAGCCTGAGAATAAAGTGGAGAACAAACCGGTTAATAAACAGGAATCCAGACCGGTAAATCCGGCTCCAAAAGCTGAGAATAAACCGGAAACACAACAGGTTAAAACTGAGAATAAACCGCAGACAGAAGCGAAAGAACAGAAAAACACAGCACCTGCTGATGAAAAGAAAAATAAGATTTCCCAGGTGTTTTTCCCACAGAATAGTCAGAGATCAGATAATAGAAACAATAATTACCGCAATGATAACAGAAATGACAGAACTGACAGAAACGGCCAGGGCGGCTATAACGGAAACAGAAACAACCAGGGTAGCTTTAAGAATGACAGAAACGGTCAGGGCGGCTACAACGGAAACAGAAACAACCAGGGTGGCTTTAGGAATGACAGAAACGGTCAGGGAAGTTTTAATGGTGACAGAAATAACCAGGGCAGCTTTAAGAATGACAGAAATGGCCAGGGTGGTTATAGGAATGACAGAAATGGCCAGGGTGGCTTTAATTGTGACAGAAACAACCAGGGTGGTTATAGGAATGACAGGAATGGTCAGGGCGGTTATAGAAATGACAGAAATGGTCAGGGTGGTTTCTATGGCGACAGAAGTAACCAGGGCGGTTTCAACAAGGATAAGGATGAGCAGCCTCGCAATTTCCAGAGCCAGAAGAGAAATGACAGAAGAGATTCTGCTCCAAAGAATGATTTTGATTTTACTTCAAAGCCTGATTCAAGAAGACCTGACGCAAGAAAAGATAATCATAAGAATGACAGAAAGAAAGATACTGAGTCTAAAGAAAATCTTAAATTTGCAAACAGCCGTCAGCCGGTAAAGCCTGTTAAGAAGGAAAAGGAAGAGGAGACTATTAAACAGCTCGTTCTTCCTGATACACTTACAATCAAAGAACTTGCTGATAAGATGAAGGTTCAGCCTGCTGCCATTGTTAAAAAGTTATTTTTACAGGGTAAGGTTGTGACAATTAACGAAGAGATTGAATATGATATGGCTGAGGAAATAGCCCTTGAGTTCAACTGCATTTGCGAGCATGAGGAAAAGGTTGATGTAATTGCAGAACTTCTCCACGAGGAGGATGAGGCAGAGGATACACTTGTTCCAAGACCACCTGTTGTATGTGTAATGGGTCACGTAGATCACGGTAAGACATCTTTACTTGATGCAATCAGGGAAACACATGTTACAGCAAAAGAGTCAGGCGGCATTACTCAGAAAATCGGTGCTTATACAGTAGATGTAAACGGACAGAGCATTACTTTCCTTGATACACCGGGTCATGAAGCATTTACTGCAATGAGAATGCGTGGAGCACAGGCAACTGATATTGCAATTCTTGTAGTTGCAGCAGATGACGGTGTTATGCCACAGACAATAGAGGCTATTAACCATGCAAAGGCAGCAGGCGTTGAAATAATTGTAGCTGTCAATAAGATTGATAAGCCAAATGCAAATGTCGAGAAGGTTAAGCAGGAGCTTACAGAATACGAACTTATTGCTGAGGACTGGGGCGGACAGACAACATTTGTACCTGTTTCTGCTCACACAAAGGAAGGTATAGATGAGCTTCTCGATATGATTCTTCTTACTGCAGAGGTTAACGAACTTAAGGCTAATCCTAACCGTAAGGCAAGAGGTATTGTAATTGAGGCTGAGCTTGATAAGGGAAGGGGTCCTGTGGCTACGATTCTTGTGCAGAAGGGGACTCTCCGCGTAGGTGACGCTGTTGCAGCAGGTTCATGCTATGGTAAAATCAGAGCCATGATTGATGATCAGGGTCGCAGGGTTAAGGAAGCAACTCCATCCATGCCTGTAGAGATACTTGGTCTTAATGATGTTCCTAATGCAGGTGAGATTATTATGGCTCAGGATACAGAGAAGGAAGCAAGAAATGTTGCAGAGATATTCATAAGCGAAGGAAGAAAGAAGCTTCTTGATGATACTAAGCATAAGGTTTCTCTTGATGCTTTATTTGAACAGATTCAGGCGGGTAACATGAAAGAGCTTGATATTATCATCAAGGCTGACGTTCAGGGTTCTGTTGAGGCAGTTAAGAACAGCCTTGTTAAGCTTTCTAACGAGGAAGTTGTTGTAAAGGTTATTCACGGCGGCGTTGGTAATATCAATGAATCTGATGTTGTACTGGCTTCAGCTTCCAATGCAATTATCATTGGATTTAATGTTAAACCTGATAATCAGGCAAGATTAGTTGCAGAGAGAGAAAAGGTTGATTTAAGACTTTACACAGTTATTTACAATGCTATCGAAGATGTTGAAGCTGCCTTAAAGGGTATGCTTGAGCCGATTTATGAGGAACAGATTATTGGACACGCAAGAATTCTGCAGATATTCAAGGCTTCAGGTGTGGGTAACATCGCCGGATGTATGGTTGAGGATGGCAGAATAACAAAGGCTTCCACAGCGAGAATTACAAGAGCCGGTGAGAAGATTTATGAAGGTCCGATTGTTACTCTTAAGCATTTTAAGGATGAGGTTAAGGAAGTTAAGGCAGGTTCAGAATGTGGTATGGTATTTGAAAAGTTCAACGACATTCAGCCGGAAGATATTATTGAAGCCAGCATAATGGTGGAGATTCCTAGGTAATTGCACAGCTGTAAGGTAAGGTGAAGAAAGCAGATTTTCACAATTACCTATGCAGAATTAGGAACGGAAAGGAGCGTTTATGCGCAAAAATAGTGTTAAGAATACGCGTATTAATGGTGAGGTTTTAAAGGAACTTAGTAACATTATAAGAAGTGAAATTAAAGATCCGAGAATCCACCCGCTTACATCAGTTGTCGCTGTTGAGGTCGCACCGGATCTTAAGACCTGCAAGGCATACATCAGTGTGCTAGGCGATGAAAAAGCTCAGAAGGATACCATCACAGGTCTAAAATGCGCAGAGGGCTATATCAGGAGACAGCTGGCCAATACTGTTAATTTAAGGAACACGCCTCAGATTACATTTATTTTAGATCAGTCAATTGAGTATGGAATAAATATGTCAAAGCTTATTGATGAGGTTACTAAAAAAGATTCAGATTCACACGGAAATACTGAATCAGATGAGAATAGTGATGATGACAGCACTGGAAAGTAAATTTTCGAGGTGATATATGTTTATACTTGAAGAGTTAACAAAATGTAAAACTGTTGGTATTTCAGGTCATATAAGACCTGACGGCGACTGTGTGGGCTCAACGCTTGGTCTTTACAATTATATTAAAGATAATATGCCTGATGTGGATGTTACAGTGTATCTTGAACAGCCGGGAATTGAATTCAGCTATCTGTCAGGGTATGATTCAATCAAGAATGAACCTGACACTGATAAGCATTTTGATGCGTTTTTTGTGCTGGACTGCAGTTCATTGGACAGAATTGAGCCATTTATTAAATGCTTTGAAAATGCAGACAAGACAATTGTTATTGACCACCACATCAGCAATGAATCTTTTGGAGATGTGAATGTTGTGGAAGGTGAATCAAGCTCAGCATGCGAAGTACTTTATGGCACATTTGACGAAGATAAGGTTTCAAAGGCAGTTGCGGAATGTATTTATACAGGAATTATTCATGATACAGGTGTGTTTAAGTACAGTGCAACATCTTCCAATACCATGCTTATTGCAGGTAAGATGATGGAGAAGGGAATTGACTATTCTGACATAATTGACAACAGCTTTTATAAGAAAACTTATGTACAGAACCAAGTGCTGGGACGTGCATTGCTGGAGAGCGTTCTCTTTTTCGATAAAAAATGTATTTTTTCTGTTATAACAATGGATGTCTGCAAATTTTACGGAGTTACAGGTAAAGAGCTTGGCGGCATTGTGGAACAGCTTCGTCTCACTGATGGAGTTGAGGTTGCAATATTTATGTATGAGACTGATAAAGGCGAATACAAGGTTAGCTTAAGGTCAAAAACATTTGTCGACGTAAGCAGGATAGCAGTTGCATTCGGTGGAGGAGGACACATCCGCGCAGCGGGATTTTCCATGAAGGGAACTGTACACGGCATTCTTAATAAGATTGGCGAGATGCTTGAAGAACAGTTTAATGAGCATGAAGGTGCTTAATGAGGTTTTTGCATGAATGGGATTATAAATGTATATAAGGAGCAGGGCTACACGTCATTTGACGTGGTAGCCATACTCCGTGGGATTTTAAAAACTAAAAAGATAGGTCATACAGGTACTTTGGATCCGGATGCGGTCGGGGTTCTGCCTGTGTGTCTTGGCAAAGGGACAAGACTTTGCAGCCTCATAACTGACTGGGGAAAGACATATGAGGCAGTGATGTTACTTGGAACAACTACTGATACTCTTGATATCTCCGGTAATGTAATTGAAAAGAACAGTGTGGATGTAAGCGATATACAGGTATGTGAGGCGGTTAATTCTTTTTTGGGAGAGTATGAACAGATACCGCCAATGTACTCTGCACTTAAGGTAAATGGCAGGAAACTGTATGAACTTGCAAGATCCGGAATTGAGGTTGAAAGAAAACCGAGAAGAGTAAATATAAAGTCAATTCATATCAATGAAATGAATCTTGAGGATGAAGAAAAAACAGTTACATTTACTGTGGAGTGTTCCAAGGGTACATATATCAGATCTCTTTGTGATGATATTGGAAAGAAACTTGGATGCGGAGCCTGTATGGTAAAGCTTATCAGAAAGAGAGTAGGATGCTTTGGAATAGATGATACTCTTACAATCGCGCAGATTAAAGAACTGGTTGATTCAGGAGAAATTGATTCCTATATTAAGAGTGTGGATGACATGTTTCCTGATTACGAGAAGCTTTACGTTCCGGAAGAGTTTAATAATCTTTTATATAATGGCAATAAACTGACACTGTCATGTGTAAAGAGTGATGTTAAGACTGGTAGTACCCGGATAACTCCGGAACTGCTTGATATGCAGCAGTACAGGGTTTATGACCAAAACAATGAGTTTATAGGAATTTACAGATGCGAGGCAGATTTGCTCGTACCTGTGAAGATGTTTTATGATAATAAAGATAATATGTAGATAAGGTGGTGATTATTCAGTGGAGTATATTCATGGTACAGCGGATTTTAAGCTGGACAGGCCCAGTGCTGTCACCTTAGGCAAGTTCGATGGACTGCATCTTGGACATCAGAAGCTCATTTCTATCGTTAAGGAAGAAGCAGCAAAACATAACCTTATCACAGTATTATTTACATTTGACGGAATTCCTTTAAGTATATGCCCACAGAAAAATCAACATTTTATTTCTACTAATGCTGAGAGAAGAAATATATGTGAGAAGTCGGGAATTGACGTTGAGGTGGAGTATCCGTTTACTGATGATTTCATGCACATGGAAGCAGAAGATTTTATCCGTGAGGTTATTATTGACAAGCTTAATGCAAAGGTTGTTGTGGTTGGCACTGATTACTGCTTTGGAAGAAACCGCAGTGGAAATGCAGAGTATTTAAAGGCTAAGGGTATTGAATATGGATTTGATACCATAATTGTTGAAAAAGAGAAATATCAGGACAAGGAAATCAGTTCAACATATGTCCGTGAGGAACTCAGCCAGGGTCATATGGAGACGGTAAATGTTCTTCTTAACAGAGCATATTCCATAACCGGCATTGTGGCAAAGGGAAATCAGATGGGCAGGGAGCTTGGTATGCCGACTGCTAATATTTATCCGTCGGAGATAAAGCTGCTTCCACCTAACGGGGTATATGCTTCAATAGCCGTTGTTGACGGCGTTGAGTATTATGGTGTCACTAACCTTGGAACAAAGCCTACTGTAAGCGATGGCTTTGAGGTTAGTGTGGAGACTAATTTTTTTGATTTTGACAGGGACATTTATGGAAAAAAGATTGAAGTCAGATTATTACATTTTCTGAGACAGGAAATGAAATTTGACAACGTGGACATGCTGAAAAAACAGATGGAAATGGACATGAATTTTGCAAAAAATATGTTTTTGTTATAAAAAATACTTGTATTATAATTATATTTGTGATATATTTGACAAGTATGAGCCGTCGCTAGGATTTTGGACACTCCGACCATACTCTTAGAGACTGGTGATATTTATTATTAGGAGGATTAGACAATGATATCTAAGGAAAAGAAAGCAGAAATTATTGCAGCTTATGGAAGACAGCCTGGTGATACAGGTTCTCCAGAGGTTCAGATTGCCATTCTTACAGAAAGAATAGCAGAATTGACAGAACATTTAAAGGTTAACCAGAAGGACCATCATTCAAGAAGAGGTCTTTTTAAGATGGTTGGTAAGAGAAGAGCTTTACTTGCATATCTTAAGGATACAGATATCGATAGTTACAGAAATCTTATCGAGAGATTAGGTCTTAGAAAGTAATTGGAGGGCGGAGTTGTATTACTCCGCCTTTTTTACAATATGAGATTTAGTAGTTTATTGCAGGAGGAAATACCGAGACTACTGAAAAGCATATCATTCGTCAGTTGATGCGTTTTTCAGTCGTTTCGGACCTCCTGTCAAATATATATTTGGGCGGAGCCCGGAAGGAGAAGATTATGTATAAACAGTTTACGATGGAACTGGCCGGCAGAACTTTAAGAGTTGATATCGGCAGGGTTTGTGCACAGGCAAATGGTGCAGCATTAATGCACTACGGCGACACAGTTGTTCTTTCTACTGCAACTGCATCTAAGGAGCCAAGAGAGGGAATTGATTTCTTCCCACTTTCAGTAGAATACGAGGAGAAGATGTATGCGGCAGGAAAGATTCCTGGTGGCTTTAATAAGAGAGAGGGAAAGGCTTCTGAGAATGCCATCCTTACTTCAAGAGTTATTGACCGTCCTATGAGACCGTTATTCCCAAAGGATTACCGCAATGATGTAACTCTTAATAATATGGTTATGTCTGTTGATGAGAATTGCAGACCAGAACTTCTTTCTATGATTGGTTCTGCGATTGCAACATGTATTTCAGATATTCCATTTGACGGACCATGTGCCACAACACAGATTGGTATGGTTAACGGTGAGTTTATTGTTAACCCATCACAGGCACAGTGGCAGGATGGTGACCTCCAGCTTACAGTTGCTTCAACAAAGCAGAAGGTTATCATGATTGAGGCTGGTGCAAATGAGATTCCTGAGGATAAGATGATTGAGGCTATTTATATGGCTCATGATATCAACCAGACTATCATTGCATTTATTGACAGCATTGTCGCTGAGGTTGGTAAGGAAAAGCATACATACGTAAGCTGTGCTGTTCCTGCTGAAATGTTTGAGGCTATGAAACAGGTTGTTACTCCTGAAGAAATGGAAGTAGCTGTATTTACTGATGATAAGCAGACAAGAGATAAGAATATTGATGCTGTTACAGAGAAGATGAAGGAAGCATTTGCTGATAATGAGGAATGGCTTGCTGTTCTTGGCGAGGCTGTGTACCAGTATCAGAAAAAGACTGTCCGCAAGATGATATTAAAGGATCACAAGAGACCTGACGGACGTGCAATCAACCAGATCAGACCACTTGCTGCAGAGGTTGATATTATTCCAAGAGTACACGGTTCTGCAATGTTTACAAGAGGTCAGACTCAGATTTGTGATGTTGTTACACTCGCTCCACTTTCTGAAGCTCAGAAGGTAGACGGACTGGACGAGAATGTTACAACAAAGAGATATATTCATCACTATAATTTCCCTGCTTATTCAGTAGGTGAGACAAAGCCTTCAAGAGGACCTGGACGTAGAGAGATTGGACATGGTGCATTGGCAGAGAAGGCACTCGTTCCAGTTCTTCCAACAGAGGAAGAGTTCCCATATGCAATCCGTGCCGTATCCGAGACATTTGAGTCAAATGGTTCAACATCAATGGCTTCAACATGTGCATCATGTATGTCACTTATGGCTGCCGGTGTTCCAATTAAGAGAATGGTTGCAGGTATTTCATGTGGTCTTGTTACAGGTGATACTGATGACGATTATATCGTTCTTACAGATATCCAGGGACTTGAGGATTTCTTCGGAGATATGGATTTCAAGGTTACAGGTACAACAGAGGGTATCACTGCAATTCAGATGGATATTAAGATTCATGGCCTTACACGCCCTATCGTTGAGGAGGCTATTGCAAGAACAAGAGAGGCCAGACTCTTCATTATGGATACATGTATGAAGCCTGCCATTGCAGAGCCAAGAAAGACTGTTGGTGAGTATGCTCCTAAGATTATCCAGACAACAATTGATCCTTCAAAGATTGGTGAGGTTGTTGGTCAGCGCGGAAAGACAATCAATGCCATCATTGATGAGTGTGGTGTTAAGATTGATATTACAGATGACGGTTTCGTTTCAGTATGCGGTCTTGACCAGGCTGGAATGGATAAGGCAATGAAGTATATCAGAACTATCGTTGATGATTTTGAGGAAGGTAAGACTTACGAGGGTAAGGTTGTAAGTATCAAGGAATTTGGTGCATTTGTTGAATTTGCCCCAGGTAAGGAAGGCATGGTTCATATTTCAAAGATTTCCAAAGAGAGAGTTAACTTAGTTGAAGATGTACTTACACTTGGTGATAAAGTAAGATGTAAGTGCATGGGCAAGGATAAGATGGGAAGAATAAGCTTCTCTATCAAGGATGCTGATTGATATCGGCATCCTTATCGAAAATATATGACAGGAGGTTTGTTATGGTAGATAACAATTGCGCATATTGCATGGAAGGTGAGCTTGTAGCAAAGTTCGGCATTAAGATTTGTGAATTAGAGACTTCTAAGGTTTATTTATTTAAAGAGCAGAGTCATCCGGGAAGATGTATTGTTGCCCATAAGAAGCACGTTGGCGATATGAATGAGCTTACTGCTGAGGAAAGAGCAGCATACTTTGAGGATGTTGCAAGAGTTGCAAGAGCAATTATGGCAGCATTTAATCCGGATAAGGTTAATTATGGTGCATACGGAGATACAGGTCATCACCTTCATTTCCATCTTTGTCCAAAGTATAAGGATGAATATGAGTGGGGAGGAGTATTTCTTATGAATCCACAGCAGAAGTTCTTAACAGATGCTGAATATACAGAGATGATTGAAAAGATTAAGGCAAATATTAAGTAATATTTGTATAGGTGATTGCGAAACTCTGTAATTAACACCGGACGTTGTGAAATTTTAATATATTACCGCCGGACACGCTTGCGCTTCGTTTCAACGCAACGGTGCGTAAGCGGCTAAAGTACAGCCGCTAAGCACCGGCGTTTGCAAAGAGTCCGGCTTGCAATATAGTAAAATTGCACAACTGTTCGGTGAAAGATACGAGTTTCGCAAACGCCTAAGTAATATTTGTATCATATAAGGAGATTATTTATGTCAGGACATTCAAAATTTGCAAATATTGCCCACAAGAAGGCAGCTAATGATGCTGCTAAGGGCAAGATATTTACAAGACTTGGTAAAGAATTGATGATTGCTGTTAAAGAGGGCGGTTCAGATGTCAATAATAACAGCAAGTTAAAGCAGGTTGTTTCAAAGTGTAAGGCTGCCAATATGCCTAACGATACAATTGACAGAGCAATCAAAAAGGCTGCAAGTACAGATATGTCTAACTATGAATCAGTTACATACGAGGGATACGGACCTAACGGTACAGCCATAATTGTAGAGGCTCTGACAGATAACAGAAACCGTGCAGCTTCCAATATCCGTAGCGCTTTCACAAAGGGATACGGCAATATCGGAACACCCGGCTGTGTATCATTTATGTTTGATAATAAGGGACAGCTTATTATTGATAAGGAAGAGTGTGATAAGGATGCTGATGAGCTTATGATGCTTGCCCTTGATGCGGGAGCTGATGATTTTAATGAAGAGGATGACTGCTATGAAATCCTTACAACGCCTGATGATTTTGATTCAGTAAATCAGGCACTTTCGGACGCCGGTGTAACATTTGTATCAGCAGAGGTTACAATGATTCCACAGACTACAGTTGATCTTACGGATGAGGAAGATATCAAGAGAATGAAGAGAATCTTAAGTCTGTTAGACGAGGATGATGATGTGCAGAATGTATATCACAACTGGAATGAGCCGGAAGAGGAAGAGTAAATATTATAGGTTATTATTAATGCTGTGGCTGCATTTGCGGCTGCAGCTTTTTCTTTTTTGTTGTGCCTTAAAATTCACTTTTCTTTTTTTGTTTTTAATGTTATTATTAGCATAAGTAATTGTCGGAATAATAATGAACCACGGAGAGAAGGATGATAATTTTTGAATTACCGGATGATGAAAAGATAGTATTTGAGTTTTCATTTAATAATCATAAGTTTGAATTTCCATCTAAAGTTCTTGGCAGGGGTAATGGCTATCTGCTCGCGGAACCTATTCATATTGGTGGTAAGATTCTTAGCTTTAACAGTGAACAGAGCATAGCTATCAACCTTATTTACAATAGAGATAATAAATCACCTGTTATTTGGAAGGGAATTGGCGTTTCGATTGTTGTTGTTAAAGGTAAACAGCAATATAAAGTTGTATCAAGCGGAGAGGGTTATGAGATAAACAGGCGTGACTCATTTCGTTTGTTTTTGGGAGTTAACGGTGTTGCCCAGATAAATGTTAACAAGAAAGCACTAAATGTCATTGTCAAAGATATAAGTGAAACAGGTTTTTCTTTTGTAAGTGCAGAGGATATTGAAAGAGTGGAAGGTCTGCCGGTTCGATTGGTTTTTGCTGATATGAACAAGCAGTTTTCTCTTATGGGGCAATGCGTAAGAAAGGTTAAGCTGGCAGAAGATAAATTTCTGTATGGATGCCAGTTAACTGTCGAGAATACAGAAATTCCTAAATATATCAATGAAAAGCAACGTCAGATGCTTTCTGTGAACAGAGGAAATGCTGCTGCAAGGAATAAAGAAATGCTGGAACAGGCATTAAAAGAGCCATCTAAGAGGGATGATGTGTCTGAAGCTGATTTAAAGAAAATGGTTCCAAGTGGAAATTCAGAGTCTAAACGTAAGATTGATACGGTTGGAAAGGTCGAACGAAGGGATATTTTTAAAGATAAGTTCGACGGAAAGAGGGTATAATGGAACTGAGTTTAAAGAATATTGAAAAAAGGGAAAATGAAAAAAAGAATAAGAATAATAATGAGAAAAAATTAAATGATATTTACCAGCGCGCAGTCTATTGCCCTAAGTGTGGTGGTCAGATGAAATATGTTTATGGAGAAATATATGAGTGTATGACCTGCGGGGAAAAGGATCTTACTGATTTCGGAAAGGTCAGGGAATACCTTGAAAAGAATGGTCCGCAGCCGGCTGTGGTTATATCTAAGAATACAGGTGTTGCCCTTGATGTTATTTCGTCACTGCTTCATCAGGGAAGAATAGAAATTCCTGATGGTTCGCCTGTATATATTAAATGTCAGAATTGTGGTACTGATATACGTTACGGAAGGTATTGCCCTGAATGTTCAAGCAAACTGGCCAGAAAAATAGGTAAAGCATATTCTCTGCCAACAGCAGGTGAGAAGCCTAAAAATGGTAACAGGAGCGGGAAAATGCACACATTCAATGACAGGAATAAAACAAGATAAAAGACCTAAACATAATAATAAATGGGGGTTGATAAATATCATTTTGATATTATTACAACCCCCATTTGTTATTACAACTAAATAATTAAGCCTTAAAATAATAGAAAGTTTAAAACTTATATTTTAAAGATTAAAGCCAAAGTATCTTACAGCGTTATTATATGAGATACCTTTTACAATCTTTTCAAGTGCCTTCTCATCTGCAGGATACTCACCATTCTCAACCCAGCCACCGATAAGATCACACATTATTCTTCTGAAATACTCGTGTCTTGTGTATGAAAGGAAGCTTCTTGAGTCAGTAAGCATTCCAATAAAGTTACCAAGAAGACTTAAGTTAGCTAATGATGTCATCTGATTCTGCATACCAACCTTGTGGTCATTAAACCACCATGCTGAACCCTGCTGAATCTTTCCAACTGCCTTTGAATCCTGGAAACAACCAATTACTGTACCGATAGCAGCATTAACTGATGGGTTAAGTGAATAAATGATTGTCTTAGGAAGCTCATCTGTTGCATTAAGAGCATTGAGGAACTGAGCCATCTCTGCTGAGCAGTCATATGTGTTGATACAGTCAAAGCCTGTGTCAGGACCTAACTGGTCATAACGGAATCTGTTGTTATCGCGGATTGTTCCATAGTGTAACTGCATTACCCAGTTGCGTCTGTTGTATTCCTTGCCTACAAATACCATAAATGCTGTCTTAAACTTGTTCATCTCCTCAACAGTTACAGCATCTCCTGAGAATCTCTTAGCAAAGATTGCTTCGATTTCTTCATCTGTATATGGCTTGTACATTACATATTCAAGAGCGTGGTCTGAAACGCTGCATCCCATAGAAGCAAAGAAATCCATTCTGTTCTTAAGGGCATCCTTTAAGCTTGCAAATGAATTAACCTCAATACCGCTTACATCAGATAATGTCTTAAGGTAATCAAGGTACTCAGGCTTCTCAAGATTCATAGCCTTGTCAGGTCTCCATGCAGGAAGAACCTGTACATCAAATGTAGGGTCTTCTTTGATAATCTTATGCCATTCCAATGAATCAACAGGATCATCAGTAGTACAGATTAATGTAACATTTGACTGTTTAATGAGGTTACGTACAGACATGTCTGCCTGTGCAAGCTTGGCATTACAGAGATTCCATACTTCCTCAGCTGTATCGCCGTTAAGAATACCGTTGTAACCAAAATATCTCTGAAGCTCAAGATGACTCCAGTGGTAGAGCGGGTTACCAATGGCAAGCTCAAGTGTTTCTGCCCATTTCTGGAACTTCTCACGGTCTGATGCGTCGCCTGTAATGTACTTCTCATCAACACCGTTAGTTCTCATCTGACGCCACTTGTAATGGTCGCCGCCGAGCCACACCTGTGTAATGTTCTCAAACTTTCTGTCCTCTGCAATCTCTCTTGGATTGATGTGGCAGTGGTAGTCCAAAACCGGCATCTTTGCAGCATAGTCGTGGTAAAGATGCTGAGCTGTTGGAGTTGAAAGTAAAAAATCTTTGTCCATGAACTGTTTCATGTTTTATTCCTCCTGATATAATTGGTAGTAAAGTGATATATTTTAAAAAATTTATAAAAAATGTAATCACTTACTTGTTGATTAAATTATTATACAATGGTATTATTATAAAAACAAGTGCCATTTAGGTGGTCTACATTAAGGGGAGCATACCCCAAAGAAAAAGGAGATTCAAAATGCAGAGATTAAACAAGAGTATAACAAAAGCAGTTGACAGACCTGTTAAGGTTATGCAGTTTGGTGAAGGAAACTTCCTTAGAGCATTCGTTGATTATATCTTCGATGTTACTAATGAGAAGACAGATTTTAACGGTGGTGTAGTTATTGTTAAGCCAATCGAGTTTGGAACACTTGAGAGATTCCATGATCAGGAATGCCAGTATACACTTCAGTTAAGAGGCTTCGTTGATGGACAGCCTAAGGAAATTACTCGTCAGATTACATCTGTAGTTGATGCTGTTGCAGCAATCGAGGATTATGATAAATATATTGAGTATGGTACATGTGAGACATTGAGATTTATCGTTTCTAATACAACAGAGGCTGGTATTGTATTTGATGAGACAGATAATGATCCTAATGCATGCCCACCTAAGACATATCCTGGTAAGCTTACACAGCTTCTTTACAAGAGATATCAGAAGTTCAATGGTGCAGCTGATAAGGGACTTATTCTTCTTCCATGTGAACTTATTGCTGACAATGGTATTGAGCTTAAGAAGTGCATTTTCAAGTTTATTGATCTTTGGAAGCTTGAGGATGAGTTTAAGGCCTGGGTTGAGGATAACTGCTCATTCTGTCCAACACTTGTAGACAGAATTGTTCCTGGATATCCAAGAGATGACGCTGCTAAGCTCTGCGAAGAGTGGGGCTATGAGGATCAGCTTATTGACAGAGCTGAGGTTTTTGGACTGTGGGTAGTTGAGAGTGATTCTAACCTTCCGCTTGAGCAGTTAGAGAAGGAACTTCCATTTAAGGAAGCCGGACTTAATGTAGTATTTACAAAGGATCATCATCCATATAAAGAAAGAAAGGTTAGAATTCTTAACGGTTCTCATACATCATTTGTTCTTGCTTCATTCCTTGCAGGTAATGACAATGTTGAGAATTCTATGAAGGATCCTACAATCAGAAAGTATATGGAAGAAACATTATATGATGAGGTTATTCCTACACTTTCACTTTCTAAGGAAGATTGTGATGAATTCGCTAAGGCTGTTATCGACAGATTCCTTAATCCATTCGTAGATCACAAGCTTTTAAGCATTTCTCTTAACTCAGTTTCTAAGTGGGAAGCACGTTGTCTTCCTTCATTCTTAGGCTATGTTAAGAAGTTTAATAAGCTTCCTAAGTACCTCACATTCTCAATCGCTGCTTTGATGAGCTTCTACACATCACAGACAGAGAAGGAATTCAATGGAGGTATTGTTCTTGCAGGTGACAGAAACGGTGAGGAGTACATCATCAATGATGATAAAGCTGTTCTTGACTTCTTCAAGGAGAATTCAGGTAAGTCACCAGCAGAGTTTACTCATGCATACTTAAGCAATACCAAGTTCTTTGGCGGTGAGGATCTTACTAAGATTGAGGGACTTGAGGATACAATTACTAAGTATATTGCTGATATCAGAGAAAGAGGTATGAGAGCAGTAGTTACTGATGTAGTTAATGCTTAATTGCATGTATATGTTTTGCTTTTTTGCGTAAGCAAAAGTCTTATTCTTCATAATATTTTATAAAAGAGCGGATGGTTTCATCCGCCCTTTTACTGAAAAAAATTACTTAGGTAGTTACGAAACTTGCAAATTGAAACCGGACGTAGTGCAATTTTAATATATTACCGCCAGACACGCTTGCGCTTCGTTGCAAATCGCAGCGGTGCATAAGCGACTAAAGAACAGCCGCAAAGCACCGGCGTTTGCAAATAGTCCGGCTTGTAATATAGTAAAATTGCACAACTGTTCGGTGAAAGACGTTGCGTTTCGCAAAGACCTATACAACAATCAATTAAAAGGAGGGAAATATGCAGGACTTTATTAAAATCAACAAAGATGATAATGTTGCCGTTGCCCTGAAGCCTATTGCAAAGGGAACAACAGTCAATGTGGCAGGTGTTGATATTACAACAGTTGAGGATATTCCTCAGGGTCACAAGTTTGTTATCAAGGAGATTAAGAAGGGTGATTCTGTAATCAAATATGGCTTCAGAATAGGTATTGCACAGGCTGATATTGGAGTTGGTGCATGGGTTCATACTCATAATTTAAAAACCGGACTTGGAGAACTCCTTGAGTACTCTTATAATCCGGAAGGACATAAGGATGTTGAGCCAACAGAACCAGCATTTTTTGAGGGCTATATGAGAGAGAACGGCAAGGTTGGTGTCCGTAACGAGGTATGGATTATTCCAACTGTAGGATGTGTTAATTCAATTGCAAGAGCTATTGAGGCTACAGCAAGACTTTCAAAGCCTGAAGGAGTTGACGAGGTAGTTGCATTTACTCATCCATATGGCTGTTCACAGACAACAGAGGATCAGGAGAATACACGTACAATTCTTGCAGATTTGATTAATCATCCTAATGCAGGTGCAGTTCTTGTACTTGGACTTGGATGTGAGAATTCAAGAATTGAAGTTTTAAAAAATTATATTGGAGAGGTTAACCCTGACAGAGTTAAGTTCTTACAGGTTCAGGATGTTGAGAATGAGCAGGAAGTGGCTGCAGAAATAATGGAAGAGCTTATGGCTTATGCAGCTAACTTTAAGCGTGAGAAGGTTAATGCCAAGGAACTTATCATCGGTATGAAGTGCGGTGGTTCTGATGGTTTATCAGGTATCACAGCTAATCCGACAGTTGGACTTTTCTCTGATATGCTCGTATCTAAGGGTGGTACAACTATTCTTACAGAGGTTCCTGAAATGTTTGGTGCAGAAACTCTTCTTATGGACAGATGTGCCAATGAGCAGCTTTTTGATAAGACAGTATGCCTCATCAATGATTTCAAGAATTACTTCATCAAGAACGGACAGGAGATTTATGAGAATCCATCACCTGGTAACAAGGATGGCGGTATCACAACACTTGAGGACAAGTCTCTTGGATGTACACAGAAGTCAGGAAGCTCTTTAGTTAAGGGTGTATTGGCTTATGGTGAGCAGGTTTCTGAGAAGGGATTAAACCTTCTTTCAGCTCCGGGTAATGATTTGGTCGCTTCTACAGCATGTGCTGCAGCCGGTGCCCAGATAGTTCTGTTTACAACAGGACGCGGAACACCATTTGCATCACCTGTTCCAACTGTAAAGATTGCTACTAATTCAAGACTTGCAGGAAATAAGGGTAACTGGATTGATTTCAATGCAGGACGTATTGTTACAGATGACCTTCCAATGCAGGAAGCTGCACAGGAATTGTTCCAGCTTGTACTTGATGTTGCTTCAGGTAAGAAGGTTAAGGCTGAGGTTGCCGGCTTCCATGACCTTGCAATATTTAAACAGGGTGTAACATTATAATTCAATTGTTTTTGACATTATTGTCAAAAATATGAAAAAATTTCTTTAAAAGCATAGCCTAAAATGGCTTTTTATGCTAAAATATATCAAAATACAATTTTGGAGGTAAATTTAATAATGAATTTGAATTTAAAACCAGAGGGCACTTATGCATTTGACGCTGTATCACTCGGTGAGGTAATGCTTCGTCTTGATCCAGGTGAAGGTCGTATCCGTACAGCTAGACAGTTCAGAGCTTGGGAAGGCGGCGGAGAGTATAACGTTGTTCGTGGTCTTCGTAGATGCTTTGGTCTTAAGACTGCAGTTCTTACTTCTTTTGCTGATAACGAAGTTGGTAAGCTTATGGAAGATTTCATCCTTCAGGGTGGTGTTGATACATCACTTATCTGCTGGAAGAAGACAGATGGTATCGGTCGTCTTTGCAGAAACGGTATCAACTTTACAGAGAGAGGCTTTGGTATCCGTGGTGCTGTAGGTTGTTCAGACCGTGCTAACACAGCTATTTCTCAGGCTACTCCAGAGGATTTTGACTTTGAGTACATCTTCGGTACACTTGGTGTTCGTTGGTTACATACAGGCGGTATCTATGCAGCTTTATCTGAGCAGTCATGCGAGACAGTTCTTGCAGCTATCAAGACAGCTAAGAAGTATGGTACAATCGTATCTTACGATCTTAACTACCGTCCATCAATGTGGTCAGCTATCGGTGGAATCGAGAAGGCTCAGGAAGTTAACAAGGAAATCGCTAAGTATGTTGACGTTATGATCGGTAACGAGGAAGACTTCACAGCTTGCCTTGGTTTCAAGATTGAGGGTAACGATGAGAACCTTAAGACTCTTAACCTTGATGGTTATAAGAAGATGATTAACGAGGCTGCTGCTGCGTATCCTAACTTTAAGGCTGTTGCTACAACACTTCGTCAGGTTAAGACAGCTACAGTTAATGACTGGTCTGCTATCTGCTGGGCTGATGGTGAAGTTTACAAGGCTAAGCAGTATGATGGTCTTGAGATTATGGATAGAGTTGGTGGTGGAGATTCATTCGCTTCAGGTCTTATCTATGGCCTTATGACAACAGGCGATGCTGAGACAGCTGTTAACTATGGTGCTGCTCACGGTGCACTTGCTATGACAACTCCTGGTGATACAACAATGGCTTCTAAGAAGGAAGTTGAAGCTATCATGGGTGGTGCCGGTGCAAGAGTTCAGAGATAATTAAATCTGATTTTTGAAATTGTATAAAAGTTTCCTGCTTTGATGCGATTGCATCAAAAGCAGGAAACTTTTTTGTACAATAGGAAAGTTCTTCGAACTTCCCTATTGTGATTCGGATGTCAAAAGCCCATTATACAGAGTTGAATTGGCAAAGTGCACAAAAATGGATTGTTTAAATGACTTTTGCGCTGTGAAGAAATCGTGGCGAAAACAAAGGAAAGTGCAAAAAAGCCACGCGGAGCAAGAATAATTCACCTTGAAATCACTTGCTTCTTATAATTGACAAATTCTTATATCAAATCTATAATATTAAGAACTAAAATACATTTTATAAGGAGATAATGAGTAAATGAACGCAGTAATTGAAGAACTTGGTAAAATCGGTATTGTTCCTGTAATCGCTCTTGATGATGCTAAGGATGCAGAGCCACTTGCAAAGGCACTTATTGAAGGTGGTCTTCCAGCAGCAGAGGTTACATTCAGAACAGCAGCAGCTGAGGAGTCTATCAGAATTATGGCTTCAAAGTTCCCTGAACTTGTTGTAGGCGCTGGTACAGTTCTTACTCCTGAGCAGGCTGACAGAGCTATGAACGCAGGTGCTAAATTTATCGTAAGCCCAGGTCTTAATCCTAAGGTTGTTAAGCATTGTCTTGATAAAGGCTATCCAATTGTTCCTGGTACAAGCAATCCTTCAGATGTTGAAGTAGCTATTGAGTTAGGTCTTGATGTTGTTAAATTCTTCCCTGCCGAGGCAGCCGGTGGTCTTAACATGATTAAGTCTATGGCAGCTCCATATACACAGATGAAGTTTATGCCAACAGGTGGAATTAATGCAGGTAATTTAAAGTCATACCTCGACTTTGGCAAGATTGTGTGCTGTGGCGGTTCATGGATGGTTAAGAAAGATATGGTTACAGCTGGAGATTTCGAAGGTATCAAGGCTCTTACAAGAGAGGCAGTTGATACTATGCTCGGTTTCGAGATGAGACATGTCGGTGTTAATATGGCTAATGCAGAAGAGGCTGAGGAGCTTGCTGATACATTAGAGAAGATGTTCAGCTTCCCTAAGAAGGTTGGTAACAGTTCAATCTTCTCTGGCACAGGCTTCGAGATTATGAAGAAGCAGGGCCGTGGAACACATGGACACATTGCAATTGCAACTAACTACATCGAGAGAGCAATTTATCATCTTCAGAAGAGAGGCTTTGAATTTGACGAGGATTCAAGAGTAATCAAAGAAGGCAAGTTAAAGGCTATCTACTTTAAGGGTAGCTTTGGTGGATTTGATATGCACCTTGTTCAGAAGTAAAATGTATTAAATTATATTTTTGGCTGGCGGAACAATTTCCGCCAGCTTTTTTTAACAGAAATTCCTTTGTATATTCTGTTTAACACTCTGTCTATTAGCCGGTCTAATTTCCTGTTGATTATTATGTTTATAATCCTGTATAAAATCCCGTTGAATAAAAATGTAAAAACGTAAATGTGAAAATGCTGATGCATTTTTAGAAAAACACAATTTATTGTGGTTTGTGATTCATTAATATAGAAAATATTGTATTTTTTTGTTAAAAAATATTGAGGAAATTGTAAATCTACTGTAAACTAATTTAAGATTATGCCGATATATTATTTGAAATGGATTTTTATGTCTGTTTTTTGCCGGAATTATAATACATATGAACTTTATTATACAGAAATATTAGGAAACGAGGGATTATATGAAGAAGATTAAACAATTCAGAAGGTTAAGGATTCAGTGGAAAATATTGATTGCTATACTATTTGTAGGATTGACCTTTGGTGGGATTATGCTTTTTGTCAATGCTGATTCAAGTATTACATTAAAGCTTAGTCGAAGCAACGTCACTGTGAGTAGCGGCTCATCGACTGATTTGCTTTATGTAAGCACGCTTACGGGAAGAGATGAGAATCATATCGAAATAGATGAGGAAGCAAGTTATACGCCGGTTCCTAATAATGTAGAGTGGACTTCTTCAGATAATAACATTGCAACATTTATTGTGAATAATTCTGATACAGGATATTCCGAGACTGCTACTGGTACAGAAGTAAAGATTTATGGTGACAGGGCAGGGGCAGCAAAGATAACTGCAACATATTATTCAAAGATATATGATGCCAATTCCAATGTTGTTTCCAAAACAGCTATCGCTGATGCTTCAGCGATGGTATATGTGCCTATTACTGTTAATATTACAGATTCATATAATAATGATACGACTGCCGGTACAATTTATAATATTGGAGATACAATCCATATTGACTCCAATGCATGTGAAACTAACAAGATTGTGGTTGTTACGCAGAATGATTTATCAGGGACACTTGAGAATGACGGTGTTGTTGAGCTTGTTTCATCAAGCGCAGCATCTGCGGATTTAAGAGTATGCGGTGGCGGACAGACTACAGTAACTGTAAGAACTCAGGATGGAGATGGAATAACACTTCTTTCTTATAGTTTCACAGTTCGTGCAAAAGTGGAATTTTCTACGGAAGCAGATGCTGAGAATGAGCTTGGACACAGGGTGTTTACACTTCCAAATGGAACAAAATATATGGTTTTATCAACAGAGGACTATGATGATTTTGTTCCTGAAACCATTCCTTCCAATGTAAAATATCCATCGTTGTCCAGAGTTGTCTACAGAAGTGACAAGCCTGAGATTGCAAGTGTCAGCGAAGGTGTTGTTACAGGTAAGTATGCAGGCGTTGCAACTGTTATTGCAGGATTAAATGCAGTGGATACATCAGGAAGCGAGACCTGGTATACGAAAGATTCTGTTAATATTGTTGTTCCTTTTAAGAAAACAGGTAATCAGGTCAGCAATATGAACGTAAGTGATAAAATTCAACTGTCAACCACGGCTAATCCTTCTGAGGTTACATGGTCAACATCAGACAATACAGTTGTTCAGGTAGATTCAGGAACAGGACTTGTTACTGCTGTTGGCGCCGGAACTGCTACGGTATATGCAACCAGAACGGTTGATGATTTGTTTTCGGTATATGGACTTCCGGCTGAAAAGTCTTATCAGATTCCGTATGAAATAACTGTAATTGATGGATTTGCATTAAGCAAGAACTCCGCTTCAGTTAATATTGGAGAAACAATTGAGATAAATGCATTGGTAACAAATGATGCTACCAAAGATGAAATAACTTATGTTGTTACAAATCAGGCTGATTCTGCAGGTGTAATACCTACAGAAAATTTAATCAGAGTTGTTCAGTCTGATGATGGAAGAAAATTTTCTATTACAGGTTTAGTTTCCGGAACAACCCACTTGACCGTATATCAGAATATAAAGGGCGTCATTAAATCTGCAACATGTGTTATCTATGTAACTACACCGGTAGGTGAGGTTTCAATTAATCCGTCATACATAGAAATTGACAGAGGAAAATCAGATACGGTACAGTTGTTATTTAATCCACCCGGACCAACCAACAGTAATGTTCTCTGGTCATCATCTAATGAAAAGGTTGCCACAGTTGAAGGTGACAGCTTTACAGCGACAATTAAGGGTGTTTCAGGTGGTCTCACAACTATTACTGTCATTACAGAGGACGGTTTGAAGGTTGCAACCTGTACTGTATACGTAAGAGAGCCGGTATCCGGAATAGTTTTAAATTCTACTTATGTTGAATCTACAATGGCTGTTGGAAAGTACCAGCTCGTTGCATCAATTTTCCCTGAGGGAGAAGGTGTAAACAGAAATGTAATCTGGTCATCATCAGATGAATCAGTTTGTAAGGTGGATGATAATGGTTTAGTTACATTTGTTAAGCCTGGATTTGCAACAATTATATGTAAGACAGAGGATGGTGCATTTATTGCAACATGTAACTTTGTAATAAGCATTCCGGTTGAAACAATAAAGCTTGATTATACTGATGAAATCATGTCGATTGGCTCTACACTGCGTATCACGGCAGAAGTGTTACCAATCACCGCGTCTAACAGAACAGTTTCATGGGAATCATCTAATACAAATGTATGTATAGTTGATTCTAACGGTTTGGTTAAGGCAGTGGGTACGGGAAGCTGTACGATCCTTTGTAAATCGCTGGATGGTGGCTGTACTGCAATGTGTAATATATATGTAAAGCAGCCGGTAACACAGGTGGTTCTGAATACTACAGACATTACAGTAAGAAAAGGACAGGTATTCTGGTTAAATGCTACGTGTCTTCCTGAAAATGCAGATAACAAAATATGTGTATGGGAGAGCAGGGACACAGATGTATGTACGGTTGAGAATGACGGAAAGGTAACAGCTGTAGGTCCCGGAACAACTTCAATTATTGCTACAAATGTAGATACAGGTATAACGGCATATTGTATTGTTACGGTAACACAGCCTGTCACAGGAATTAAGCTTAATTCTGATTATCAGGAATTATGGGTTGGCGCAAAATACGCAATTATTCCGGTTATAGAGCCGCTTGATGCTGAGAATAAAAACGTAACATATTTTTCTTCAGATGAGAGTGTTGCAACTGTTGATGAATATGGTGTTGTTACTGCTATAAAGGGTGGTTCCTGTGTAATTGAGGTTACAACAGAGGAATGTCATCTGACTGCGGCATGTACAATCTACGTTAAAGAGTATGTATCTTCAATAACACTTAGTGAAAATTCAAAGTTCCTGAATGCAGGTGCAACGGGAACACTTATTGCGACGGTAGGAACAGACACTGCGACAGATAAATCAATTATCTGGTCATCTTCAAATAATGAGGTATGTAAAGTCGATGAGAATGGAAACCTGACTGCATTAGTTCCAGGTACTGCCGTAATATCTGCAACAGCTGCAGATGGAAGCGGCGTGACGGCTACCTGCGTTGTAAGAGTTGTAAATCCTGTTACAAGCATTACCATCAATCCTGACACTGTAAAGTTACTTGTAGGAGATTCTATTAAGGTATCTGCAGTTGTGGTACCGGGAGAAGCCTCAATTAAAGAGCTTGACTGGACTTCTTCAAATGAAAGTATAGCGGTTGTTGATGAGCAGGGTGAAATATTTGCTGTGGGAGTTGGAAAATGTAAGGTTACTGCCACATCAAAGGATGGAAATGCAGTAAAGGGGTACTGTTGGGTATATGTTACTCCGGTTGTAAATATTTCTTCCATCAAGATTAATTCAAGCAACATTTATATGCTTACAGGGAAATCAAGACAGTTATCAGTTATAGTCAGACCTGCAAACAATACAGATTCCTATGACTGGTATTCAACAGACACAGGAATTGTTACCGTTAATGAATCCGGTGTCATAACTACTGTTGGTCCAGGTGTCGCTGACGTGTTTGTTATGAGCAGGAGTGGAAGTGTAACCGCATCATGTACGGTTCATTCTCTTGCGTTAAATTATACAAGCATGACTCTTGAACAATATGATTCAAATTACCTTGATGTTATTGGAACAAGCGATAATATAACTTGGAGAAGCAGTAATCCACGAGTATGTACTGTAACATCAGATGGTAAAGTGACCGGTAGAATGGCAGGCACAGCTACAATTACAGCGGTTGTTAATAGCAAAACTCTTACATGTGTAGTGAAAGTTACTAATTTCAGAGTAATAAATTAGTTTACGGACAAATATTATAAGAATGTGAAGAGATGCATATGATTGAATGTGCATCTCTTTATATTTTGTTGATAATTTTTGTTAAATATGTTAGTATCAGATTGTTAATCTTTAATAATGGGGGTTGATTATGCTTAATAACATAAACAAAGAAACCGAAGATGATAAATTAGGCGACACTATAGTACTTGGTGGAAAGGCTGATTTGTCAAAGACGCAGGTTGTTCCGGTCATTAAGGATGATAATGTCACAAAAACAGAGAATATTCATGATATTCTTCTTGATGATTATTTAGGCGAGGTTGCCAAGAAAATCAACGATGAGTTCGATGATGATTATGCAGATCAATCAGACTCCGGTCCAAATGATGAGTTAGATGATAATCCTGATGATGAGTTAGATGATGAGTTAGATGATGAGTTAGATGATGATTTGGATGATGATATAGATGATGAATTAGACAGTGATTATTCTGATTGGAAGGAAAAAAGATCAGCTGAAAAGCATCGTACAGATACAATCAATAAAAAATCTGCTCCAAAAAAGAAATCATCAAAGAAGCCGGATAACAGGAATAAAATTACAATTGCGCTTGTAATATCAGGAGTTGTGCTTGTAATAATAATAATTGTTTTAGCAGCATTTTTTATTAGTAAAAGTACAAAGAATGGTTATGACTACAACTATAACGAGGGAATAAAGGCGTATAAAGCTGAGAATTATTCCGTAGCGGCAGAGTATTTAAGCAAAGCAACTTCTCTTTCAGAAGGAGAGAAGAATCTTAATTTGAAATATAAATTATTCGAATGCTACAGTAATTGTAGTGAGTTTGATAAGGCAGAGGAAGTGCTTATTGATATCCTTAGTTATGACAGCAATTATTCTCTTGCAATTAAATCGCTTGCAGAACTTTACTATAATCAGAATAATGGTGAAGGATTGACAGGTTTAATCAGAAAATATGAGAATTCTTCGTGTAAATCATACGTTGAGGAATATATGGTGGAAGAGCCTGTACCGTCAGTTGAACCCGGTACATACGGCAATGATATTGAAATTGTTTTAAAAGCTGATACAAGTGATTCGTCTATAAGAATATATTATACACTGGACGGAAGTGAACCATCAGAAAGTAAGGGCGTATTATTCTATGGTAATTCTAAGATTGTCCTGGATAGTGTAGGAAAGTATACAGTAAAAGCAGTTTGTGTCAATGATATGGGTGTATATAGTAATGTTGCCAAACTGGAATATGAAATCAATTATTCAGCTCCGTCAGCCCCGGAGGTGACGCCTTCATCAGGTGTTTACAGCAGTAACGAAGTTATAAAGATTAATAATATTCCTGAGGGTGGTTTTGCTTACTATACGCTTGACGGAACTATACCTGACGAGAATTCATTGTTGTACACAGATGATGGGATACCGATGCCGGAGGGAAATACCGTTGTATCATTTATAATAATATCAAAGAACGGACAAAAGAGTTCTGTCACCAGAAAGAATTATGTTGTTGCTGCTACCAAGACATTTACTTATGATGAAGCAGTTGAAGAGTTAAAGAAAAAGCTTATCGCTGATAAACTTTTATCCAAGGATGCGACTAAAGATGAGAATGGCAATTCTGTAACATTTGTATATCAGACAAAGACAACAATTAATGATATAGAAATGTATTGCATAAGAGAAGATGTAAGAAATGGCTCTGTGACAAATGTCAAGTCATATTATGGTGTGGCTGTCAAGGGTGGAATGCTGTTTAAAGTTTCTGAGAAGGATGGTGTGTATACCGCAAAGGCATACGAAGATACACAGGATTCTGATGAAACAAAAGAAACCCAGGCAGAGAAGGAAACGCAGGAATCCAAGGCAGACAATAACTAATAAGGTTTGTCAGTGCATAATGCACTTAACAATACATTTTTTGAAAGGAGTACTATATGTATAAGATTCTTAAGGCCGAGAAATTAGCAGATAAGATTTTCCTCATGGATGTTGAAGCTCCAAGAGTAGCTAAGCATTGTGAACCTGGCCAGTTCATTATTGTTAAAATTGATGAGAAGGGTGAGAGAATTCCTCTTACAATTTGCGATTATGACAGAGAAAAGGGAACTGTTACAATCGTTGTACAGATTGTAGGTGCATCTACAGAGAAGATGTCAAAGCTTCAGGCAGGAGATTCATTCCAGGATTTTGTAGGACCTCTCGGTCAGCCTTCTGAGTTTATTTATGAAGATATTGAAGAACTTAAAAAGCAGAAAATTGTATTTGTTGCAGGCGGACTTGGTACAGCACCTGTATATCCACAGGTTAAATGGATGCATGAGCATGGCGTTGATGTTGACGTTATTGTTGGTGCAAAGAATAAAGATCTTATCATTTTAGAGGAAGAGATGAAGGCTGTTGCCGGAAATCTTTATATAACAACAGATGATGGAAGTTATGTAAGAAAAGGTATGGGTACGGATGTACTTAAGGACCTTGTTGCTGAGGGTAAGCATTACGATAAATGTGTTGCTATCGGACCTATGATTATGATGAAGTTTGTTTGTCTTCTCACAAAGGAACTTGGAATTCCTACTATTGTAAGTATGAATCCTATCATGGTTGATGGTACAGGAATGTGTGGCGCCTGCCGTCTTTCTGTAGGTGGAGAGATTAAATTTGCATGTGTTGATGGTCCTGAGTTTGATGGACATCTTGTAGACTTTGACCAGGCTATGAAGAGAAGTCAGATGTATAAAACTGAAGAAGGCAGGGCAATGCTTGCACTTCAGGAGGGTGATACACATCACGGCGGATGTGGCAACTGCAACTAATCTAAGAAGGAGAGGTATATATAATGGACGTTATGAAGAAAGTTCCTGTAAGAGAGCAGGCACCGGATGTTAGAAATAAGAACTTCGACGAAGTATGTCTTGGATATAATATGGAAGAGGCAACAGAGGAGGCTACAAGATGCTTAAACTGTAAGAATGCTAAGTGTATCGAGGGTTGTCCTGTTTCTATCAATATTCCTGAGTTTATTCATCAGGTTAAAGAGGGAAATATTGCTGAGGCATATAAGGTTATCGGAAAGTCTTCAGCACTTCCTGCAATTTGTGGCCGTGTATGTCCACAGGAGACTCAGTGCGAGGGTAAATGTATCAGAGGTATCAAGGGAGAGGCTATTTCAATTGGTAAGCTTGAAAGATTCGTAGCTGACTGGGCAAGAGAAAATAAGGTTGAGCCAGAGATGCCTACAGAGAAAAAGGGTAAGAAGGTTGCAGTTATCGGTTCTGGTCCTTCAGGACTTACATGTGCAGGTGATCTTGCAAAGATGGGATATGATGTAACTATTTTTGAGGCTCTTCATGAAGCAGGTGGAGTTCTTGTATATGGTATTCCTGAATTCCGTCTTCCAAAGAAGACAGTAGTTGCCAGCGAGATAGAGAATGTTAAAAAGCTTGGCGTTAAGATTGAGACTAACGTTGTTATTGGTAAATCAATGACAATTGACCAGCTTATTGAAGAAGAGGGCTTCTCAGCAGTATTTATAGGCTCTGGTGCAGGTCTTCCTAAGTTTATGGGAATTCCTGGCGAGAATGCAAATGGAGTGTTCTCAGCTAATGAGTATCTTACAAGAAGCAATCTTATGAAGGCATTTAAGGATGAGTACGACACACCAATTGCAAGATTTAACAAGGTAGCAGTTGTAGGTGGCGGTAATGTAGCCATGGATGCCGCAAGAACAGCTTTAAGACTTGGTGCCGAGGTTCATATTGTTTACAGAAGAAGTGAGGAGGAGCTTCCTGCAAGAGCAGAGGAAGTACATCACGCTAAAGAGGAAGGTATTATATTTGACCTTCTTACAAATCCTGTTGAGATTATCAATGATGAAAAGGGTAATGTTACAGGCATGAAGTGTGTTAAGATGGAACTTGGTGAGCCCGATGCGTCAGGAAGAAGAAAGCCTGTTGAAGTTCCAGGCTCAGAATTTATCATGGAGCTTGATGCAGTTATTATGTCACTTGGTACATCACCTAATCCACTTATTTCTTCTACAACAAAAGGTCTTGAGATTAATAAGAGACAGTGTATTGTTGCAGAGGAAGAGAATGGAAAGACATCAAAGGATGGTGTATATGCCGGTGGTGATGCCGTAACAGGTGCAGCTACAGTAATTCTTGCCATGGGAGCAGGTAAGGCAGCTGCAAAGGGTATTGATGAGTACCTTTCAGGTAAGTAAAACATTGGAAAAACCATAAAGATATGTTAGTAAAAAGAAGAGACTGTCGCACTAATTTCTTAATGCGACAGTCTCTTTAGCATAATATTTGCAATCATAAAGTTAATTGAATGTTTCCTCAATGTAAGTATCTGCAATCTGTGATGCGAGCTCCTCTGTCAGGTGAGGGAAGTTATTCAGAATAGAATTCTTTAAGTAGTCATTTCTGCAGAAGTATTTCATTTCTTCAGGGATATCATTGTTGTATGAATTCTCTATATCCTCTTCAGTGATATTATCTTTAACCCAGCCTATTATTTCATCGAGTAGTTCTTTTTCTTTGCCTACTTTGGATTTAAGTCTTTTAGCTGTCCTGAAAGAAACAATTCCAATAATTATAAATCCTCCGAAAGTTATAATAAGCACTGCATTAATCAGGTAGAATAAAGAATTGCTCTTCTCAAGAAAATGAAATACACCAAAATCATTGAGTAAAAGAATAGTAAGACCTACAACTCCACATATTAAAAAAGTGATTGAGGTAGATAAATTGTCTTTATACCGTTCTTCACTGTTTTCGTATATTGAGCCGGGACCATATGCAAGTTCAACTCCTGAATCGTCTTCTCCTTCGTCTGATTTCTTTGATTTAGAGGGATTTATCTTAGATGTCATTTCTTTGACTTCATCGATATCCCTGCTGTTCTTTACATCTGAACCATCAGATTCAGATGCATAGGCTGCTTCAATCGCATCCTTAATGTTGTCTTCCACGGTTTCTTTATTGTCGGTAACTTTTAAATCTTTCTCCATTTAAAACCTCATGCTGCGACTTGTATTTTTTAAAAAGTAAGTTTACTGGTATTTGCACAGCTAAATACCAATACATTATAATAGATTATTATAAAAAAATAAAGGATAACATAGGTCTTAATTTGTGATATAATTGTGAACATAGATTTTGTGTTAAAAAAGGGGATTATGGATGAATTCAAATAAATTTGCATTTCTATTAATTGGGGTTTCATCACTTATTCTTTTTGTGCTTGTTGTGATTTATGCAAGAGGAAAGAATGAACCTGCTGACAATGAGAATGTTTCATCAATTGAAGATAATTCAAATAAGCAAACCACCGGACAGGATGAATATGAAACGTATGAAATTGAGACTGTGGTTCCTTCCGAGGCTGATATTGCTGAATTAAATGAAATTCTTGAAAGCAACAGAAGTGCATATATTGATGGATTTGAGTGTGAAAGCCAGCTTCCGGAGCTTCCTGCCGGATGTGAGGTTACGTCTCTTTCGATGGCACTTAAATTCAAGGGCTATTCAGTGGATAAAATGACTATAGTTAATAAGTATTTAGATATTGGTGAGACGAAAAAAGCAAATCCCTACAAACAGTTTGTGGGTGATCCTGCAGATGAAGAAACAGGTTATGGATGTTATTCACCGGTTATTATTAAATGTGTGCAAAAGATTGGGGCTAATGTTCTGGATTATTCGCACAGAACATTTTCATCAATACTTGATAATGTGGAAAAGGGGCAGCCTGTTGTTATCTGGGCTACAATTGATATGAATCCTACAATATTTGGCTCATCAGTATGGAAGGATAACGATGGAAATGTAGTATGCTGGCGTGGAAATGAACACTGTGTTGTGTTAGTTGGATTTGATACGTCAAAGAATGAGGTATATGTTGCGGACCCACTTACAGGAAAGATTGAAACCTACTCTTTAAGTGTATTTTATACGAGATGGGTAGAGCAGAATAAACAGGCGTTGGTTGTTTTCTGATAATTTAGCTGCATGGATTTATTAAGCTGATAATGAAGTGTTTAAAAGGATATGTTAAATTGAGAAATGTGGAGGTGTTCAATTGAATAGAGTACTTATTGTTACAGGCGGTAATGTTGATATAAGATGGGCAAAAAGCTGGCTTAATGATAATTCCTTCGACTATTGTATAGCTGCTGATAAGGGACTTTACTATGCTCATGAGCTGGGAATTAAGGTCGATTATGTCCTTGGGGATTTCGATTCTCTGCCTGAAAATGTGCTGGATGGTTATAAATCTGAATCTGTTATAGAAACATTTCCTACACAGAAGGATTATACTGACACTCATCTGGCTATTATTACAGCTATAAAGCTTGGGGCTGAGGCAATCTACATTATCGGGGCCACAGGGAACAGACTTGACCATACCATGACAAGCATTGGAAATCTTAAGGCGGCTTATGACTCAGGTGTTGAATGCTATATAGTTGATTCCTGCAACAAAATATATATGGCAGGTGAAGACAGCGGAACTATTACTGTAAAGAAAGATAAGCAGTACGGAAAGTTTATTTCATTTTATCCATTTTCAGAAAATGTTGTTTTTTCTGTTACCGGTGTGAAATATCCCATTGACGAGTTTTCTTTATCCCAGGGACTCAGTATTTGCCAAAGTAATGAAATTATAAACGAAGATTGTTTAATTAATGTTAAATACGGAATAATGATTATTTTCGAATCTACAGATTGAGGTAAAACCACTTGTAATTTACCACATTTTGTTATAAAATTGTCAGTGGTTGTTTTTTTGAAAGTACATAGCAACTTATAAATATGAGGAGGTCTCGATGATGAGCAATACAACACAGGCATTATCAAGAATTGAGGCAATTCTGGATGATAGCAGTTTTGTTGAAATCGGAGCTAAGGTTACTGCCAGAGCTACAGATTTTAACATGCAGGAAAAGAAAGCTCCATCTGATGGTGTTATTACCGGTTATGGAGTAATTAATGGAAATCTTGTGTATGTATACAGCCAGGATGCTTCAGTTTTGAATGGTACAGTTGGCGAGATGCATGCAAAGAAGATAGCCGGTCTTTATGATTATGCGATGAAGATGGGAGCTCCTGTAATCGGTCTTATTGACTGTGCAGGTTTAAGACTTCAGGAAGCTACAGACGCATTAAACGGATTTGGTGAAATTTATAAGAAAATGTCAGACGCATCAGGCGTTATTCCACAGATTACTGCTGTTTACGGCAATTGCGGAGGTGGACTTGCAGTTCTTTCAGCTCTTTCAGATTTCACATTTGTTGAAGAGAAGAATGGTAAGTTGTTTGTAAATAGTCCTAATGCTTTAGATGGAAATTATGATTCAAAGCTTGATACAGCGAGTGCAGCATTCATGAGTGAGTGCGGACTTGCAGATTTTACAGGCGATGAGGAAGCAATCGCTAACGGTGTAAGACAGCTGGTTTCAATGTTACCATCCAATAATGAAGAAGGTCCTGTTGTTTCAGACTGTCAGGATGATTTAAACAGAGTATGCTCTGATCTTGAGGCTGAGATTGCTGATCCTGCTCTTGCACTTTCAGATATTTCTGATGATGGTGTGTTTGTTGAGGTTAAGTCAGCTTTCGCTAAAGAGATGGTTACCGGATTTATTCAGATAGATGGCGTTACAGTTGGTGCAGTTGCAAATAGAACTGCTGAGTATGATGAGAATGGTGAGGCTTCAAAGAAATATGATGCCGTTCTTACAGTTAAGGGAGCTTTAAAGGCTGCAGATTTCGTTAATTTCTGTAATGCATTTGAAATTCCTGTTCTTACACTTACTAATGTTAAGGGCTTTGAGGCTACTGTTGAGGCAGAGAAAGAAATAGCAGTTGCAAGTGCAAAGCTAACATATGCATTTGCCAACGCAGATGTTCCTAAGGTTAATGTTATCACAGGAACAGCTTTCGGAAGCGCATATATTGCAATGAATTCCAAGTCAATTGGTGCAGATATGGTTTATGCATGGCCTTCGGCTTCAATTGGAATGATGGATGCAACGAGTGCAGCTAAGATTATGTATGCTGATGAGATAAGCAAAGCTTCAGATGTATCTTCATTTATTTCTGAAAAAGCAGCAGAGTATTCTTCACTTCAGTCAAGTGTTGACAGTGCAGCCGCAAGAGGATATGTGGATACAATTATTAATCCTGAGGATACAAGAAAGTATGTTGCAGCAGCTTTTGAGATGTTATTTAGCAAGAGTGAGGTACGTCTTGATAAGAAGCATGGAACAGTATAATTAAGAGGTGATAATATGAAGAAGACTAATTTGAAAAAATTCTTATTGTTATTCTGCATGTTAGCCTGTGTATTTTCAATAACTGCCTGTGGAAATCAGCAGATTAATGCTGATAAAGCTGAGGAAAATCAGAAAGAATACATTGTGTCAACATATTCAATCTATTTTCAGGCATGGGCAATTGATATGATTGGTTATCTTAACGACAATTATGATGAAGCTGGCACAACTCAGATAATTAAAGATGCAGAAAATGCTATTTCTTTGATGGATGTAAACAGCCAGGGATATATTGTTAACCAAGATGGCATAAATGTTAAGACAATAGAATTATATAACAGCTGGAACAGTACCAAGAAGGAGCTTGGAAAGCTTGCACAGGAACTTTCACTTAGTGATGCGAAGGTTGAGGCAAGTAATGAGACAGGTACATTGTGTACTATTACAGTTAACGCTAAATATGAAAAGAGAGATTGTACATTTGAATTCACAATTAATGATGATGATGTATGCAGTCTTGAAAGCGGAGCTATTAATCCAACTTATACAACATCAGAAAAGATGGCAAAGGCTGGAGTAAATACGCTTATTGGTATGGGAACTGTATTTGTAGTTCTTATATTTATTTCATTTATTATCTATCTGTTGAAGTTTGTTAATGTGATAGGCAATAAGGAGAAGAACAAAGAGAAAGAGGATGCTGCGGCAGTCGGCGTTGATAATGCCATAGCGCAGATAGTTTCAAACGAAGAACAGGAAGCAGATGACCTTGAGCTTGTTGCTGTTATCACAGCAGCCATAGCAGCTATGGAGGGAACATCAGCAGATGGTCTTGTTGTTCGTTCAATCAGAAAGGTTAATGATAGGAGGAAATAATAATGAAGAGTTATACAATTACAGTTAACGGAAACGTATATGATGTTACAGTTGAAGAAGGAACAGGCAGTGCTTTAGCTACAGCGCCTGTTGCAAAAGCAGCACCAAAGGCAGCTCCAAAAGCAGCTGCAGCACCATCAGGGGCACAGGGTGCAGTTAAGGTTAATGCACCAATGCCGGGTAAGATTCTTAAAATTAATGTTTCTGCAGGCGCTGCAGTTAAGAAGGGTGATGTTTTAGTAGTTCTTGAGGCTATGAAGATGGAGAATGAAATCTGCGCTCCTTCTGATGGTACAGTAGCTACAGTTGATTGCGCAGTTGGTGATTCAGTTGAGTCTGGTAAGGTATTAGCTTCGTTGAACTAATATTATTTTATTGTTTGATGAAGTTATATACGGAGGTATAAGATGGATTATATTATTACAACTCTGGGAAACCTCGTACAACAGAGCGCATTCTTCGGCTTAACATGGGGTAATTACCTTATGGTGCTTGTTGCACTTGTATTCCTGTATTTAGCTATTAAAAAAGGATATGAACCACTTCTTCTCGTACCTATTTCATTTGGTATGTTACTTGTTAATCTTTATCCGGACATTATGCTTACGATTGAAGATTCAAGCAATGGTGTAGGTGGTTTATTACATTATTTTTATTTACTGGATGAATGGAGCATCCTCCCTTCTCTTATTTTCCTTGGAGTAGGTGCGATGACTGACTTTGGTCCATTAATTGCTAATCCTAAGAGCTTTCTTTTAGGTGCGGCAGCCCAGTTTGGTATTTTTGCGGCTTATCTTATGGCTATTCTCATGGGATTCCCAGATAAGGCTGCGGCAGCTATTTCTATTATCGGTGGTGCTGATGGTCCTACATCAATCTTCCTTGCAGGAAAGCTGGGACAGACAGCCTATATGGGACCAATTGCGGTAGCGGCATATTCTTATATGTCTCTTGTTCCAATTATTCAGCCACCAATTATGAAAGCTTTGACAACAAAGAAGGAAAGAGAAATTAAGATGGAGCAGTTAAGACCTGTTTCTAAGCTTGAGAAGATTCTTTTCCCAATTGTAGTTACTATTGTAGTAGTGCTCATTCTTCCTACAACAGCACCTCTGGTTGGTATGCTTATGCTTGGTAACCTTTTCAGAGAATGTGGCGTAGTAAAGCAGCTTTCAGAAACCGCGTCGAATGCACTTATGTACATAGTAGTTATTATTCTTGGTACATCAGTAGGTGCAACAACAAGCGCAGAGGCATTCCTTAACTGGGATACTCTTAAGATTGTTGGTCTTGGTCTTATTGCATTCTGCTTTGGTACAGCGGCAGGTGTATTGTTTGGTAAGTTGATGTGTCTTCTTACACATGGTAAGGTTAATCCACTTATTGGTTCAGCAGGTGTATCAGCTGTTCCAATGGCGGCCAGAGTATCACAGAAGGTTGGTTCAGAGGCAGATCCTTCGAACTTCCTTTTGATGCATGCGATGGGACCTAATGTAGCCGGCGTTATTGGTACAGCTGTTGCGGCTGGAACATTTATGGCCATGTTTGGTGTAATGTAGAATATATATGGAGGATTAAAAGATGGCAGAACAGGTTAAAAAACCATTAAAGATAACAGAAACAGTTTTGCGTGATGCTCATCAGTCACTTATTGCTACAAGAATGACAACAGAGCAGATGCTTCCTATCGTTGATAAGATGGACAAGGTTGGTTACCATTCAGTTGAATGCTGGGGTGGAGCTACATTTGACGCATCTCTTCGTTTCTTAAAAGAGGATCCATGGGAGAGACTTCGTAAGTTAAGAGATGGATTTAAGAATACAAAGCTTCAGATGTTGTTCAGAGGACAGAATATTTTAGGTTATAATCATTACTCTGATGACGTAGTTGAGTATTTTGTTCAGAAATCAATTGCAAATGGTATTGATATTATTCGTATATTTGACTGTTTTAATGATTTAAGAAATCTTCAGACAGCGGTAAATGCTGTAAAGATGGTAAAGAAAGAGAATCCTAATGCTCATGCACAGATAGCACTTTCTTATACATTAGGAGATGCTTATACTCTTGATTATTGGAAGGAAACAGCCAAGAGAATTGAGGATATGGGAGCTGATTCTATCTGTATCAAGGATATGGCAGGACTTTTGGTTCCATATAAGGCTACTGAGCTTGTACAGGCATTAAAGGAAGGTTCATCACTTCCTATTCAGATGCACACACATTACACATCAGGTGTTGCTTCAATGACTTATTTAAAGGCAGTTGAGGCAGGTGCAGATATTATTGATACTGCAATGTCACCATTCTCAATGGGTACTTCACAGCCTGCAACAGAGGTTATGGTTGAGACATTTAAGGGTACAGAGTACGATACCGGTCTTGATCAGAATCTGCTTGCTGAGATTGCTAATTACTTCCAGCCAATGCGTGAGGAGGCTCTTAAGAGCGGTCTTATGAATACAAAGGTTCTTGGTGTTAATATCAAAACATTACTTTACCAGGTACCCGGCGGTATGTTATCTAACCTTGTTTCACAGCTTAAAGAGGCTGGAGCAGAGGATAAGTATCAGGCAGTTCTTGAGGAGATTCCAAGAGTACGTAAGGACTTTGGTGAGCCACCTCTTGTTACACCATCATCTCAGATTGTTGGAACTCAGGCTGTATTAAATGTATTACAGGGTGAGAGATACAAGATGATTACTAAGGAGTCTAAGAAGGTTCTTGCAGGTGAATTTGGTCAGACAGTTAAGCCATTTAATCCTGAGGTTCAGAAGAAGGCTATCGGAGATGCAGAGCCAATTACATGCCGTCCAGCTGATAAGATTGCGCCACAGCTTGAGAACTTCAAGAAGAACCCTGTTGTTATGCAGTATGCTAAGCAGGATGAGGATGTATTGTCATACGCACTCTTCCCGGCAGTAGCAGAAGAGTTCTTTAAGTACAGAGAAGCTCAGGAGACAAAGGTAGATCCTAACGCTGCTGATAAGGAAAATAAGGCTTATCCGGTATAATGGGTTAATATGGGGCAGTCGCTTTAACGGTTAATTATTAACAACCGTTGGGGCGATGCCTCTTTTTATTTATGGGTAAGTCTTTTTATACATGGTTTGTTTATGAAACATTAATTTGACACTCATTTGAAGCAGAGCTTGAAAGAAGAGGATACTAATCAAGTCAAATCGACACTAGTTCACAATTTGAAAATAAAAACAGGGGAATCCGTGTTTTAAAAATAATTTTATAAGAATATCACAATAGAAACTACATGGATAAATGCTGCAATTCATTGCAGGCGAAATGAATGTTGTTGTAGAGGTGAATATGGGATATACATACGTTTTATCTGACTGTCATGGTCATTATGATTTATATAAGAAAATGCTTGATACAATTCATTTTAGTGATGAGGATATGCTTTATATGTTAGGTGATGTTCTCGACCGTGGACCTAAGCCTATAAGTATTCTTTTTGATTTGATGAAACGTCCTAATTGTGTGTGTATTGCAGGTAATCACGAGTGCATGGCTTGTGAGTGTCTGGATTTTTTGTTGCAGGACATTACAGATGACAGCATAATGAATATCGGAGAAGATATTATTGAGAAATTGACAAATTGGCAGGAAAATGGTGCTGCAAGTACTTTGGATGAATTTCATAAGCTGACGAAGAGTGAGCAGGAGCAGGTAATTGAATTTATAAAAGATTTTGAGGTATACGAAGAAATACACATTGGTGATAAGGAGTATCTGCTTGTACATGCGGGACTTCGTAATTTCGATAAGAACAGGGAAATATGGGATTATGAATTATCAGAATTAGTGTGGGAACGCCCTGATTATCAAAAAATGTATTTTCCGGATAAAATAGTTATCACAGGTCATACACCTACATTATTCATCGATTCTAAGGATAACAAAAGACCGGGGTATATATATAATGCCAATAACCATATTGCTATAGATTGTGGCTGTGGAATACCCGGAGGCAGGCTAGGATGCATCAGACTTGAAGATATGAAAGAATTCTATGTGGAGAATCCTGTGTAGAGAATGATAAATATAAAACACCCAGTAACAGGAGTAGTACGAAATGGTGCTATTCCTACTGCTGGGTGTTTTTATTTACCAAATTCATAAAAAATGCATTGAAATCAACATTAAACAATTCTGCTAATGCAACAAGCTCAGATACGCGAATGTTATACGTGCCACACTCAATCTGGGAATAGCTGCTTCTGGAAATCTCAATGCCTTGTAGCTGTAAGCGCGTAACAACCTGTTCCTGAGTAAGATGGGATTGTTTTCGCAGTAAACGGATATTAGACCCCAAAGAAATATCCTGTCTGATTTTTTGTATCATAGAAAAAACTCCAATCATATATTTCACAATAAAATAATTGCAATAAATAACTTGCATTTGTATTGATTTTAATTTCCATTAAAGATATAATTGCAATGTATAGATTGCAAAATTGATTGATTTTGTGTTTGAAAGCAAAAAATACTACCTTTCGTGTAGCTAAAACTACCGTTTGTGCTGTTTTAAACTATAAAAAGGTAAAAAATGGTAAACTACATAAATAGGTTATATATGTTTACGAGAATAATGAAATACTTGGTTTTGCCATAGTAATAGTGTTGGTTTATCAGCAAATTTTATGAAAAAAATACAATATATTAAAATGCACAACTGTTCAGTAATAAATCTTCGTTTCGCAAATACAAAAATAAATAAAAAGTGAGGTACATTATGATGAAAAGAAAATTAGTATTAGGTATGGCCCTAGTCACAGCATTTTGCTTGTTAGCCGGATGTGGTGAAGCTAAGGAAGAAAGTAGTAATGAGACAACTACTGATGTCGTGACAGAAGCAGAGACAACGACAGCGGCAGAATCACAGACAGAAGCAGTGACAACAACAGAAGCCGTTACAGAGAAACCAACAGAGAAGCCAACGGAAAAGCCTACAGAGAAGCCAACGGAAAGTAAGATTAAGGTAATAAATGGCATCACCATAGATACCACTGAATGGGATCCTTCGATAGAAGAAGAACGCCTTCTTATAAACATTGCAATTGAGGCTGCCACAACCTACGGTTACAACAAAACAGGTTATTATCCTTGCGGCTCAATAGATGTTTATGCAATGCTTACCAATCCTAATAATGAGGATTTAAAAGCAGAAAGTGATTTTATAGGATACGCGGCAAGCAGACTAAGTACAATCACAGACATTAATGGTACTCCAACCGGAGACAACAATATGTTTGGTGCACAATTTGGCTCAGATACGATGCTTTTATACATATGTGGTAAGAAATAGAAAATATAACAGGTGATTGCGAAACGCTGTGATTTAGGACCGGACGTTGTGCTATTTTAATACATTGCTGCCGGACACGCTTGCGCTTCGTTTCAACGCAACGGTGCATAAGCGGCTAAATATAAGCCGCTAAGCACCGGCGTTTGCAAATAGTCCGGCTTGCAATATAGTAAAATTGCACAACTGTTTGGTGTGAAAGAGGTATTTTGCAAACACCTAAGATGATAAAAGGCTAAAATGAAATTAAAAAGAGGAGACTACACTATGAAAAAATTCAGATTACTTGCATTGACACTTGTTATTATAATGATGTTTTCTACAGTAATGGGCTGTGGAAGCAATAAAGATACAGCGGATGCAGATGCTACGGATGAGGAAACTACAGTCGAAGACACAACGGAAACAGTTGAAGAAACTGAAAAGGAATATTTATATACATCTACATACAGTTATGATTTAAATAAGAAGATATATCCGATTTCCGATGAAACTGAAGCAATGTTGATTGAAAAACTTTCAGGCTTAACGTTAAAGAAAAATGATGAAATTGATTTTAGCACCTTGTCTTTTAAAGAGGACGAACAGAAAGCATGTGATAAATTGAAAGCTGTTTTTATGAGGGCAATGCTTACTCAAAATAATGATGGCAACAAAATAAAAAGCGATTATCTTGATTATGTAAAAATAGAAAGCATTGATGATTTGGATACAGGGTTAGTTTTTAACTTTAAAATGGGACATGGATTCAAATTTACCGGACCAAGTACATATATAAAGTCTGAAGAATTTAAATATTCTAGTTTTCCCATTCCGGATGAAACAAAAGAGTTAATAGTTAATAAGCTTGATGGATTAATCTTCAATAAAGGTGATGAACTTGATATGGATTCTTTATATACAGTTTCTCAGGAAATTATGGACAGAGTAATAAATAAGTATTATCAAGCTGGAAACGGTGAGGTTTCACTTACTGATGAAGAAGTTAAAGAACATGCTAAATATCAAATGAAAGATTTAATTGAGCAACTTTTAAGCAAATCTGGATTTAATTATAAGTCAGGTTCAAGTTCAGATAATATTCTATTATGTAATACATCTGAAGTAAGATTATATGTAGAGGATAAGGGTGATTTCTTATATTTCTTTATTAAAGTATATTAAAACTAAAATGCTTATGCTGTTTTGCATTAAGGTGCTTTCAAAAAAGAAAAATAATAATGTATTTGTCACTTTATCTTGCGGGCTGCTTTAATTGTACCGTCAATGGTATTATCAGCAGCCCGCAAATTCTTAACAAAACTTGTGATACCGGGAGGACTACACCATGAGAAAATATAGATTACTTGCATTGACACTTGTTCTTGTAATGATGGTTTCTACAGTAATGGGTTGTGGAGGTAATAAAGATACAGCGGATGCAGATGCTACGAATGAGGAAACAACAGTCGAAGCCACAACAGAAACTGTTGAAGAAACTGAAACGGAATATTTATATTCAGCTACATATAGATATGCTTTAGATAATGAGAGATATCCTGTTTCTGATGAAACTAAGGCTATGTTGATTGAAAAACTTACAGGCTTAACGTTAAAGAAAAATGAAGAATTTGATTTTAGCACCCTGTCTTTTAAGGAAGATGAACAGAAGGCATGTGACAGATTAAAAGTATTATTAACAGATGTAATGTTTGCTGAGAAAAGTGAAAATGACAGAATAGTATGTAATCTAGATTATGTAAAAATAGTTAGAATAGATCAAACGTATAAAGGATTATTTTTAAATTTTGAACAGGGAAATGGATATAATTTTACTAACAAGGAAGAATATGTTAATGAAATTAATTTTGAAATTGATTATTCACTCTATACAATTTCAGATGAAACAAAAGCAATGCTGATTGAAAAACTTACTAATCTGGAACTTGAAAAATCATATCGCATATCGTCAATCTGAGATAATGCTTCATCTGCAAGCCTGTCGAGAACATTCATGTTTAAGTCTTTTTTCCATTTCAATTCTATAATAATTCCCGGATATCTGTCTTCCCGTGGAATCAAACAGATATCATACCTTCCATCACCAGATTCTCTGTTAGATTTAATCTTGTATTGATTATCCATCAAAGCGATAAGTCCAAGAACTAATCCATGATAGAACCCTTCAGCTCCTGCATCATAAAAACTTATGGATTTATCCATATATTCAGATATCGCATTCTGTAATTTCTTATAGTCATTTGCATAAATACTTTCTGCAATCTTATTTGCAGTAGTTCTCGTAATTGCGCCAACCTGCAGTAAGTGTGATAATATTTCGCTCTTATAAACCGCAGCTATTTCCTTGTTTGGAATAGAAATCTCACACAAATATGAGCCATCTGCCTGCAATTCCTTTTTTGGAGTTTTCAAATATCCCGCAACTAATAACAGACTATATATATGAGCTGGATCATCAGAAATAGAGCTGTATACAACATTCTGATCAATCCTTGCAATGACTTTCTCACCCTGTAGCAGAGAATAAAGTCTTTCTGTTATATCATCAGTTGCAATTTTCAGAACATCTTCAAGGATTTTATTCTTTCCTGTATTTACCCAATAAGCCTGTGGAATGCATCCTTTTGAAATATAGTTGATTACGGACCATGGATTATATACATCATTCGGAAAGATATCAAAACATATTTGACATCTTTCCGAAAAATATTGATATCTTTCCGAAAAAATCGACATCTTTCCGAAAAACATAGACATTTTTCCGAAAAACATAGACATTTTTCCGAAAATATGATTTTTTTTCGAAAAGAGGGCTTCGCGGATAAAACTATTTAAACTCAAATAAAAGCATATTGTTTCTTTCCACAAATTAATGTAAAATTATCACTGTATTTTGTTTAGCGTGGATTGTTAAGTACGTCTGCAGAATGGAGGCTTTATGATAAAGTTAGAACGATTTGAAGTCATGAATATGAATAATGCCATCAGGGGAGCGAGAAACCCTATGAACAGCTGGGACAGAAGTGACAGCTATTTTGATGAGGATGGAAACTTCGTATTTGGTCCAAATGACCTTGATTTGGCCAAGAGATTATGCAAGGCAGGGTCAGACCACAGAAAGTTTATAAGACAGATTTTTGTGACAGTTGATATTACTGCACCTATTTACTGGTGGAAGGAATATGATACATATAAAGTCGGAACAGTAGCTAATTCTACAAGCACAATGCATAAGATTCACAGTAAGCCGTTTGAGCTTAGTGATTTCAGCGCAGACCATCTTACCGATGAGGCTATGGAGGTAATGAAGTATAATATTGATGCTCTGGAAAAAATCAGACTTAAATATGTTGAGACTAAAGACAAGGCACAGTGGTACAGCCTGATTCAGCTTCTTCCTGAAAGCTATAACCAGATGAGGACATGCACCTTTAGTTATGAGAACCTTGCAGCAATGTATTATTCAAGAAGAAATCATAAGCTGGAGGAATGGCATACATTTTGCGACTGGGCACTTGGATTACCATATTTTAAAGAATTACTTGTAAATGAAGAGTAATTGGAATCGGAAGAGCAATTTTAATCAGAAGAGTAGTAAGAACCAGGAGAGTAATTGGTTTTAGAAGAAATGTTAAGAGAGGGTTTGTAAGTTGGAGTCTGTAAATGATATTTTAACTGAAATTGCACTTAAGAAAAGCAGTCTTAGCAGAAGTCAGAAAAAGATTGCTGATTATATACTGGCTAATCCGCAGGAGTGCGCATTTATCACTGCATCAGAGCTTGGAAAGAAATCCAGAACAAGTGAATCAACAGTTGTCAGATTTCCGGTTGCAATAGGCTTAAAAGGATATCCTCAGCTCCAGAAGGAATTGGGAAAAATACTTACAGACAAGCTTGAGAAATATGAGAAAATAGACATAACAAGGGATGATTATACTGCAAATGCGGTGCTTGCCAATGTTATGACTATGGACAGAAATAAGATAGAATACACTCTTAACAATGTTAATTCCGAGGCTTTTGAGATTGCCATTGATGATATTTTGTCAGCGGAAAATGTATATATAGTTGGTGTGAGAAGCTGCTCATTTTTAGCAGATTTTCTTGCCTATTATCTTAAGATAATAAGAAAAGGGGTCATAAGGGTAGATAATAATACCAGCGAGTTATTTGAACAGATGATTCATGTCGGTGAAAGGGATGTTGTAATCGGTATCAGCTTTCCAAGGTATTCAATGAGGACCCTTAAGGCGATGGAATTTGCAAATGACAGGAATGCAAAGATTATAGCTATTACAGACAGCAAGCATTCACCCATGAATATGTATTCTTCCTGCAATTTATTTGCTCCAAGTGAAATGGCGTCTGTTATAGATTCACTGGTTGCACCTCTAAGCCTCATTAACGCACTGATTGTAGCCATGTGCATAAGGGAGAATAAACAGGTCGTTGCCAATCTTGATGAATTAAAGCTGACAGTGGATAATTATAATTTCGACGGCAATGATGAAATAGATATGCTGGATGAGGATGTGCTTAAACAGTTAAAAGATTTATCTGAAAAGTGATTCTCATACAGAATGGGGTAAATTCATGAGTAAAGTGTTAGTAATAGGCGGTGGTGCGGCCGGAATGATGGCTGCAATTACTGCGTTGAGAAATTACCATGAGGTAATATTGCTTGAAAAGAACGAAAAGCTTGGGAAAAAGTTATTTATCACAGGTAAGGGCAGATGCAATTTCACTAATGCCGGTGATGAGGAAGATATAAGAAACAGCATAGTTTCTAATCAGAAATTTATGTTCAGCTCATTGAAGGGCTTTTCAAACTATGACACCATGGGATTTTTTGATGAGCTTGGACTTAAGTTTAAGATTGAGAGAGGAAACAGGGTTTTTCCGGAATCGGACCATTCGTCTGATGTGATATCGGCGATGACGAAAGAATTAAAGCGTCTTGGCTGCGACTTGAGACTTAATACAACAGTTTTGGAAATAAATGCCGACAATGGAAGGTTCCACAGCGTTACAGTTAATAATGAATACGGCAAAAAAGAGCAGATTAGAGCGGATTCATGCATTATTGCAACAGGGGGCAATTCTTACCAGTCCACGGGCTCTACAGGAGACGGTTATAGATTTGCAAAAAGTCTTGGACATACGGTGACGCCGTTATTTCCGGCTCTCGTTCCTGTCACCACAAAAGAGGAATGGGTACCACACCTTCAGGGTTTAAGCCTTAAAAATATATCAGTTTCGATACTTGATGGAGAACGTCAGGTTTATTCCGATTTTGGAGAAATGCTGTTTACACATTTTGGAGTGAGTGGGCCTGTTATTTTGAGTGCAAGCAGTTATATTGCGGGAACGCTTAGAAACAGGGAATTGAAGCTTGTTGTTGATTTAAAACCGGCACTTTCCGAAGAACAGTTGGATGAAAGAGTTTTAAGGGATTTTAAGTTAGAATTGAACAAGGCATTTAAGAATTCGCTGGATAAACTGCTTCCAAAGAAGCTTATTCCTGTTATTATAAGTCTATCGGGTATTGCTCCTGATAAAAAGGTGAATGAGATTACCAGAGAGGAAAGGCTCAGACTTATAAGTGTTATCAAGAATTTGACTATGACGCTTATTTCGGTCAGAGGCTTTAATGAGGCGATTATTACTCAGGGTGGAGTTAATGTAAAAGAAATAAATCCATCTACTATGGAATCAAAACTTGTCGAGAATGTGTATTTTGCCGGAGAGGTGTTAGATGTTGATGCGGTTACGGGAGGCTTTAACCTTCAGGTGGCTTGGTCGAGTGCATATGCGGCAGCAACACATTTAAAATAATTAATAGGTGATTGCGAAGCGCTGTAATTAACACCGGACGTTGTAAAATTGTACAACTGTTCAGTGCAAAGCCGAGTTTCGCAAACTCCTAAAATATTTAACGAAATGAGGAGAAACATTATGTCAAAGTCAATTGCAATTGATGGACCTGCAGGAGCAGGCAAAAGTACTATAGCAAAGAAGCTTGCAAAGGAATTGGGTTATATTTATGTTGATACAGGCGCGATGTACCGTGCCATGGCAGTCTATTTTCACAGAAATGAGATAGACCCTGATGATGAGGAAGCAATTAGTGCAGCTACTGCCAGAATAAATATTTCGATAGATTACAGAGATGGTGTTCAGCAGGTTTTCCTCAACGGTGAGAATGTTACAGAGTACCTTAGAACAGAGGAGACAGGTAAAATGGCGTCTAAGACCTCTAAATACGCAGCAGTAAGAACTAAGCTGGTTGAGCTTCAAAGATGCCTGGCACAAGAATCAGATGTAATAATGGATGGCAGAGATATAGGCACAACCGTTCTTCCTAATGCATTTGTAAAAATATATCTTACTGCAAGTTCTGATGCGAGGGCTTCCAGAAGATATAATGAGCTTAAGGAGAAGGGCGAAGATTGCAACTTTGATGTGATTAAAGAGGATATTGAAAAACGCGATTATGAAGATATGCACAGGGAGATTTCTCCTCTTAAACAGGCTGAGGATGCGGTTCTTGTGGATACATCAGATATGAATATTGGCGAAGTAGTCGCAGCAATTAAGAGTATTATTAAATCAAAGTCATAATGGAGATTAGTATGAGTGAAGTAATCCTTGCCAAATCAGCAGGCTTTTGCTTTGGCGTAAAAAGGGCAGTTGATACGGTGTATGAACAGACAAATAACAATAATGTAGTTACGTTAGGACCAATTATTCACAATCAGTCTGTTGTTAAAGATTTTGAAGATAAAGGGGTTCGTGTGATTGATTCACCGGATGAAGTTGTGGATAATAGTGATACAACTGTTATTATTCGTTCGCATGGTGTGGCAAAAAGTATTTATGACAGCCTTGAAAGTAAAAATGTCAAGATAATTGACGCTACATGTCCATTTGTATTAAAGATTCACAAAATAGTAAAAGAAGAAAGTGAAAAAAATTCACAGATTGTTATTATTGGAAATGAACATCATCCTGAAGTTGAAGGGATTAAAGGATGGTGTCTTACACAAGATGTTTATGTGGTTGATTCTGTAGAGAAGGCTAAAGATTTGGAACTTGACCCTGAAAGAAATGTATGTGTTGTTTCTCAAACGACATTTAATTACAATAAATTTAAAGAATTAGTTGAAATTATATCGGAAAAGGGTTACAATGTTAGTATTCGTAATACAATCTGTAATGCTACTGAAGAACGCCAGACCGAAGCACGAAAGATAGCCAGAATGGCTGATACAATGATTGTTATCGGTGACAGCAGCAGTTCCAATACGAGAAAACTGTATGAGATTTGTAAGAATGAATGTGAGAATACAATCCATATTCAGACTCTGCCTGACCTTGATCTTGATAAGATTGGTTCATCAGACTGCATAGGTATTACAGCGGGGGCTTCGACCCCAAACAATATCATTGAGGAGGTTTATACTAATGTCAGAAGAAAGTTTTGCACAGATGTTAGATAACGAAGAGTGGAAAGAAATTCATACAGGAGAGGTTGTTGATGGTACCGTTATTGATGTTAAGGATGATATGATTATTCTTAACATCGGTTATAAAGCTGATGGAATAATTACACGTTCAGAATACACATCAACTCCTGGTGTAGATCTTACAACTGTTGTTTCTGTTGGTGATGAGATGAAGGCTAAAGTTCTTAAGCTTAATGATGGAGAAGGACAGGTTCTCCTTACATACAGAAAGCTTGTGGCAGACAATGGATGCAAGAGACTTGAGGATGCATTTAATAACAAGGAAGCAGTTACTGCAACTGTAAGTAAGCCTGTTAAGGGCGGTTTAGAGGTTGTTGTTGATGAATCAAGGGTATTCATTCCGGCAAGTCTTGTTTCTGATACATTTGTTAAGGATTTATCTGTATATGCAGGCAAAGATGTCACATTTGTTGTAACGGAATATGATCCTAAGAATCGTAAGATTATCGGTGACTGCAAGCAGCTTATTGTTGCAGAGAAGAAAGCAGCTGCTGACGCACTTCTTGCAAGAATTAAGGAAGGCGATACAATTGAGGGTACAGTTAAGAATGTTACTGATTTTGGTGCGTTTATTGACCTTGGAGGTGTTGACGGCTTACTTCATATATCTGAGATGTCTTGGGGCAGAACAGAGAATCCAAAGAAGGTTTATAAGGTTGGAGATTCTGTAAAGTGCTTTATTAAAGAGATTAACGGAGATAAGATAGCTCTTTCTGTTAAATATCCTGACCTTAATCCATGGAATGGTGCTGAGGTTAAATATGCAGTAGGTAATGTTGTTACAGGAACAGTTGCAAGAATGACAGATTTTGGTGCATTTGTTCAGTTAGAGGATGGTATTGACGCATTGCTTCACGTATCACAGATTTCTAAGGATCATATCAATAAACCTGCTGATGTTCTTTCAGTTGGTCAGAGCATTGAGGCAAAGGTTGTTGATTTCAATGCAGTAGATAAGAAGATCAGCTTAAGCATTAAGGCTTTGCTTGCTGATAACGAACCTGAGACAGAGGCAGAAACAACTGCTGAAACAGAAGAGTCTGTAGAGTCAACTGCTTCAGAAGAGGCTGCTGCAGAGACAGTTTAATAATTTGGTTACTTTATTTTTTCACATAAAATAAACTCCTAAAAGGGCAGGTGCTTTGTGCACCTGCTTTTTTAGTTGTGTATAATAATTCTTGTTTTTAGTATTATTTGGTAGTATAATTTATTCAGTTATAACAGTAAATTTCAACAAATATAAGTGAGTGAGGAGGTTTATTATGAAAAGAAAGGCATTGGCGGTGATTTTGTGTGCTTGTATTGTGCTGACAAGCTTTATTTTTCCGGACAATGTAAAGGCGGATGATACTATTTCCGGTTCATGTGGCAATAGTGCAACATACGAGCTTAACCTTACAACAGGAGAGCTCAAAATCATTGGTTCAGGTGAAATGTCAAACTATAGTTCATCATCACTGGCTCCATGGGGGTCATACACATATCGTGCTAAAGTAAAGAAGATTACTATTAATGAAGGTATTACCGGCATAGGTAATTATGCTTTTTATAATTGTTTAAATGCGACAAGCGTATCAATTCCGAATACGGTTACAAGTATTGGAGTTAATGCGTTTCAATCATGTACAAATTTGCAGTCAGTGGCTCTTCCCGGCAGTGTAAAGAGTATATCTATAATGGCATTTATGGATTGTACGGGACTTACAAGTTTTACGATGACAGACAATGTGAAAAGCATAGGAGAAGCTGCATTTCAGAACTGTACATCTCTAGGATCAATTACTCTTTCAAATAACTTGACATCTATTGATAATCAGGTTTTTTTTGGATGTACACAACTTTCTTCAATAACAATCCCGGATTCGGTGACAAGTATTGGTGAGTCTGCATTTAAGGGATGTTCCAATCTTTCTACAGTAAATATGGGTTTGGGAGTGAGTTCAATAGGAAAATACGCATTTTCAAATTGTTCAAAGCTTACAAGCGTTGATATATCGTATGGGGTAAAATCAATCTTAGCAAAGACATTTGAGTATTGCTCATCTCTTAAATCAGTATATATTCCAGGCAGTGTGACATCTATTTCAACTACTGCATTTTATATTTGTTCATCACTTAGCGAGATACGCGGATCAAAGGGCTCATATGCAGAGACATATGCAAGTTCATATGGTTATACATTTACAGAATATTCAACTGGCGGAGGCTCAGGCAGTGACGATGAAAAAGATGCAGATTATACTGCTGTAGATGCAGCTATTGCAAAAGTCCCTTCAGATCTTTCAATTTATACAGATGAAACTGTAGCTGCTGTTAATGCGGCAGTTAATGCAGTGGTAAGAGGAAAGAAAGCAAGTGAACAGTCAGTAGTTGACGGATATGCAACAGCTATTAATAATGCGGTTGCAGGACTCGTTGAAAAGCCGGTAGAAGAGCTGACCATATCTGCAACTAAGATAGAAACAGATAAGATAGTAACATTTACAGCAGAAGCTACAGGTGGAAAAGGTGATTATACATATAAGTTTATTGTGTATAATAAAACAACAAAACAGTGGGGGCTAATTCAGAACTTCAGTGGCAACAATACATGTACATGGACTAAGGGAAGTGTAGGAGACAGAGATTTTTATGTGGATGTAAAAGATTCAGAAGGAAATGTTGTTAGAAGTAATGCTATAAATGTTGTGATAGAGGAACAAAAGCCAGTGATAACACTTACAGGAAAAGAAACTGTAACTCCAGGAGAGAGAGTAACACTTACAGCACAGACAACTCTTGGAGATGAATGTACATTTAAGTTCATAATATATAATCCTGCAACAGATCAGTGGTTTAAGTTACAGGATTATACAACAAATAATGAGTATGTTTGGACAGCAGGACTAGATGGAACAAGGCAGTTCTACGTAGATGTAAAGGATGCGTCAGGAAATGTGACAAGAAGTAAGGTGTTTAATGTAAAAATAGAAGAAAATAACTCAAAGGTTCTTGTGGTAAAAGCAACAGTAAGTACAACATCACCAACTGTTGGAGAAAAAGTGACATTCACAGCACAGGCGATCGGAGGAGAGGCAGGTTACACATATAAGATGGTTGTATATAACAGAACAACCAAGCAGTGGGGACTTGTACAGAATTTCAGTGCAAATAATATAATTACGTGGATTGCAGGAAGCGTAGGCGACAGGGAGTTTTATATTGATGTTAAAGATGCATCAGGCAATGTTGTAAGAAGTACAATGATGAATGTTGCGACTGAATAAATAACACGTAAAAAGGATAAGCCCTTCTTATCATAAATTGATAAGAAGGGCTTATCCTTTTTTGATTAACATTCATACATACTTCTTCAATGTAATATATACCCGCCCTTTTCTGGTTTCATTTCCGGCACTTTCGAAAATGAATTTACCTGTTCCACGGATAACAAGAATATCATCAGACTTTAGTTGGCAGCTGTTATTTTCACAGCATAGACCATTGATAAATATTTTTGATGAGCGGAATAATTCGACTGCCTTTGAACGTGGAAGCTTAGTGATTGCTGCAACAACTGCGTCAGCTCTTTTTGAAGCAACTATTACCTGAAACTCAAGAAAATCAGGCTCAATATTAATCATCTCATTAGTCAGTTCGCATTTAACATGGGTATGGCGGATTGAAGTAAGATTTTCAATAATAAATTCAGCAATATGCTCTGAAACAAATATATAGGCTTCTTTACCGTCTATTTTGATGTCGCCTATAAGGCTTCTTTCTATGCCAAGATTCATCAATGCACCAAGATAATCTCTGTGATTGTTTTCTTCGGCAAATTTAGGTGTCAGCGGAGAAACTTTTATAACAGATATGGGAAAATATCCGGGATACCCACAATCATCCTCTGAACCGAACTGTATCATCTGACGCTCACATAAAGGGGCACCGCCAAAGGTTTTACTTGCTATGAAATTCAGGTCTTTTTTCATGTTGTAATATACAGAAAGCTCACTTAAACTTAGAAATCCGGTATATGTGTAAATATTGTGATTAAAGGCTTTGTTGGCAGTATCTAAAATTTTTCTTTTTATTAATTCTTCTTCGTTCATATATTTTTATCTCCGTCAGTGGATTTATTATAATTTGCCTTTGAATTATAACATAAATCAGCTGATGTCTAAACAGTAATTTAAACAGTATATAATTGTAAATATATCTTCTTTTTTGTCGTATTATGTGGTATAATCTAAACAGAATATATGCATTTTCGTGAACATATGCAGAAAAGAGGGAATATGATTAAAGATTATGAGGATTTTAAGAAATTTGTTCTTGATTGTACTACGATCGATTTAAATGCTTATAAGGAACGTCAGATGAAGAGAAGAATAGACACTCTTATAAGCAGAAATAAATATGACGGTTATGACAGCTACTGCATGGCTTTGAAGAATGATTCCAGGCTGTTGGATGAATTTGTTAATTATCTTACTATCAATGTCTCGGAATTTTATAGAAATCCTGCACTTTGGAAGACTCTTGAGGATAAGATTCTGCCGGATTTGATAGATAAGTTTGGACCTAATCTTAAGATATGGAGTGCGGCCTGCTCTACAGGTGATGAGCCTTACTCTCTTGCAATGGTTATGGCAAAGAAGGTTCCTATGAAGAATATCAAGATTTATGCTACTGATATTGATGAACAGGTATTAGAAAAGGCAAAAGATGGAGTTTACGGTGCTAACAGCTTAAAGGGACTTCCTGCAGAGTATAGGGATAAATACTTTGAGAAAATGGGAGACAGATTTTATAAGATTTCAGATGAAATTAAAAGATGTGTTGAGTTTAAGAAATCTAATCTGTTAAAGGATCCGTATCCAACAAACTGTCATTTAATTGTCTGCAGGAATGTTATGATTTACTTTACAGAAGAAGCTAAGACTGATATTTATAAGAAGTTTAATAATTCTTTAGTTTATGACGGCTGTCTTTTTGTTGGCAATACAGAGCAGATTATCAATCATAAAGAATTAGGATATGATTTCAAGGAATTGTTCTTCTATCGTAAGAATAAGAAATAATATACATCCCGCCCATTGAGGGCGGGAATTTTTACAGTTTATGACACTGACCTCATCATATCACATAGATTTCAAAATTGATAAGGCGTAAGAGTATGCATAGTTATAATCAGATAAGAAAATATCAGAATACTCAATGAAAAAATCTTTGCTGTCATAGCTCTCTCTAAATACGGGTGGGGCAGGTGTTGTATTAATGGAACTGTTTTCTGGGTAAATAATAAAAAAACCTGTCTTTCTGGTATAACAGTTCTTTTTATCAGCCTTGACCTTTGCTTTTGAGTCTACATAGCATGATACACTTTTGTGAATTGCAGTATCTTCCGCAGGGATATAATAATAATCTTTATAATCAGAACGGAAAAATTTAAGCTCATTTTTTATTATTGGAACAATAAGCTTTGCGTGTTGTCCGTCTGCTTCAAAGCAAAAGTACTCTTTTTTTACTGAGAGAGGAATTGGTATCCGTCCCTTTAAAGCTATGGATATAACAAGCTCACGGCAACCGTCTGTAAGATGTACATTTTCAATATCAAAGTCTCCATTATATAAAATGGAATAGGAAATAATCTGAACCAGCAAAACCATTCCTATGCAGTCGTCATGGTTGTGGAGCAGTAACATTTCCAAATCGTTTTCTTCCTTAAATGCAAGATAATGCTTGTATACCTCAATTAGTTCCCCTCCGGAGTATTTGTCTTCACGATTTACCTGTAAGAAATGTTCTACTGTTTTCTGCTTATAATTATCAAGATCAAGGATTGATTTGAGTTCCCTGACAGTCTTATATAAGTCCAGGGATTTAAGGTGTGAAAAGTCAAGAGATACATTGTGTTTTAAGGCTCTTGCCAGTAAAAATGGAATGTCAAAATGGTCACCGTTAAAGTGGATTATGTAATTATATTTTTCTATAAACTGTGAAAATGCGTTTAAAATGTCTTCTTCATCAGCAGGAACAGTGGCAAACCACTGTATGTAGTGAGGTTCGTTGTCAGTAAAATACACAGCTCCGATAAGGTAACACATATTGTTAAACGATGACAGACCTGTTGTTTCAATATCAAACATTATTATTTGAGACAAATCTGTTGAAATACATTTTAAGTTTGAAATAACAGATTCGTAGTTATCAATAATTTCTAATTTATCTGAAAAAGTGAGCATGTAAACCACCTCTGTTTTTTATTCTGACAGGAAAAAGATAGATAAAAATTTATCATTTCTTGTTTATTATATATTAAAGTATACACAAAAAAAAGTAGATTTTTAAAGTGCTATGAGGTATGATATATATTAACTTAAAACTTTTTATAAGGAGAATTATGCCATGGGAAAGTGCACATTTAAAGGTGGATGTCATCCGTACGATGGTAAGGAACTTTCTAAAGATAAGCCAATCAAAGAATTGTTCCCTGCTGTTGGGGAAATGGTATTCCCACTTTCACAGCACATCGGTGCACCGGCCGTCCCAGTAGTTGCTAAAGGCGACTATGTTCTTGCCGGTCAGTTGATTGCAGAGGCAGGTGGATTTGTATCAGCCAATATTCATTCATCTGTTTCAGGTACTGTTAAGGCTATTGAGCCAAGAACACTTGCTACAGGTGGTAAGTGCAATTCAATCATTATTGAGAATGATGGTGAGTTTAAGGAAGTAGAATATACTTCAATGAAGTTCGAGGATCTTACTAAGGAGACCATACTTGAGAGAGTTAAGGCTGCAGGTGTGGTTGGTATGGGTGGAGCAGGTTTTCCTACCAATGTTAAGCTTTCACCTAAGAATCCTGATGCCATTGATTATATTATTGTCAATGGTGCTGAGTGTGAACCATATTTGACATCTGACTACAGAAGACTTCTCGAGGAGTCTGATAAGGTTGTTATGGGTCTTAAGGTTGCCCTTAAGGTATTTAATCATGCTAAGGGAATTATCGGAATTGAGGATAATAAGCCTGAAGCTATCCGTATTATGAGGGAAGCAGTTGCAGGCGAGCCTGATATTGAAGTAAAGGAATTAAAGACAAAGTATCCACAGGGTGGTGAGCGTAGTCTTATTTATGCAACAACGGGAAGAGCTATCAATTCTTCTATGCTTCCTGCTGATGCCGGATGTATTGTACATAATGTTGATACAATATTCTCAATTTATATGGCTGTAATTGAAGGAAAGCCACTTACCAAGAGAATCTGTACTGTTACAGGTGATGGAGTTAAGGAGCCGGGCAACTTCTATGTATGGCTTGGAACTAACTACAGACAGCTTCTTGAAGCTGCAGGAGGTCCTGTTGATGAGCCTGAGAAATATATATCAGGTGGTCCTATGATGGGATTCTCAATGTACAGTCTTGATGTCCCTGTTGTTAAGGGAAGTTCATCACTTCTTGTATTTAAGAAGGATGAAGTATCTGCAGTTAATGCGTCTGCATGTATACGTTGCGGAAGATGTGGATCAGTATGTCCTGAACATCTGCTTCCTGCCAAGCTTGCAGGCTTTGCATCACGTAATGATGAGGCTGGCTTCGTTAAATTTGATGGTATGGAATGTGTAATGTGCGGCAGCTGTTCATATATCTGTCCTGCCAAGAGACCACTTACACAGCAGATTAAGTCAATGAGAAGTACAGTTTTAGCAAACAGAAAGAAAAAGTAGAAAGGTGGAAATAATTGTGAGTGATTTGTTTAATGTATCAACAAACCCACATGTACGAAGCAAGGACACAACACAGACAATCATGAGAGATGTCTGTATTGCACTGGCACCTGCAAGTATATTTGGTATTTTAAATTTCGGCCTTGATGCTTTAATCCGCATCGTTGTGGGCATTTTAGTCTGCGTCGCATCAGAGGCACTTTTCCAGTATTTTATGAAAAAGAAGATTACAGTTAGTGATTTATCAGCTGCTGTTACAGGTCTTCTTATTGCACTTAACATTCCTTCAACTCTTAATATTGGTTATGAGATTGTAGGCTGTGTGTTTGCGATTATAGTAGTTAAACAGTTATTTGGTGGTTTAGGTCAGAACTTCATGAACCCTGCTTTAGCTGCAAGATGTTTTCTTCTTATTGGTTACACAGGTCCAATGACCTCATTTGCAACCAATAACAGTTTTCTTGTGGATTCTTATTCAGGAGCAACTCCTCTTGCTATTTTAAAGCCGGGAGCAGAGGTTGCTGCAGGAACTGCTACACCAGAGCTGCTTGATATGTTTATAGGAACAACTGCAGGTGTTATCGGTGAGACTTCAGTTATATGCCTTCTGCTTGGAGCAATTTATCTTCTTGTAAGAAAGGTTATTTCATGGAGAATTCCTGTTACATACATTGCGACATTTGCAGTACTTATATTCTTCTTTGCTCCGGAGGGCAATAACTTTGATTTGATGTATCTTGCTAAGGAAATCTGTGGTGGTGGTCTTATTCTTGGTGCATTTTTCATGGCAACAGATTATGTAACCAGCCCAATTACTCCTAATGGCAAGCTTTTGTTTGGTTTATGCTTAGGTCTTCTTACATTCATATTCAGAATGTTCGGTGGCTCAGCAGAGGGTGTTTCTTATGCAATCATTTTCTGCAACCTTCTTGTTCCATTAATTGAGAAGGTTACAGTTCCTAAGTCATTTGGTAAGAAAAAGCCTGAGAAGAAGGAAAAGGAGGCTAACAAATAATGGGTAAGATTATTAAAGATGCGTTAATTTTATTTGCTATTACAATAGTAGCCGGTATCCTTCTTGGTGTTGTTTATGATGTGACTCTTGACCCTATTGCGAAAGCTAATGAGGATGCCAAGAATAAGGCATATCAGGCAGTCCTTTCTGATGCTGATACATTTGAGGATTTAAAGGAGCTTCCTTCAGATTCAGATCTTGATGAAGCTAATGATGAGGATTTTTCTAAGGATGTATTAAATTCTGTTGCTGTCGGTAAAAAGGATGGCAACACAGTTGGATATGTTGTAACTGTTACCGGAAAAGACGGTTACGGCGGAGATATCAAGCTTACTGTTGGCATAAGCAGTGAGGGAGAGGTTAAGGGAATTTCTTTCCTTTCACTCAGTGAGACAGCCGGTCTTGGTATGAGAGCCAAGAATGCAGATTTTAAGGATCAGTTCAACGATAAGAAGGTTGAACAGTTTAAGGTTGTAACAGACGGAAGTGGAGCCGATTCGGATTCATCAATTGATGCCATCGGTGGTTCAACAATCACATCAAAGGCTGTTACAAAGGCTGTTAATTATGCACTGGCTGCATATTCAAACATTACTAATCAGGGAGGTGCCAAATAATGAACAAATGTGTTGAAAGACTTTACAATGGTCTTATCAAAGAAAATCCCACTCTGGTTTTAACACTGGGTATGTGTCCTACACTTGCCGTTACCACATCAGCTATCAATGGTATTGGTATGGGACTGTCATCAACAGTAGTATTGGTTTTATCTAATTTTATTATTTCGTTACTTCGTAAGGTGATACCTGATGGCGTGAGAATGCCTGCATTTATCGTTATTGTTGCTTCTTTCGTTACAATGGTTCAGTTCCTTATGCAGGGATTTTTACCAAGCCTTTATGATTCACTTGGTATTTATATTCCTCTTATTGTAGTTAACTGTATTATCTTAGGACGTGCAGAGTCATATGCTTCTAAGAATTCTCCAATTCCATCTGCATTTGATGGTCTTGGTATGGGTCTTGGTTTCACATGTGCAATCACACTTCTCGGTGCAGTAAGAGAGTTACTTGGTGCTGGTACAATTCTTTCATCAGGTGATTCAGCACTCGCTGATATAACAGGTTTCTTTACTCCTGCAAGTATATTTATTCTTGCACCTGGTGCTTTCTTTGTTCTTGCATTCTTTATTGCTGCAATGAACAGAATTAAGAAGAAAAATGGTATGAAGCCTGCAGAGGTTCCTGATTATACAGAGGAAATTGAAGAGCGCAGAGAAGAAGCTAAGGCTGAGGCTAAGGAAAGCTAATAGGAGGGAAATAATATGACGTTATCAAGTTTGTTAATTATCGCTGTCGGTACAGCACTTGTTAATAATGTTGTACTTAGCCAGTTCCTCGGTTTGTGTCCTTTCCTTGGTGTATCTAAGAAGATTAACACAGCCGCAGGTATGGGTGGTGCCGTAATCGGCGTTATTACTATTGCATCTGCAGTTTGTAATTTAATTTATCAGTTTATATTAACTCCACTGGAGCTTACATATCTTAATACAATCGTATTTATTCTTGTAATCGCTTCACTGGTTCAGTTTGTTGAAATGTTCTTAAAGAAGACATCACCATCATTGTATGAGGCACTTGGTGTGTTCCTTCCACTTATCACAACAAACTGTGCAGTACTTGGTATTGCTTTAACAAATGTTCAGAACAGCTATAATTTTGTTGAGTCTGTTGTTGCAGGTCTTGGTACAGCAGTTGGTTTTACAATTGCAATTGTAATTATGGCTGGTATTCGTGAGCGTATTGAGAACAATGATGTACCTGAGAGCTTCAAGGGTATGCCTATCGTTCTTTTAACAGCAGGACTTATGGCTATAGCATTCTTTGGCTTTGCCGGTATTCTGTAATATTAAGGAGGAAAAATAAATGACAGGTATTATTATTGCCGCAGTTGTTGTAGGCTGCACTGGTCTTTTTCTCGGACTCTTCCTTGGTGTTATGGGAAAGAAGTTCTATGTTGAAGTAGACCAGAAGGAAATTGATGTAAGAGCAGAGCTTCCGGGAAACAACTGTGGTGGTTGTGGATACGCAGGCTGTGATGGTCTTGCTAAAGCTATTGCCGCTGGTGAGGCTGCATGTAATGCATGTCCTGTAGGTGGAGATGTAGTTGGTAACAAGATTGCAGCAATTATGGGACAGGAAGCAGGTTCTGCCACACGTATGACAGCATTTGTGAAATGTGCAGGCGACTGCGATAAAGCAAAAGAAAACTACAAGTATTCAGGTGTTGAGGACTGTCTTGCCATGAATGTTGTTCCTAATGGTGGTTCAAAGGCATGTACATATGGATGTATGGGCTATGGCTCATGCGTTAAGGCTTGTCCTTTTGATGCAATCAAGATTGTAAACGGCATTGCTGTTGTAAACAAAAATGCATGTAAAGCATGTGGTAAATGTGTTGCCACATGCCCAAGAAATCTTATCGAGCTTATTCCTTATGACAGTAAGTTTACAGTTAAGTGTTCTTCTAAGGATAAGGGCAAGGATGTAATGAGTGTATGCTCTACAGGCTGTATCGGATGTATGCTTTGTACAAAGCAGTGCGAATTTGGTGCAATCACAGTTGAGAATAATGTTGCACACATCGATTACGAGAAGTGTACAGGCTGTGGCAAATGTGCTGAGAAGTGTCCAAAGAAGATTATCAGCAAGCACTGATAATTATTTTGAACAATTTATAAATGAATTTATAAATTAAACTTTATACTCCACATCAGTTTCTGGTGTGGAGTGTACTTTTATACGAATGTTTTGCAGGATTGTGAGAGTGCGAAAAGATATGTTTAACGATAATAAAGTCAGAGAAAATGTCGATAAACTAAATAAATGTAATAATGGCAGGATTATTTTGATTTATTCTGCTTTGTTTTTCTTTGTCGCAACACTGGTCTTTATATGGTTTCCTTTAACAGGAAAGACTTTGATATGGGGAATAGACGGCTGGGAACAGCACTATAAGTCTTATGTATTCTACGGCGAGTGTATAAGAGACATTATAAAAAATATTTTTATAAACCATGAATTCAATATTCCGGAGTGGAGTTTTTATATAGGAGAGGGTTCTGACATTCTTCAGACCCTTCATTATTATTGTATTGGAGATCCATTTGCATTTTTTTCGTTCCTGTTTCCGTCACAGTATTGTTATATTTACTATGAAATTGCAATATTACTTAGAATTTATCTGGCAGGTATATTTTTCCTGAAAGTTTGTATATATCTTAATAATACAAAAATTTATGCCTTATTGACAGGTACATTTATTTATATTTTCAGCTACTGGTCTTTGTTAAATGCTGCAAGACATCCATTTTTCCTGACACCGATGGTAATGTTTCCGCTACTGGTTCTTGGTGTGGAAAAGATTATAAGAGAAAAGAAGATATATATCTTTATCGCAGCAGTTTTTTTTAGTGCTGTCAGTAACTTTTATTTCTTTTATATGATGGTACTGGTAACTGTTATATATGTTGCAGTAAGGCTTTTGTTTGTTTATAAGAAGAATTTCAAAGAAATGTTTAAAACATTTTTTAGAATACTGCTGTCGAGCATATTAGGCGTTATGCTTGCTTCTGTAATTGTGCTTCCTATGTTAAATGCGTTCCTGGATGATAGCAGGATGGGCGTGGATAATGGAATACATTTTCTTTATCCATTTTCATATTATACTAAGCTTCCTGGCTTATTTGTTGCAGAGGGGGATACCTACTGGACATGCATGGGATATGCAGTAACGGTGCTTCTTGCTGTTATTACTTTATTTCTTGATAAGAAAAATAAAAGAATACTTAAAGTATATTTTGGACTATGCTTTTTATTCCTGTTAATACCTGCATTTGGACAGTTATTTAACGGAATGTCATATATGAGCAACCGCTGGATATGGGCATTTGCATTTTTAAATTCATATATTGTAACAGTTGAATTTCAAAATTTATGCAATATATCGCCTGCAAAACAAAAAATAATGTCAGCAGTCATGATAATTTATCTTGCGGTTTGCATTGTATTTAGCTATTCCAGAAATTTAAAGACGATTATACCTTTAACGGTGGGATTTATTGTATGCTTGTTATTGAGTGGGGGCGCAAGGAAAAAGCTTGGGGATAACTTTTACAAAAAATATTTGCATGGATTGATATTAGGTGTGACGATTTTTTGTATTGTGCTCAATGCCATGTTTAAATATGCACCATTCTGTGATGGTTATACCGCAGAATGTGTGTCATCAGAGGATATCACAAAACTGGAATCTGATGAAATAACACTATTAAAAGAATATACGGTAAACTATAAGGAAAATGGTGAATTTAGTGACAGTGACCGTTATACAGGCTTCGGCCTTTCTTATAACAGCAATATTATACAGGGGATCTCGGCTTCCGGTTTTTACTGGACACTCACCAACCCTTTGATTGACAGGTCAAGGGTTGAAAACGGACTGGTTATGGAATCAGTTCTTCCTCATAAATATGAAGGATATGACTCAAGAACGGTTTTAACGGAAATTTCAGGCAACCGTTATCTGATATATAATAAGAATCATATTGATAATCCAATGGATAAGGGAGAATATGAAACCCTTCCTGACAGAAGTGGTGTTAATATAATTGTTCCATTAGGGTATGAAATGGTTTATGAGGATGATAATTACGTACTTTATGAGAATAAATATAATTTACCTATGTCATATTCTTATGATAACTATATTTCATACTCAGACTGGCTTGAGCTTCCGCTGTATGACAGAGAGCAGATTATGATGGACACAGTGGTGCTTGAGGATAACGCAGAAGTGCCTTCGCTTTCAGAAAATGTGTCCTATAAATCCACAGCGGATATTATAGATTATAAGCTTGTATTATCTGACAGCGGTGTAGTAAAGGCTGATAATTCATTTGTTGTGACAACGCCCGGGTCTTATGTTACATTTGAATTTGATAAGAACACAAATGCTGAGAATTATCTTATGATTACTAATATGGATTTCAAGGGCGTAAGTACTTATCAGTTATATTTTGGTGATGAACAATTCGATCCCAAGGATGAGTATTCTATGTCAGACTGGGATACTAAGCTTTCTGCAAATGAAAGAAAAAAGATATTTACTGATTTCTTATACTGGAAGGTGTCAACAAGCAAGGTTAAAATGACACTTGAAGCATCTAACGGTGTAATTAAGGATTTCAGATATTTTACCTCAAGCTATAATTTCTATAATGGAGCTAAAGATTTTATAGTTAATATAGGTCAATTTGATGACGAACATAACAGTGTTACTTTATACTTTCCGAAAGCGGGGATATATTCCTTTGATGAAATAAAGCTTGTGGGACAGCCAATGACAGATTATGAAGAACAGACGAAGAATTTATCCCGTTTCACGCTTGATGAAATGAAGTTCGGAACAGATACCATCAGTGGAAATGTGGATTTGCCAAAGGATATGCTTTTAGTGCTTGCAATACCTTATTCCAAGGGCTGGACAGCATTCGTTGACGGTGAAGAAACAGAAATAAATATAGCCAATGTGCAATATATGGGTCTTTATCTAACTGAAGGCAGTCATGATATTTATTTAAAATATAATACCCCATATTTAAGAGAAGGTGCTATAATATCACTTGTTGGAATTTTTATTTTTGTATTTTACATTATCATGCGTTCGCGAAGTCGTTACGGTATGAATTAGAAACATATTGAACGCAGGCACGCTTGCGCTACTTGTCGCTCCTAGCGGTACATAAGGCGCTTGTCGTATTTTGGAACTTCGTTCCTTCAACGACAACACAGCGCCTAAGTACCGAGGGCTCCAAAGTACCTGCGTTCAGAATGGTTCTAATTCATACCTGTTCCATGATTCGCGAATGTGAATTTATAGAAGAGGAAAAGAGGATAAGAAGAATTATGTACAAGGAAATTGCAAAGCTGATTATATACAGTGATTTAAAGGAAGATGAGATTTTAAAAGAATTTTCTGTGATTTTCAGGCAGTTTGACGAGGGTAATTATGATAAAGAGGCTTTAATCAGCAAGACATATACAGAAATTAAAAAGCTTTTGTGTGTGGCAACAGATTATGGATTTGATAACAATCTGTGGCAGAATTATCTTACATTTTTACTTATAACCAATGAGAATCCTTTCAGCATTACATGTGAGAAGGTGGGTGCAAATGACGGAAGTGTGAATTCATTTGCAAAGAATGATTTCAAGGTGTTTTACAACTTATTCCACTATGATTTCAGCGCATTTGAGCAGGCATTAGGTATTAATTGCTTTTCAATACTGTCTGATTACAAGGCGATTGTGAAAAAGGAGCTTATGTATAATAAGAATGTCAGTGAAAAGGTTAGAACATTAAGTGCAAGGCTTTCTGCTGCTGCAAATGAGGATGAATTCTTTGAAGGAGTGACAGAATTTTATAAAGCTTACGGTGTTGGAATGTTTGGTCTTAATAAGGCATTTAGAATACAGAGCGATAATGCCGGTAATATCAGGTTTAATGCGATTAACAATATGGAAATGGTTGTTTTGGATGACCTGGTTGGATACGAGATTCAGAAACGCAAGCTTGTTGAGAATACGGAAGCATTTGTAAATGGCAGACCAGCCAATAACTGTCTTTTATTTGGTGACAGTGGTACAGGTAAGTCAACAAGTATTAAGGCTATTGTAAATGAATACTATGACCAGGGTCTTAGAATGATTGAAATATATAAGCATCAGTTTAAGGACTTGTCTAATGTAATCGCCAGCATAAAGAACCGTAACTATAAGTTTATCATCTATATGGATGATCTTTCATTTGAGGAATTTGAAATTGAATATAAGTTCTTAAAGGCAGTAATAGAGGGCGGTGTGGAGACAAAGCCGGACAATATACTTATCTATGCCACATCAAACAGAAGACATCTAATTAAAGAAACATGGAATGACAGAAATGACATGCAGACAGATAACGGTATCCACAGGTCAGATACTATTGAAGAGAAGATGTCTTTAGTAAACAGATTCGGATGCCAGATTACATTTTCAAAGCCATCTCAAAAGGAATATTTCAATATTGTCTGCGAGCTTGCAAAGAAAAATGGTATTACGATGTCAGAGGATGAACTCTGTGCAGAGGCTAATAAGTGGGAATTATCTCATGGCGGAATTTCAGGAAGAACTGCTCAGCAGTTTATTAACCATTGTCTGGGACAGCAGGAATAATTGGAGGAAATATGCTATCATTTATTAAGGGAGAGTTAGTGGAAGTATTTGAGGATTCTGTGGTTATTGAGAATAACGGAATAGGTTTTAACATCAAGGTCCCAAAGACAGTGCTTGATAATATCCCTTCAACAGGGGAGATAATCATGCTCTATACATATATGGCTGTAAGAGAGGATGACATAAGCCTTTTCGGTTTCTTTACAAGAGAGGATCTGGATGTTTACAAAATGCTTATAAATGTTAACGGGATCGGACCTAAGGGGGCACTTAACATTCTGTCAGCAATTTCAACTGATGATTTGAGATTTGCGGTGTTGTCAGATGATGTCAATGTATTAAAAAGTGTTCCGGGAATAGGAGTAAAAACTGCCCAGCGTCTGATAATAGAGCTTAAGGACAAGTTAAATCTTGCGGAAGCCTTTGAAATGGCTATAAATAAAAAGAATTCGCCTGTTCCAGCAGACGAATCTGCTCAGATTAAAAATGATGTCTGCGAAGCATTGGTCGCACTGGGGTATTCCGGAAAAGATGCGCTAATGGCAGTAAAGAAGGTAAAAGATTTAGAGTCAAAGGATTCAGAAACCGTCTTAAAGGAAGCCCTTAAGCTTTTGCTATGATTCCTTTAGGAGTTTTCTATAATTCATACCGTAGGTTGTCATTACAAAAATATAGAAAGGAACATCAGTAAAGGTTTATGGACAGACGAATCATATCCACGGAAATTGTTGAAGAAGACATAAAAATCGAGAATTCCCTTCGCCCGGTAAAGTTAGAGGATTATATCGGGCAGGAGAAGGTTAAGAATAATATGAAGGTTTATATTGAGGCGGCAAAGGAAAGAGGCGATTCCTTAGACCACTGCCTGTTCTATGGACCTCCCGGACTTGGTAAAACAACCCTTGCAGGGATAATTGCCAATGAAATGGGTGTTAACATTAAGATTACATCAGGTCCTGCAATTGAAAAGCCGGGAGAGATGGCAGCAATACTTAATAACCTAAGCGAAGGCGATATTTTGTTTGTCGATGAAATCCACAGACTAAACAGACAGGTTGAAGAGGTGTTGTATCCTGCCATGGAGGACTATGAGATAGACATAATGATTGGCAAGGGTGCAACCGCCAGATCCATAAGACTTCAGCTTCCAAAGTTTACTTTAGTTGGTGCCACAACAAGAGCAGGACTGTTATCTGCTCCTTTAAGGGACAGATTTGGTGTTGTAAATCATCTGGAATTCTACACAGTGCCTGAGCTTGAAAAGATTATTATCCGCTCTGCGGCAGTTCTTAATGTAGATATTGATTCAGAGGGCGCACATGAGCTTGCCAGAAGATCAAGAGGAACACCACGACTTGCCAACAGATTATTAAAGAGAGTAAGGGATTTTGCGCAGGTAAAATATGATGGCAGAATTACTAAGGACGTAGCAGACTATGCACTTAATCTGCTGGATGTTGACAGGTCCGGACTTGACAGGAATGACCGTATGCTTCTTTCTATGATAATTGAAAAATTTGACGGAGGACCGGTAGGCATTGACACGCTTGCGGCTTCCCTTGGCGAGGATGCAGGTACTCTTGAGGATGTTTATGAGCCATATCTTATTCAGAATGGCTTTATTAACCGAACTCCAAGAGGAAGAGTTGCAACAAAAGCTGCTTATGATAATCTTGGTATTGAACAAAAAGAATAGATATTGTATACTTAATAAAAACATGGAATATATATTGTGTATAGATTTGGAGGTTCACGATGTCTAAAAAAAATACGACAGACGTAATTCTTAACGGGAAAGTGGTAACTCTCGGAGGATATGAGAGTGAGGAGTACCTGCAGAAGGTTGCTGCATACATAAATAATAAAATAACAGAGTTCAACAAAGAAGAGGCATTTCGTAAGCAGTCACAGGAAGCACGTGCCAATATAGTATATCTTAATATTGCTGATGATTATTTTAAGGCTAAAAAGCTTGGTGATGGCCTTTCACTTGAGCTTGAGAACAAGGATAAGGAAATATACGATTTAAAGCATGAACTTATTGCTGCACAGATAAAAGCAGAAGCAGCAGCTAAGGAAATCAAGGAATTAAAAAGCGAGATTACAAAATATCAGAAGAATATCGTTAAGCTTGAAACAGAGCTTAATGATTCAAAAAAGTAAAATTTACTACTAAACATAAGCTGTCATCCGTTGGACTGACAGCTTTGTTCGTTATATGTATGGAAACGCATGAAATCAATCTCATTATATTTTAGAATAATTAAGGATATAGAATATGGGAAAGAACAATTATTACAAGGATAATAAATCAATAGTTGAGGTGCTTGCACCTGCAGGCTCCCTTGATATATGCAAAGCGGTAATAAGAGCGGGCGCGGATGCGGTATATCTTGGCGGCACAATGTTCGGAGCGAGGGCATTTGCCGGAAATCTGGGATATGAGGAGATGCTTGAGGCCATAGCTTACGCACACAGATTTGGCAGAAGGATATACTTAACGGTTAACACTCTTTTAAAGGAGGATGAGATACAGCAAAGACTCACTGATTATATAAAACCTTACTATGAAGCAAGTCTTGACGCAGTAATTGTTCAGGATTTAGGAGTTTTAAAGGTTTTGAAAGATAATTTTCCGGACCTTCCAATCCATGCCAGTACCCAGATGACACAGACCGGTTTTCTTGGTGCGAAGATAGTTTTTGATGCAGGAGCAGACAGAGTTGTCACATCAAGGGAAATGACTCTTTCAGAGATAAAACTTCTTCACAATAAATTGCCGGAGCTGGAGATAGAAAGCTTTGTTCACGGTGCGCTGTGTTACTGCTATTCAGGACAGTGTCTTTTAAGCAGCTTTAGTGGCGGAAGAAGCGGTAACAGGGGACGGTGTGCCCAGCCATGCAGACTTCCGTATGCAGCTTTTGAGTACAAAAATAAGAACCCAAAGCAATTTATGGGTAATAATACCGAGGATGATTTAAAGGAAAGTATCAGGATTTCCAATAATAATGAAAAGTATCTCATGAGTCCAAAGGATATGTGTGCTTTGTCTGTTCTGCCTGATATTATAGATGCAGGTGTGTATTCTTTAAAAATTGAGGGCAGAATGAAAAATGTAACCTACGCTGCCTTTGTTACCCACATTTACAGAAAATATGTGGACATGTATTTAAAGCGTGGGCGTGAGGGATATAAAGTTGATGAGTCAGATGTTAATGCTTTAATGGATATATACAACAGGGGTGCATTTACATCAGGATATTATAATTCTGTGCCCGGCAGGGACATGATTTCTGTTACAAGACCTAATCATTTTGGTGTAAAGGCTTTAAGGGTATTGTCTAATGATTCAGGAAAGATAACATTTCGTGCATTGACTGATATTAATGCAGGGGATGTGTTTGAAATTCCAACGAAGGAGGGGCTGGACAGCGCAAGATTCTCCGGTGCTGATAATTCCTTTACTTCAGGCGCAGACTATAAAGCAGGTGATTCATTTGTTGTAAATCTTCCTAAAAGGCTGCCGCTCACTAAGGGAAGAGATATCTATAGAATGAAAAATGCGTTCCTTACGCAATATGTATCTGATAATTTCTGTCAGAAGGAATTATGTAATGAGCTGGATATATCAATTACTGCCCTTAAGGGCAGTGAATTTATTGCGTCTGCTAAGGTGTTGTCACGGTTTAAATGTCATGAATTAAGTGAAGATATCTATGCATGTGTAACAGGCAGCATTGTGGAAGAGGCACAAAAGTCTCCTGTTGGCAGTAAAGATATAAAAAAGGCGTTTGTAAAGACAGGTAATCCGTTCTATAGCGTAAGAAATATAGATATTACAATGGATGATGATATCTTCATTCCTGCGTCATCATTAAAATCAATACGAAGGGAATTGTTAGATGCAATAGATACTGAAATTATAAACAGATTCATAAGAACAGTGCCGGAAGGTGCTTCAGAGAATAATTCCATAGCAGGCAGGAATTGCTTAAATGAAATGCTTTGTGATAGTAAACTTTCTGTTCATCTTCATGGGAAAAATGGATTTATGGCTGCTTATAACAATAACTGCGTTAATAGAATTTATATAGAATATACGGCTGTTCTTAATCAGAAAGAATGGCAGAGCATTGTACAGATAAAGACTGAAAGTGAGAAGGATTACCGGGTAAATAAGGATATTTACGTTGTTCTTCCTCATATTCTAAGGGAAGATAATAAAAAAATATTTAATGAGCTGGTTATAAGAAGCCTTGAAATCGGACTGTCAGGCTTTGTGATTAGAAATCTGGAGGAGCTGGGCTGGTTAAGCCTTAAAAAAGACACCATTCCTAAGGTTAAAATAATTACAGATGCAGGATTATATGTAACCAATTCATTTGCATTCAGCGAACTTAAAAAAATTGTGTCAGACAGTGGTTTTGACTTTGAAGGTGCGACGTTATCTTATGAATTGACGCATAAGGAACTGCAAAATGTTATAAACGGAGTACTCAGTTTGACGGATAATGTAACGATTGAGAATTGTGATGCACTGGAACTGCCGGTATATGGCTATATTCCAATGATGATTTCAAGACAGTGTGTCAGAAAAACATTGGGAAAATGTAATCATTCCAATGATACACTGACCATTGCAACAGGTGATAAAATGCCTCTTCTTGTTCAGAGTATGTGCGATTTCTGCTACTCTGTAACTTATAAGGAGTTATATAATATCTCCTGTGCGGAGGAATTATCAGGGATTCCATGCAGACAAAGATATGAATTTGTGAATGAGTCTGAAAGCGAGATAGAAGATATTTTGGAAAATGGCTTTAATGGTGGAAATGAAGGACATTTTTACAGAAAAATCGATTAAGCTTGATACAGATTAATGTGTTAATTATTTAGAAATAGATTTCTTGAACAGGAGGCATAAGATGCAGGCTTTATTTTTAGGTCTGTCAAAATATATATTTTCATTTCTGATGGCATTATATACTTTGGCAGCCTACAGGGGCGCGATGATTAAGAATGAAGAAGCAAGATATAAAATCTATGGCTGGCAGTATTTCTTTATCTTTCTTAACCAGCTTCTTGGATATATAGTTTTGTTTATAAACTTCACGGATATCAGATATATTTATCTTCTAGTTGCTACTTCGCTATATTTCTTTGCTGTTATTTTTCTGTATAGAATATTTTATCCGAAAGCATCTATGCTTCTGGTTAATAACATGTGTATGCTGCTTTCAGTGGAATTTATAATGATTTCAAGGCTCAATGCAGGCAAATGTCTCAAACAGTATGTGATTGCGGTTATAGGAACAGCACTAACCATAATCATACCGGCTATGTTAAAGCGTTTCAGGGGTTTTAAGAATCTGGGATGGCTGTATATGCTTCTTGGTATAGTACTTCTTTCGCTTGTTTTGTTTGGAAATAAGGTATTTGGTGCCAATCTTGTGCTTACAATAGGCCCGGTATCGGTACAGCCTTCTGAGTTCGTAAAGATATTATATGTGATGTTTATTGCTTCAATGTTTAACAAATCCACCAGCTTCAGACAGGTGTGCTTAGTTTCGGTGCTTGCGGCAGCTCATGTTATAATTCTTGTTCTTTCCACTGATCTTGGAACAGCCCTGATATTTTTTATAGTGTATATTTTGATGCTTTATACGGCAACTGGCAGATTGTCATATATTATTGCAGGTGCGCTTTCAGGAAGTGCTGCTTCTATTGTGGCATATAAGTTGTTTAACCACGTCAGGGCACGTGTTATGGTATGGCTCAATCCCTTTGACTATATAGATGATAAGGGTTATCAGATATGCCAGTCTTTATTTGCAATAGGTATGGGGTCATGGTTTGGATACGGGCTTGGAATGGGACTTCCCGGCAGAATACCTGTTGTTGAAAAGGACTTTATGTTTTCAGCAATTACAGAGGAATTTGGTCTGATTTTTTCAATTTCACTTTTGCTTATCTGTCTCAATAATCTGATATTGATGATGAATATTGCATCCAGGTGTGTAACTTTATTTTACAGACTTGTTGCAGTAGGACTCGGTGTTACATACGGTTTTCAGGTCTTTCTGACAGTGGGTGGAGCAATAAGGATGATTCCCATGACTGGTGTAACTTTTCCTTTCTTAAGTTATGGCGGAAGTTCTCTTCTGAGTTCGCTTGTAATGTTTGCACTTATTAATGGAATGTATATTATGAGGAGTGAAGAGGTTTATGAAAGAACAGAAAAAAAGAAGAAAAAGCAAAAGAAAGAAAATAGAAAATGATATTCTTGAAACAAGGGATAAAGATTTAAGAAACCGGGAAACTAATATTATCTCTATTGTATTTGTTTTTTTGTTTCTTGGAATGGTTGTATATCTTTGCTATTTTAACATTGTTCAGGCTAAGTCTGTTATTGATAATCCATACAACAAAAGAGTAGATAATATGTCTTTAAAAGTTAAAAGGGGCGATATTGTTTCTGCTGACGGAACCATACTCGCAACCAGTGTCACAGATGAGAGTGGTAATGAGGTTCGGACTTATCCATTTGGGAAAATATATGCACATGCTGTAGGCTTTAATTCTGATGTTAAAATGGGGATAGAAGCTAATTATAATTATCAGCTGTTGTCTTCAAATACAGATATTTTTGAGCAGATTGTCAATGATATTACCGGAAAAAAGGCTCAGGGTAATACGGTAGTGACAACACTTGATTCAAAATTATCAGAGGCAGCGTATGAGGTCTTAGGAGATAATAAGGGTGCTGTAATTGCCGTGAATCCATTAAATGGGCAGATTCTTGCAATGGTTTCTAATCCGTCATTTGACCCTAATGAAGCTGATGAAAAATATGATGAGTGGAATTCATTACAGAGTGCTGATTCTGTGTTGTTAAACAGGGCAACTCAAGGGTTGTATCCTCCGGGTTCAACATTTAAAATATTGTCGACACTGGAATATATAAGAGAAAATCCTGACTATGACGATTTTTTATTTGACTGTTCCGGAACTGTAAGTATTGAAGGTGGTTCAACCATCAGCTGCTTTGACTCAAAGGTTCATGGTATGCAGAATCTTGAACAATCTCTGGCGAACTCATGTAATGGGGCATTTTCCAAAATAGGAGTAACACTGGATAAAAATAGACTCAGGGATTTGTGCAGCTCTTTCTTTTTTAATGAAAAACTGGCTGTTGATTTTGAATATAAACAAAGCATAGTTTCCTTTGATGAGAATTCAAGTTTAAGCGAGATGCAGGAGACTGCAATAGGACAGGGAAAAACAATGATTACTCCCCTTCTTAATCTTTGCATTATCTCAGCAGTGGCCAATAACGGAGATATCTGCAGACCATATATTGTGGATAAAATTGTTGATTATAAAGGCAACGAAGTAAAAAAATACAGTACATCTGTATTAAGAAATGTAATGTCGGAAGATGAAACAGAAGTACTAAAAAAATATTTAAGGAGTGTTATTACTGAGGGAACAGGAAGTGCATTTGCAGATGCCTCTTATGAAATGTATGGGAAAACAGGCTCGGCTCAGTATGACCAATCGGATAATCATCATTCATGGTTTGTCGGATTTACAACAGGGGATAATCCTATAGCCATATGCGTAATACTTGAAGGCGGATATAGTGGTGGAAGTGCACAGGTATGCGCAAGAAAAATACTTGATTCATATTATGATTAGCCATATTTTTAGTCTGGCACACTCACGGAAATATCCTGCGTATAAATAAGTCTTAAATAAGCGTGATAGATTGACAAAAAAGTAACGTATGTTAGAATAGGAAAAAGGAATTTGTACAGCGGAGGTAGACCTATGGAATTAAAATATAATATTAGTTATGAAGTAGCATCTATAATCTTTTTGGTTATCCTTCTTTGTTATTTTAAATTGCAGTACGATACAAATTCCAGACTGAATAATGAATTCAGAAAAATGGTATGGTTTGGATTGATTGCAACGATATTGGACGTGGTAACAGCAATTACCATCAGTTATGCAAGTGTTGTTCCGGTAGGAGTGAATACCATACTGAATTCTGTGTATTTTATGTCTGTTGCTGTGTTAGGATATCAGCTTGCATTTTATAATTACCTTTATGTATACAAAAATACAGGAACAAGTAAAATTATTCGATTTAATCAGATTGCACTTGTTATATATGCTTTATTTTTGATTATTAACATATTCAGCGGAATTTCATTTTCTTTTAGTGAGAATGGGGCTTATGTGAAGGGACCGGCATATTTTGCTGTCTATATTTCTGCAACCTATTTTGTGCTTTGTGCATCAATGATTGTTATTTGCAATTTGCGAAAGTTCAGGATGTGGCAGAGAATATCTCTATCTTTCTTTGCTGTTTTTCAGATTTCAGGTATTGTTCTTCAGATGTTTTTTTTTCAGGATACACTACTGGCACTTTTTATGAGTGCGCTGGGAGTTATGATGATACTATTTACGGTGGAGACACCTGATTATCAGAAGCTTGTAATTACAATTGACGAATTGAGTAAAACGAAGAAAATAGCTGAGGAGGCTAAGGAGGAGGCAGAAAAGGCTAAAGTGACTGCGCAACAGGCGAATCAAGCAAAGTCAGACTTTCTTGCTAATATGAGTCATGAAATACGAACACCGATTAATGCGGTGTTGGGTATGGATGAGATGATTTTAAGAGAGAGCATCGATCCGCAGATTTTGGAGTATGCTTCGAATATTAAGCAGGCGGGAAGTATGTTGCTTTCTCTGATTAATGACATACTTGATTTTTCTAAAATAGAGAGCGGCAAAATGGATATTGTTCCGGTTGACTATGATTTGGGAATATTGCTTTCTGATTCAATAGATATGATCCGGTCCAGAGCAGAAAATAAAAATCTGCAGATTGAATTAAACATTGAATCAAGTGTTCCGGTGCATCTGCATGGAGATGAAGTAAGAATCAGACAGATTATTACCAATATTCTTACAAATGCTGTTAAATACACACCGGAGGGAAAGGTAACACTTACTGTATCTGGGAAAAAAGTCTCAGAGAAAGTTGTACAATTGTATGTCTCTGTCAAGGATACAGGCATCGGAATTAAAAAAGAGGATATGGCACGGTTGTTTGATTCCTTTCAGCGTGTAGATGAAAGCAGAAACCGGAATATTGAAGGAACCGGTCTTGGCCTTACCATTACCATGTGTCTGTTGACTTTAATGGGTAGCAGCCTGAAAGTGGAAAGTACCTACGGTGAGGGTTCTGATTTTTATTTTTATCTGGAACAGGAACAACTTGATGATGAGGTTCTGGGAGAAGATATACATAATTATTGTGAAAAAGTACGAGGTGAGATTAGTGTTTCCATGGAGCAGTTCTATGCTCCTGATGCCAAAATTCTTGTCGTTGATGACAATGAGATGAATCTTAAAGTATTTTTAGGATTACTTAAAAATCATGGTATGCAGATTGACACTGCAATGAGTGGAAAAGAATGCATTGAAAGAATTGAACAAAATGCATATCACATGATTTTTATGGATCATCTGATGCCTGAGATGGATGGTGTGGAAACATTAAGGCAGATTAAACAATTGACAACAAATAAAAGCAAGGATGCAGTCATTATTATTTTGACCGCCAACGCAGTTTCGGGAGCAAGGGAAATGTTTTTGAAAGAAGGATTTGATAATTTTCTTTCAAAGCCAATTATTGCAACAAAACTTGAACATATGATTCAAAAATATCTTCCGGAAGAGTTAGTTTTAAAGAATGATCTGGAACAGGGGGAAATAATCCCTGCTATAACCGCTGAAAATGTGATGAGCGTACCATCAGAAAATGATATTGTGGATTGGGAAAAGGGAAAAGCATTTTGTATGGGAGATGAGGATTTTTACAGGGAGATGTTGCAGATGTTTTTGGATTCTCCTTCCGCTTTGGAGTTGATACGGTATTTCGAGGAGTCTGATTTTGATAATTATCGTATAAAGATACATGCGATGAAGACTAATCTTGCTAATATCGGAGCATTGACTGCATCGGAAATGGCAAAGCAGTTGGAAATTTCATTAGTAAATGAAAAAAATGTTTCATATGTTCAGGAGAATCATGATGGATTTATGAAAGAATATGATAGAGTGGTTTCTGAAGTTAAGACATATATGGAAATTAGATAGCTGCTTTAAACGTTAAACTAAAGTTACATATAATTTAACAAAGGAAGCATAATAAACCATTATTTTTAATTCTAATAGTACCTGGAAATTGTACGAAATTTAATACAATTTTATTGATAAATTAAGCGTTACAATGTATAATATTATAAAGTTTAAAGGTTACCGCCTGTAAACAGGAGGAATTGCAATGATAGAGGCAACAAGCTGTGGCGGGGTAGTAATTTTCAGAGGAAAGATATTAGTTCTATATAAGAATTTCAGGAATAAATATGAAGGCTGGGTTTTACCAAAAGGTACTGTGGAGTCCGGTGAATCTTTTGAAGATACTGCTGTCAGAGAAGTTTTCGAAGAAAGTGGTGCGAAAGTCACAATTAAGAAATATATTGGTGAGACAAGATATCTTTTTAATACTAATAAGGATACGGTTTCAAAAACGGTTCACTGGTACTTATGTGAGGCCGGGAGTTATGATTGTAAGCCACAGAAAGAAGAATATTTCGAGGATGTTGGTTTTTACAAGTTTCATGAGGCGAGTCATTTGTTGAAGTTTGGAAATGAAAGGCAGATGCTTAAACTTGCTTATGACACTTATATGCAGATGAAAAGAGAAGGTAAGTGGTAATTCTGATTACCTGATTTGAGGTGTGCAATGGATTCATTGAATTCAATAGAAATAAAGGATGGAAGTGTTTATGAGGTTAAGACACTGACATCAGATAAAACAGCTAATAAAGATACAGATGTATCAGCCATAAGCTTTGATGATTTGATGAGCGTGACGACTGTTACGGAGAGTCTTGAGACCATTTTTAATGATGCGTCGGAACGCTTTGGCGTTGATGTGAATCTTCTTAAAGCTGTTGCTTATGCAGAATCTGATTTTAAAACAGATGCAGTTTCCAAATCAGGTGCTCAGGGTATTATGCAGCTGATGCCTTATACTTCAGAAGAGTTAGGGGTTGAAGACCCATTTGACGCAAGACAGAATATCATGGGTGGTGCGAAATTGCTTTCTATTCTGTTAGAGCAGTTTGATGGTAATGTGACACTTGCTGTTGCAGGATATAATGCAGGAGCTAATGCTGTTACAAAGTATGGCGGGGTTCCTCCATATGAGCAGACATTAAAGTACATCACGAATATTGACAGATACCTTAACGGAGCATTGTCTAATGATTCCCGTACGGTAGAGGGAGCGAAGGCTACGGATTTATCCGGAGTGAGCACCGGCGCTGTGAATATATATGTTACAACTAAAACAGAAGACTCTGGACAAGGCTTGTATTCGGATTTGCCTTCTGATGTTGTCACTATGGTCAGTGAGGACGGTACGGTGTCAACCTACAATCCGTCACTGCTTAGATTTGAGGATTATCTGTATGTATGTGCCAACTATAAGGATGTGTTTGACAATCTTGCAGATAAGATTGCTCATTCCGATAATACTGCAAGTTCCTCTGTTATGACAGATATGATGACTGACAGAATACAGGGAATATTAAAAAATGATTCCAATGCGGTTAAGGGAGATAATTTGATTTTTTCTGTTCTAAATTCTGAAGGAGCTTCATATAATACAATTCGTACGAGTGTTGAGGTTATGGAAAGTAATCTCTTAGCTAATGAAGTGACCGGAGCAGATCCAAAGACGTTGTATGAAGCATCAAAGTCATATAATAATTCATTGGCGTCAAAGTTGTTAGATTTATAGCACATTAAGTGTGAGATAAATAGCCGGATTATGATAACACTACATCCATTCCGGTTCAAGAATATTAGTAGTGTAGAAAAGAGGGGCGATTATGAAGAATGATAGAATTAAAGTTACTTTATTTAACAAGACATTTAAAGAGATTGATTTGAGTGATTTTACTTTTATTGGAGAAGAATTATTTTCTAACAGGGATGATATTGTTTCAATAACGCTCCCAACAGGGGTTAAGGTAATTGGAGCTAATGCATTTGAATATTGCAGCCGACTGGAAGAGGTAGTTTTCCCTGATACGCTTGAAAGTATCGAGAAGGAAGCGTTTCTTAACTGTACAAGTCTGAAAAAGGCTGATTTGCCTCAGAATGTCAATGTTGATCCGACAGCATTTAAGGGCTGCATTGAATTATAAATACATAAATATAGCTTCAACAGGGTATATCAACCCGGTTTTTCTGATTATTACCAGAAAACCGGGTTGTTTTATTTAACGTATGAAAATTGACAAATCTATAAAAAAAATATACAATTTCGATTGAATCAGTAGAAATAATGTTAGGTTATTGCGAAACTTTGTAATTAACAACTGCCTGGTGATAAAATTACGTCTCGCAATCGCACAGACATTAAATGTACATAAAAGGAGAGCTTAAATATGGGCAAGAAGGAAACATTTGTAACATTGGAACAGATTAAGGAAATTGATAAGACATATCCTACACCTTATCATTTATATGACGAGAAGGGAATACGTGAGAATGCCAAAAGGCTTAAAGATGCGTTTGCATGGAACAAAGGTTTCAGAGAGTATTTTGCCGTAAAGGCTACTCCTAATCCATTTATTTTAAAGATTTTACAGGATTTAGGATGCGGAACAGACTGTTCTTCAATGACAGAGCTTATGATGAGCTATGCTCTTGATTTTAAGCCGGGAGAAATTATGTTTTCTTCTAATGACACACCGGCAGAAGAATATGCTTATGCCAATGAAATCGGTGCAATTATCAATCTTGATGATATTACACATATTGATTTCCTCGATAAAATACTTGACGGGAAGTTCCCGGAAACAATGAGCTGCAGATATAATCCGGGCGGAACATTTGAACTTGGCACAGATATTATGGATAATCCGGGTGAGGCTAAGTATGGTATGACTCACGAACAGATTATTGAGGCGTTTAAGATTTTAAAGAGCAAGGGAGTTAAGAATTTTGGTATTCACTCATTCCTTGCTTCTAATACGGTATCAAATGAGTATTATCCTACACTTGCAAAGATTTTATTTGAACTTGCTGTGGAGCTTCATGAAAAAACAGGTGCGGACATTAAGTTTATCAATCTTTCAGGTGGAGTAGGCGTAGCATACAGACCTGAGCAGACTCCTAATGATATTGCCGTTATCGGTGAGGGCGTCCACAAGGTTTATGACGAGGTGTTTAAAGCTGCAGGGATGACAGATGTTGCTATCTATACAGAGCTTGGAAGATTTATGCTTGCACCTTACGGCTGTCTTGTCACAAAGGCAATTCATGAGAAGCATACTCATAAAGAGTATATCGGAGTTGATGCCTGTGCAGCTAATCTTATGAGACCTGCAATGTATGGTGCATATCATCATATTACTGTTGCCGGCAAGGAAAACGCAGTATGTGACCACAAATATGATGTTACGGGTTCGCTTTGTGAGAATAATGATAAATTCGCAGTTGACAGAATGCTTCCAAAGATTGATATGGGTGATTATCTGATAATCCATGATACTGGTGCCCATGGTTTTGCAATGGGTTATCAGTACAATGGGCGTCTCCGTTCTGCTGAGCTTCTTTTAAAGGAAGATGGCAGTGTGGAGATGATTAGAAGAGCAGAGACACCAAAGGATTATTTCCAGACATTTGATTTCTGCGATGTACTTGATAAGTTAAACTTAAAGTAATATTCCTAAAGAGGTTGTTTATAGTGAAGAATTTGGTATATTTTGCTGAACAAATCAGCAGCGGTAAAGATCTATCAGTGAATTTGCAGAAATATTCCACAGGAATGCTGACTATGTATTCCAGTCTTGCTTATATGAAAATGTCCATGAATTATTATACTTTAATTGATATGTTGAATGACGGTACAATTAAAGATGAGATATTTTATAAGCATTTTGAAGATGTGACAACATTAGTGGATAAGATTGCCATCAATGGTGAACTTGAAGAAGGCATAACACAAGCTGATAATATAAGAAATGAAATAATTCATATCATGGAAATTATCACTAATTATGTTGACAAATTCAGAGTTTTTGAGCATGTTCTAAACAGGGTTGAATACAGATTTAAGGATACTTCACCGGATATGGATTATTACAACACATATCTTACGAATGATCTTATGCATTATATCCTGTCAGACAGAGATAATGTTGCTATCAACGGCAAGATTAGCGAGATAGTGGGACAGCTGCCAGTCAGGATGTCAAAAGGAAGCTTTTATGAGCATATTAAGGATGCATTTACTTTGTATCATGGTGCGCAAAAGGGCTCAATTGATGATTTTTACTATAACTTAAGTACCTGTGCCATGCTCAGTGATACCAGCGATGGTAAGAACTATTTTGCTGAATGCGATGAAGCATTTAACAAGCTTAAAAATACTGATTTTGCCGAACTTAGTAAAGATGCATATGAGATACTCAGAAGTCTTTTAGATGATTCAATTGCCACATTGACTGAAGCGGCTGATAATTATGTACTTCTTTGTCAGGTTGTAAATGATATTTATACAGTTTCCCTGTCTTTAAATGGCAGTCTTCAAAAGATAAGCGAAATTGAAACTGCAAGGGACATAATGAAAGAAAGCATTCAGGCATATAAAAGCTGTGGTAATCTGGATTCTATTGCTTACAGATTCACTGAATTTGAAGGAAAGCAGGAAAAAATACTTGCTGAGGTTTCACAGTCTGATTTTGCTGTTGATTTTGCAGTTAAGAATTATGAGACAACACTTGACGAATTGTCATTAAAGGATGCGTATACATCGCTTGTAAAAGTGGTAAAATTACAATCAGGAAGCGATTTTGTGAGTCTTAAGGAAGATAAGTTGTTTGAGGAGATTCCTGATGATTCTTATGCCGATAACACTGCATTGAAACTAATCTCACAGCTGGATAAAGCATTTGAAGAACAGCCGGTGTTAGTCAGAAGAGCTGTAATGGCAGGCGTGTTATCTAATCTGCCTGTGTTTTTTAACAATACCAATGAGATTCAGGATTACATTAATCGTTCTCTTATTGCATGCTCTGATACAGCAGAACAGAGTGCAGTTATTGAGGTTATGAAAATGATAATAAGTCAGTAGAAACATGGAAGGAGGATTGGGCGTGAAGTGGTATAGAAAGCTTTATATTGGAGAAAATGCTTCTAAGTGTAAATATAAAGTATTTGGTCATGTGGTAAGCTCCAGATTTACATATGATACATTTTTAATTACTTTAAGCTCCAATCCGGATAATCTTCTTGATATTATTTCTGCAAACTATCTGATGCAGCCTCATTTTAAAAAGAAAATAAACCGGGACAAAATCTTTATTGTTGGAATTGCAAAGGGAAAAGATGAGGCGTTTGCTGTAGTACGTGATATAATTGATGATGTTTATCAAAACAGAGGAGATTTTAAAATAAGGGAATATCTTAAGTTTGGACAAAAAGCATATAAAATGGGATAGGTGATGATATGATTAGTATATTGCTTTTGATATTAAAAATCATCGGAATAATTATCGTATCTGTTCTTGGACTTGCTTTATTTCTGGTTCTTATAGTGCTGTTTGTTCCGATAAGATACAATGTTTTTGCTTCGTATTATGATAAAATATATGCCAGGGTGGATGTTTCCTGGCTGCTTAGAATTTTGCGGTTCAAGCTTGTTTATGACAGTGAACTGAGTATGAAGGCAAAGGTGCTTTTCTTTACTTTATATGACAATAATGCAGAAGAAAAGCCTCCAAAGAGTGCAAAACAGGGAAAAAAACAAAAAACTAAAAAGCATGAAAAGACTGACGGAGATTCTTCGTCACAGAATGTGGATTTGAATGAAACTGGTGCGGAAACCGAGGATGCTGATTTAAATAATTCAGGTGTTAATTCTGACGTGAATGTTGATGCCGGTGTGAATATTGACGAGAATGTGGATTTCTGTGATAATGCTGATGATAATGCCGTTGATGATGCCGTTGATGATGCTGATGATAATACCGGAAATGCTAATGAGCCTGATAAAAAACAATCAGTTTTTAAACGTGTTTATAACAAATTACGCAATATTTTTGAAACAATAAAAGAAAAGATATCAGAAATAATAAGACTTGTTAAAGGCGTTTTAAATAAATCGCAGGATGCAGCAGATAAACTTAAAGACAAGGTTAAGTCATTTTCTGAAACGATTAACAATGAAGACAACAGAAAACTCTTATCTTTTTTGATTGAGCAGCTTAAGAAACTATTAAAGATACTAAAGCCAGGGAGGTGTAGGATAAAAGGCAGAATCGGATTTGACGATCCTGCAACAACGGGGCAGCTGTTTATGTATGTTTCTGTAATACAAGGACTTCTGGGTATTAATATTGGACTTGTCCCTGATTTTGAAAATGAAGTGAAAGAGGGAGAAATACGCATAAAAGGCAGTTTTATGCTTATTGGAATTCTTGTTATTTTAATTAAGGTATATTTCAATAAACAATTCAGAAAATTTATTGGTAATTAGCATTTTTATGTTATATAATTATTTAGATAATTGCGAAATGTAGTAATATCAACGAACAGTTGTGCAATATATTTAAATTTCACAACGTCCGGTGTGAATTACAAGTTTTTGCAAATGCCTAAGTTATTATATTAGTTGAGAGGAAGGTATATTTATGGCAGAGAACAATTTTGATACAACAATTTCGTCACTTTTCAAGGGTATGGACTCATTTATTTCAGCTAAGACAGTAGTTGGGGATGCTGTAACTGTTAACGATACTATTATTTTACCTTTGGTTGATGTTTCTTTTGGCGTTGGTGCAGGTGCATTTGCCGGAGATAAGAAGAATAATGCAGGTGGAGCAATGACTGCCAAGGTTACACCAAGTGCTGTTCTTGTGATCCAGAATGGAGCAACCAAGCTTGTAAATATTAAGAATCAGGATGCGGTAACAAAGATTCTCGATATGGTACCTGATGTGATTGACAAGATTACAGGTGCAGTTGGCAAAGTAAAGACAGATGATGAAATAGACAGTGCAATACATGATGTAACTGAGGAATAATTTTATTTTTTTCAGAATAGGATAAACCAAGAAATGCAAAAGGGATAGTTCTTATGTGTAGAATGCTTGGATTTATTATGTTCTGGATAGCTATAGGACTTATTATTGGAATGTTTATTGCATCGGATACTTTTCTTTGTGTTTGCATTATTATTTCTCTTATTTTGGTGGGATATAATATGTTTTGTTATAATTCGTAAAAAAATATGTTGCAATAATTTTTTATTTCTGATATAATCCTTGATGTTGTGGTAAAATCCACAAAACCGGTAAGGAGGTGTAACTGTAATGGCTAAATGTGCAATTTGCGAAAAAGGTGCTCACTTTGGTAACGCTGTGAGTCATTCTCATAGAAGATCTAATAGAATCTGGAATTCAAACGTAAGATCTGTTAAGGTTAAGGTTAACGGAGCTGCTAAGAAGATGTATGTATGTACATCATGCTTACGTTCAGGTTTTGTTGAGCGTGCTTAATTAAGTATTATTTGCTATTAATTTTCGAAAATTTATAACATGACTATAAGGTGGATTACTCATTTATGTTTGCGTAATTCACTTTATTTTTTGAAAGATATTTCGATATTCAAAATAACTTTATCTAAATATTTTTAACTAAATTCCTGTTTTCTTTTTGTGTTATATGGGATATAATGATATTTAATATTGGATGATTGTGCGCTTATGACGCAGAAATGGAGGCTCGATATGAGGGGTATTCTTAGGAATGAATTAGGAGCAATTGCAATAGATGCTGAGGTTATTGCTCAGTATGCCGGCTCAACAGCTGTTGAATGTTTTGGTATAGTCGGTATGGCGGCTGTCAGCATGAAGGATGGTCTTGTTAAACTTCTTAAAGGCGACAGTCTCACGAAGGGTATTCACGTTGAAATAGATGAGAACAATATGATTGAAATAGATTTTCATGTTATTGTTTCTTATGGTGTCAGTATTTCCACTGTTGCTGATAATTTAATTGAGAATGTAAAGTATAAGGTGTCTGAGTTTACAGGTCTTGAGATTAAGAAGATTAACATCTTTGTTGAAGGTGTTAGAGTGATAGATTAGTTTTAACACAGGTTATTATTTTATTTGTTGTGCGTTTATGCGGAATGGAGGATTATTGTGGCTACTAATACAATAGATGCAGCACTTGTTCAGAAAATGTTTCTTGCAGGAGCAAAGAATCTTGAAGCAAAGAAAGAATGGATTAATGATTTGAATGTATTTCCTGTACCGGATGGTGATACAGGTACTAATATGACACTTACAATTATGTCTGCCGCTAAAGAAGTTGGTGCAATTGCCAACCCAACTATGGAGACGCTTTGTAAGGCAATTTCATCCGGTTCATTAAGAGGTGCAAGAGGTAACTCAGGAGTTATTCTTTCACAGCTTTTAAGAGGGTTTACAAAGGAAATTGCCAATGTTTCTGAAATTACTGTTGATGTAATTGCACGTGCGTGTGCAAGAGCGACAGAGACTGCATATAAGGCTGTTATGAAGCCAAAGGAAGGCACAATTCTTACTGTTGCAAAGGGTATTTCTGAAAAAGCTGCAGAAATTGCTGATGAGACAGATGACATTGAACAGGCAGTTGCTAAGATTATAGAGCATGCAGAATATGTTCTTTCCACTACACCAGATTTGCTTCCGGTGCTTAAGGAGGCAGGTGTGGTTGATTCAGGCGGACAGGGACTTGTTGTTATTCTTAAGGGTATGTATGACGCTCTTACAGGTAAGGTTACAGACTTTACTATAACTGAGTCTGTTAATGAGACACCATCAGAGTCTAAGCGTGGTGTTGGTGCGGCAATTGAGAATGTTGACATTAAATTTGGCTATTGCACTGAGTTCATTATCATGCTTGAGAAGGAATTTGATGAGAACGCAGAGGCTGATTTTAAGGCATTTCTGTCATCAATAGGTGATTCTATTGTCTGTGTTGCGCTTGATGATATTGTCAAGGTTCATGTTCATACTAACCATCCGGGAAGAGCCTTTGAGAAGGGTCTTGAGTATGGACAGCTCAGCCGAATGAAGGTTGATAATATGCGTGAGGAGCATAATCAGAAGGTTATTGAACAGTCTGAGCTTACAAAGGCAGGTGTTACAGACAACGGTGCTGTAGCTTCACAGTCAGTGCCTGTTAAGAAAGATGAGCCTAAGAAAGACTATGGCTTCATAACAATAGCACCAGGTTCCGGTATTGCGGAGATTTTTAAGGGTCTTGGTGTTGATGAGGTTATTGAAGGTGGACAGACCATGAATCCTTCAACAGAGGATATTCTTAATGCTGCTGAGAATATCAACGCTGATACAATATTTGTAATGCCTAATAACAGTAACATAATTCTGGCAGCTAACCAGGCAGCTTCTATTGTGGAAGATAAGAAGATTATTGTTATTCCTACAAAGACTGTACCTCAGGGTATTACTGCAATGATTAACTTTGAAGCCACAAGAACTCCACAGGAGAATGAGGAGATTATGGCTGACAGTCTTTCTTCCGTACAGTCAGGTCAGCTTACTTATGCAGTAAGAGATACTTCAATTGATGGCAGAGAGATAAAGAAGGATAATTATCTTGGACTTGGAGATAAGGGACTTGCTGCTGTGGGAACAGATATGGAAGCTACTCTCATGGAAATGCTTGAAAGCATGATATCAGACGATTCAGAGCTTATTAGTGTTTATTATGGAGCTGATGTAGATGAGTCTGACGCTGAAGCTGTTGTTGAGAAGATTACTGATAAGTTTGGTGATTTGGACGTTGAACTTCAGTTTGGCGGACAGCCGGTATATTATTATATTGTTTCAGTAGAGTAGCTGCAGTTTACATTATCATGGAGACAGGCATGAATATAACTGAATTAAAAGGAATTGGCAGTAAAACTGCTGAATATTTTAACAGGCTTTCTGTATATACAGTTGATGATCTCGTGGGGCTTTACCCACGGGATTATGATGTATATGAGGAGCCTGTTTTTATTAATAGTATTGATGAAGATTATGAGAATTCTATAGCTGCTGTGGAGGGAACGGTTGTCAGAAGTCCCAACATATATGGAAATGGAAAGTTTAAAATACTTTCTGTTATAATTAAGGATTATAACAATGATTCCATAGAATGTGTATGGTATAATATGCCTTTTTTAAAGTCGCAGTTAAAGATAGGATGCAGATACATTTTTAGAGGTAAAATTACAAGAAAACAAAACAGACTTGTATTGGAACAGCCTAAAATGTATACAAAAGCACAATATGAGGAACTTGCCGGATGTATGCAGCCAATTTATCCACTGACAAAGGGATTGTCAAACAATACAGTGGTTAAGGCAGTTTCACAGGCTTTGGAAAAATATAATACCGGTCTTGAAAGAGAATATTTACCAAGAAGAATTAGGGAGAAATACAATCTTGCAGAACATAATTTTGCAATGATTAATATACATTTTCCCAAGTCAATGGAGGAATATATACAGGCAAGACACAGACTGGCCTTCGAGGAATTCTTTTTGTTTACCCTGGCTACCCTGAATCTGAAAGCATCTAATGAACGAATTCCAAACGAATATATTATACCTAATGATAACAGAACAGATAATTTCATAGATAATCTTCCGTTTAAGCTTACCGGTGCCCAGCAAAAAACATGGGAAGAGGTTAAAGAAAATATGTCTGGTAAGCACCTTATGAGCAGGCTTATTCAGGGAGATGTGGGCTCCGGTAAAACTATAATTGCCCAGCTTGCCCTCATGAATACCGCATTTGCTGGCTTTCAGTCTGCCATGATGGTTCCTACTGAGGTTCTTGCTAAGCAACAGTATGAATCAATAAAGGGGAGTCTTGAAAAAGCTGGACTGGACATTAAGGTTGACCTGTTAACAGGCTCTATGACAGCAGCACAAAAGAGGGAGTGTTACAAACGTATTTCATTGGGGGAGACAGATATTATTATTGGTACACATGCACTTATTCAGGAAAAGGTTGATTATAAGAACCTTGCATTGGTAATTACGGATGAACAGCACAGATTCGGTGTTAAGCAGAGGGAAAGCTTTAGCGGTAAAGGACATAATCCTCATGTTATGGTTATGAGTGCAACCCCGATTCCAAGAACACTTGCCATAATACTTTATGGTGATTTGGATATATCAATAATAAATGAAATGCCTGCAAACAGACTCCCGATTAAAAACTGTGTTGTTGATAAAAGCTACAGACCAAATGCATATAAATTTATAAAAGACCAGGTGGAACTGGGACGTCAGTGTTACGTAATATGTCCAATGGTTGAGGAAAGTGAGAGTATTGATGCCGAAAATGTTATTGATTATGCTGAAACATTAAAGAATACTCTTCCTTCATTAAGAATTGAGTATTTGCATGGAAAAATGCGTCCAACACAGAAAAATGAAATAATGGACCGTTTTTCGTTGGGAGACATTGATGTTCTTGTTTCAACAACTGTTATTGAGGTAGGCGTAAATGTTCCTAATTCTACAGTTATGATGGTTGAAAATGCAGAAAGATTCGGACTTGCTCAGCTTCATCAGCTGAGAGGCCGTGTGGGAAGAGGAAGATATCAGTCATACTGCATATTTGTGTGCGGAAAGAAATCAGAAAAAATAAGAGAGCGTCTTAATATTCTTACCAGATATAATGATGGATTTAAGGTTGCCGAGGAGGATTTAAAGCTTCGCGGTCCGGGAGATTTTTTTGGGGTACGTCAAAGCGGTGACTTTGACTTTGGAATAGCAGACATATTTACAGATTCGGCAACATTGAAGGAGGCTTCAGATGCAGCAAAGCAGCTTCTGGAGGAAGATCCTTTTCTTGAACAGCCTGAAAACAGTATCTGCCGGGATAAGTTAAATGAATATACGGTTAAGTGCCTTGAAAAGATTAACTTGTAGTTATATTAAGAACGTACGGGATGTTGTAACCGGACGTTGTGCGATTTTAATATATTGCCGCCGGACACGCTTGCGCTTCGTTTCAACGCAACGGTGCATAAGCGGCTAAAGAACAGCCGCCAAGCACCGGCGTTTGCAAATAGTCCGGCTTGCAATATAGTAAAACTGCACAACTGTTCAGTGAAAAAAGTCGTTTTATAAACACATATTATTATGATTTATTAGTCGTTTGTGAAACGGATGAAAAAACAGAAGGTATAAATAAAAATGTTTCATACACAGGTACTTTGGAGCCCTCGGTACTTAGGCTCTGTTTTTTAGAGTCTTATGTACCGCTAGGAGCGACAAGTAGCGCGAGCGTGCCTGCGTGTGAATATTTTTATTTTATACCGTAGGTTTTAGAATATTTTACATACATTTATTTGATGAAATTTGTGAAAGGAAGACTATTTATGCGTGAGATGGATTTTACCATGAGCCGGCCAAATCTTGTTGAGGTTGGACAGGAGGTGGAGATTACAGAAGGAAAACTGCCTAGCAGCTATTATTATACAATAGAACCTGCTGTTGCGATGTCAGGAAATTATTCAACGCCTGAAAGACTTAAATCAAGAAGTGGAATTGTGACGGAGGTTGGTGAGACTTCCAGAGGATTCTTTGTAAGAGTAAAGTTTGATGAATAACCCTATTTTCTCCTGAATATATATAAACAGTATATATTGGAGGTGCCTATGGATATGGTAGCAAATCAGTCATTGGATAATAGTTATAATATATACAGGGATATCAGTACAAGGACAAACGGTGAAATTTATTTTGGTGTTGTTGGACCGGTAAGAACAGGTAAATCAACATTTATTAAAAGATTTATGGATTTGTATGTTATTCCGAATATGGAAAATGAATTTGCAAAGGAAAGAGCACGGGATGAACTTCCACAAAGTGCAGGCGGTACAACGGTTATGACAACTGAGCCTAAATTTGTTCCAAGTGAATCTGCTGTTGTCTGCCCAATAGACGATGTTTCCATGAAAGTACGGCTCATTGACTGTGTGGGCTTTATGGTTGACGGAGCAAACGGTCACACTGAAAATGGCAAGGAAAGAATGGTTAAGACCCCATGGTCTGATGTCCCAGTGCCATTTACCAAGGCTGCTGAAACGGGTACAAGAAAGGTTATAAAAGAACATTCAACTATTGGCATTGTTGTCACGACAGACGGCTCATTTTCTGATATAGACAGGGACAGCTATATCCCTGCTGAAGAAACTACCATAGCTGAATTAAAAAATATCTCAAAGCCATTTATTGTTGTTTTAAACTGTTTAAAGCCTTATTCTGAGGAAAGCAGGGAAGAGGCAAGGAAAATGTCAGAGAAATATGGTGTTGAGGTTATTCCTATGAACTGCGACCAGCTCAGAAAGGAAGATGTTACTGCAATTTTAAATGGAGTATTAAAGGAATTTCCTGTGACAGAGATTAATTTCTATGCACCTGACTGGATTCAGATGCTTGATAGCGGACACTGGCTGAAAAAAGAACTGTTTGGGGCAGCGTATGACTGTATGCAGGCTATCAATACAATTAAGGATACAGATACATTTTCTTTTGATAACAGTAAAGGACATATTAGTGCTATTGAATTGAAAAAAACAGATCCTGCAACAGGTGTTGTCAATGTAGGGATAACGATAGATTCTCAAGTTTACTATAATATTATCAGTGAACTGACAGGTACAGAAATCAGCGATGACTATGAACTTATAAGCACAATCAGGGATCTGGCACTAAAAAAACAGGAATATGTCAATGTAGGTGATGCTATGTCGCAGGTAAGACAGATGGGATATGGAGTTGTCACTCCTGTGAGAAGTGATATTGAACTCGATGAACCTGTCGTTATACATAATGGAAATAAATACGGAGTAAAGATAAAAGCAAAGGTGCCATCAATCAATCTTTTAAAAACACAGATTCAGGTTGAAATTGCCCCTATTGTTGGCACAAAGAATCAGGCTGAGGATCTGATTGAATATATAAAGAATAATACAAAGGAAGATCCGGATGGAATATGGGAAACCAACATTTTTGGAAAAACGATTGAGCAGATTGTAAATGACGGAATCTATGAAAAAACTCATAACATAACACAGGAAAGCATGGATAAGATTTCTGATACACTTGAAAAGGTTATGAATGAGAATTCAGGACTTGTGTGTCTTATTGTATAATTTTTTAATATTATAGTGGGAAAATCATTCGTGAAATGATATAATTACAACATGATGCGCACAGATTTGTTTAATGGAGACGTGTTAAAAACTAATTAAGAAACGAGGAATAATATGAAAAAAGTAGAAGAGTACGTAAGAAGTATACCGGATTTTCCTGAACCGGGTATTATTTTTAGAGATATTACATCTGTAATACAGAGTCCTGAAGGACTTAAGCTTGCTATAGACGGACTTTCAGAACTGATTGGAGATGCTGAGTTTGATGTGGTTGTGGGACCGGAATCAAGAGGCTTTATATTTGGCGTTCCTGTGGCATATAATCATGGCAAGGGGTTTGTGCCGGTAAGAAAGAAGGGAAAGCTTCCATGTAAGACAATATCCGCTGATTATGAGCTTGAATATGGTACTGCAACAATTGAAATGCATGAAGATTCAATTACTCCCGGTCAGAAGGTTGTCATTGTGGATGATCTTATTGCTACAGGTGGCACTATTGAAGCAATCATTAAGCTCGTTGAACAATTGGGTGGCGAAGTTGTAAAGATAGTATTTCTTATTGAACTTGAGGGACTTAAGGGAAGAGATAAGTTAAGAGGATATGACGTTGATGCTGTAATTAAGTATCCGGGAAAGTAATATAAGTATCAGGCCAGGTGCCGTTTGGTATCTGGCATTGCTTGATTAATTTAGTTTTAAGGAGGATTATTATGTCTACACCACACAATAGTGCTAATAAGGGTGATATTGCCAAAGTTTGTCTTATGCCTGGAGACCCCCTTAGGGCAAAATATATTGCAGAGACATATCTGAGTAATTATAAACAGGTTAATACCGTACGTAATATGTATGGATATACAGGAGAGTACGATGGAGTCAAAGTTTCTGTTATGGGAAGCGGTATGGGAATGCCATCAATAGGAATTTACAGCTACGAATTGTTTAATGAGTATGATGTTGAGGCAATAATAAGAATTGGTTCAGCGGGAGCTTTAGGAGACGACATAAAACTTATGGATATTGTTCTTGGTATGGGAGCATGTACAGATTCCAACTATGCATCACAATATAAGCTTCCCGGCACATTTGCTCCCATTGCAGATTTTAGTTTACTGTCAAAGGCTTATGAGGAAGCAGTTAAAATGGGAATCAGGCCAAATGTTGGAAATGTTGTTTCAAGTGATGTGTTTTACAACGACAATAAGTCATTTAATGATTCATGGAAGAATATGGGGGCATTGTGTGTTGAGATGGAGGCGGCGGCTCTTTATATGAATGCTGCTAAATTTGGCAAAAAGGCACTGTGTATGTTAACAATCAGTGACCATTTATACAGGGATGAGCATCTGAGTGCACAGCAGAGACAATCTTCATTTTCACAGATGATGGAGGTAGCATTAAATACTGCTAAATCATTATAGAACGGAGCAAATATAACTTATGGGACAATATGATATTAAACTGATTGTTTTTATTGTACTGGTATTGCTGATAGGCATATATGTTACTGTCACTGACAGCATAAGAAAAAGAACAGAGATAGTAAAACGAATTAATAAAGCATGGGGAAGACCGGCAAAGTTTAAGGGGAAAGCCGAAGATTATGATAATGTTTCCCATTATTTTTTAAACAATAAAAATAATTTGTGCATTGATGATATTACATGGAATGATTTGGGGATGGATGATATCTTCAAGATAATCAATAATACCAATTCTTCCGTAGGGCAGGAATATCTGTACAAAATGTTAAGACAGCCGGAGTATGATAAGGATAAACTTAAAGAGGCGGACAACCTGATAGAAGCATTTTCTTCTAATGAGAAGGAAAGAATTGAGATTCAGAAGATTTTTGTGAAACTTGGACGTGTCAAAGGTATATCTATAAGCGATTATATTGATGTTATTGTTGAGCAGAAGAAACAAAGTAATTTTATTCATTATCTTTCAATTATTATATTTGTTTCGGCATTGATATTTACCATATTTGTTAATCCTGTTATGGGAATATGGGTTTCCCTGGCTGCAGTAGCATTTTCAATTTTGTCATATTACAAATATAAAGCAGGTGTTGAAAAGTATTTTATCTGCGTTAATCAGATAGTCCGGATGACGAAGGCTGTTGATAAGATATGTGCTTTGAACTATGATTTTCTGAAGGATTATAATGATGCTCTTAATAAGTTGAGAAAGGATTTTGTACCTATTACCAGAAAAGCATGGCTTATTGAGTCAGGCACTGTTGATGGCTCGTTTGTTCAGGTACTGCTTGATTACCTTCGCATGTTTACCCATGCTGACCTGATAAAATATAACAATATTCTCGGAAAACTTGATGCCCAGAAGGAGAATGTGTACGAGCTTATTGAAAGATTGGGAAGAATAGAGAGCTGTATTGCTATCGCGTCTTTCAGACAGATGCTGCCATACTGGTCTAAACCTGAGTTTCATGTTAATTCCGATTTATCATTTGAGGCGGTGAATTTATTTCATCCATTAATTTCTGAACCGGTTTCCAATTCGATAATTGTTAATAAGAATGTACTTCTTACAGGCTCTAATGCTTCAGGTAAGTCAACTTTTTTAAAGACCGTTGCAATCAATGCAATATTAGCGCAGACAATTTTTACCAGTGTTTCAAAGAAATATTCGGCACCAATGTACAGGATATATTCATCAATGGCTTTAAGGGATGATCTGAGTAATTCAAGCAGTTATTATATGGTGGAGATAAAGTCCTTAAAACGAATTCTTGATGCTGCAGGTTATAATGATATTCCTGAATTATGCTTTGTAGATGAAGTTTTAAGGGGAACCAATACTGTTGAAAGAATAGCTGCATCATCAGAGATTCTTAAGAGTCTGTGTACTAAGAATGTATTGTGCTTTGCGGCAACCCATGATATCGAGCTAACGACTATTCTAAAGGGTTACTTTGATAATTATCATTTTCAGGAGGAGGTCACTGATGACGATGTGAAGTTTAATTTTAAACTTTACAAAGGACCTGCGACTACAAGAAATGCTATTAAGCTTCTTGGGGTGATTGGCTATGATAAGAATATTATAAGAGCCGCAGAGAACTCAGCTGCTTATTTTTGTGATAATGGTTCATGGAAATGTTGAAAAACGGATAGTGATATGATAAAATATTTCAGGCTTTTTAATAAAATGCTTGTAAGAAACTAATTACTTGAGGAGGTTTTTTATGGTTGCATTAAGTGTTGGAACTGAAATTGCATTTCAGTTGGTAAAGTTTATAATAATGCTTGCTCTTATTGTTGTGGCATGGATTATAGGCAGTACAATAAGAAAAAAGGTTGATGCAGGTAAGGCGGCAAAGCTTGAACAGGTGTCTGCTGACGGCGCAGAGGCTGAGGCTGTTGTGGCTAATGAAGAGTAAGATTATAATAATAAATATGAGCTAAAGCTCATCGGGAGGAAGAAGAAGTGCAGTACAGAGGTGTTAATGAATTAAGAAGGATGTATCTTGATTTCTTTGAAAGTAAGGATCATCTTAAAATGAACAGTTTTTCGCTGGTTCCACAAAATGATAAGTCACTTTTGCTTATCAATGCCGGTATGGCTCCATTGAAGCCATATTTTACCGGTCTTGAGGTTCCGCCAAGAAAGAGAGTTACGACATGTCAGAAGTGTGTTCGTACAGGTGATATTGATAATGTTGGAAAGACAGCAAGACATCTTACTTTCTTTGAAATGCTTGGTAACTTTTCTTTTGGAGATTATTTTAAGCATGAGGCTATTGCCTGGAGCTGGGAGTTTTTAACAGAGTATGTGGGAATGGATCCTGACAGACTTTATCCATCTATATATGGTGAGGATGATGAAGCATTTGACATATGGACTAAGGAAGTTGGTGTTCCCGCCGAGAAGATAACAAGATTCTACAGAGACCCTGAAACTGGTGAGTGTGATAACTTCTGGGAGCATGGTGCTGGTCCATGTGGTCCATGTTCTGAGATTTATTATGACCGCGGAATTAAGTATGGCTGTGGCAAGCCTGACTGTAAGGTAGGCTGCGACTGTGACAGATTTATGGAGGTCTGGAATAACGTATTTACGCAGTTTGATGGCGATGGCAAGGGCGGATATACAGAGCTTGCCAATAAGAATATAGATACAGGTATGGGGCTTGAGAGACTTGCAGTAGTAGTTCAGGATGTTGATTCAGTATTTGATATTGATACTATGAAGGCTATCAGAGACAAGATTTGTGAGCTTTCAGGCAAGGTATACCAGACAGATGATGATAATGATGTTTCAATAAGACTTATCACAGATCATATACGTTCATCTACTTTCCTTATTTCTGATGGCGTAATGCCATCTAACGAGGGAAGGGGTTATGTTCTTAGAAGACTCATAAGAAGGGCTGCAAGACATGGAAGAAAGCTAGGCATTCAGGGTGAATTCTTAAGTAAGATTTCCGAGACTGTTATTTATGAATGTAAGGATGGTTATCCTGAACTTGAGGATAAGAAAGCTTATATTCTTACTGTTCTTTCAAATGAGGAGAAGGCATTTAACAAGACAATCGATCAGGGACTTGATATCCTTAATTCAATGATTGATGCTGTAAAGGCTGAGGGAAAGAGTGAACTTTCAGGAGCAGATGCATTTAAGCTGTATGATACTTACGGTTTTCCACTTGATCTTACACTTGAGATTCTGGAAGAAAAAGGTCTGTCAGTTGATAACGCAGGCTTTGATGCATCTATGAAGAAACAGAAGGAAACAGCCAGAAGTGCACGTAAAGTGACTAATTATATGGGAGCTGATGCTTCTGTATTTGATAATGTTTCCATTGTATCTGAGTTTGACGGATATGATAAGCTTGAGGCTGAGGAAAGAATCGAATATATTTCCCTTGATGAGGCAGATGGTGATAAGACTTCATCTAAGCTTGTAGATTTCCTCGGCGAGGGTCAGACGGGAACAATTATAGCAGAGCAGACACCATTTTATGCCACAATGGGTGGACAGATGAATGATATAGGTGTGATTCGTACTGCTGAGGGTGAATTTGAGGTTAAGAATGTTGTTAAGCTTGTTGGTAATAAGATAGGTCATATTGGAATAGTTACCAAGGGAATTATTAATAATAAGGAGACTGCCAGATTTATAGTTGATGCAGATTACCGGGCTGCAATCTGCAAGAACCATTCTGCTACACATCTTTTACAGAAGGCTTTGAGAGAAGTTCTGGGTACCCATGTAGAGCAGGCAGGCTCTTATCAGGACAGCCAAAGAACAAGATTTGATTTCAGCCACTTCCAGGCTATGACAAAAGAAGAGCTTGATAAGGTTGAAGCTTTGGTAAATGCTAAGATAGCTGAAAAGCTACAGGTTGTAACAGAAGTTTTATCAATCGAGGATGCCAAGAAGAGTGGAGCTATGCAGCTTTTTGGCGAGAAATACGGGGATTTTGTCAGAGTTGTTTCCATGGGAGATTTCTCGAAGGAATTCTGTGGCGGAACGCATGTATCTAATACATCTGAGATTGGGCAGTTTAAGATTCTTTCTGAAAGCGGTGTCGCTGCAGGTGTAAGAAGAATTGAGGCTATCACAGGCGACAACGTAATGAATTATTACAGGAATCTTGAACAGCTTATTGATGAGGCATGTAAGGCTGCCAAGACTGATTCTGCACAGCTTCTTAACAGAATTAATTCTCTTAATGAGGAGATAAAGAAGTTGGGTTCAGAGAATGAAAAGCTTAAGGCTGAGCTTGCTAATAATGCACTTGGAGAAGTCTCTGTATCAGAGGTAAAGGGTGTAAAGTTCATTGCAACCAAGGTTGACAATGTTGACATGAATGAGCTTAGGAACTTAGGTGATAAGTTAAAGACTGAGATTGGCTCAGGTGTGGTTGTAGTTGTAAGTGCCCTGGGTGGAGATAAGGTTAACATGATTGCCATGGTTACAGATGATGTAATCGCAAAGGGCGCACATGCAGGAAATCTTATTAAGACTCTTGCTCCAATAGTAGGTGGCGGAGGTGGCGGCCGTCCTAATATGGCTCAGGCCGGAGGTAAGAATCCGTCAGGTATTGATGAACTTCTTGGTAAGGTTTCAGAAGTTCTTGGCAGTCAGATAAAGTAAGCTCCACGATACGCGATTGACTCCGCATCATAGTAACAGGGTGTGAAAAGTTTATTTATAAAGCTGAAAGTGTAAAAATGGGCCTGCCGCATTAATTTATTGATGCGACAGACCCATTTTTTACGCCTTGCCAAGCAAAATCTTAAATTAGTTTTTTCACATCCTACGCCTATTAAAAAGTAAGGATGCGCTTATCGTTTTTAAAAGTCAAATAAATCATCAAAGCTTATATCCAGTATTTCTTTGATAAGTTTAATCTCGTCAGGATATAAATGTCTTTGACCAACTTCAATCTTAGCAAGTGCACTTCGTGTAATATCACATCCTGATACCTGAAGCTTTGCTGATAGTTGTTCCTGAGTCATATTACGGTACTTTCTGAAACGACGGATGTTATCGCCGAAAGCTTTTTCAAATTCAACATTCATGATTTATATGCACCTCATTTCTAAACATATTATTTATAAAATGGATAAATATTATGCACTTATGCAGGTGCAAAAAGAAATTTATAAAGTTTTAGTTGACTGGAAATATTTATGTGGTATAATACTTTATGTGCGATTAGTAAATACCCTATTTATGTATTGTTAGCACAATTTGCAACAGAAGGGTGGTCAGGAAAAGTTATGTCAAATGTCATCGTTAAAGAGAACGAGTCTTTAGATAGCGCATTACGCAGATTCAAGAGAAACTGTGCTAAGGCTGGCATTCAGCAGGAAATTCGTAAGAGAGAACATTACGAAAAGCCAAGCGTAAGACGTAAGAAAAAGTCAGAAGCTGCTAGAAAACGTAAGTTTAACTAATTTTTATAGCGAATTATCATTTAAGTCGGTGTGTCCGTTGGATACACCGGCTTATTTAATTTTCCAGTTATTCATATTACCGCAAATTTATTCATATCATTTATAAATATATCTTGTGGTTGGTCTGTGATGCATAATGAAACAGTTGTTACATTTTGCGGAAATCGGGAGGTTTGTATAGAAAATTACAAGAAAATAATAGATTATGAAGACCGAAAAATCCGCATACTGACTTACAGAGGAATACTGGCAGTTGGCGGAAGTGATTTTGTTATTTCGTATATAGATCAGGACGAATTATGCATCAGGGGAAAGGTTCTGTCTGTCAATTATGAATAATAAATCAAAGCATTTTTTAAAAATCAGACTGTCAGGTGAAGATTCTTTCAGATTTCTCAATATATGTCTAAAAAATGATATAAAATTTTTTAATATACATTTTTTTAGTTCAAACAACGATGAAGAACGGGATTATATGGAATTTTTCATGAGTGTGAAGGATTTTTATAAGATTAGAAGACCTGTAAGACTCACCGGGGTAAGAGTCCGAATTGTAAAAAAATATGGACCGGGATTTATACTTCACAGATACAGAAAACATTTTTCTTTTGTAATTGGAATTGCATTAGCTGTTGTAATTATAAAAATTACCGGAATGTATTTGTGGAATATTTCAATAGAGGGGAATTTCATTAATTCAGACAGCCAGGTTATTAAGGTGTTAAGTGACAATAATATTGCGGCAGCCATGAAAACATCAGATATTGATTGTATAAAAACAGAGGAAATATTAAAGAATAATCTTTCAGAGATTGCGTGGATTAATGTGCGTGTACAAGGCAGTTCACTTATAATAAATGTAAAAGAAAATATTTCTAAAGATAAATTAAATGAATCAGGTACTGAAAATACAAGTCTTATAGCAAATAACAGTGGAATAATAAGCTCCATTGTGACAAGAAAAGGAACTCCCTTAGTGAAAGAAGGGGATAATGTTGAAATTGGAGATGTTTTGGTAAAGGGTATTGTAGACATTAATGATGACAATGGAGAGGTAACGGAAAGTAAAGGCATTTGTGCAGATGCTGACGTGTATATAATTACAAAACTGACCTATGAAGACACAGTGAATTTAAAGAAAAGTATCATAGAATATGATGGGGATAGTGTAAAAAAGTATTTTGTTGGTTTCAACAATAAAAAATATAAAGCGGGCTTAAAGCTTAAGGATAACTGTGAATATACAAAGGTTGAGGAGATAAATAACGTGAAATTCGGAAAATATCTGTATTCACCTATAATTTACGGAGTGGAGGAATATTTTTCTTACAGTACTGTTGAGGTAAATTTATCAACAGAGGAAGGAAAAAATGAATTGAATGAAAGATTATCAGCTTATCTTCGGAAATTAAATGAAAATGGAGTGCAAATATTAGATTATCGTGTTAATATTAATACAGGTGCGTCAACAATGACTCTGCAGTCGGAAATTACTGCAAAGATATTGCAGACAACCAGTAAAATGCTTGATTATCAAGGAGATGCTGATGGATAATACTGAAATCCTAATTGATGTTCCTGCCCAATATTGTGGTACAATATTTGGACAGTGCGATGAATATGCAAAAGTTATTGAGAAAACACTAAAAGTTGATATTGTTATGCGTGACGGAAAAGTAAAGGTTATTGGACCTAAACGTAATGCAGACAAGGCTGTAGGTATTCTTAATAACCTGATAGAACTGGCAAAGCGTGGCAACCAGATTACAAGACAGAATATAGATTATGCACTTTCGTTGTCATTTGAAGACAAAGAGGAGTCTGTGTTAGAGATTGATTCGGATACTATAGCAAGAACTATTGCGGGAAGACCTATTAAACCCAAAACACTTGGTCAGAAGAAGTACGTTGATGAAATCAGAAATAAAATGATTGTTTTTGGTGTAGGACCGGCAGGTACAGGAAAGACATATCTTGCAATGGCCATGGCAATCACAGCATTTAAGAATAATGAGGTTAATAAGATTATACTTACAAGACCTGCAATTGAGGCAGGTGAGAAGCTGGGATTTCTCCCTGGAGATTTGCAGAGTAAGGTGGATCCTTATCTTCGACCTCTATATGATGCCCTCTACCAGATTATGGGTGCTGAAAGCTTTAATGCCAATATGGAGAAAGGGTTAATAGAAGTTGCTCCGTTAGCTTATATGAGAGGAAGAACACTGGATAATGCCTTTATTATTCTTGATGAGGCACAGAATACCACACCGGCCCAGATGAAGATGTTTCTTACACGAATTGGTTTTGGCTCTAAGGCTGTAATTACAGGAGATTTAACGCAGAAGGATTTATCTTACGATATGGTTTCCGGTCTCGAAATCGCATTAAAGGTCTTGTCAAAGGTTGAGGAAATAGGTGTATGCAATCTTACTAACCTGGACGTTGTAAGACATCCGCTTGTACAAAAGATTGTAAAAGCTTATGAGGAATACGAAAAGAAACATACCATAAATCAGGATAGACGAAGTTTAAAATATTCACAGAATAAAAAAGACAATAGAAGAAATGGAGGTAAACAAGGGTGACAATTAATATCGATTATGATACAGATAAAGTACTTAATCTTGATTATGAGAATATAATTAAGTCTGTTGTAACAGCATCACTCGAGCAGGAGGGATGCCCATATGAAACTGAGATAAACGTTGTTTTAACGGATAATGAGTCAATACATGAAATTAATAAAGAGTACAGGGATGTGGATTCTGAAACGGATGTATTGTCATTTCCTATGATTGAATATGAGACACCATCTGATTTCGAGGGACTGAAGGATACACTTGATCTGGATTCAGAGGATTATTTTAATCCGGATTCAGGGGAACTTGTTCTTGGCGATATAGTTATTTCTGTTGAAAAGGTTATGGAACAGTCAGATAAATATGGTCACTCACCTAAAAGAGAACTTGCATTTTTAGTTGCCCATTCCATGATGCATTTGTGTGGGTATGACCATATGGTACCTGATGAGGAAAAGGTAATGATCGAGAAACAGAACCAGGTGCTGGATACGTTGGGGATTAATAGATAATTAGTTTATATCATTTATCCGGAGGTGTTGTATGAATGATAATAAGGTTACAGATGAAGAGTTGATGAGAATGGCGAAGGAAGCCATGAGTTATTCATACTCTCCATATTCAGAATTTAAGGTTGGAGCAGCCTTGTTGGGTGCTTCAGGCAAGGTTTATTCGGGTTGTAATATAGAGAATGCCTCTTATGGAGCAACAAACTGCGCCGAAAGAACAGCGATTTATAAAGCTGTAAGTGAAGGAGAAAAGAAATTTGATGCCATAGCAATATGTTCCATGGAAACAGAGGAGACATTTCCATGCGGAATATGTCTTCAGGTTATGGCTGAATTTTTTGACAGCAGTACGAAGATTATTCTGGAAGGTAATAATGAATTGCGTATTTATTATCTTGCCGATTTATTAGGACATGCTTTCAAATTATAAAATGCAGAATATTTTGTTTATTTTTGGAAATGCTCTTTAGTATAAACATTTATTAAGGAGCTGTTATGTTTAAAAATAAATATTTTATTGTTGGCTTGTGTGTGGCAGGACTTATAGTTTCCCTGTTGTTATTATTATTTTTTGTAAGAATAATAAATTCTGACAATGATTCCAGGGATGGTATTGAAGATACAACTGATTCATCAGGTGGACTTGCCATAGATACTGATAAGAGCAACTTTTATAAATATATGATTAAGGCTACAAAGGATACTGTGGTTATATATATTGTCCGGGATGAATTTAATGAGGAGCTGGAGTTCTTTGATTATGCCTCAATCAGACTGGAACAGCTTCCTGTTGATGCCAGAAAGAATATTGAAACAGGAATTTATTTCGATAATGAGAAGGAGCTGTATGAGTTTTTACAGGCTTATAGCAGCTGAGTGAATTGTAATGAGTGATAATACTAAGGTAGACTGTGTAATAATTGGTGGAGGAGCAGCAGGTCTTATGTCTGCTGCTAATCTTGCGCGTCTTGGTTGCAGCTATTTAATAATTGAGCATACAGACAGGCTTGGAAATAAGCTTTTGTCAACAGGCAATGGCAAATGCAATTTTACTAATCTTAAAATGGATATGGATTGCTTCAGGAGTAACTGCCCCGGGAAAGTAAAATCTGTTATTGAAAGATTTAATGAGAAGGATGTAATTTCATTTTTCAAAAGTCTGGGTGTGTTTATGAAAGAAAAAAACGGTTATGTTTATCCTCATTCTGAGACAGCTTCCTCTCTTCAGAATGCTTTAAGGACTTATGCTTTTGACAATGCAGCCAGGGTTTATTATAAATGTGAAGTGGAGAATATAGAGGGTAAAACCGGAGATTATAAGCTATATATAACTGATAAAGAAGCTGAGACGTTCATAATAAAATGTAAGACAATTATTATTGCCACAGGTTCTAAGGCAGCTCCTAAAACCGGTTCTGATGGAAGTGGATATATACTTGCAAAAAAGATGGGACATAAAATTATAAAACCGCTTCCGGCACTTGTTGCATTAACCTGCAAGGAGGATTGTAAACTTTCGGCAGGTGTCAGAAATACGGGAACTGTTGAAATATATATTGATGATAAGAAGATTGTCTCTGACAAGGGAGAAATTCAGTTTACAGATTACGGGATATCAGGAATACCTGTATTTCAGGTTAGCAGATTCGCATGTCTTGGGCTTGAAAGAAAGTCAAAGGTTAAAGCTGTGCTTGATTTAACACCTGATATATCGTATGAGGAACTTATGTCAGATTATTATTTAAGAAAAAGAGATTTTCAGAATAAAACTGTTATTGAGTTTTTTGAGGGTATTCTTAACAGGAAGTTGTGTATGTTTCTGGCAAAACAGGCAGGTATAAGCAATTCATCTAAGATATCTGAATTAAGCGATAAACATATTAAAAGACTAGTTGGATTATTTAAGCACTGTGAGTATACAATTACCGGATCTAAAGGCTTTGACAGTGCCCAGGTATGTCAGGGCGGAGTGGATTTAATGGAACTTGATGACAATCTTCAATCCCTCCTTTGTAGTGGTATATTTTTTGCCGGAGAAATACTGGATGTGGACGGTATATGTGGGGGATATAATCTGCAGTGGGCCTGGAGCAGTGCTCATGCAGTCTGCTCTAAAGTAAAGGAATTATGTTATGAGTAAAATGATAACTATTAACAATATAAAAATCAGACCGGTAAAGACTGATGAAGAACTAAATCATCAGCTTGAGAATGCAATAAAGAAAACCTTGAGAATAAAGGATAACGGTCGAGTTACATATAAGATTATAAAAAGGTCCGTGGATTCCAGACATAAACCGGATTGTTATTATGTATTTTCAGTAGGCGTAATGACCATTGAAGAAAACGGACATCCTGTGAATTTATCAAAAAAATGCGGTAACAATCCGATAACAGAGAGTATTTCTTATAAATTTCCAGGGAACAATGACAAGTCGTTGGGATTTAGATTGAGAGAATCAGACAGACCGGTGATAATTGGATTTGGACCTGCAGGCATATTTGCAGCACTTAAATTAAGTGAGGCAGGACTTTGCCCTGTAATATATGAAAGAGGTGAAAGCATTGACGACAGGTGCAGGAATGTTGATTCTTTCTGGGATAATCTTACGTTAAATACCCAGAGTAATGTCCAGTTTGGAGAGGGTGGTGCAGGAACATTTTCCGACGGGAAATTAAACACAATGATAAAAGACAACACAGGCAGGATAAAAAATGTTCTGGAAACATTTGTGAAATTCGGAGCTGATCCTGAAATACTGTATGTCAATAAACCGCATATAGGCACGGATGTTTTGAAAACTGTTGTTAAAAATATCAGGGAATATATCGTTAGTCTTGGCGGTGAAATACATTTTGGCTCCTGCATGGAAAAACTTATAATATCTGATAATACCATAAATGGTGTTCTTATAAAAAATGTTCATACTAATCAGGTTACAGAACGGCTGTGTAACCGCGTTATTCTCTCAATCGGTCACAGTGCAAGAGATACATTTGAATATCTGTATTCCCTGAATATTGCCATGGAACCCAAGTCCTTTGCTGTCGGGTTAAGGTTAGAGCATCCGCAGCGTATGATAAACGTTAATGCTTATGGTGATGATTCTCTGGTAACATCTCATATGATGCCTGTTGCCGATTATAAAGTGACTTGGAAATCGCATATTACAGGGGTTGAAAGAGGAGTCTATTCTTTCTGCATGTGTCCCGGAGGATTTGTCGTCAATGCCTCATCTGAGGAGGGGCATCTTTGTGTAAACGGAATGAGTTATTCCAAAAGAGATTCATCTAATTCTAACAGTGCGATGATTGTTACAGTCACTCCACAGGATTTTGGAAATGGTGTTCTTTCAGGAATGGAATTTCAGAGAAAACTTGAAAAGGCTGCTTTCGATGAGTGTAATGGCGCTGTTCCGGTACAATTGTTCTCGGATTTTGAGAATAACCGTATTTCAGAAGGATTTGGAAAAGTAACGCCTTGTATTAAGGGACAATTTCAATTTGGAAATTTAAGACGTGTGCTTCCAAAGTTTGTTTCTGATGCTTTAGTTGAAGGCGTTCATGGATGTGCTAATATGATTAAGGACTTTGATATGGAGGATGCTGTATTCTCAGGAGTTGAATCCAGGACATCAAGTCCACTTCGCATAATCAGGGGAGATAATTCAGAGTCATTAAGTTTAAAGGGTCTATACCCTTGTGGTGAGGGAGCAGGTTATGCAGGAGGCATAACTTCTGCGTCAGTTGATGGAATTAAGACGGCTGAAAAGGTTTATGAAAGCATATGTGAAACATATCTGTGAAACAGCCTGTTACTTGCAAAATAACGGCTTGTATAGTAAAATTCTATATTGCTGTTTATTATAATTCAAAGGACTTATGGTGGTTGTATGAGTAATTATAGAGAGTTATTAAAGGATAAAAAGAGAATAGTTATAAAAATTGGTTCTTCATCTTTGATGCATGAGGATACTCAGAAGCTTAATCTGTTAAAAATAGAAAAGCTTATAAGAATATTAGTTGATATTAAGAATTCAGGTAAAGACGTTGTTCTGGTTTCATCAGGAGCAATTGCCGTTGGAAGAAATTCCATAGGCTTAAGTGAAAGACCTGATAATCTCCCTGCAAAACAGGCGTGTGCAGCAATTGGTCAAGCCAAGCTTATGATGGTCTATCAGAAGATATTCTCAGAATACAATTCAATTGCGGCTCAGGTTCTTATGACAAAGAATACAATTCTTAATGATGTAAGCCGCAATAATGTTAAGAATACATTTGAAGAGCTTTTAAGGCTCGGAGCAATTCCAATTGTTAATGAAAACGACAGTGTTTCAACATATGAAATTGAACAGGTTCAGACATTTGGTGATAATGACCGCCTTTCGGCAATAGTTTCTTCAATTATTGGTGCTGATTTGCTTATTCTTTTATCGGATATAGACGGTATGTTTACCGATGATCCAAAGTCAAACCCTGATGCGAAATTTATAAACATAGTTGAAAACATTGATGATAATCTAATTGGAATGGGAAAATCAACTTCAGGAAGCAACGTCGGAACTGGCGGAATGGCAGCTAAGATTGTTGCAGCTAAGATTGCGACAAATGCCGGTGTTGATATGGTAATTACTAACGGTAACAATATTGATAATATTGTGGCTATAATGAAGGGGGAGAACATAGGAACTTTGTTTATTAATCATAAATCCCCGGATTTTAATCTATTAGAGTTGATAGAATAACATTGTGACATTTGTTTAATGATGGAGAAATTATAGCATGGATATCAGATTTATTAAGAATTCTGAAAATGGAATATGCTCATCGCTGGGAAGGGATATCCTTCTCCAGATTACCGACGCTAATTATCAGCTTCTTAATCGTGTTGGGAAAAGATTGTTTATTCTTAATACAAAAAGTAATGAGCGGTTTGAGATTTCTCCTGAAGTCAAAAAATATCATTTTACTGATATAGAGTATGCCGCACCGGATCATGACTACATTTTCTATACATCTGTTGAATCTGTTACAGAGTCGGTGGTTGCAGTAAAGATTTATAAATACACATACGATACAAACGAGAGTAAATGTGTGTATGTTTTTGAAATATTATCAGAAAAACTTATCAATTCCATTGATTTTAAACTTTTTGCACTTGATGAGAATCATTTTATATTTGAAACATTTGAAGAGGATGGCTCATTTGAAGCGATAATAAGAGATATTGAAACTGATGTTAATGTTCCGATTAAATCCGGAATAGTTGCTGAATTAGGCGTACATAAGCTTATTTCCCTGGGAGGAAATAACTGTATTATTAAATTTGGTGGGGTTTCAACTGAAAAGAAAGAAGTTGTTGCGCTCGTAAATATTAAACAGTTTTTATCTGAATTGTCATTAGAGGGAATAAATCTTAATATCAATGAGCTTGATGTTGCTGAAGGAAGCATGACAATACCATATATGCGCCTAATGGATGACCGTGTTATTTATTCAAAATGTGATTCCACTAAGAATTACGAAGAAATTGTCATGTATGATTATTTGAATAGAGTGAAAAAAGTAAGAATAAATGTCGAAAATTCAGATAATACTGTTAATGAATTAAATTATTCATACAATATTAATGGAGAAATATATTTAGTCAGAACAGAGAATGATGAAACCGTATTTGTAAACATGAATACAGGTAAAATAGAATACAGGCTGCCACCTTCAATGACATTTAGATTTATTAAGGGTGATATTGTTGTTGTGAGCAGGACAAGAAAGTCATTATTTAACAGGAAGAATAACAGCAGGATAGAGGTTTATAAGATTACAGATTTAACCCACAGGCTATTTAAAATGAGGGCTGAATATAAAGGCTGTGTTGTTAATGGGGATGATCTTGTTATTTTTACCACGTAAAGGAGGTTTTTTGATGGTAACCCAGGCTACATTGGATAGAATTAACGAATTATACAGAAAATCAAAGGCAGAAGGGCTTACAGAGGCTGAAAGGGAGGAACAGCAAAGGCTACGCACTGAATATATTACTGCGTTCAGAGAGAACTTAAGGGGAACTCTTGAGACAATTAAGATACAAAATCCTGATGGTTCAATTATTGATGTAAAGCAAAGACATGATGAAAAGATGACTGCCAGAATGGAGAAGGAAGGCAATTAGTTTCATGGATAAGAAACAGATTAGAAGATACATTAAAGAGAAAAAAGAACAGCTGTCGAAGGCCTATATTGAGAAAGAAAGCCGTAGGATTTTTGAGAAATTATATTCTCTTTTGGAATTTAAAAATGAAGAGAATATATTTTCCTATGTCAGTTACAATCAGGAGGTTGATACCTATCCTTTTATTTCTCACTGTATGGAGCTTGGAAAGAATGTATTTGTTCCGAAGGTTATTACCTGTGATGGACAAAACAATGACATGGAGTTTTTCAATATTACTTCCATGGATGAGCTTGTTGAAGGGTATAAAGGTATTATGGAACCGATAGAAGGCACGGCTGTGGCACCTGATGATATACCAGGTCTTATGATTATGCCAGGACTTGCCTTTGATGAAAAGCTCAACCGGGTAGGATATGGTGGCGGATTCTATGACAGATATATCGAAAGTCATCCTAAACTTAAAAAAGTTGCGGTTTGTTTTGATTTTCAGATACTCAATGAGGTATGTCATGAGGAATTTGATATGAAGCCTGATATGATTATCAGCGAAAATAGAATATTGCGAGGAGAATAGTATGAAATCACTTGTTGAAATTGGAGCTGATGCAAAGATTGCATCAAGATATCTTGGAACATTGGGAACAAATGAAAAAAATAAAGCACTGGCTATGGTTGCAGATGCATTGGTTAAGAATGCTGACTATATTAAGGCGGCTAATGAAAAAGATATTATCAATGCCAGAAATAACGGCATGAAGCCGGCATTAATTGACAGACTTACTCTTACAGATGCAAGAATAGAAGGAATGGCTGAAGGACTACGTGTGCTTGTTAATTTAGATGACCCAATTGGTGAGGTGACAAGCATGAAAACAAGACCAAATGGTCTGATAATAGGTAAAAAGGTTGTGCCTTTAGGCGTTGTTGCAATTATTTATGAGTCAAGACCTAATGTTACTGCTGATGCATTCGGACTTACCTTTAAATCAGGTAATGCCTGCATCTTAAGGGGAGGAAGCGATTCGATTGAGTCAAATATTGCCATTACTAAGGTTATTAAAGACAGTTTACGTGAATCAGGCATTAATCCTGATGTAATCTCACTTATCACTGATACGGACAGGGCTCTTGTGAATGAGCTTATGAAGATGAATGACTACGTTGATGTAATTATTCCACGTGGCGGTGCCGGTCTTATTAAAAATGTTGTTATGAACAGCACTGTGCCGGTTATAGAGACAGGAACAGGTAACTGCCATATTTATGTGGATGAGTATGCCGATATTGATATGGCTGTCAATGTAATATTTAATGCGAAGACACAAAGAATAGGCGTGTGCAATGCCTGTGAATCCTTGGTTGTGCATAAAAACATTGCCTCAGAAGCAATTCCTTTAATTGTAGATGCCTTAAAGAAAAAGGATGTAGAGGTGCGTGGAGATGAACTGGCATGCGCTGTTGATGACAGGGTTGTTCCTGCATCAGATGAGGATTGGGGAACAGAATACCTTGATTACATCATATCTGTAAAGACTGTTGATTCAATTGATGAAGCAATTGCCCATATAAACAGATACAATACAGGTCATTCCGAAGCAATTATCACAAAGGATTATAATAATTCACAAAAGTTTTTAAATGAAGTTGATGCAGCATGTGTTTATGTAAATGCTTCAACAAGATTTACAGATGGTTTTGAGTTTGGATTTGGTGCAGAGATAGGCATAAGTACACAAAAGATTCATGCCAGAGGACCAATGGGACTTTCTGCGCTTACAACAAGCAAGTATATTGTATATGGAAACGGACAGGTGAGGGAATAAATAATGAGTGATAATGGTAGAATGACTGTTTCAGATGAAGTTTTGAAGGAACAGTTGGTATATATTGAGAAATGCAAGGAGCTTATTGATGAGCTTTCAAAGGAAACCGGACGTCCGCTTAAGGCTTGTGTTAATACATTTGGTTGTCAGATGAATGCAAGAGATTCTGAAAAGCTGCTTGGTATTCTTAAAGCTATAGGCTATGAGGAGACAACAGAGGAGGAAAATGCTGATTTTATTATTTACAATACCTGTACAGTCAGGGAAAATGCCAACTTAAGGGTTTATGGAAGACTAGGTCAGCTGCGCGGCATCAAGCGCAAGAATCCAAATCTGATTATCACAATGTGTGGTTGTATGATGCAGGAGCCGGAGGTTGTTGAGAAAATCAAGAAATCATACGGATTTGTTGATATTATATTTGGTACTTTCAATGTGTATAAGCTTGCAGAGCTTTTGTTTAACAGATTGACTACTAACAGCCAGATTATCGATATATGGCAGGATACAAAGAATATTGTTGAAGAACTTCCGACTGAGAGAAAATATTCCTTTAAGTCAGGTGTAAACATAATGTATGGATGCAACAATTTCTGTACATACTGCATTGTTCCTTATGTAAGAGGCAGGGAAAAAAGCAGGGAGCCACGAGAAATAGTAAGAGAGATTGAAAAACTTGTAGCTGATGGAGTAAAAGAGGTCATGCTTCTTGGACAGAATGTTAATTCCTATGGAAAGAATCTTGAAGATAAGATGACATTTGCAGGACTTCTTAGGGAAATAGAAAAAATTGACGGGCTTGAGCGAATCCGTTTTATGACTCCTCATCCAAAGGATTTATCAGATGAGCTTATAGATACTGTAAGTAATTCAAAGAAGATATGTAATCATATTCATCTTCCTATGCAGTCAGGAAGCTCAAGGCTTCTTAAACTGATGAACAGGCAGTATACAAAGGAGCATTATCTTGAACTGGTTGGTAAAATCAGGGAGAAAATGCCGGATGTTTCACTTACAACAGACATTATTGTAGGATTCCCAGGGGAAACAGAAGATGATTTCAACGATACTCTTGATGTGGTAAGAAAGGCAAAGTTTGACAGCGCATATACCTTCATCTATTCAAAAAGGACAGGAACACCTGCTGCCAAAATGGAAGATCAGGTAAGCGAGGATGTTGTAAAAGAGAGATTTAACAGACTCCTTGCAACTGTTAATGAAACTTCACATGAATATATCAAAAGATATACAGGTAAGATTGAGGAAGTGCTTGTGGAGGACATTGATGACCACGATAAAGAATGTGTTACAGGAAGAATGACTAATAATATTTTAGTACATTTTAAAGGAGAACCGGATTTAATAGGAAAGATAGTAAGAGTTCGTCTTGACGAGTGCAAAGGCTTTTATTATATGGGTTCATTGGTTTAATTGTTTTACGCGTAGAACTTAAATTGACGGAGGAACGGTGATGGCTGAATTTTCACCAATGATGCAGCATTATATTGCAACTAAAGAAGAATATAAGGATTGCATTTTGTTTTACAGATTAGGAGATTTCTATGAAATGTTCTTTGATGACGCTGTAATGGTATCTAAGGAACTGGAACTTACACTTACAGGAAAGGACTGCGGACAGGAGGAGAGGGCTCCAATGTGCGGAGTTCCATTTCATGCGGCTGAAAGCTATATTAACAGACTTGTCTCTAATGGACACAAGGTTGCCATATGTGAGCAGATAGAAGATCCAAAGACTGCTAAGGGTATTGTTAAACGTGAGGTTATAAAAATAGTCACTCCAGGAACCAACCTGAATGCTCAGGCTCTTGATGAGACAAAGAATAATTATATGATGAGCATTGTCTATATCGGTGAAAAGCTCGGTGTTTCCGTTGCAGACTATTCTACGGGTGAATTCTTAGTTACAGAACTTGATAAATATTCAGATCTTTTAGATGAGATTAACAAGTTTGTTCCTTCTGAAATTATTGTTAATGAATATTTTAATATGAGCGGTATTGATCTTAAGCCTATAAGTGAAAAGCTTGGTATTGCAGTTTCTACGCCTGATAACTGGTACTTTGATGATGAGACCGGAAGAAATAAGCTGATGGAGCATTTTCATTTAAAAACATTGGACAGTCTGGGGCTTATGGATTATTCAGTGGGAATTAATGCGGCAGGAGCGCTTCTTATATATCTTTATGTTACACAGAAAAGTAACATGCCACATATTACATCACTTTTACCTTATACAACAGGTAAATACATGATTATTGACAGCTCTTCGAGAAGAAATCTTGAGCTTGTGGAAACTATGAGAGAAAAGCAGAAAAAGGGTTCTCTTCTCTGGGTTCTTGACAAAACCAAAACTGCCATGGGTGCAAGGATGCTTAGATCTTTTATAGAACAGCCGCTGGTGGAAAAAGATACTATAATAGGACGACTGGATGCCATTGAAGAGCTTAATAACAGAGCGATTGACAGAGAGGAAATCAGGGAATACCTTAATCCTGTTTATGACTTAGAGCGTATTATGACAAAGATTAGCTGTAAAACAGCTAATCCAAGGGATTTAATTGCCTTTAAGAATTCTCTGGAAATGATTCCTCATATCAGAAATATTATTTCAGATTTTTCTTCTGATGCCCTGAAAAAATGTTATGAAAAGACAGATAATTTGTCCGATTTATTCAATCTGATTGATGCTTCCATTATTGATGACCCTCCAATTACCATGAGGGATGGAGGAATCATTAAAGAAGGATTTTCTGCAGAGGCTGATGAATTACGTAATGCCAAGGTTAAGGGTAAAGAGTGGCTGTCAGAATTGGAGATAAGAGAGCGTGACAGAACGGGAATTAAGAATCTGAAAGTAAAGTATAACAAGGTATTTGGGTATTATCTGGAGGTTACTAATTCCTTTAAGGATAAGGTTCCGCCTGAATGGGTGAGAAAACAGACACTTACCAATGCTGAAAGATATACAACTGACGAACTTAAACACCTTGAAGATATAATTCTTGGCGCAGAAGATAAGCTCTATGCTTTAGAATATGATTTGTTTTCTGATGTAAGGGAAAGAATAGCTGCGGAAGTTTTAAGGATTCAGAATACTGCAAAAGGTATAGCAGAAATAGATGTTTATGCATCCTTATCTGTTGTGGCCTGCCAGAATAATTTTGTAAGACCAAAGCTTAATGACAAAGGCATTATTGATATTAAAAACGGACGTCATCCTGTAGTCGAAAAAATGCTTAACAATAATTCCTTCATTGCCAATGACACATATCTTGACAATGGCAGTAACAGGGTTTCAATTATTACAGGACCAAATATGGCTGGTAAATCAACATATATGAGACAGACGGCACTTATTGTTTTAATGGCTCAGATTGGCTCATTTGTACCTGCTGACTCTGCTAATCTGTGCATTGTGGACAGAATATTTACAAGAGTCGGTGCATCTGACGATTTGGCATCGGGACAATCTACTTTTATGGTTGAGATGACCGAGGTGGCCAACATATTAAGGAATGCTACCCAGAAAAGTCTTATTATTCTTGATGAGATAGGCAGGGGAACAAGTACATTTGACGGACTTAGTATAGCCTGGGCAGTTGTAGAACATATTGCAAATGTAAAGATTCTTGGTGCAAAGACGTTATTTGCAACACATTATCATGAACTTACCGAGCTTGAGGGAACCTTAGACGGGGTGAATAACTATTGCATAGCTGTGAAAGAAAAAGGTGATGACATAGTGTTCCTTCGTAAGATTATAAAGGGAGGCGCTGATAAAAGCTATGGAATACAGGTCGCAAGACTTGCTGGTGTGCCTGATTCAGTTCTTAACCGTGCCAAGGAGCTTGTTACAGAGCTTTCAGATGCAGACATTTCCCAGAAGGCGAAGGATATTGCACAGTATTCAAAAAAGCTTGAGAAAATGCATGACAACTATAAAAAGGTTGATGATTTGGAAGTAAAGCAAATGTCATTATTTGATACGGTTAAGGATGATGAGATAATCACAGAGATTAGTAATCTTGATATTTCAACTATGACACCTATTGATGCGCTTAATACTTTATACAGGCTTCAGGGAAAGGCTAAGAACCGCTGGAGTGGCGTAAATTAAACATAAATGCACAGAAATGAGGATTTGGAATGGCAATTCAGCTGCTTGATCAAAATACAATTAATAAAATAGCTGCCGGCGAAGTTATAGAACGACCTTCCTCCGTTGTTAAGGAGCTTGTTGAAAATGCTATTGATGCAGGAGCAACAGCGGTAACAGTGGAGATTAAGGAGGGTGGTATTTCATTTATAAGGGTAACAGATAATGGAACCGGTATCGCAGGTAACGAGCTTGAGGTGGCATTTGAACGACATGCTACAAGCAAAATAAAATCCGTGGAAGACCTGATGACTGTTTCTTCCCTTGGATTCAGGGGAGAAGCGTTGGCAAGTATTGCTTCTGTTTCTCAGGTTGAACTGATTACAAAAACAGCTGATTGTCTTAACGGATATCGCTTTGTTATCGAGGGAGGAGAAAAGAAGTCTTTAGAAGAGATTGGTGCTCCGGATGGAACCACATTTATTGTAAGAAACCTCTTTTACAACACACCTGTACGAAGAAAGTTTTTAAAATCTGTAACTACAGAGGCAGGATATATTGCTTCTCTGGTGCAGTATCTGTCTCTTTCTCATCCTGATATTTCGTTCAGATTTATAAATAATAATCAGAACAAGCTCCATACGTCAGGAAATATGAATCTTAAGGATATTATCTATAGTGTTTACGGGAGAGATATCACATCTAATCTTTATGAAATAGATGCAAGGACTCAGGATATTGAAATGACAGGCTTTATCGGAAAGCCTGCTATCTGCCGCGGTAACAGAACATTTGAGAATTATTACATAAATGGCAGATATATTAAGAGTAATATAATTACGAAGGCTATTGAAGACGCTTACAAGGGATTTATCATGCCTCATAATTATCCGTTTACCGCAATTCATTTTAAGATTAATCCGCTGATTATGGATGTCAATGTGCATCCAACAAAGATGGAACTAAGATTTTCCAATAATGAATTTGTGTATGATTTTATTGTGAATGCTGTTACGGACAGGCTTAAGGCTAGAGAGCTTGTGACGAGAGTTACCGTAGACTCAAGGCTTCCTGAAATTAAACAGAATATACAGGCAAAACCGGAGGAAATGCAGAGTGATAAGGCTGAAACAAAGCCGGAGGTTAAGCAGAGCAAGAATGCAGAAATAAAAACTGAGGTAAAGCCGGAGGTTAAGCCTGATATTAAGTCCGCAAGTAATCCGCAGCCGGTAAATAATTGTGAATTAGTGCATGATAAGAAAACAGCACCTGCATCCGCAAAGAAAGCTTCAGTTTCGCCTGCACCTGCTGATTCTTTTAATGAAAAAAGCAGCAGACTTCCTGAGCCTTTTGAAATAAAACGTTCAAAGGAGATGATAAAGGAAGACAGTGCTGTCTATAATTCTCTGGCAAAAAAAGAAGCAGAGCAGATGTCGTTATTTGAGAATAAGCTTCTTGACAAAGGCTCAAACTACAGAATTATTGGACAGTTGTTTGAAACATACTGGCTGATTGAATTTGAAGATAAATTTTATATCATGGACCAGCATGCAGCTCATGAAAAAGTGTTATATGAGAAGCTGATGAAACATCTGCAGGAAAAGACAATGTCTACACAGGAGATATTTCCGCCTGTTATCGTAAGCTTTAATATCCACGAGGAAGAAGTCCTTAGGGATAATATGGAAATACTAAATAATCTTGGTTATGAAATTGAAGCCTTTGGAGGTAACGAATATAAGATTACAGGTGTCCCTGCAGGGCTTCCTAATATGGACTACCGGCAGATGCTTATTGATATAGTTGACGGTCTTCTTGATGATGCAAGGAAAACAACTCCTGAACTCATTACAGAAAAGGTTGCTTCAATGTCTTGTAAGGCAGCGGTAAAAGGAAACAACAGGCTTTCTTTTCCTGAGGTGAATGAACTTATGAATGAGCTTATGAAAGCTGATAACCCTTATAACTGTCCTCACGGAAGACCGACGCTCATCATGATGACTAAGTATGATATTGAACGGAAATTTAAACGAATTATATAAAGGAAATTTAATTTTAAAATGTCTGCTTGTGTAATCCGGAGGGCAAAGTTCACAGATTTATAATTGTTTGCATTCCATTGCGCTAAACGCTCCAATGAGCCTCTAAGCAAACTAATCTCTCAGCTTAGGCTTCAAGATTAGTTTAGAGTCTCATTTCCTCAGCGCAAAAGTCATTTAAACAATTCTAATTCAAACCGTTAGGAAGGATAATTATGGAAAAGAAACCACTTGTGATATTGACAGGTCCTACTGCTGTTGGAAAAACTGCTGCTTCAATAGGTCTTGCAAAAAGAATAAATGGTGAGATTATAAGCGCTGATTCAATGCAGGTTTATAAATATATGGATATAGGTACTGCTAAGATTATGCCTGAAGAAATGGGTGGTATAAAGCATTATCTTGTGGATGTGCTTGAACCTGAAGCAGATTTTAATGTCACTTTGTTTCAGAAAATGGCTAAACAAGCCATGGAAATAATCTGGTCAGAAGGTAAAATACCGATTCTTGTGGGAGGAACAGGTTTCTATATTCAGTCAATACTGTATGATATTGATTTTACAGAGGAGGAGACTGTAGATGGATACAGGCAGTATCTTTACGACCTGGCAAAAGAAAAAGGAAATGATTATCTTCACGGTATGCTAAATGAGGTTGATCCTGATTCGGCGAAGAATATTCATCCTAACAATGTGAAAAGAGTTGCGAGAGCTTTAGAATATTTTCATGAAACCGGAGAATTGATTTCTAAGCATAATGAGGAAGAAAGAGTAAAGGATTCTCCGTATAACTATGCTTATTTTGTGTTAAATGATGACAGAAAGCGCCTGTATGACAGGATTGATAAAAGGGTTGATATCATGTTTGATAATGGACTTGTCTCAGAGGTTGAAGCACTTAAAAATCGTGGACTTACCAAAGAAAATGTGTCCATGCAGGGGATAGGGTACAAAGAGGTTTTAGATTATCTGGATGGAACAACAACATTAGAAGAGATAAAATATATAATAAAAAGGGATACCAGGCATTTTGCCAAACGCCAGCTTACATGGTTTAAGCGGGAACGTGATGTTAATATAATTGATTACAGGGATTATGGTTCTGATGTAAATAAAATGATTGAAACCATGAATGAAATACTTTCAAAGAAGGGAATTGTATAATGAGAGAAATGTATAAAAAGCTTGGAATCAGTGATGAGGTGATAGCTTACAGTGATATAATACTTGAAGGATTAAAGGACAGATTTGATAAAATTGATGAAAATGCGGAATATAACCAGTTGAAGGTTATTGAAGCAATGCAAAAAAACCGCGTGGCAGAAATGCATCTTACCGGTACAAGCGGATATGGATATAACGATGACGGAAGAGATACCCTGGAGCGTATTTATGCGGATATATTTAAGACAGAGGATGCACTTGTAAGACCCCAGATTATATGCGGAACACATGCTCTAAATATTGCGCTTTCATCTAATCTTCGTCCGGGAGACGAGCTTTTATCCCCTGTTGGGAAACCTTATGACACGATGGATGAGATAATTGGAATAAGACCATCAAAGGGAAGTCTTGCTGAATATGGAATCTCTTACAAACAGGTTGATTTACTGCCTGACGGTTCATTTGACTTTGAAGGGATTAAAAATGCAATTAATGAGAAAACAAAACTAGTTACAATTCAGCGTTCCAAGGGGTATGCCGAAAGACCAACACTTTCAGTCGAAAGAATCGGGGAATTGATTAGATTTATAAAAAATATTAAGCATGACGTAATATGCATGGTAGATAACTGCTACGGTGAGTTTGTGGAACGTATTGAACCATCAGAGGTTGGTGCGGATATGGTTGTGGGTTCACTTATCAAGAATCCGGGTGGCGGGTTAGCTCCATGCGGAGGCTATATTGCAGGACGCAAGGATTGCATTGAACAGGCTGCCTACAGGCTTTCTTCACCGGGACTAGGAAAGGAAGTTGGTGCGACTCTTAATGTAAATCAGACATTTTATCAGGGTTTGTTTTTAGCCCCTACAGTTGTTGCAGGTGCACTTAAAGGTGCAATATTTGCGGCAAATGCTTATGAGAAAGCAGGTTTTAAGGTTATTCCTAACGGAACTGAAGAGAGATTTGATATTATTCAGGCTGTGGAACTTGGAACAAAGGAAGGTCTTCTTGCATTCTGCAAGGGAATTCAGATGGCTGCACCTGTTGACAGCTTTGTAACGCCTGAACCATGGGCAATGCCGGGGTATGATTCTGATGTAATTATGGCAGCCGGTGCATTTGTGCAGGGGTCATCCATTGAGTTAAGCGCTGATGGTCCTGTAAAGCCTCCATATGCAGTATATTTTCAGGGAGGCCTTACATGGTATCATGCAAAACTTGGTATTATGATGAGCATTCAGAAAATGTACGAAAATGGATTATTAAAACTATAAATTTTATTAAAAACTGTTTAATTAGTATTATATTTGTGATATACTAATTCAGTGTGCAAATATTAATAACCATTATAAATGGTAGATTGGAGCGTTATGAGTAGTAGTATTTCCAAGTATAAGAATGGCTGGCTTTTGCTGCTGTTTATATTAATTGGAGTAGTAGTAGGCGGTTTGTTAGGTGAAGCTGCTTCTCATGTGAATTTTTTGAACTGGCTTTCATATGGTCAGACTTTTGGCTTATCTTCAGATAATCCGTTAGTTTTAGACCTTGGAGTGCTTGTTATCACATTTGCTTTCCGGATAAAAATAACTATTGCAACAATTATCGGAGTTATTTTATCTATTCTAATTTATAAGGTTATCTAATTAGTCCATTATAATCTATGGAATTAAACAGAATTACGGAAGGTAAGGTTGATAATTTAAGACCTTATGAAAAATGTGACCAATACGGTGTTGAAAGTCTTACTGATGCAGAGCTTCTGGCTGTTGTTATAAGGACAGGAGTTAGCGGAATGTCTTCAGTGGAACTTGCCGACAAGGTTCTTAAGAACTGTATGGATGACGGTCTTTTGGGACTGGTTAATATGTCTGTTGGTCAATTGAAGAAAATCAAAGGAATAGGTAAAGTAAAAGCAATTGAGATTAAATGTATATGCGAATTATCAAGACGTATTGCTAAAAGCAGTGCCAGGGTAAAACTGACATTTTCAGATGCATATACAGTTGCTTCTTACTATATGGAGGATTTGAGACACCTTAAGCAGGAGCATATTATTCTGGCGATGCTTGATAATAAGTGCCGGCTTATATGTGACAGGGTTATTTCTGTGGGAACAGTCAATTCCTCTGTTATTACAGCAAGAGAAATTTTTGAGGAAGCGCTAAAAAATAGCGCTGTATTTGTGTGTCTGCTGCACAATCATCCAAGTGGTGATGCCACTCCAAGCAATCAGGATATTATATTTACAAAACAGATTGCAAGTGCAGGTGAAATAATCGGAATAAAGCTTATTGATCATATTGTTATTGGGGACAATTGTTATGTCAGCATGAATGAGCAGGAGATTATTTAACGCAACAGATTGCGTTATCAAAATAATAGGAAGGAAACGTTTATTATGTCAAATACTTACGGAATTGATATTGGAACAAGCAATTTTAAAATGTGTTGTAAGGAAAAGGATAAAATTCTTAACGAAAAGAATATGATTGCAATTGCTAACAGAAATGAGCTTCTTGCATTTGGAGATGAAGCATATGAAATGTATGAAAAGGCTCCTGAGAACATTGAGGTATCATTTCCTGTTAAATACGGTGTAATTGCTGATATTGAGAATATGCAGACACTTCTGTTCAGCTTTTTTAACAAAATCAATGACAGCAAAAAGGGACCTTCAAATACCGATTTTTATATTGCTGTACCAACAGATGTTACAGAAGTAGAGAAAAGAGCATTTTATGAGCTTGTTGTTGATTCTAAGGTTAAAGCAAAGAATGTATTTGTTGTAGACAAACCGGTGGCTGATGCTGTTGGCGCAGGTCTTGATGTTACAAAGTCAAAGGGTATTATGATTGTTAATATTGGTGCTGAAACAACTGAAATTTCAGTGCTTTCCCTGGGGGGTATTGTAATCAGTAAATCAGTAAAGATTGGTGGTAATAAGCTTGATGACTGTATTATCAGCAGTGTAAGGAAAGCATATAACCTTGTTATAGGTACCAAAACTGCAGAGAATTTAAAGAAACAGCTTGGCAGTGCAGTTAAGAAAGAGGAAACATTTGCACCGGGCTTTGGAAGAAATGTTCTTTCCGGCTTACCTGTGTGCGTACAGATTTCATCGGATGTAATACACAGTTCTATTATTGATTTGCTTCATTCAATAATGGATTCAATTAAGGTTATCTTAGAGAGAACTCCACCTGAACTTGCTGCTGATATAATTAAAAATGGAATTTATGTTTCAGGTGGTACATCACAGATAAGTAATCTTGAAGAATACATTTCTAATGAGACCAATTTAAAGGTTAATATTGTTGACAGACCAAGTGAAAGCGTTGTCAGAGGACTTGTGGAAGTGGTAAATAATCCGGATTATTCTAAGCTTGCTTACACTCCTCAGGACAGAGTATTTGATTAAGTTGGGAAGAGAGATTGATATATGCGAAAAAAGTTGGCTTTTTTGCTTGAATCAAAGTATATTCTGATTGCAATTACTGTTTTATGTCTTTTGTTCATGGGAACAAGTTTATTTACAGATAAACTTACGAAACCATTTAAAAATGCGGTTTCTGTTGTTGTTATTCCTCTTCAGAGGGGAATGAATAATATCGGACTTCTTATTTCTGATAAATATAAGATGTTACAGGAAATCTCTGATGTTCTTGAGCAGAATAAAACATTGCAGTCTCAGGTAGATTCACTTACTGAAGAGAATAATCAGTTGAAACAGGAAACGTATGAATTACAGCGGTTGAGAGAGTTATATTCTTTAGATGAGAAATATCCCGGATATACAAAGGTTGGAGCAAGGGTTATCGGAGTTACTTCTGATAACTGGTCAGCTTCTTTTGTTATTGACAAGGGTACAGATGATGGAATTGCAGTGGATATGAATGTTATTGCCAGCGGAGGCCTTGTTGGAATAATAAGTGAAGCAGGCAGCAATTATTCTATTGTAAAGACAATCACAGAGGACAACAGTAATGTCAGTGGTATGCTGATTGATACATGTGAGACTTGCATTGTTCAGGGTGATATTGAACTCATGGACAGTGGAATGATTCATGTTAAGCAGTTTAGCAGCAATACCGTTGTAAGAAATGGCGATAAGGTTGTTACTTCTAATATAAGTGACAAGTATCTTGAGGGTATTCTTATAGGTTATATTAAAGATGTAACCCTTGATGCCAATAATCTTACTCAGTCAGGATACCTTGTTCCTGCTGCTGATTTTAATAATTTACAGGAAGTGTTAGTAATTACAGAACTTAAGAAGAGAAATTAGTTTGATTTAGGATGGTAATCTATGAAGAGAAAGATATACGAAATAATTCTGATTATATTGTTTTATTTATTACAGGTTTCTCTCTCAAGAATTATTGCAATTGCTGATATTATCCCTAATTTCCTGATTATTCTCCCTGTTGTTGCAGGTTTTTTTAATGGAAGAAATGAAGGAATGTTTGTCGGCTTTTTTGCCGGTGTAATGTATGATTTATTTTTCTCAGAATTATTTGGATTTTCAGCACTTGTATTTACTTACATAGGATACATTTCAGGATCATTTTATAAGAAATATGAAAAGAAAGAGATGCTGGTTCCAATTGCATTAGTTTTAGCTTCTGATTTTGTTTATGAGTTTCTTTCTTTTATTGGAAGGTTTCTTCTTCAAAACAGACTTAATGCAGGTTATTTTTTGTCAAGATTTATATTACCTGAAGTAGTTTATACACTTATTGTGGTATTGATTCTTTATAAACCATTGGAATATCTTGATGAAAAAATTAATGTCAGCTGGTTTGTAAAGAGAAAGGGAAGAATTGATGAGAGAAATATTTGATTATATTGTCAGTCTGCTTAAATCGAGAATATTTCCTTTGATAATGGTTTTTGTATTGCTGGTTGTTGTGATGGTCAACAGACTGTTTAATCTTCAGATAATCAATGGCGAATCTTATGTCGAAGACCTTACAAGCTCAATTCAAAAGACTATGAGTGTCAAAGCTACAAGAGGAAGAATTTTTGATAAGAATGGAGTTCTGCTTGCGTATAATGAACTTGCTTTTGCGGTGAAAATCAGCGACAGCGGAACCTATCCGGATGTTGAAACAAAAGCCGACACGCTCAATAATTCAATTGATAAAACACTTACTATAATTGAGAATAACAATGATACTTATATTAACGATTTCCCGATTGTATATGAAGACGGTTTATATTTGTATAGTGCCGAGGGAAATTCTCTTCTGCGCTTTTTGAGGGATTCCTTTGGAAAGAAGTCTATCAGCGAATTGAATGACGAGGAAAAAAGGAGCAGTGCAGAGGAAACATTTAAGTACTTATGTGATAAATATATGGTTTCTTTAGATGATTTTTCTATAGAACATGCTTTGATGATAGTTAATTTAAGAAGATATATGGCCGCCAATTCATATAACAGGTATATGACCTTTACAATTGCAAATGATGTTTCTAATGAAACGGTGGCCGCAATACTTGAAAACTGTGATGAACTTGTAGGTGTTACAATAGAGGAGCAGTATATCAGAAGGTACACAGGTGGAGAATATTGTTCACAGATTGTCGGATATACAGGAACTATTTCTTCAAGTGAGCTGGATGAGCTGGGCGACCCTTACGAGAATAATGATGTAGTGGGTAAATCTGGTATTGAGAAATACATGGAAAGCGTTCTTTCAGGTACAAAGGGTGAAAAGACTGTCTATGTAGATACAGTCGGAAGAATTACCCAGATTCTTGATGAAACGGAACCGGTGGCTGGTAATGATGTGTATCTTACCATTGATTATGAACTTCAAAAGAAAATATACTACCATATTGAAGATGAAATAGTGACAATTCTTCTTGACCACCTTGTGGACAGTGATGAAAAATATACTTATAACGAATATGGATATACAGATAAGATTTATCTTACTGCAAAAGAAGTGTATTTTGCGTTTATTGATAATAATATTATCTCCCTAAATGGTATAGCAAATGGGGAATCCGGATCAGAAAAAACGGTTTATAACTCATATCTTAAGAAGCGTGACAGTGTGAGAAGCTGGCTTGAGAATGAGTTAAAGAGCGGGTCTACTGCGTATAAGAACTTAACTGATGAGCAGAAGTCGTATGTATGGTATGTTTATGAAATGTTGAAGAATGACAATATTTTTAATACTTCTAATGTAAACACCAATGATTCTGTTTATAAATCATGGGCTGATAAGAGCGATACCAGCATATCTCAGTTGCTTACCTATGGTATTTCACAAAACTGGATTGATATGTCTTATCTTACATCTGAACAGTATTCAAGCCTGTCAGATGCGTATAATGTATTGGTTGATTATATTATGGATGCGCTTGAAACAGACTCGTCTTTTATAAAAAAAATATATAATTATATTATTAAGGACGGTACAGTAAGTCCTAAGGATATATGTCTTATTCTATATGAGCAGGGAATCCTTAGTAAAACAGATGAGAATTCCAGATATGATGAATTGAAGTCTGGGACACTCACTCCTTTTGAATTCATTAACTTTGTAATCAGAAGAAAGATAATAACTCCTGCCCAGTTGGCCTTAGAGCCATGTTCAGGTTCTGCTGTACTTACAGATGTTAATGACGGCAGTATTATAGCTTTAGTTTCTTATCCGAGCTATGATAATAACAAGTTCTCAGGTTCAGTTGATGCAAAGTATTATAATTCATTATTAAATGATAATTCAAAGCCGCTGCTTAATTATGCAACCCAGTCTTTTGTGGCTCCGGGTTCAACTTTTAAGATATGTGCGGCTATTGCAGGACTTGAAACCGGAGTGATAACTCCGTATACTACATTTGATTGTCAGAAGGTATTTACAAAGGTATTCCCTAATCCAAAATGTCTTTATACTCATGGAGTTGAGGATCTGACAGATGCTATTGTTGATTCCTGCAATGTATATTTCTTTAATGTAGGATATGAGCTGGGTTGTTCAAAGGATGGTACCTACAACAGTGCTTACAGTCTGTCAATATTGGAGAAATATTCTGATATGCTTGGGTTATCGACTAAATGTGGTATCGAGATTGAGGAGTCCTCTCCTCAGGCGTCAACAACTGATGGTGTAACATCATGTATCGGACAGGGAACTCATAAATACAGTGCTTTAAATCTCGCAAGGTATACAACTACTATTGCAACATCCGGTAAGAATTATAATCTTACCTTAGTTGATAAGGTTACACAGACTGACGGAACAGTTGTATTACAGAATAAATCTGAAGTGACTGAGATTACAGAAATCTCTAAATCATCATTTTCTGCCGTTCAGGCCGGTATGATAGAGTTTGGTGAAACAGATGAACGTATGAATTACTTCGGTGTAAAGATTGCGCAGAAATCCGGTACTGCACAGGAAAGTATGTATTCTCCGGATCACTCGCTGCTTATTTCTTATGCACCATACGATAACCCGGAAATAGCACTTGCAGTAGTTATTCCTAACGGTTATACTTCAGGATATTGTAATTATTTATCTGCTGATATTTATAAGGATTATTATGGTATTAGCGATGAAACATTAAATAGTGATGATTGAGGTGGTTAAGATGGATAATTCAATTATAATTAAAGGAAGCAGTCATGGTATTCATGTTATTCTGGATGATAAGCTTGAATATGATGTTTTATTGGAAAAGCTTCGTGATAAATTTAAAGAGGCCTCGAAGTTTCTTGGCTCGGCCAATATGGCATTGTCTTTTGAAGGAAGAACGCTTTCTTCAGAAGAGGAACTGGAGATTATAGATATTATCTCAGAGGAATCCGACTTAAAGATAGTGTGTATTCTTGATAATAACGGTGAGATTGATAAAGTATTTTCTGATGCTGTCAATAAAGCCATGGATTCATCTGTTCCTGAGAAAAACGAGGATAATTGCCATTTTTATAAGGGAACACTTCGTTCAGGCCAGGTATTTGAATCTGAAAGCAGTGTTATTATTTTGGGAGACGTTAATCCGGGGGCAAAGGTTGTTTCAAAGGGAAATGTTATTGTGCTTGGGAGCTTGAGAGGTAATATATTTGCCGGTGCCTCTGGCAATATAAATGCATTTGTGGTAGCACTTGAAATGAATCCTATGCAGATTAAGATTGGTGATATTATTGCAAGAAGTGCAGATACATCCATTCAGATAAAGGGAAAGAATGCCAAACCAAAAGTAATTGAACCCAAGATAGCTTATGTCTATGATGACAATATTTACATTGAAAATCTTGATCAGGAAGTGTTATCTGATATTATTATTTAAAAAAAGTATTGATTTACATGCTGAAATTTCGCATAATGTAATGTGATTGAATTTTTTGATATTTTGTAAAGCAATATTTGGAGGAGAAATTATGAGTGAAGTTATTGTTATAACCTCAGGTAAAGGTGGAGTTGGTAAAACCACAACCACAGCTAATATTGGTACAGGTCTTGCCAAGTTAGGCAAGAAGGTAGTTATGATTGATACAGATACAGGTCTTAGAAATCTTGATGTTGTATTAGGTCTTGAGAACAGAATTGTTTATAATCTTGTTGATGTAGTTGAGGGGAATTGTCGCCTTAAGCAGGCTATGATTACAGATAAAAGATGTCCAAGCCTTTATCTTTTGCCAACAGCACAGACAAGAGATAAGTCTGCCATTACACCTGAACAGATGATTAAGGTTATTGATGAGATTAAGGAAGATCCTGAGAATTTTGATTACATAATCCTTGATTGTCCTGCAGGTATCGAGCAGGGATTTCAGAATGCCATTGCAGGTGCTGACAGAGCATTAGTTGTAACTACACCTGAAGTTTCCGCAATAAGAGATGCAGACAGAATTATAGGATTATTGGATGCACATGGTCTAAAGGACCATGAAGACTTAATTGTTAACAGAATCAGAATGGACATGGTTAACCGTGGTGAAATGATGTCAATTGCTGATGTTAATGATATTTTACAGCTTAATGTTATTGGAGCAGTTCCTGATGATGAGAATATCGTAGTTGCAACTAATAAGGGACAGCCACTTGTAGGTGATGACAGTCTTGCCGGACAGGCTTATATGAATATTTGTAGAAGAATTATCGGTGAGGAAGTGGAATTCCTTAATCTTAACGGAAAAGGTGGCTTTTTCAAGAAGCTTTCTTCTATTTTTAAGAGTGATAAGAAGAATTAGTATTTAATAGAACCAATGTGATTTATCACATTACTCTGGAAAGAAAGGGATAATATGAGTTTACTTGACTTATTTAAGAAAAAGGGCTCAAGTGACGTTGCTAAGGACAGATTGAAGCTGTTATTGGTATCTGACCGCGCCAATTGTTCACCTGAGGTTATGGAAATGATCAAGAATGATATTATTAAGGTTATTTCAAAATATATGGTTATTGACGCAGAAGGGCTGGATATTCAGATTACACAGACAGAATCTGAGGGTAATAATGGTACAGTTCCTGCAATATTTGCCAATATTCCAATTAAAGATTTAAGAAATGGTGATTGATTTTAAATTATGTTGAAGAAATATAAATTTCGTTCTTACAATATAAGATTAGTAGTGCTGTTAGTTATTACCTGTGTATATGCGTTAAGTATTGTTAACAGTGCCAATTCCGATTACACAATGAAGCAGGGTTTTGGAATGCTGCTGTCATTTGTTTTGATGTTAATTATTTCTCTGATTGACTATAACTGGATTTTAAAGTTTAGCTGGCTTATGTATGCCGCCGGTGTTGTAATGCTTTTAATGGTTAAAGTCGCCGGACATTCAAGTCATGGTGCAGAACGTTGGATTAAAATAGGTGGCATTCCGATTCAGCCGTCAGAGTTTGTTAAGCTTATTCTTATACTATTTGCAGCAAAAATTATTGCTCAGAATAAAGAAAAGATTAATTCTATCAGATTTTTGGCACTGCTTGCCGTATTATTATTGATTCCTGTTGTTTTGGTTGTAATTGAACCTGACCTTTCAACAACAATTCTTATATGCCTGATTCTTGTTACAATCATTTTTGCATCAGGATTAAGCTATAAAATTATCGGTATAGCGATTGCCGTAATTGTTCCATTGGCTGCGGGATTTCTGATATATATTGTATCAACACCGGAGCCTGTGATAATAGCTAAATATCAGAGGGATAGAATTGTAACTTTTTTAAGCGGTGATGATGCAGATGAGGATGATAAGTTTCAGCAGGAGAAATCAGTCCAGGCTATAGGTTCAGGACAGCTTACCGGTAAAGGTCTTAATAATAATGATCCATCTTCTCTTAAGAATAATAATTACATTCCTGAAGCGCAGAACGACTTTATATTTGCTGTAATAGGTGAAGAGTTGGGATTTGTTGGATGTGTTTTGACGATATTTTTATTATTTTCAATAGTATTTGAGTGTATAATAACTGCAATAAAGGCAAAGAACTTTGAAGGAAGGCTGATTTGCTGCGGTGTTGCAGCCTATATAGCGTTTCAGAGTTTCATAAATATCGGCGTTGTTACACGTCTGCTGCCTAATACAGGTATACCGCTTCCATTTTTCAGTTGTGGTCTTACTTCTTTGGTAACCCTTTTTAGCGCCATGGGGATTATTATAAATATTGGTTTAAAAAGAACTGCTGACGAGGATGACTTTATGTTTGCAGATGATTTCAGAGGTTGATTTTCTGATTTGTTGTGCCGACTAGTTCAAGGAGGATAAGGATATGAATATAGGGTTAATTGCTCATGATTCAAAAAAGAGGCTTATGCAGAATTTTTGCATTGCTTATAAAGGAATATTGAATAAAAATCAGTTATTTGCTACCGGCACGACTGGAAGACTAATTGAGGAGGCAACTAATTTATCTGTTAATAAATTTCTTGCGGGTCACCTTGGTGGTGATCAGCAGTTATGTGCCCAGATTGAGCAGAATCAGCTTGATTTAGTAATATTTTTACGTGAGGAGATTAATCCTTTAGCTCATGAACCGGATCCAAGCAGAATCTGCACTCTTTGTGATATGTATAATATTCCACTTGCAACTAATCTTGCTACGGCAGAACTTCTTATTAAATCATTAGAGCGCGGCGATATGGAGTGGAGAGAAATATATCAGTGATTATTATGTAATTTATGCTCTGACCCTTATTTTGATTTAGGTCAGAGCTTTTTCTTTTACAGATTATAAAGCTTAGTTGTTTCCCATGTCTCTGATTCTGCCAAATGTACTTATCATATACAATCCGCAAATTCCGACTATTGCATAGATTATTCTTGCAATTAAAGTGGTTCCAAACAGGAATGATACCAGATTAAAGTTTAAAAAACCAATAAGTCCCCAATTTATGGCACCGATTATTGATATGGTTAAAGCAATATAATCAATTGGTTTTGAACTCATAATGCACCTCCATTATTTATTTGTTCTTATTGTGTGTAATTAATTTATAATTATTCATTTTTGTTTTTAATTTTAAATAACTTGATGTTGAGCATTTTCATGTGTTTATACATATTTTTCTTTTGAAAAAAACATTGTATATTATGCAGCATTTTGATAAAATATATTGAGATTTTAAAACAAGTATGGAGTAATGATTTGAAAAATAAAAAAGTTATACAATATCATAGAAGACCTAATTCAGCGGCTATTATATTTGGCTTAATTTTATTTTATATAATCTGTTTCATTATTATGTATGTCACTAAATCAAAGGTGCAGACGTACGAGGTCCAGATAGGTTCTCTGACTAATAACGCTAATTTTACTGCAATTGCAGTGCGTGAAGAAACCATTTATAATTCTTCATATTCGGGAAATGTGAATTATTATCAGAAGGAAGCATCTAAGGTCAAGGTTGGTGACACCATTTATACTGTTGATGAAACCGGAAGAGTATCAGAAATATTATCTAATTATAAGCTGGGAGATGAGAACTCACTGTCATCGGAGAATCTTTCAACTCTTAAAAAGACCTTGAATAATTTCAAGATTGATTATAAACCATCTGAATTTAGTGCTGTTTATGATTTGAAATCCGATTTGAATTCGACTGTTCTTCAATCCATCAATGAGAATATCATGGCTAATCTTGATTCTATTGTGGAAAGTACAGGCAGTAGCAATTTATTTCAGGCTGTGTGCGCTGAAACAGGAGGTATCATAGTTTATTATGTTGATGAAATGGAGAATTTGTCAGAAGATAATATAACTGATGATGCTTTTGATAAGAATAAGTATTCAAAAAACAGTCTTAAATCAGAATCCCTCATTGTTTCTGATAATCCGGCTTATAAGCTTATTACCAGCGAACAATGGTATATGCTTATTAAATTATCTGACAAAGATATTGCTAATTATAATCTTACTTCAAAGAACACACTTAAGATTAAGTTTAAAAAAGACGGAATAGTAACGGATTGCGGATTCAGTTTAATCGATAAAGATGGAAATCATTATGGCAAATTGTCATTAAACAGATATATGATAAGATATGCCACAGAACGTTTCCTTGATATCGAAATAGTAGAAACAGGAGACAGTGGTTTAAAGATTCCGGTGTCGGCTGTTACTGAACAGGAATTCTACGTTTGTCCGAAGGAGTTTATGATGTCCGGTGACAATAGCTCTTCTTACGGATTTTTAATGGAGAAATACCAGTCAGATGGTTCAACGCAAGTCGAATTTACAGAAAGTGATATATTTAAGGTTACTGACGATTATGTTTATGTTAAGACTGAGAGTCTTTCGGAGAACAGCACACTAATTAAGTCAGATTCCAATGAGAAATTCACTGTCGGAAAGAAAGAAAAGTTATCAGGTGTTTATTGTGTTAATACCGGTTATACTGAATTCAGACTGGTGGAAATACTTGATAAGAATAATGAGTATTACATAGTTAAGCAGGGAGTAAGTCATGGAATTTCTGTATATGACAGGATTTTGTTAAACTCAAGCGAATTTTCTGATAATAGTATGATTTATTGATGGAGGAAGCTTTACTTATGTTGAAGGATAATTTGGAACAGGTAAAGAACAGAATCACTTCAGCCTGTGAGAAGGCAGGTCGTAATCCTGATGAAGTGACATTGATAGCCGTAAGTAAAACTAAACCTAATGATATGATTATGGAAGTATATGAATGTGGAGTCCGTCAGTTCGGTGAGAATTACGTTCAAGAGTTTGTGGATAAAGCGGATTCTCTTCCAAAGGATATCATATGGCATATGATTGGACATTTACAGCGCAATAAAGTAAAATATGTTGTTGGTCGCGCTGAAATAATTCATTCTGTTGATTCTGTACGGCTTGCTGTTGCAATAAGTGAGGAAGCGGTCAAGAAGAATATCTGTCAGGATATTTTAGTAGAAGTTAATATTGCAGGAGAAGAGAATAAATTTGGACTTAGTCCCGGGGAAGTAGAGGGATTTATCCGTGAAATATCCACATTACCCGGACTTAGGATTCGTGGATTGATGACAAGTGCTCCTTATGTGTCAAATCCAGAGGATAACCGTATTTATTTTAAACAAATGCGTGAATTATCTGTTGACATTGAAAGGAAAAACATTGATAATGTACTTATGGACTGTTTGTCTATGGGGATGACCAACGATTATGTTGTGGCTGTTGAAGAGGGGGCTACGATGGTTAGAGTTGGTACAGCGATTTTTGGGGAAAGAGATTACTCTTCAAAATAATAATAATTTTATAGGAGACAGTGAAATGGGATTTTTAGATGGCGTAGTTAATATGTTTAAGCTTCAGAATGATGATTATGATGATGATTATGACGAATATGATGATTATGATGATGATTATGATGATGACGAATTAGAAGAGGAAAGAACTTCTAAAAAGAAGCTTTTTTCAGGTTCAAAGAAGAATGATGTTGAAGAGGATGCTTCCACATCTTTTAATATGACAAGTCAGAACGAATCAAAGCCTAAGTATGTTGCAAAGAATAAAGTTGTACCGATGAAGACAGCTGCAACAAGAGGCCTTGAGGTTGTTGTTATCAGACCTGAGTCAATGGAAGATGCAAGTGAAATTACAGATACTCTTCTTGGAGGAAAGGCAGTTGTTCTTAATCTTGAGGGTATTCATGTTGAGATTGCCCAGAGAATTATTGATTATTCTGCCGGTTCATGCTATGCAATAAGAGGTAATTTACAGAAGATTACTAACTACATTTTCCTTGTAACTCCTCCTAATGTTGATATTTCAGGAGATATACCGGAAATTGTTACAGGTGGTATTGATCTTACATCTTTTAAAAACTGATTTACATTTTTTCAATATAAAAGCATTTGCCACTTTAAGCATTTTACTTAAGGTGGCATTTATTTAATATAATATTTTATTGAGGTGATTATATGTCCAGATGTATATGTGTTCATTATGAAGAAAAACCATTATATGATATTGTTATTGAGCATAGTTTCGATAATCTTTGTGAAAGCTTTAATAAATTAAATGTAACAGGCAGAAAGCTTTGTATTGTTACAGACAGCAATGTGGGACCGTTATATGCCCTGCAAGTAAAAGAGGTACTTGAAAAGACAGGGAATACGGTTTATATATATACCTTTGAGGCTGGAGAGGAGAATAAAAATCTTAATACAGTAGAAAATGTATATGAGTATCTGATTCAGAATCATTTTGACAGAAAGGATATGCTTGTAGCTTTGGGTGGCGGCGTTGTTGGTGATCTCACCGGTTTTACGGCTGCAACATATCTTCGTGGAATAGATTTTATCCAGGTTCCGACATCCTTACTTGCCCAGGTTGATTCAAGCATAGGTGGCAAGACCGGTGTGGATTTCAGAGCATATAAGAATATGGTCGGGGCATTTCATCAGCCTAAATTGGTATACATGAACCTTTCTGTATTAAAGTCATTAAGCAGGCGTTTATTTAATTCCGGCTTTGGTGAGATTATCAAGCATGGACTTATTAAAGATTCATCTTACTACAATTGGTTGAAGGACAATGTTGCTTCTATTAAATCGCTTGATCCTGATGCATTGGAGGAGATGATATATACAAGCTGTAATATTAAACGAAATGTGGTGGAGAAGGATCCTAAAGAAAAGGGAGACAGAGCATTACTTAACTTCGGACATACTCTTGGACATGCCATTGAGAAGCTTATGAATTTTAACCTTTATCATGGAGAATGCGTAGTAATCGGAATGATTGCAGCCCTTAACATATGTTTAAATAGAAATGAAATTACTAAAGAAGAGTATGATGAAGCAATAAATATGTTTAAATTATATGATTTTCCTACTTATGTTACCGGAATTTCAATTGATTCTGTGATTGATGTTTCTAAAAGCGATAAGAAGATGGATAAGGGTGTAATTAAATTTATTCTTCTTAATAAGATTGGTGATGCCAGAATTGACATGACTGTCTCTGATGAAGAAATGAGACAGGCACTTTTGGCTGTAATCAGATAGTTTTAATGGAATTTATTATAAAATGGAGAAAAATCGTGAGTAGTAATAAGATATCAAAAAAACAATTATCAGGGCTGCTTATTTTTATATTGGCATCAGTTATTTTAATAATAATTGACCAACTGACAAAAATGGCTGCATATAATGCATTGTGTAATAAGAAAGATATTCCTGTTATCAAGGATGTTCTGGAATTATCTTATCTTGAGAACACAGGAGCAGCATGGGGCATGTTAAGCGGAAGAATTCATTTTTTTATTATACTTACTGTAATAATTGTTGCTATAATTACGTATATAGTTATAAGAATGCCTGTTGACAGAAAGTATATTTATTTAAGAATTGTCTGCATTATGCTTACAGCCGGTGCTATTGGTAATTTTATTGACCGTGTCAGATTTGGTTATGTCAGGGACTTTATTTATTTTAAACTTATTAATTTCCCGATTTTTAATGTTGCAGATTGTTATGTTACTATTTCAGTAGCTATATTTGCAGTGCTGATTTTATTTTATTATAAAGATGATGACTTTGCATTTCTTAGCTTCAGAAAGGGTAGTAAGGATAATTAAATGAGCAGTACAATTCTTTTAATTGTAGACCAGGAGAGCGCCGGACAGAGAATTGATAAACTTATTTCGCTAAAATGTGATGATTTATCAAGATCAAGAGTGCAGACTCTTATTGATGAAGGGAAAGTAACAGTTGATAAGCACACAGTAAAATCTAATTATAAGGTAGTTACAGGTGATAATATTGAAATAATTGTTCCTGAGCCTGTGGAGCTTTCGGTTGAAGCTGAGAATATTCCTCTTGATATTATTCATGAGGATGATGATATTATTATTGTGAATAAGCCTAAGGGGATGGTGGTACATCCTGCGGAAGGGCATTATTCAGGAACACTTGTGAATGCCTTAATGTATCACTGTAAGGATAATCTTTCCGGAATTAATGGTGTGTTACGGCCAGGAATAGTTCATAGGATTGACATGGATACAACAGGTGTGCTTGTAATTTGCAAGAATGATAAGGCACATACATTTTTAGCTGAGCAATTGAGTGTACACTCCATTACCAGAAAGTATTATGCTATTGTACACAATTCTTTTAAAGAAGAATCAGGTACAATTGATGCACCAATAGGCAGAAATCCTAATGACCGAAAAAAGATGGGCATTGATTACAAAAATGGAAAAAATGCAGTGACACATTATAAAGTGTTGGAGAATTTTGATAAATTCAGTTTTATTGAGTGTAATCTTGAAACAGGAAGAACTCATCAGATACGTGTTCATATGGCCAGTATCGGACACCCTCTTTTGGGAGATAATGTATACTGTCATGGGAAATCCAGATATAATACGCAGGGACAGACTCTCCACGCAGGAGTCCTGGGTTTTATTCATCCATCTACATTAGAATATGTAGAATATAGTGCACCGTTGCCAGATTATTTTCAGGATATATTAAAGGATTTAAGACAGAAATAACACATTTTCCATAATATTATGTATGCTTTGAAAGGATTATTATGAGAAGAAAAGAGTTTATTGATATTATTCTTAACAGTATTTCCGATACATTTGATATTTATCATAATTACTGGTTTAAGGGAAGAAAATTTGTAATTTATGCCTACAGTTATAATAAAAAGAATAAGTTTAATACTGCGGATGATGCTAAATTATGGGATTCAAAGACTTACGAGCATTTATTTTTTATTAATAGCGATAACCTTGATGTTGAACAGTTTAATGAATTATATCATTTCGCAATTGATGAAATTGAACCACATTTTGTGCGGGCAGACGGAAAATATCCTTGTAAAAACCATATGTATTCATATATTTCTTTTATTATTATTACTCGTAATAAACCTGATGATGAAGTTGAAAATATGATTAAATCAAGCAACTGGAGTAAGAATTATATGCTTGGTGCAAGAGGCTTTTCCAATATTCGTGTTGCGTGTGTAACTCCTAGTAAATACAGTGTTGTTGCTAATAAAAACGGAAAAGCTATTGCTGATTTTCTGACTGAAATTATGCTTCACATAGATCATTACGAGGATTGATTTTCTTTCAATTTTGAAGTATAATACTATCAGCGAGGTTGAACGTAATAATTTCATAAAATGTATGCTGGGAGGTATGGTTATGGACAACAGGACTGTAATTACAATCGGACGAGAATTTGGAAGCGGTGGACATGAGGTAGGTGTTAAGCTTGCAGAAAGACTTGGAATTAAGTGTTATGACAAGGAACTGCTTGAACTTGCAGCAAAGGAAAGTGGCTTGTGCAAGGATTTATTTGCATCACAGGATGAAAAGCCAACTAGCAGTTTTTTATATTCCCTTGTCATGGATACATATTCTTTAGGTTATTCTAATTCTTATATGGATATGCCTATTAACCATAAGGTTTTTCTTGCTCAGTTTGATACAATTAAGAAATTAGCAGAAAGAGAATCTTGTGTAATAGTTGGAAGATGCGCTGATTATGCTCTGGAAGATAATCCATTTGCAGTCAGTGTATGGATTAAGGCAAGTCTTGATGAGAGAATTGAAAGAATCAAGAAGATTTATGAATTAAATGAATCTAAAGCGGCGGATTTAATTCAGAAGACAGATAAGAGAAGAGCAAGCTACTATAATTACTATTCTAGTAAGAAGTGGGGCGAAGCTAAGAGTTACGATTTATGTATCGACAGCGGAGAAGTAGGTATTGATGGAGCAATAGAGTTAATTATTAATTTTATTGAGCTTAAGGAGAAACATCTTAAGCTGTAGTAGTCTGGGAGTTTTCAATGGTGTTTAATGAATACACTAAAACTAAGAAAACAGATATTAAAGGGTGGCTTTCTGGCAGCAACAGCAAAGTATATTTGATTATTTTGCTGTTGCTTGCAGTCACCCTTATTTTTGTGCTTCAAACTTTAATTGGTATGAGAGATTCCAATGACAGCAACAACGATGAAGCCGGCAAAGCTTCTAATATGAAAGAATCAGGGGTTACTGATGCCTATGATAATAATTTGGATGTGAATAATAAGGATTCAAATAATGACAATAATTTTAATAAAATTATACCGGGTGAAAAGCTTTATGTTATAAAGGTGAGTTTGTCAGATAATTTTGCTATAATTTATAAAAATAATGGTTTTGACGAATATACAGAAGTAATAAAAGCATTTCCTGTTTCAGTATGTGAAAATGTGAAACCTGCCGTTACTAAAATAGAGAGTAAAACTATTTGGAAGCATATTGGTTACAGTCTCCACGGTCATTACATCACGAGAATGGAAAATGGCGAATATTTCAGTGCTGTTGCATGTTATAATCAGAATACAGAAACTCTCAATAAAAGACAATATGAAGATTTAGGTAGCCCTTCAAATGTTGAAGGATCTGTATATATGCCGGCCGGTTATGCTAAATGGATATATGAAAATTGTTCTAATGGTGTAGAAATTCAGTTCTTGTCTGAATTTTCCCTGCCTAAAGAGATTAGTTTAGACGTAATACCAGAACTTGGGGATTTAAATTATGATCCTACAGAAAAGACCGTTAATTAATTTTCTCTTTTAATTGAGATTGTTTTGTGGTAGAATATTTATATTATTTTTATTTTTAGCGAGGATTTTTTATGACAAGTTCACAAATTATTATTCTTTTATCCATGATAGTATATCTGGCTGTTGTTATTTTTATTGGATTCATGTTTACAAAAGCCAATAAGAGCGCCAGTGATTTCTATCTTGGAGGTCGTAAATTAGGACCTTTTGTTACTGCCATGAGTGCTGAGGCTTCTGATATGAGTAGTTATCTGCTTATGGGAGTACCCGGTGTCGCTTATTTATCAGGTATTGCCAATGCCGGTTGGACAGCAATTGGTTTAATTGCAGGTACATATTTAAACTGGCTTATTGTTGCCAAAAGACTTAGAAAATTTTCTAAATCATATGATGCGATAACACTTCCAGAATTTTTCTCTAAAAGATTTGGAGACAAAAAACATATAATAACATTTATATCTGCAGTTGTTATTATTATTTTCTTTATTCCATACACGGCTTCTGGTTTTGCAGCCTGCGGTAAACTGTTTTCATCATTATTTGGTATGAACTATTTCATTGCAATGGTTATCAGTGCAGTGGTAATTGTTACATATTGTACTTTAGGAGGATTTCTCGCTGCCAGTACATCCGATTTGATTCAGAGTATTGTTATGACTGTTGCCTTGATTATAGTTGTTGTTTTCGGAATTAATACTGCGGGTGGTATTGATGTGATTATTGAGAATTCCAAGGCTTTACCGGGCTATTTGGATATGTTTGAGACTTATTCCCAGACCACTGATTCTGCATCAAAATTTGGCATATTTGATATATGTACAACTCTTGCGTGGGGTCTTGGTTATTTTGGTATGCCACATGTATTACTTAGATTTATGGCAATTGAGGATGAGAATAAACTTAAGCTCTCAAGAAGAATAGCAACTGTCTGGGTAGTGATTTCACTTGGGGTAGCTGTATTTATTGGCATCGTTGGATACTCAATGAGTAAAGCAGGTGCAATAGATACTCTTGTTGGAACAGAGTCAGAAACTGTTATTATTAAGATATCACAGTTGATTGCAACATACGGACCACTTGCGTCAATTGTTGCAGGTGTAATTCTTGCAGGAATTCTTGCTGCAACAATGTCAACAGCAGATTCCCAGCTGTTAGCGTCTGCTTCAAGTATTTCAAAGAATCTTATGGAAGAGTGCTTTAATATTAAGATGTCTGAAAAGAAATCAATGCTTGTTGCCAGATTGACAGTTGTTGTTATTTCTTGTCTTGGTATTGTTCTTGCAAGTAATCCTGACAGCTCTGTATTTGATATTGTATCATTTGCCTGGGCTGGATTTGGTGCTGCGTTTGGTCCTGTTATGCTTTGTTCATTATTCTGGAAGCGTTGTAACAAGTACGGAATTATTGCCGGCATGATTTCCGGTGGTGCAATGATCTTTATCTGGAAGTATGTTATTGCCAGATTAGGTGGAGTATTTGAAATTTATGAATTATTACCAGCATTTATCTTTGCCACTATTGTTATTATTGTTGTAAGTCTTTTAACAGGAAAGCCTGAAGATGGCGTAGTAGAAGAGTATGAAAAAGCTTTAAAATAATTAATTATCATAGTTATGGGCGAATTGACCCTGGCATCATTAAATGTAATGATGCCAGGGTCGAATAGCTCATAAGAATGGATTCATGATGATAAGTATCAATATCATGATTCCATTCTTTTCTTTTTTTATCTTGTTAGATTCGGGTGTCAAAAGCCCATTATAGCAAGAATTCAAATTGGGCTTTTGACACCCGAATCCTTGTTATAAAAAAATATTACGATTAGTCTTTCCGGAGCTTGACCATATTACGTGCAGAGCGCTTATTTTCTTCAACGATTTCTGCATAGTGTTTTCTTGTTGTATTGACATCTTTATGTCCAAGAACATCGGCTACTAGATATATATCACCGCTTTCCTGATAAAGATTAGTTCCATATGTACTTCTTAGCTTGTGCGGGGTGATTTTCTTAACTGTTGTTACTGTATGTGCATACTTCTTAACAAGAAGCTCTACAGATCTCACACAGAGTCTTTTATTCTTACTTGATATAAATAATGCATTCTCATGTCCTGATTCAGGATTAAGCGTTTTACGTTCTTCAAGATAGGATAGTAGTGCCTCACGTACTTCTTCACCGAAATAAACAAAGCTTTCAGCGCCACCTTTACGAATAACTCTTATTCTGTCATTATCAAAATCAACATCCTTAATATCAAGGCCAACACATTCTGACACACGGATACCGGTTCCAAGCAGAAGAGTAAGAAGAGCGACATCCCTGTTTTTTAATTTATCATGAGTTTCAAGCTGCTTTTTTGTAAGCTTGGCACCTGATTCAACATTATCAAGAAATTCTGCGACTTCATTAGGTTCCATTCTTACAATGGCTTTCTCATGAAGCTTTGGCATATCAACCATCATGGTTGGATTACTGTCAATTAGTTCATATCTGTAATAATAATTATAAAAGCGTCTCAAGGCACATAATTTGCGTTTAACTGAGCTGTCAGAATTAGTAACCTCAATTCCGTCTTTTGTGTAGCACTTAACATGTCGTAGAAAATTATTAATATCGCGTCCTGTAAGTGAACCAATATCTTTAAGAGTAAAGTCGCTCAAAGAATAATCCTTAAATCGTTCAACTTCTGATTTCAAATATTCAAAAAAGACCTTAATATCCATTGCATAGGCAAGCTTTGTACGTGGCTGCTTTGTAAACTCGAGACTGTTGAAATATTCCGTACAGAAGTCAGGTAATATCTTTAATAATTCATTAAGCTGTCTGGCATACTTATTATTCTGTTGTTCAGTATAGGTCTTAGTAGTAGCTTTAGTAGTAGATTTATTGTCAGCCATAATTATCTCCTTATATATACCACTTCGCTAAATTCGTGTTTAACGAAGTTGCAATATTATTTTGCAACCAGCTTTCCTTGATATAACCTGCGTTCATTAATTGTTATATTAAATGCTTTCTGTAGCTTTTTAATCTTTGTGATTTCATTATCAGTGACTATTGATATACATAAGCCTTGATTTCCGTTACGTCCGCATCTACCGGCTCTGTGAAGATATTCGTTAGTTTCTTCCGGAATATTTACATTGATAACCGTGTCAATATTATCAATCTGTAAACCTCTTGCAGCTATATCTGTAGCAATTAATAGATTTAATTTACCTGATTTAAAGTTATCCAAAGTATTTCGTTTTGTAACTTTATCAACATTTCCTGCAATTGAACCTATGTTGTAATTATGGTACAAAAGCTTTTGGATTGATTCTTCAAGATCATATTTAGAATTAACAAATATGATGGCACGTTCAGGTTTAATCGCTTTAATAATCTTTCTGAGAGTCTCGATTCGCTCGCGTCTGTCTGAAATAATGTATTGGTGCTTAATAGTATTCGGAATCAATTGCTTATTATTCTTATTAGCATTGATATCGATATATATTGGTTTGAACATCAAAACATTAGCAGAACTCCTGGTTCTCTTATCAATACTGGCAGAAAAAAATAATACCTGTGTATACTTCATTAATGCCTTTCTAATTGCTAAAAGGTCATTATAAAATGTCTTTGTAAGCATCTTATCTGCTTCATCAATAACTAATGTGGAAACTTCATGAACCTTTAATTTACGCATATTAATCAGTTGAAGTATTCTAGAAGGTGTTCCAACAAGCACTGCAGGCTTAGACTTAAGGTTATCAATCTGATACTTAATATTACCATCACCAATGACAAATTGTGATGAAAAGGGACAATTATCATAACCCAAAAGCATCTTAGATACGTTGTTTACCTGTACTGCAAGCTCCTGAGTAGGAACCAATATTATTATCTGGACATTCTTTATGTCAGACTTAAGCTTATTAATCAATGGAACAAGATAAGATAATGTTTTCCCTGTACCTGTTCCAGAACACACACATACATCACGGTTACTTATTATATGCTTATATGTCTGTTGCTGGACATCAGTCATATCAATAAAATTATTCTTTTCCAATATTTCTGTAATATCTTTAGATAAATCTTCTATCTCGTTAAACTTCATAGCAGCCTCCGATAACAGTAATCTGTCAAGAATTATTCTATCAAATATGTGGGTAAATGTCTATTTATTATGGATAGGATTGGAAACGCTGACGCCTTTCTATGTTAATGGGTTCAATCCGGGACCGCTTGCGCTTAGTTGCGACGCGCAACAGTACTAGACTCGTGCTGCGCACTCGTCAAGTACTGGCGGTCGCAAATGTCCCTCCTTGAAGACCATTAATATAGAAAGGCTGTACTTTGGAGAAATAATATAATACATAATAAGAAAATTGGAACCCACTTGTTCAAATTTTCTTATATATGCAGTTAAAAAATACAAGTGCATATGTATTACTTAGTATTTAGTATTACTTAGTATCATATGAATAATAATATACGATTAAACTGCAATCTTTGTATAAGGTGTCTGAACTCATATGATTAATTCTCTTTATATTACTTATATATGTATTAATATCTTCATCACCATTATTATATTCACAAGCTATATCCCAGAGTGTATCATCTGAAGAAATAGTTATGCTTGTATAGTACTTATTAGGTGCAGAATGCTTCACTGACGCATTAGCAATCACTGAACCCAAGGAAACAATAATGGCAAAACATACTACAAGAATCGTAAGCTTCAACGCCATTACCTTATTACGGCGTCTCCTTCTTGCAGCCAGTCTTCTTTCCCTAATCTCTGTTTCTGATAAATTATTACAAGTATTATTCATAAAAACAACCTCCGTGTCGAATAAATGTTCTTTTTTTAATTGTATTATAATATCCGAACAATTGTTTGTCAATAAAAATTGAACATATTTTCAGAACATTTTTTCAGAATATTTGTTTGTAATTTTTATAATATTATGGTATTATATTTACATCAAATAAATCATTATTTTGGAGGTATTTATGGCATACGGAAGAATTACCCAGAAACAGTCAGAGATTCTTGAATATATTAAATCACAGATTTTAAATAAAGGTTATCCACCTTCTGTGAGGGATATCTGCACTGCAGTTAATCTTAAGTCTACTTCATCTGTTCATGCTCATCTTGAATCACTTGAAAAGAACGGATATATCAGACGTGATCCTACGAAATCAAGAACAATAGAAATAATCGATGACAACTTTAATCTGTCACGACGTGAGGTTGTTAATATTCCTCTTTTAGGACAGGTTGCAGCCGGTCAGCCACTTCTTGCAGTTGAGAATATTACGAACTACTTCCCTATTCCTGCAGAATATCTTCCTAATGAAGATACATTTATGCTTAAAGTTAAAGGCGACAGCATGGTTAATATGGGAATTTATGATGGTGATCAGATAATCGTTAAGAAACAGAATACGGCACGTAACGGTGAAGTAATTGTGGCTTTGGTTGATGATTCTGCTACCGTAAAGCGTTTCTATAAGGAAGAAGGTCATATCAGACTTCAGCCTGAGAATGATTTTATGGACCCTATTATTGTTGATGATTGTGAGATTCTTGGTAAAGTAGTTGGATTAATTCGATTCAACATCATTTGATAAGATTCTTGTTGGTTTTAAAGAAACAGAATGGACCTCGTTGATATAGCACTATGACTCTGACAAGTAGAAAGGTTTATAGCATATCAACGAGGTCCGTTCATTATATTTCATTTCAATATAATATAATTAGTTATTCTTATATCCACACTTAGGACATACACCATTCTCGTTAAGTGCTATGCCACATAATGGGCAACGATCGATTTCATTCTTTGTCTCAAATTCCTCTGAGGCCGCATTGACACCACTTGTAAAGGTAATCTTTGCAATATTGAGCTTATCTTTCAAAAGGTCATATACGATCTTTATCATTCCTTCTACCGTCATGGTTTCCTTAGTTACAACCAGACGACATTCAGGATAAGCTGTTGCAAGCTCTGTTTTGAATGCAGGTCCCTTCATCTTATTAGTTGGTGCACCATTCTTAATGCCCTGTTTCTCATAGACATCAAGTATTGCAGGAAGAAGAGGGTCATCCTCTCTAAGAATAAGCGCATGGTCAAAGTTCTTCAAGACCTCCCATGCTGTTTTCTGAATCTCGTTACATGGAAATACCATGTTTACACCCGCCTCAATGGTGTCCTCAACCTCAATAGTCAGCACACCTGTATGTCCGTGAAGATACTGAGCTTCACCCTTAAAACCGTAAAATCTGTGTGCATACTGAAGATCCAATGTTGTTATACTTCTCATAAATTCTTCTCCTTTTCGCTATATTTACAGGCTTAAACCTGCATGCGCATGTTGACAAGTGTCTTTATTGGTCCGTCTGGCCTTTTGCCGCTCTGCATTCAGGACACAAATAGTACACTTTCAAATCATAGAACAGGAAGTCCTCTCCTAACTGATTACGAATAGGTGCAGTCAAATCTTCAAAAGACTTATCAAGAATCTTTCCACACTGCTTACAGACCAGATGGTCATGCTTATGCATCCCATCATACCTGTCTGGCATCCCGTCAACAGAAATCTTCCGGATTAAACCAGCTTCCCACAGTTTATTCACATTGTTATATACCGTTGCAAGGACTACTTTAGGAAAATGTTCCTTCAGTTTATCATATATCTGATTAACAGTCATATGCTCATGGTTCATTACAACGATATTGTAAATTTCCTTCTCGTACTTAGTCATATTCGTATCACGCCTGTCTCTGATTTAGAATAATTCTAATTTCATTATAATCATTCTAATAAATTTGTCAACATTTTATTCAAAGTAATACAGATACACATCTTCCAAATCAATATTATTATCTGTTATAACTGCCTGCTCTGGAAGCTTGTCACCTACAATACGAAGAGCCAATCCATCTTTTCTTTGTCTGACATTGCCAGCCTTAAATTTTTTCTGGAGTTCTTCTAACTCATCAATCGTACAGTTAATCTCGCCAACCTTTCCCTGCATTGATTCAATAAGCTCTACAGGAGTGCCATTTGCAATAATTTCTCCTTTTTTTAGAATAATAACCTGATCTGCAATACACTCAATATCACTGACTACATGAGTGGCAAATAAAATGATCTTGTCTTTGCTTAATTCTGCTATGTAATTTCTTATTGCGATTCTTTCTTTAGGATCAAGACCGGCAGTAGGCTCATCAAGAATAAGAATCTTTGGGTCTCCAAGCAGTGCCTGGGCAAGTAATACTCTTTGTTTCATACCGCCCGAAAAGCTGCCGATTTTTTTATGGGCAACGTTAGTTAAATTAACTACTTCCAGTAATTCATCTATCTGCTGACTAACTTTTTTTACGCATTTACTGCCGTTCTCATCAACATAAGATATCTTTTTCACACCTTTAATTTCCGCCATATATTTTAAAAATGCTTTTGGCGAAAAATCCTCATAAAACCCCTGCTGCTGAGGCATGTAACCTACAAGAGAACGAAATGAAGCCCCCATCTTTAATATATCTTTTGGCTCCTGGGAATCATCATCGCAATACATTATAAAACCGCCTTCATTCTTATCTCTCACAACATTATCAGTGATAAGATTAATCATTGTACTTTTTCCAGCACCATTAGCTCCAAGAATGCCATATATTCCCGGTGAAAATGTATAAGATATCCCCTTCAGTGCCAGATTAGTTCCATATGATTTCTTCAAATTGTTTAAAATTAACTTCATACTCGTTTTCCCCCCTTAAACTAAAATAGGTGCTTGCTGCATTTTAACCCAATATATTTATAAGAGCTTATAAAGCCTGCAATTATCGCAATAACTATAAAGCAACATCCTCCCAGTACAGTTAACAGGCTGACTCCGTGTTCTAAAAATAAAGCATTTAATCCGCCGCTGTGTACTATTGATATACTGTTAAGAACCTTAATGTCAATCACATTTAAGAAATATGGTACTAACAGGATACATGAAATCACCATACTCTGATAATATTTTGAGTACCGGGATACACATATTACTATTTCTGATGTTGCCATCATCAAAAGATATCGCCATATAAAAATCAATAAAATCACTGCCCATATTGGAATATTTACAGGATAATTCTCAAAAATTCTTACATTCCGTATGCCTGTAGTTAAGTACTTTAAACCATAAATTTTGGATAAATTACGGTAGTTAATTCCAAAAATCACAAATGCACCTAACAGATTAAGGATTGCAACAGACTTATGAATTAAGGAAACATATCCTGCCCGATTTTTGGCTGAACGAATCAACGTAGCAGTTTTATTGTATTTCTCGTATGAATAAGCACCGAAGGAAACAATAATTGAAAAAATAATGGCGTAAAACATATATTTTTCCTGAATATCTGATGACATTTTTCCGAAAAATGCATTAAAACTATATTGAGGTAATGTATAAACCTTATTGGATTCTTCAGATAATTTTTCCAGATATGCAATTTCATCTTCTATTATTGAAATGGCCTTGTTATAATTATCTGATTTTTTAATCATGTTTTCTATTACTGCAGCATCCTCTTTAGCTTCTTTAAGCTCTTCAATCTGGTTATCTATGTCAGATTTTTCAGCTTTCAGATTCTCGAGGTAATCCTTATTGTCATCGGAAAATGTTCCGGAAAACTGCTCATAATACTGATGAACAATCGCATCCTCTTCTGAGTATGTAATACGGACTTTGGTAACAGATGAAAATGCAAAATAAAATATTACAAGCATGGCAATCCACATTTTCTGACTGAAAACTATTTTCCTTATCTGCAAAAGCCAAGCCGGCGTATTAACTGATAACCTGCTGATTACCTTTGAAAGCTTATCAGTTATGGCATTAATAATAAAATTCTGCCCCGGTTCTCTTAAAAATGCGCTTAAGAAGATATATGCAGCAATACTTATTACACCGATAACTATATAGAAAATAACACCAAGCTCAAGTCTGCCAATGATGAATTTTCCTGCCCCTATATTATAATAATCAACCAATATAATTGAAGGATTCATCAGCGTATGAAGATTGCAGTACTTAAAAATTGCCCAGATACTGTCAGGCTGAATCTTTAAAAATAACAATTCCTCTACAATTGTAAATAATCCTGCAAAAAATACAGCAACACCCGGTTCGTTAAATATTGATAAAACAATGCAGATCAATACAGTAACAATACTTGAAGTGATTGTCTGAACCAAAACTATAAGTGCTAAATATTGGAATCTGTTTAAAAATATAAATGTATGTTCAAACAGCTCATTTGACTGAATAGAAGCGCCCCAATTGCCGATACCACCGTATACAAGCTTAGCAAGTAACAGAATCGTAATATATAATAAAGATATACAGATAAAATTACTAACAACAATAACACCTAACCGACATAATGACAGCTTCACTCTTCCATTCTTTGAAGCCCTCGTAACATAATTAATCTTTAATTTTCTGTCATTATTTATTCTTACAGCAATAACTATAGTAAATAATATAGCTAAAAAGCTTATCACAGAAAATGTCATCACACTATCGAAAGGTCTTTCAGCCACTAATTCAAACTCAATGTTTTTAAGCCTTTTATAATCATAAGCCGTCTTTTTCAGGTTATAGTATGCAAATGTATTATCATTGTTAAATATGCTGATATTAGTGTAAGCATTTGATTTATATATAATGCTGTCGATATTATTGTCATATTGCAGGTAATATGTAAGATGCTTTCCGATTATTCTTCCGGTCATTATTCCATGATAGTACTTATCAAAATCATTATCCTGTTCAAATTGTTCTTCTCTATCCATGGAAATAGCAATCATTTCTTTACGGACATCTTCAAAATCGTCAATTTCATCTAATTCATCAATCTCGCTAAAGCATACCTTATAAATATTATGCATCATCTCAAGAGAATCATATCCTGAAATAATTTCATCAGATTCAATTCCATTTTGATTCTTTTTGTCAGAATAATTTGATACAAACTCTGTAGCATACTGCTCCTGCTCATTAATGTATAAAAAACCGGCAATAACAAGTATTGCTGCAAGAATTAATAATACATTTTTATTAAATACTCTTCTAAATTCTAATTTAAACATATTAATATACCCTCTCCGGTGTAATACGAATTAGTT
>JBJEME010000105.1:0-37134 GCA_051879515.1 Lachnospira sp. | reverse complement strand
TCAAATGTCTGAAACACAGATAAAATCTAATGTTTTCATTCATTTTTCATCGTCCACTTACCGCGGCGACTTGTATATATTATCACTCCATTTTAGTGTTGTCAACATATTTTTTAATTTTTTCAGAAAGAAATTTGCAGTAATTTTCACACTAAAGAACCTAATACAACATATAGAATTTTGCTCACCAAAATATCCCTATATACTGTGCTTGAACCTGGGTTCAGACCTTTTGACCCTGGTATCATATATATATTCGCTTGCAATTTATAATTATGATAAATATTTTAACAAAATAAAATTGTGAAAGATTAGCGTTCCTTACATAATATTAAAAACGGTTACATCTGACTTACCTTTCAGATGTAACCATTTATACTTTTCTATTATTATGACTAGCTTAAACAGCCACCTTTTATCCAACAATCTGTATTAACAGCTTAGTAATTATATTGTTGTCATAAATAAATTCCAAAAAACTGTTACTATGAATGTCCGCAAGACAGCTTGAAGCAAAAGAATAATTACTAAATGCCGTTAAAACCGCAAAGAATATCCATACAATCAGAATCCCCTGAATAAATCCTACTGCTAATCCTCCCAATCTGTTCGCCTGTTTGATAAGAGGGAGGTGATTTACTATTCCCGTTGCAAAAATCACTACTCTCAATGCAGCATAAACAACAAGAAGAACAACAAGATATATTATTGTATTTACAATTATTTTTGTTATTCTTTCACAAAATAACCTAAGAGTTACTTCCTTCAGGGTTTGACTATTGTACTTGGACATAATCTGGCTGAATTCGTCTGCCGGAATATTACTTACTGCATCAGTAATACTCTTTGGCAGCTTGACCCTCTGTCCTACCTTTCCCAGCTGCTCCGTTACTACTAAAATACTTTCATTCTTGTTATCATCAACGCTTAACTGTTTATCAAACACCGAATCAAATGCGTCATTAACCGCAGTATTGTTTGAAACCACCTCATACACTGATTCAGACATTTTTTCATCTATAGTAGTATTATCTATCACATATTTTGAAATAATTGGTGCAACAATAAATGAAACTGCAATCGTAATGATTAACGACGCCAGTGATATTGCTATTTTTATGACTCCCTGTTTATACCCCCAGATACAACTAATTGCCAACAACGCTATAACGCATATTAATACCATGTTTTTATCCTCTTTTATTTTAATTTAATCGACTGAATATATTTTGAGTTAATTATAGTATAACTTCCTCTTGTCCCTGTTGGCAATACCTGAGTTATCGGCATGTCAAAATCAATTGACGCAAGCTGCTTTCCACCCATATTAAGAAGCACCAGAGAATTGGAATTATTCATTATTACACTCTTTCCGTCGAACTGAATTTCATCGTACTGTATACCAAATGTACTCTCGCAAACCTTGTTTCCAGATGTATTGTATACCATAAGCTTGTACAAATCACCGTTTTCAGAATTATCAACAACAACACCTATATACTGTTCGCTAAAAAATACTCTCTCAATTTCATTATCTATCTTTATTTCATGTTCAAGGCTTGGGTATTCCTTTATTTTATAAATGCTTATTACATTTTCAGCTATTGCTACAGCAATGTTGTCACTTAAGAATTCAACGTCTCCAACAATATTATCTTCGTAATGATTGAAACCACCCACCACGCGTTCCGTCTCGTTCTGTCCAACATCTGAGAAATTGTAAAATACTACATTTGCTTTAATTTCTTCTCCGCTGACATAAACATATGCTGCCATGAGCTTCGTTCCGTCATCTGAAACACTTATATCCAGGGGATATCCGTCTCCTGCCAGGGTAGTTTTAATACTGTAAATTTTATTGCCTTTGGTATCATACATATTTATGTAATTGGCCTCATTATCTTCCAGTACAGCAACAACTGCCCCCTGCTTTGCGACTTCAATCTGCAATATTGAAAGAGATGTATCTGCGTTTCCTATCAGACCTGATTCATCAAACATATAAATTGTATTTCCATTCAAATCTCCTACAGCAACACAATCCTGGCATATCTTCACCTGTGGATTCTGCATGGAATATGTCTGATTCCAGAGCACTTTACCCTTAAGCGTACAATATGAAATACCATCATTAGAGTACGTAATAAATCCGTCTTTATAGGCCACGTATCTGGAAGTCTGCGTATCCTCCCTGTTAATTGAACCTGAAACGGTATAAGATGTGTATTTATAATTATCAATTGCTTTTTTAATGATAGCTATAACCACAATAACAGCCGCTATGCACAGTATAATTAGAATGCCTATTTTAAGCCTGTGATTTCTTATCTTTCGATTCATCTCTGCGACATCATCTTCCTGTGTAGCCGCTTCATCCTCATTATAACGGTTATAATCATCCTCATCCATTTCATTTTTATTATAGCCAGATTGAGAATTGTTCTTTTTTAAAGAAAATATCTTATTACCCTGAAATCTGTTTTTACCTGATATTATGTCAGCCATGTTATCCCATCCTTTTTATTTTCACGACTGAATCAATTATACAATAACGACAGAAATATTCAAGGTAGTTTTATCTGCTGACCTACAATCAGCTTGTCCTCATTTTCCAAATTGTTATATTTAATCACTTCATAAGCTTTAGATGCATCACCATAATAGCTCTTACATATTCCATACAGCGTGTCTCCCGCTTTTATTGTATACAAATATGCCGGTTGCGCACTAACCTCTGTAGAAACTGTTGTCTGTTGCACAGTCGCATTCACACTTTCCACCTCTCCTCTGGTTTCTTCCTGCGCATCTGTTGAGCCTGCCTGTGCACTTGCATTAGTGTAATATTCAGTTGCAGAGCCATTTTCAGTCCCATAAGTTTCACTTTCTGTAGGATAAACCTCTCCCGGAAGCCTGTCCACAACTAATGAGTCACCGCCCGTAGTAACAGCACTTTTCCCATTTCCATTTTCAGTGGAATTCATCTGGGACATTATGCTGTTTATGGAGTGATCAAATTTCTTCATCTTTTCGTAGTTATTTAGAAGATTTATTCCAATTACCAGCACAACAACTGCCATGAACCCACTAAGTGTATACATAAAGGATGCTGTTTTCTTCTGTTCTTTTGCCTCCTCCTTCTCCTTTATTATAGTCCTTATTGAACGTACTGCCCTGTCAGAATCACGGTCCTCATTGCTTCTTCCCTCTCTTCTTTCCAGCATGTATTCCTGCATTTCATAGTTTCTTTCATAAAAGCATACATATCCCTTTTGTTTCTTTAATTCACCATTCTCATACAGATAAAAATTCTCCTCTTTCTCCACTGTATCTATTAAGTAAAATGTCTTCATTGCTCCTGCAAAATTATCCAGATGCATTTTCTTTAATCTTAACATCCTCTCCATTGTGACCTGAGGCACTGACGCAAACCATCCCACAACTGATAAGTTGGGAAAATATTTTTCAATATCCGAATATATGCCATTCCACACATTTTCATTAAAATATACCCCTTTTTCCAGTACCTCATCCCCAAACTTGGCCTTAATCACACCTTTAATAAAGACACATTTCTCATCATCATCTTTTTGAAATTCACCAAGCAGAACACCTGCCTGTTCCTCCGAAGGATTGTTGTAAGCAATAGAGTTTATATATGTAAATGCATAGTCTTCAATATAAATTTTTTTATCAGAACTCACATCCCCTATTTGCTTAATATTCTTGGGTCTGCGAATAATAGACATTTTACCTGATAAACTCTGCTTTTCCGAGTCCTCACTGTTGCATATTATTTCAATCATAAGCTCCACCTCCACTTATTTTCTTCAAAGCATAATATCACTAGTCAATAAAGAAAATTATCATATTTTGTCATTCATATAATATTTTTCCAATAATTAAAATGTAGGCATAAAAAATGATTTTTTGAAATAAATATTAACAGTGCATTTTTGTGATTCGCAATCACCTACTACAATATTCACATGAAAGGAATATTTTAATGATTTATTATTATGATTCTAACGACGCCGAATCAGCTTCAATTATGGGACAAAGAATACAAGCTCTGTTAACAGATTACATGGATTCTGATCAGGAATTAGTCATTTTGTGTATAGGAAGCGACCGTTCCACAGGTGACTGTCTCGGTCCGGTACTTGGTTATAAACTCAATCAGATAGCCAACAGAAACTTTTTTATATATGGCAGTCTGGAACATCCTGTGCATGCAGGAAACCTGACACTTTATATGAACGGTATCAAAGCAATCTATAATAATCCATTTATAATCGCAATTGATGCCTCATTGGGAAAGCAATCACATGTAGGCTATATCACTTTAGGAACCGGGCCTCTAAAACCGGGACTTGGAGTTAAAAAAAGATTGCCTGAAGTTGGCGACCTGCACATCACCGGAATTGTAAACAATTCCTGCGATGCAGACTACACCACACTTCAGACAACCCGTCTTTCTACCATTATGAAAATTGTTGATGTCATATATGATGCTATATGCAATCACCTTGACATAATTACCGGATAATACAAAATTATTATTTTGTATTTCTGTAGTAATTGATAAGGCAGCCATCCAGAATAATCTGTCTCTCATCGTCTGTAAGATCATCTATCCTAAGTTCAAACTGCTTCATATTCTTGTTTACTACAAACGCTTTCATGGAATTAACCTTATCTGTTACTGCCTGCCTGATTCCCGGAATGAAAATGTAATCTCCATTCTCGAATGGAAGCTCTCCCTTCTCAATAATAAATGGAAGCATACCCCAGTTAATAAGATTAGAACGATATCTCTTAGTAGCATATTCATTTGCAATATTAGCCCATCCGCCGAGCACCTTCTGGCAAGATGCAGCCTGCTCTCTGGCAGAACCATCACCCGGCTTAACCGCAAAAATAGTGCTTCCTATACCTACATTCTGCTTGCACACATCATATGTTTCCTTTATCTTCTCCATTATCGGACGAAGCTCAGGAAGTGCTTCTCCCATACATTCTCCTGCTTCTCTTGCCTTCTCAGCCTTCTGAACCTCTTTAGCCTTTCCTACATATGCAGGATCCTTTCTTGAAAGTGCAAATTCAGCAAGTCCAAGTGGATTAGAACGGAACGATGAGGTCTCACCCGATGGAATAAGCTCATCTGTTGTTGTCACAGGATCATGTATCTCAGATACCACCTTGATAATCAAATTCTCTGGCAATTCAACCATTGCTGGCCAGTCCTTGATATTAGGTCCAAACTGAATCTCCTGATTAGGATCAGCCACACCCTTGCTGTCAAATACTCTGTTCGCGTATATTGTGCTGTCAAAATGATATGTTGGACCTGTAAATTCAACATCCATATCAGTTGCTGCTGTAAGATAGCCCTTATTTGCTGCTGTTGCAGCAATTGAGCGTGCATCCATAAGAGCAACAGATGAAATCTGACCGTTCTGTAACTTAGAACCCTCTCTGTTAGGGAAGTTTCTTGTAGAATGTCTGATTGAAAATGCATTGTTAGCAGGTGTATCTCCGGCTCCAAAGCATGGTCCACAGAAAGCAGTCTTTACAATAGCTCCTGTAGCCATAAGATCTGCAAGTCTGCCATTTCTTGCAAGCTCCATATAAATTGGTGTACTTGCAGGATATACACTCAATGTAAACTCATCAGCACCAATTGACTTACCCTTAAGGATATCAGCGGCAGCACAAATATTTTCAAAACCACCACCTGCACAGCCGGCAATAATTCCCTGGTCAACGTACATCTTGCCATTTCGAACTTTGTTTGTAAGTTTAAAATCAACTGCTCCGTCAAGACTGACAAGTGCTTTCTGTTCAACATCATGAAGAATATCCATAAGGTTATCATTCAAATCATCAATAGTGTATGTATTACTTGGATGGAATGGCATAGCAATCATTGGCTTAATCTTTCCGAGGTCAACATATACAACACCGTCATAGTATGCAACACTACCAGGATTAAGCTCTTTATAGCATTCACTTCTTCCATGAACATCATAAAATTCTTTTACCTTATCGTCTGTTCTCCAGATAGAAGAAAGACATGTAGTTTCCGTAGTCATTACATCAACTCCGATTCTGAAATCAGCGCTGAGGCTTGACACACCAGGACCCACAAATTCCATTACTTTATTCTTTACATAGCCATTTCCAAATACTGCTCCAATAATAGCAAGAGCCACATCCTGAGGGCCAACGCCCTTCATTGGCTCACCTGTCATGTAAATTGCAATAACTCCAGGCATATTAATATCATAAGTTTTGTTAAGAAGCTGTTTAACAAGCTCTGGTCCGCCTTCACCCATTGCCATGGTTCCAAGGGCACCATAACGGGTATGACTGTCAGAGCCAAGAATCATCTTACCTCCCTCTGCCAGCATTTCTCTTGCGAACTGGTGAATAACAGCCTGATGTGGTGGAACATATATTCCGCCATACTTTTTCGCACATGTAAGACCAAACATGTGGTCATCTTCATTGATTGTTCCACCAACCGCGCACAAACTGTTATGACAGTTTGTAAGAACATATGGAATCGGGAACTTTTCAAGTCCTGAAGCCCTCGCTGTCTGAATAATGCCTACAAATGTAATATCATGGCTTGTCATCTTATCAAATTTAATCTTAAGCTTATCCATGTTTCCGGATGTATTATGGTTCTTAAGAATTTCATATGCCATTGTATTCTTTGCTGCTTCTTCCTTTGAAGTAGTAACCCCGGTTAATGATGCCACTTCTTTTAATGCTGTATCGCTATCCTCTACAACATTAACGCCATTTACCAGGTATGCGCCACCTTTGCTTAACTTAATCATTCTTTACCTCCTAACAATGGTATAACTTTATCCTTGATTGCCTCTATAGTTTCCTGTGAGGCTTCTTTAGGAACCCAACCCACATTAACTGTATCACCCTTTTTTCTTGGAATGATATGTAAATGAAAATGGAAAACAGTCTGCCCTGCAGCCTCTCCATTATTCTGAACCAGATTGAGCCCGTCAATATCTAACACATCATTCATTGCCTTTGCAATCTTCTTGGCAACTTTAATTACGTGCGCGGCCGTGTCATCATCCATTGAGTACAGGTTATCAAAATGCTCTTTGGGAATGACTAAAACATGACCGTCTGCTGCCGGACTGGCATCAAAAATAACTTTCACAACGTCGTCTTCATAAAGTGAATTTGTAGGAATAACGCCATTTGCCAGTTTACAAAAAATACAATCGTCTTTTTTCAATTCCATCACCTTCTATTACCTTTTTGTCGTTTTTTGTCGAAATACTTGTGTTTACACGCATTTCAATTCAGTATATACTTTAATATCATAACTTAAAGACGAATTGATTACAACAAAATTATATTACAAATTATTCCGTTTTTTGTTAATAAGATTAGGAACATACTCCCCTCTTAATGCCACAGTGTGATAATTATCCGGGAGATACTTGTTTAAAAGGTGAAAATATGTTAACTCGTGATGAATATAGTAAAATTCTGCAATTAAAAAATGACAACCCGGAAATATACAATATATTTAATAAACTCCATGTCAGTATGATAAATGAACTCTCCACTATAAATCATACTGTTAAGAATCAGATTGCCTACTTGAAATCCAGTTACCAGCTGGCCAATGACACACATCCTGAATTTGAACAGATTCACAACTGGGTAGCAATGGGCTGTGCTATAAATGAAATGGATTATTACATGGAACGGCTTTCCATGTTCAGATACAGTTTAAAAAAACTGCCTCACACAATAATTGAAATAAATGAACTTTTGTATGACATGCCTGATTATGTGGATAATATTATTGAAACAGACTGCGATTATTCCTATGATTTATGCAAATGTAACCCAACCGCAAACTGTAATCCTGACCAGTTGAAGCTCGCTCTTTCCGAGCTTATTATCAATGCAACAGAGGAAGCTGACATAGTATATATTTCTTCAACAGCTGATGATGATTATGTTACTGTTTCAATAAAAAACGAGACTGGTACCCCACTTACTGAGACAGATATTGATACTCTCTGTGAAGCGCATTTTACAACAAAAGAAAAGCATACCGGACTCGGACTGTCAATCGTTCATCAGGTATGCCTTACATATGACATAAAACTCAGTGTGTCATGCGACAATGGTTTTACCAGCTTTAACTTAACGCTTCCTATTTTGAAAAATTAAATATTTCATCAAGCATCTTTAATGTCTTAAGATTACCCTTTGCAGTCATCGCACCTGTCATAAAGGCTCTGTGGAAAGTAATCTTACCATTAACAATCTGGTCGAAGGTGTCTTTTGACAGCCTTCCTATTACATCCGCAGATTTATTCTCTCCAAAATCAACATTCACGCTCTGTCCATTAACTTTAATTACAATTGACTTGTCTTTATCGCTAATCTGGAGCATATATGTACTTGTATACGTATTATCAAAGTTGAAATGGTCATTGAATACATCAATGTAATACTGTTCTCCGCCTTTTTCTTCATCATTAAGAAGTTCTTTATAAATATTGGCCAGTACCTCAATATCTTCCTTCTGGGTCCTTACGAACGCATCATCTGACACATATTTTGACAACTGTTCACTCTCCTGAGGTGTGAATCTGACAGTGTCTTTTATAATATTTTTCTTTATAGTCTGGCTGCTTGATGGCAATGTTGCCGGCTTTTTTGAAATGGTCCTATATATATCCTCAGCATATTTTTCAATAATGTCCTTATATTCCGCATTAAATTCAAACTCTGTTGTATCATCAACAAAAGCGCTTAATGAAGCTCCATTCTTTCCACCAATTATCTCCCACGAATTGTTTAGAGCAAGCACTACCTCCTTCTCACCGTAGGTTCTTGACATTACCACAGGAAACATATATTTGTCAGCAACACTTGTCTTGTCTGTATATAACCAGCATGCATCCAATAATGTCTGCATATATCCGCCCATTCCAATCCATTCAATAGTCGTTGCAAGGATAATACCATCCGCCTCTGTTACTGTCTGTGAAAGTGTTGATATGGTATTCTTCATTTCATACAGATTATATCTGTTAACGTTAACGTTTAATTCACCAAGCACTTCCTGTATTTTATTGATTACAAATAATGTTGGATCATCAACAAGACCTCTTCCGCCATAATAAATATTTATATTCATCTTCATCTTCCAATCTTATTATATAATAATTGATATGTCTGAATATAGCATATTATCTAGCTTATTTCAACCTCAAAGCATACGTTTGAAAGACGCATTATATCACCATTATGCAGTTCCTTCTTTGTGTGTGTGAGAACCCTTTCATCATTTATAAATGAACCATTTAACGAATTCATATCTTCAAGATAAAACGATTCCTCTTCCTCCTGTCCTCTAATAATTCTTGCATGGATACGGCTTACTACAGGTGATTTTATAACAAAATCAACCATTCCATCCATATTTCCAAAGACATAAGGAAACTTTTCTATTTTTAACACTTTGCTATCCGTAGAATCAGTTTCATCCAGTCTTTTGATTCTGATCCTTTTGTGTTCTTCTTTAGCTATAAAATCCGTAAGCAGCTGGGTTTCGCTATAATTATTATCTTGTGCATGAGCCTTTTTGTCAGTTTCATGATTTGCTTCTGAATTTACATCCGTATTAATTTCACGGAAAGAATCCTCCTCTTCCAATATCTGACAGCATTTCTGGCTGGTCCTTGTGATTGTTTTAGTATTTCCCGCCGATTTTTTCATTTTATGATCTATCGCTATGCCGATGAATAATATTCCTACAACCATACAGACTACACAAATACTAAAAGATAGCTTAATTCCAACTATTCCAGGGAACATTATTCCTACAGCTCCTGACAGCAGGCTGATAATACCCATCACATTCCAGATATTTCCTTTTACGGTTTTAAGTTCAATATCACTTTTAACCGGCTCACTGATTACTGTGGATATCTCTTTTTTTATAGGCTTTTTACCCACCCTGGTATTATCCTCTTTATCATCGAAGATATGTTTATCACTGCGGTCAGCCTCACCACCATATTCTGAACTGATAACCGATGATTCACACAGCTCTTCAGATGAATTTTTGAACAATTTCATAAGATTATATAAATCATAATCCTGCAAAATAATTCTTTGATAAATATCATATAATTTAACTACATTTTCTTTTCCCGTGGTGTGATCAAAATGCTCCAAAATGTATTCGAACAAATCTTTTAGTGATGTTCTGAAGTCGTTATCCTCCACCTCCGGAAAATATATAAAATACATTTTCTTTGAAACTATATTCATATATATGTTAGAAGGTTTTAAAAGTACCTTGTCCAAATCCAGCATATATGCATCCACCGTTCTTACAAGCTCAGATATATTCACGCAAACTGATTTTACATCCTCTATCGTAAGCTTATTGTAATCATAAACACTTGAAAACTGCTGTTTTGAAGTAATGTCGTATTCAAAATAATTCTTCCCATCCACACTAAGCGTCATAATCTTTAAAATATGATCCGGATTATTTTTTTGTATCATTTTAATCTGATAATTATTTGTATAGTCATTCTGGGCACTGATACTTACAAGGTTATTATTATGCTCTCTTTTAAACCCTATTTGAATATTATTCTCACACTCCCCTTTATTCATCTTCCGAAATCACCTCCATAACTTCATTAGTAATGCGGATTACCTTAACCGGACTGGTAAGAGAGACCTCTTTTTCCACATCAATAACACTGTTCCTTTTATGTCCGAATAATTCCACTGCCATGCCATAATCAGCAGTGCATTTAATTATATATTTACCATTATTGTTTATAACTTCCGCTTTTATGTTTCTTGCAAACATGGATTTTAATTGCGCATATGACTTTATTCTTTTACTTAATTCATCATCTGCTGCATTTGTCTTATATTTACTGTCATTTACTTCAACCGCTGCCTGCAGTACTGCATTTTTTATAACAAGCTTATCATGATACAATCCCGTAACACCAATTATCATAAATATTATGAGCAAAAACATAGGCATGATAACTGCATTTTCCACCGTAAAACTCCCTTTAACATTAACTTTTACATCCATAACCACACTCCTGCGAATGCAACCGTCATAAACGGAATAAACGGCAGTTCATCTTTAGGTTTCATCTTCTTTGTAAGAAGCACGATAATTGCACAGATTGATACTGCAAAAAGAGACAATAACAATACTACTATTGCCTTCTTAAACCCATTAAGAATCCCTATAAGGACAAACGTAATACAATCTGCCATACCTATCATTTTCGTAACATGAGACACCAGCATAAACAACATTCCAAGCCCCATAATAATCGCCATCTGACTGATACTCACCATATCCTTTTTCAGCAATTTTTCTAATATTTTTATTACAGGCACTCCCAAAAAAGAAATTATCAACGCCACCAGTGAAACCGATTTTCTTTTCACATCAGATGCACTAAATACAAGTAACCAAATAACAGTATATAAATAACTAATCATTGTCTTCCTCTCCTGAGCTTCCTTTAGTTCTTTCCTTTGAACATTTTCCGCAGGCTTTAAGTCCACTAATTTCTTCTATTCCTACTTCCTTAAAAGTCCTTTGCAGCTCACTGCACATATAATTCGAATGGTACCTGATACCATATTGGGTAAAATACACTGTCTCTGATTCATTCTCCCCACATATCTTACATGGATAATACTTTCCTCCTGCCATATGTTTGTGATTTGCAATATCACTTATATTACAGCTTTCAATAATTCTCGTAAGATATGTACAGTTTCTGTCTGTGTGATATACCGTACCATATATGGCCACATAAAACTTTTGTTGAGATATCCGGTTATCACCTGCTGTGTATGAATCATTACTTTCTCCCAACCATGCAGCAGACATTTTTTCCTCACTGATTGTAATATACCCAATTCCAAATATATCAAATGGATTCTTTATAACGTATTGCAATTTTATATCTATACAGTCATCACCATCCATTATCTTTGAGCCTGTGAATATCCATCCGGCATTTTCTCCCACTACATAATTATCCTTTGAAAAATCTTTTCCAATCCTGTCGATAAACACCATTTGAAAAGCAGCAATATTTAACCCATTTGAAATAATAGCACCTACTGCAGAAGCATTATCTTCATTTAATTTGTCCGATAATGACATTACATCATTATCCGATAATTTATCCTCCACCATTTCACTTACATATCCGTATCTTGCAAACAATCTTACGCTATCGCACAGAGCTTCATTTACCCTTGTTCTGATTCCGTCAATCCACAGCACAAATGCTATGGTAAAACAAACATACACAAATAATGGTATTACCAATGCTCCCTCTATTGTTGCAGATGCAGAAACGCGTTTATTATGATAAGTGTGCAAATGTCCGTCATCCTTTCTTCTGTTTTCCCTGCGTTCCCGCATCATTAACCTGAATTGATTCCCATTTGTCATCCTTCCAGATAACTGTACTTAATTTCCTGATTAATATTCTCCGATAATCCTTCAATGCAAAATTCTGCTTTCCCCTTTGCAGCTATAATATAATTATTCATACGAAAATCTTCATGCCCCATTTCTATCATCCTTAATTCCATGGCAGTCATGGTTCTATAATTCTTATCCCCGGAATCTATCACAAAAAGAAGCATCCTAAGATAATCTTTATAACTTAATCCCTGCTCTTCTTTTTTTGTTGAATCCGTTTCTTTCGTTACAGCTGCTGTCTCACTTTCAAACTGCATACTCATAAGGTTTACTAAACTCAGCTTCCACGTGTCTGCTGTCTTAACAAACTCCACGCGTTTCCCATCATATAACTCCCGCAAATCCATAACACTTTCGCCCATCGCCCAAAAAGCCATTATAAGATATTGTCCAACACGGATAACTGCATCACTTCCGGTAAACCCTAAAAAAGCCGCTGACATGGCATACGCCTCATTTCTCTTTCCCGAATCTGAAATAATATAAGACAAATTCATTCCCTGCCTTATTAATGCTATCTCCATAATTGTTGTCTTTATATTTTCACTGTCTTTTTCAGCCCCACCAATAATATACTCAATGGTATAATCCAATAATGCTCCCGTCTCTGCATCAGAGCTGTTCTCTTCCAGATAATCAGTGTATATATCAAAATGTGTCATAAGATATTCGTCAAACAAGGCAGCATCAGCCATGTCTTTTACCAGACTCTGGTTGCTGCTAAAACTGGTTTCGTAGTCCACTGCCAGATTATTATAATTAATAGTTTTATCAGACAGAAACTTACCCTTAAGCACAATTCCGGTAAAACCATCTGTTAACTCCTCGTACATCTTCTTAATACTGCTGATACCACCCCGAGTTGATGAGAAGTCCACCTTTGAGTAGTCAAAATCCAGTCTTTCCAACGAGTATTCTTTAAGTGCTTCCATACACTGAGTATTTTTATGTATTATTTCATCGCAGTTGTCCATGGTAATGGTGACATTCATCGTGTCTAAAACTTCTTTTGCAGAATCAAGAGCATTTTTATTATCCAGAAGAGCATATTTTATGGTAACTATATTACAAAGCTTCTGCTGAGGCGAATTTGCTGACTTTTTCATTTCCGAAAGATCATTCTTCATTCCGTCGTACACATCCTGTCCCAAATCATCCAGCTTTTCAAACATGTAATCCATCGTTTCGTCAAACTTATCCATTGCATTGTTTTTGTCATTAAAATATTCCTCGATAACCTCCAGTGCAGCATCTGTTTTTTCCTTAGCACCGGCAACTGCACTATAAATCATCTCATAATCTCTGCTATAGATGTTTGCGCAGGACATCTGTCCACGCTTGTCGCTTTCCTCGTCACCAATATATTTTAAATCCTCACAGATTGCAGAAATATCTTTCAGTATTTCATCCACATTCAGATAAAGATTGTAATCATAATTCATGGCATCATATATTGCATTATTATGAATATTCACATTTTCTTTTGAAACCTCTCCATTAACAAGCATCTTAGCATAAGCTTCTCTTGTCGCAACAGGTGAACCATTTCTTAGCACAAATCCGGTGTCATTGGTATCTATCCCCTCAACAAGTTCCAGCAGTTTTAGTATATCCTCGTCCATTTCTGATAATTCTTCATCACATTCTGTTATTTTCTCCACTGCCCCGGTTAATGCACCGGTTTTCCGTGTTCTTTCCGAAACCACATCTAATTCTGATAAAATATCTGAAAAAATACCATATTTCATGTGTTCAATAATTTCAGCACGAAAATACTCTCCTCCGCTGTCTGTCGCCCTTATACATTCTGAAATTTCCGATGACACCACATTGATATATTGTGAACATGAAGAAATATTATTCTCCACATACCAGTTTAATTTATCATTGATATTGTCCGATTTTTTCAAAAGAAATAAATCATATTCCTTCATCATATCATCATGATATGCGCCAAATACTGACTCTGTAGCAAGCAAAACAGCCTGTTTGGACAATGTGGTATACATGGCCGTCCTTACAGATTTAACACAGGTTAAAATGATTGAAAGAATTAAAACTATTGATATTGAGGCAAATACTGTTATCTGCCCGGATGCATCCTTCCTTTTGTTACCCTTTTCATTCAATTTATCCACCTTTCCGATTACAATAATCTGCCTGTATTCTCATAACAAACATCTTACAATCCTGTTATATTTTGCTTGCCTGACTGCTCATCTTGGAAAGCAGGGAATTAACCATTGTTGTTATCTGTGACTTAAACAAGACTACCAGTCCAACTAAAACAATAATAATTAACACTATCTCAACCACACCCATTCCATCTTCCTCATACATAAATTCTTTTACACAGTGCTTAAACCTCTTAACAGTATAACTCACCCTGCCTGTTATACCTCTGACTGAATTACTATCTGTTCCATTCATTGCTTTTCCTCCTGTATTATTAATATTTTTTACACACCTCTGTCTTTTTAAATCACAAATCCCTCAATTGCAGGAATCATTACAATTATCATAACTATTATCAGCATCATAATCATAGGAATCAAAAGCTTTGTTGTCGCCTCTTCTCCTTTTTGCTTTGCCAGATTCTTTCTGTTTTCAAATGCTTCCATGGCTTCCTGCTCAAGTAACAATACCAACTCCTTTGTGCCTTTTTTAACATTGGTCTGCAAAAGAGACGCCAGTTTTAAATACTCTTTGGTGTTGCACTTTCGTCCAAACCTTTCATAAGCAGCAGTTTCGGGTACTCCTGATTCAATGACACATTTTGTCTCATACATTTCTTCATAAATGATTCTTGTTCCCGTGTGGTCCCTGTTCTTAATATAATCATCCGCTATTTTTGTCCACGCGCGTCTTGCAGTCATTCCGGCGCCCATAAGAAGAGTAAGCTTTGAAACAACCTCAGAATAATCATAAGTAATCTCCCTGATTCTTTTTTCATAAGCCTTTTTCTTTTTATTTTTTTCACTTATTACTACCAAAATTGCTGCACATACTGAAAAAAACATAAATTCCGGAAACTCTTTTTCTGTCTTTTCCCTGTAAGTAACAGAAACGCCATCAGTATTATCAGGCAGCTCCACCTGCTCCTTTTCCCTTGTTTCCTCCAGTGCCCTGGTTATATTTCGCAAAACCTCTGTCTCTAACCGCTCTTTTTCATCCCGGATTGGAGCACGTACTACTACATCATATTTTATTTCTCTTTTCTCCTCACCATAGGATATTACCGCAGTAAGTCTTACTTCAGCCACCTCGTCATCACTGAAGCTTTCGTTGTGAACAATACCGTTATAGTTCACAACTTCATATTCATCGGAATACCAGTCAACCAAGAATATTCCATCGCACAATTCTGTCATCAGATTAAGATTACTTCTTACCTCTGTCAAAGACTGATTATTCAGAAGCATATCTCTTTCCAATTCAGTCTGTGCTTCATCAAAATATTCTTCTAATTCTTCAAACTTAAGTCGTCTTGCCTCAACATTTATACTGGTACTGACAATGACATTACCCTCTTCATCCATAACCTCAACATCATGATTGACTGCATTTTCTCCAGGCTCTGGTCTTGTAATAATTCCATTGTTAACTACATTCCTCCCGTCTCCTGTCAGATAAGAGATAACAGAAACTATAATTCCAACAGATATTATTACTATTACCTTATGTCTCAATGTTATTTTTTCCCTATATTTCAATATTTACAATCCTCTTTGCCATATAATCCGAAGCACAATAGAGCAAAAGACATATTGTCATGGTTACAATTCCAACCAGATTGCCATACAGTGGCTCGATAAATTCCGGTGCAGATAGTTTTAAAAAAATAATTATTCCAAACGGTATGGCACTCATAACCTTCTGCTCTAATTTTTTCCCTGCAATTACAGTTTCTATCTCTTTTAGTGTCTCAGCCTTTTTCTGAATTGTAAAAGAAGTATTTTTTATTATAGAGACAAGGTCCCCTCCACTTCTTTTGGCATATCTGAACACTTCCGCAAAATATCTGATATCTTCCACCTCTGTCTTATCAGCAAAATCCCATATAATCTCTTCAAGATTCTCATTTCTGTTAATTCTGTTTACTATTACTTTAAACTCATTAACAATTAGTGCTTTTTCTCCATATAAAAGAATTAATTCCGACAATGCTTCCTTGAATGCGTTTTCAATCGAATATCCCACATTTAAAGCAAATGATACCGACAGCATTCCTTCACTAAACTGCATGGCAAATGTGTTTTTTTCACCGGTACACCGTTCGGATATCTTTTCTCTCACGTAAAACACAATGTAAGGACTTAACAAAAATGCTATGTATATATTCTCAAAGAACAAATACGCTGCTATAATTACATGGATAATTCCAAATAAAACATACTTTATGTCACCAGCTGTAAATCCCTGCGGAAAACATTTTTGAAGTATTGTCAAGTTCCCTGTCCTGCTTTTTAAGCGCGCCGTAAACCATTCCTCTTTTTTGTGATAAAGAGTCTTTGCTGATACATTTTGTATGCTCTCCATTAAGCGGTTCCTCAACATACCTATAAAGCGGATATATTTGTATTCTTTCATTCTCATATGCTCCAACCTCGGAAATTTCCACAACCTTTCTCGTTTTATCCCTCATTCTTTTTAAGTGCACAATAATATCAATAGAGGATGCAATCTGCTGTCTCACTGCTGTTATGGGAATATCCATACCCATAAGCACCATTGTTTCCAGTCTTGAAAGCATGTCCCGTGAGCTGTTACTATGACCTGTGGACAGGCTTCCATCGTGACCTGTATTCATTGCCTGGAGCATATCTATTGCCTCTTCCCCGCGAACCTCTCCCACAATGATTCTGTCCGGTCTCATTCTTAAACTGGATCTTATCAAATCACGTATAGAAATCTGCATCTTTCCCTCTATATTGGCATTCCTCGCTTCGAGCCTTACCAGGTTGCTGATATTATTTAATTTCAATTCAGCTGAATCTTCTATGGTAATCACTCGTTCATCTGACGGAATATAGCTGGATAGTGCATTTAAGAAAGTCGTTTTTCCACTGCCGGTTCCGCCACTTATAAAGATATTGTATCTGGCTATAACTGCCTTTTTAAGGAACTCTGCAGCCTCCAGGCTTATTGACCCCAGCTCTATCATTCTTTCCATAGAAAGAGGTGTATCATAGAATTTTCTTATAGTTACAGTTGGTCCATTAAGAGCAATGGGTGGCAAAACAATATTTACTCTGGAGCCGTCGTTTAGCCTGGTATCCACTATGGGAGAGCTTTCATTTACTATTCTGTTTGATAATGCTGCTATCCTCTGTGCTATATCGCATAATTTGCTCTCATCCTCAAAGGCTTTCCCCCATTTTGTTACCACACCTTCACGCTCTATGTAGATATCCTTATACCCATTGACCATTATTTCTGTAACCGAATCATCCTCTAACAGTTCCTGCAAAATATCATACCTTCTGATGGCATCAAAAAGTCGTTTCTGAATGTTCTCCCTGACACTAAGCGGAATCATGCGCTCTCTGCTTTTCAGATAAATGCACCTTTCTATAATCGCAGAAACACTATCATCATCCACCTCACAGCTTACATCAAGCTCTTCATACACCATTGCTTTTATCTGCGCAAATAAAGTCTCATCCATACAATGCTTCTCTCACCTTTTCAAAGGTCTTACTATAAACAATTCTGTTCATGAAATCCTCATTCATATACTCAGACTCAACGTCACAATCAATCATTATCATATTATCTGCAACATCTGACATTCCTGTTTCATACAGATATTTCTTGACAGACATAAGCTTTTGTCTGCCGAAATAATCACTGACTGCAGGTACAAAAACTCTATCACAGAATCTGCATATCTCCCACGGTGATCTGATACCTCCGCCAATATCAATCACAACATACGAATATCCCATTTGTCTTCCCAGACTCTGGATAAATGCCACAATGTCCCCGGTGCTCATATATGAAATATCCTCAGCACAGCTAACCGGTGGTATATATTCCAGCTTTCCTATTTTGTGAATTGTGTCTGCAATTCCTTTATGGTACTGCAAATGATTCTGTTTAAAGCAATACAGTGCATCTGACAATGTACTTTTACCATCACAGTGAAGCACCGAATCAATTCCTGAAAATTCACTCAAACTTATATATAAAACAGAACTGTTTTCCGATAAAACAGTAGCAAGTATTAAAGAAAGCATCACTCTTTTGCTTTCTTCCATTCCATATACGCCAATAAACTTACTGCCCATGTCCAGATAATTATCACCTTTGGAATAATATTTTACTACTGACTGGATAAGCTGATACGACGGTTGATACTTACAAACTCCTATGACACTCTCCCCGTCACCGCCATGGTTTTTATTAATAGCATCTGCCTCAGATTCGTCCTCACACAAAACAACAACCTTGCCCTTATGCGTCTTTTCTATTTCATACCGGAAAGAATCCTCATTAATCATTAGTACATCAGCTACTCCATCCTGCATGTACCTTTTAAATTCCGCTTCCTTGGTAAAAACCTTGGCATTATATGGTATTTCACCGTCCGAATTGATTACATTCATTAACTTTTTGGCATAATCCTCATCTGAATCATATATTACACATACACTATTTCTAGCCATTTACCTTATACCACCTCCCGAAAACTATAAATATTAACTAATAATTGCTTCTGATAACAGCACTAAACATACCGATATCAATATTCCAATACTATAATGAAATGCATGCTGATGTTTTCCACTATACGGATGATAATTGATTGAAATATCCACATTCTTTCCCGTTTTTAACAACATTTCACTGACTCCAAGAAATCCTCCTAATACCAGTGAAAGAATTATCACATGAATTATATTATCTATTCCTATCATTCCACCCATAACTGATAATAATTTCGCATCTCCTGCACCAATAGCCTTAACAACATACAACACTATTGAAATAAGAAAACCCGTCCCTATTCCACCAACATACACAAGCACATTTACCTTATTTAAAAATGCAACCATTATAATCAGCAAATCAACTATAAACCCTGCAATAATCAATCTGTTTGGTATCTTGAAGCACTTAACATCAGCCACTACAGCCAAAACAGCAATAAACACTGCCGCCACATTTCCAATTATTATTTCATTAAAAATATATAATCCTCCTATTTTTGTTATTTATGAATAGATTTACCAATTTCTGACTATACTTAATGATATACAAGCATCACCCAAAGAAAGGCAGGTCTATTCAATTGAAATTGTTTGGTAAAAAAAATGAAGCAACTACATATGATGATTATCTGATGCAGGAAATTAACATGACTAAAGCAGCTTTAAATGCTGCCTACTCTAACTTCGATTACGCTACTGATCCGGACTTAATAGACTGTTATATATACCAGCTTCAGTCTGAACAGATACGTTATAAATACCTTCTCCAGAAGGCAAAAGAATCGGAGATTGCTCTCCAGTAATGTGTATGTATGTTGTACTAATAATATATATTATATTTTAAAAGTTGTCAATACCAAAAGTATATTTTTTATAATTAAAATAAAACATCCGGTATATTCCCACATTCTTATGCGGAAATATACCGGATATTATTTATCTTACAAATTCTGTTAAATTAACTCAACCAATCTTTAACTTAAACTTCTGTAATTCTCTGTCTGAATCAACCTTGGCAATTACAGCACCCAAAGACTGAAGCTTTCCTTCAAAATCCTCATAACCTCTCTGGATATACTCTATATCTTCTATCTGTGAAATACCATCTGCTGCCAGTGCTGCAATTACAAGTGCCGCTCCTGCTCTTAAATCCGGGGCTGAAAGCTGAGCTCCTGTGAAGCGTTCAACACCCTCAATATATGCAGTGTTGCCCTCTACCTTCACCTTTGCGCCCATTCTGTTGAGCTCATCCACATATTTAAAACGGTTCTCAAAAATACTCTCAGTAACCATGCTTGAACCATTGGCAAGTGCCAGTGCAACTGCCATCTGAGGCTGCATATCTGTTGGGAATCCGGGATATGGGAGAGTCTTAACATTGGTACTCCTCTGTTCAGGCGTTCCAATAACTCTGACACAATCATCACCATCAATAACCTGACATCCCATCTCTATCAGCTTTGCTGAAATTGATTCCAAATGTTTTGGAATAACATTTCTGATAACAACATCTCCTCTTGTTGCAGCTGCTGCCATCATAAATGTTCCCGCCTCAATCTGATCAGGAATAATGGAATATGTACAACCATGTAACCGGCTGACACCTTTTATTCTTATTACATCAGTTCCGGCACCCTTAATATTAGCACCCATTGCATTCAGGAAATTGGCCACATCAACAATGTGTGGCTCCTTAGCTGCGTTTTCAAGAATTGTGTCTCCTTCAGCCATAGCAGCTGCCATCATAATATTAATTGTTGCGCCAACTGATACCGTATCAAAGAAAATATGGTTTCCCACCAGCTTCTCAGCTTTGGCAAATACCATACCGTGCTCAATATCAACTCTGGCACCCAGTGCCTTGAACCCCTTAATGTGCAAATCAATAGGGCGACTGCCAATATTACAGCCACCTGGAAGTGCCACATTGGACTCCTTGTACTTTCCCAAAAGAGAACCTAACAAATAATAAGATGCCCTAATCTTTTTTATATATTCATAATCAACAGTAACATCGTTAATACAACCACCATTTATCTGAACACTATTGTTATATACCCATTTAACTTTAGCACCTATGCCCTCCATAGCCTGCAACAACACTCTGGTATCTCTGACATTAGGTACATTTTCAATTGTAACAGTCTCATCAGTCATAATTGCTGCTGCAAGTATACCAAGGGCGGCATTCTTTGCTCCGCCTATTGATACAGCTCCATTCAGCGCAATTCCACCTTTGATAACATATTGCTCCATAATTGCACCTCTAAAACATTATTAACTATCTATCTGCCTGCTTATCTTAATAGTAATCTGAAAAAATCTAATCATTATCAGCAACTTCCTGGCTAATCTCTCAAATCAGCCGCAAAATTACCATACTCAGTTAATTATAGCATAACAAGGTCTTTTGTAAAGACTAGTATATCTGTTTCTTAATACCTGATCTGTTTACGATAGAATTATATCCCGCAATACTGGTACACTAGTTCTTGTTAACATACATAAGAGGATTCACACTTGTTCCATCAATCCATATCTCAAATAATAAACAAACATTTTCTGTATTACCTGTATCTCCGGCAATTCCCAGCTTCTGGCCCTGTGCCAGTCTCTGACCTTCCTTTACACTGATAACACCCAGATGACCATATCTTGTCATTGAGCCGTCATCATGTGTGACATCCACGCAGTATCCATAATCTGAATACCAGCCTGCCCTTGTAACTATACCATCTTTTGCCGCACAGACACTGGTTTCATCATCTACAGTCCAGACAACACCGTCATTAAATTTGTCGCCATAGACACCGTACGCCTCACTAAAGGTTCCGCCTGTTATTGGTCTTTTAAAATCAGACTGCGCCTTTGTTCCAACAGCAACAGTAGCTGATTTAGCGGCAACAATGACTGTTTCCTTAACAAAAGAGCGCATTATCTCCTTGCCATTTCTGTATGTAACCTTTGCTGTTACTGCATGTTTTCCGGTAGTTCCCGCTTCAATAATTGAGTTCTCTCCAAAGTTACTTTCGTCATCATCTACATATTCAGGCTCTGCCTCATAATCTTCCTCATAAGAAATCTCTCTTGTTGTAATAACATTAATTGGCTTTCTCAATTCGTTTACCTTTATCTCATCACCTGAAATAAAAAGGCTCTGCTCTGTGTATCCTTCGTTAAGAGCAAGCAGTTCTTCAACTGTCATCTTATATTCCTTAGCAACCGATTCAACAGAATCTCCCACCTTGGCAATATATATTCCCTGTTCCACCACCGGCTGGGTCAGAATTTCGTACGCTTCGTCTACTGTTGAATATTCTATATCTCTCGCTGAAGTTTCAATAACAAGCATCTCCTGTTCGAAACTAATACCTGTTATTATATCCTGTGTCATATCAGAAGATGAGTTTGGGTCGTCACCCTGTGAGCCTGTATTGGCACCAAGAATAGCTCCTACAATATTAGCATCTGTTATTCCGGAATTGTTCTCTACCATCCTGATGTTATACACCGATCCGGTTATATCATCTGATACAAAATCCGGTGTGAACTGACCGTAAATATCATAATCTTCCGCAAGCATGCCTATAAGCTTTGCAATATCATCTCTGCTCTCAAAAGTAAATGTATAATCACCAATTCTTAATGTATATGAAACCGGGATATTAATATCCTCAACATAATCAAACAGATATGAATAAATGGCATCTTTTAACTCTTCTCTGCTCATTCTTGTTGCAATTGTTCTTTTTCCTTTAATAATTTTAATATCAGGTCTCATATATATATATGATTTATACTGCTTGCTTAATGCCAGTCTTGCATCAGCAAGTGCAATCTGCGCATCATTTTCTGAATTGGCAGATCCTATTATCTCGCCGTTAATTACCACAGCGTAATATCCCACTTCATTATTCAACATATGCCTTGTAATAAATGGAGTAAAAATAAAACAAACCCCACATGTAACAAGAACCATGACAAAGAATGTAACCGCCATCCTCTTTCCATATCTTGAAATTCGTGTCATATGCTCCTCCATATATCAGAAACAATTATTTTTTCTTCCTGACTGAATATCCAAATCTGCCTATACAATCTCCAAGTCCGTAATATGCCCCATGGGAATATGCAATTAAATCAGCATTATCCAAATGCAGCGTTCCTTTATTATCCAACAGGTTCTCATCTACTCTCACTCCAACCACCCTGGCAATAAACATATCGTGGCTGCCCAGCTCCATCACCTGCTCAACAACACACTCGAGATTAATTGGACTCTCCTTGATGGCAGGAGCTGATACGTGCTCGCATTTTTCTTCCGTCAGATGTAATTCTTTAAACTTGTCAATGTCTCTGCCAGACTTTACCCCACAGAAATCTGTGGCAAAACATAGCTTACGGTTTGTAAGATTTATAACAAACTCGCCAGTGTCCTTAATGATATCATGACTAAAGCGTTCTTTACGCACTGAAACAGACACCTTCACAGGGTCTGAACAAATTGTTCCGGCCCAGGCAACAGTAATAATATTGCTTTTCTCACCCGGTCTTTTACAACTCACCATAACCGCAGGAACCGGATAAAGCATATTTCCCGGCTTCCAATTTTGTTTTCCCATTATAATCTTCTGCCCCTTACCTTACCATCAATAACCTCGCACACACTGCAGAACTTGTCTGTTCCGATTATAAGCGCAGTTTCCCAGTATCTTGGAGGCATAAATGTCAAAGGAAACATATGCTTTGAAATAATGTCTCCCTGTTTTCTTGTTAACTTAAAATATTTATGTGAATTAGCTAATGCCTTACTTGGATGTTCAAATCCGTGAAGTCTTTCCTCTTTGGAAGGTGTGTAATCATGCCAGTCGTACAGAAATAAATCATGCAGCAGCCCTGCTTTTGTGGCAGACCACACATCCAGCTTTAATTTCTTGCTTAAAATATAATTATAATATGCCACATGAACACTATGCTTAAAACAACTGGTTGTACCATGATGCTCATACTTTTTCATGCTCTGCACTACCGGAGAATAAAGCACATCCCCTGCAAATCTTTCAAACTCCTTTGCAGACTGATCCTGTCGGTGATGTAAATCAGCTATTTTATAAGTAATCTTCTCTATTACATTCGCGTATTTGTCCTTTTTGCGATATTTTCTGTAATTCATAACCAAAATACCAGATTCTTTCCATTGAAACACAAGCCTTCCCAGCTTATATCAACCAAAATTTACACTACAGCACGATTTTATATATGTTTTTTGATTCCGTCAACACATTTTATTATTTTTCCAAAAAAATGCACGAAAAATACATGCTGTTGTCACAAGAAAATCTGATTTTTAAGTTGTGCCTTTGACTTAATTATGGTAAGATATTTATACAAATATTTCATTTAATACAATGAATGATCGGAGGACAATTAATTATGTTAGGAAATGTTATTGTAGGACAGTCAGGGGGTCCAACATCCGTAATTAACGCAAGTCTTGCTGGTGTATACAAGACAGCAAAAGACAGGGGAGCTAACAAAGTTTATGGTATGCTTCACGGTATTAAGGGTCTTTTAGATGGTCAATATGTAGATCTTTCTACAAAGATTGGCACAGTAATGGATATTGAATTATTAAAAAGAACTCCTTCATCTTACCTTGGCTCATGCCGCTATAAGCTTCCTGAAATCAGTGATGACAAAGAAACATACGAGAAGATTTTCCAGATTCTTACCGAGTTAGAGATAAAGTATTTCTTCTATATCGGTGGTAATGACTCTATGGATACAATCAAGAAGTTATCTGACTATGCTTTATTAACAGGCAGTGAGATTAAATTCATGGGCGTACCAAAGACTATTGATAACGATCTTGCCGTTACCGACCATACACCTGGCTTCGGTTCTGCTGCTAAATTTATTGCTTCTACAATGAAAGAGATTATTCGTGATGGACTTGTTTATGATTATCCTACCATCACAATAGTTGAAATCATGGGACGTAATGCCGGTTGGCTTACAGCAGCTGCAGCTCTTGCCAAGTCAGAGGATTGTGAAGGTGTTGATCTTATTTATCTTCCTGAGAAGGTATTTGACATTGACCACTTTATGGAACGAGTTAAGGAAGTTGCTTCCAAGGGCCGTTCAATGGTTATAGCTGTATCAGAAGGTATCAGGGTTATGGACGGAAGATATGTATTTGAATTATCAGACCATGTTGAATTCGTAGATGCCTTTGGTCACAAACAGCTTGCCGGTTCTGCTAAATTCCTTGCCAACAAGATAGGTGCTGAGCTTGGTATCAAAACTCGTGCAATCGAGCTTTCTACATTGCAGCGTTGTGCTGCTCATATGGCAAGCCGCACAGATATCACAGAGGCATACAATGTAGGTGGTGCTGCAGTTAAGGCTGCTTTCGAGGGCGAGTCAGGAAAGGTAGTCGTTCTTAAGAGAGTATCAGACGATCCATATATGTGTATTACTGAGACACATGATGTACACCAGATTGCTAATATTGAGAAGAAAGTGCCTTTAGAGTGGATTACAGAGGATGACTATGTAACAGAAGACCTTATTCACTACATACGTCCATTAATTCAGGCTGAGCTTTCTCCTGTTATGGTAGACGGTCTCCCAAGACATTTGAATGTTAACATGCAATAATCTTATCACAATGAAATAATTAGATGTCAAAGCGTACTAATAGCGCAATCAAAAATAGCGATACACCGGTTATTGTGTATCGCTATTTTTATTAATTATATTAAAAAGCTGTTCTGATAAAGCCCGGATTACTTCAAGCCTGTAATCATTCTTCCAACAGGATTCTTTTCGTGAGCCAGCTCTCTGCGCCTGATTTCTTCCTGACGTTTCTTCTCCTCCTCTGCCAATTTAGCAGCTTCCACCCTCTTTTCCTCAGGTGAAAGATAGTTCTTGAACTCCATCTTTTCAAAAAGTCTCTTAAACTCATCCAGACGTACTGTCTTTACAGATGCTACGGAATTCTGGTCAAATGGATACAAATCAATTGCGTCTACATATTTATTACCTGTAATGTTGACACCTTTAACAATCCAGATACCAAAGTTATTAAACTCTTTTCTCGGAGTCTGCCTGTAAACAACAATATCTCCTTCTTTGATTTCAGGAGTTTCTTCAGCGTTATCCTCATTAACTGTTTCAGTAACGATATCCTGCTTAATGTCATCTGTTACCTTCGTATCCTGTTCATCCGAATCAGTTGCCTCATCAACAACCGGGATAGGCTGCTTCAATGCCATTGCAGCCATCTGCCCGTCAACGGCCTCACTGACAGCCACAGAAACAGCATTGTCTACCTCTGTCTTTACTCTGTCATCAAGTACATTGTTAACAAGCTGTAATACATCATCCATCTCTGGCTTTGTATCAATCACAAACTGTAAATCTGAAATATTACCAGAAAGTTTATTCTTAAGCTCATTAACCTGTGTCTTAATATCATATATTGCTTCCTGGAGGACATTATTATCCTCATCCTGCTGGTTAGTTAAGCGAACCTTATCCATTTCAATTGCACTGATAACATCATTCTTAATCTGTTCAACATCAAATTCCGGCTTTGATGTCTCCAGTTCTTCAGTAATCTTAGCTAATATAAGCTCTTCCTGCTTTGCCAGCTTATCTGTAACAACATTGTCAACCTCCGGACCCACAGCATCCTTAACCTTACCCTCAATTTCCTGTGTAATGTCTGTTGTAAGGCTTTCTGTAAGTTTTCCTGTAAGCTCTGTTTCAAGCTGTGACATTACTTCATCCTTAAGCTGCTCCAGTTTTTCCAAAACAACCCTCTCAACTTCCTCTCTTACCGCATCATTTATCTTATCTGAAGCCTCTGATGAAAGCTGTTTAGAAAGTTTTGCCGTAATATCCTTTGTAAGTTTTGTTGTAAGCTCCTTAGAAATCTTAGCTGTAACAGTCTCAGTCAAAGCCACAGAGAGACTGTCACTTATTTCCTCCTTAAGCTTATCAACGTCAATGGCTGAATCAGAAGCAAATGTTTCTGCATAATCCATGAACAGCTCTGCAAATTCCTTCTTATCATCAACAACCTCAAGCTCTAATTCCTCTGTCTCATCCTGAAGTTCTAATTCCTCCGTATCGTCAATCAGTTCAAGCTCAAGTATGTCATTATCATCATCTGATGCTGCTTTTAACATCCCGATTTCTTCCTGTAACTTATTAATCTGCTCCTTTAGACTTAGAATTTCATTCTTAAAAATAATCAAATCCGGCTTAATTGTTCCCTCGAGCTTATTCTTTACTTCTTTCTTCATATTACTTGTAAAGCTCTTGACCAGCTCTTCTTTGAGTTCTTTCTTAAGTTCATCCTTAAGCTCTCCCCTAAGGCTATCTTTAAGTTCTTCTACCACTCCGCTATCAATATTCTCTGTCAAATCACCGTTATCAACTGATTTTTTCATAAATAACCCACCCTTATATGATTGTAATACCTCTATCTGTCTTTCTCCAATATACATTAATTAAAACAATATAATCCATTATATAACGATTATTAATGTCCGTCAAACAACTCTTTTCAGTAATTTCCCACAGTCATTTCCTACAAACAGGTTCATAAATTAAATGTTGCCTTTTATCCGCTTTTCTTCTATAATTTTTTGCATAAGTACACTGACATTTTAAGGACAGGTATAATATGAGATTTGTAATTCAGCGTGTTAATCATGCAAATGTATCCATTGACGGAAAAGTAATATCAGAGATAGGCAGTGGTCTGCTTATTTTGATGGGTGTGGGAGAAGCTGATACCCCTGAAATGCTCCCAAAATTTGTGGATAAAATTGTAAAAATGCGAATATTTTCAGATGAAAATGATAAGACTAATTTGTCAATTAAAGATATCGGTGGAGAGATGCTTATTGTAAGTCAATTCACACTTTATGCCGACTGCCGTAAAGGCAATCGTCCAAGCTTTACCGGAGCCGGAGCTCCTGATATGGCTAACTCACTATATGAGGATTTTGTCAGATTATGCCGCCAGCAGATAGCTGTTGTTAAAACCGGGGAATTTGGCGCTCACATGAAGGTTTCTCTTGAAAATGATGGTCCATTTACAATAATACTTGACAGCGACACATTTAAATAAAAATACATAAACCCCAAGGTCGCTGGGATTGAGGTAAAAATGTTTAGATTATGGTGTAAAATCTGGGACGACGGCAAACATCTTATAAAAGATACCGTCATAGAAAATGCAGACAAGGATTTAAATCGTACTGCCAAAATATTTAAAGGAATAAGAGAAGCCTGTTATCAGTTTGATTTGGGCGAACCCATCTGGCTTGATTCTAACATTGAGGAATTCCGTCGTCATTCCAGGGTTTCCTTTATCCAGGATAATTTTATAGAACCAATCGACTTCGCATGCATGGAGGTTCAGGTAATCGAGGAAGACTGATTTTTCAGCCTTCCTTTTTTATTTAAAATATACATCAAGTCCGTTGGCAATTCCCTGCGCCAGCTTATTCTGGTATTCATCTGTTGCCATCAATAAATCTTCCTCCGGATTGGTCATAAATCCCATTTCAATAATTGTTACCGGAACCTGACACCAGTTTATTCCACTCATTGTATCCGTCTCCCAAACATACCTTTTATTCGCCCCGGTGCTTTCTACCATTGCGTTTAGTATATCTTCAGAAAGCCGCTTACTGTCGGAATATATATTGCTACAATATGGATTAGACGGAGTAGGGCATATAGTCATTATCCCTGATGCCAAAGGATTATCCGCGCCATCTGCGTGGATTCTTACAAAGGCATCTGCTTTGGCATTGTTTGCAACCATCGCTCTCTCTGAATTACTTATATTAACATCATTGGTTGTTCTTATCATAATAACATTGTAACCCCGCGACAACAAAATGTCCTGAAGTTTCAAAGCCACTGACAGATTTAGCTGATACTCCGCAAGACCGCTTGCTACGCCTGTTGTTCCACTGGACACCTTTGACTTCATGGTTGTTGAACCGGGCCCGTCAGGTTCCTTTTCTGTATTACTCCTAAGCTGATGTCCGGCATCTATTACCACAGTCTTTTCTTTTGAATCAGTCCCGGATGACGCAGCCACCTCATTTGAGTTAGTTTCCTGGTTCCCTTTAATTGTGCTTTCCTTCGTCCCCTCACCGGTATCCCTCTCTGCTACTTCAGAAACGCTGTCTGTTTCATCAGTTGTCAGTTCACCTTCTGAAAATGTCTTGGTATCAGGCTCTGTTTCACTGAATTCGTAAGATGTCTGCACACTTACATCCGTTTCTTTCATATTGCCATCAGCTTTATCCTTATCTGAACATCCTGCGACAAGAACAGACATTATGCCAAAAATTAATACTGCTGCTGTTATCTTTCTTTTATTTAACATTCTTATCTGCTCCCGACAATTACACAATTACATTTCTTTCCTCACACTTCATAAAGCTTATAATATTCTCGCAAACCTCATCTAAGAGCCGTGTTCTCGCCTCATAAGTTGCCCATGCGATATGAGGGGTAATAATTAGCTTATTACTGTCCTTTATCCCTAGGAGCGGATTATTCTTTTCAATAGGCTCCCTGTCTATAACATCAAGAGCCGCACCTGCAATCAGATTATTCTCCAGCGCATACGCCAGATCTTCGTCTGCCACTATCGGTCCTCTACCCACATTTACAAGAATTGCGCTGTTCTTCATCTTCTCGAAGGCATTTCTGTCAAACAGTCCCAATGTATAATTGTTCAATGGTGCATGTATAGATATTATGTCCGATTCATTCAAAAGAGTATCGAAATCCACCTGCTCATATGGTGAGTCATACTTATTTCCTGATGCTGAGAATACAATAACCCTGCATCCAAATGCATGAGCAATATCGGCGACACCTCTTCCGATGTTTCCAAGTCCTGCTATTCCCCATGTCTTTCCTTTAAGTTCCGGGAACACCTGTGAAAAATGTGTAAAAATCGGACATTCAGAATATTTTCCTGATTTTACATAATTATCATAATAGTTCAATTTTTCCAGTATATAAAAGGCTAGTGCAAATGTGTGCTGAATCACGGAATCTGTTGAATATCCGGCAACATTTGCCACCCTGATATTTCTTTTTCTGGCACAATCCAAATCAATATTATTATAACCTGTCGCTGTCTCGGCAATCATTTTAAGGGCAGGGGCTGCCTCCATTAACTTATCACCTATCACAACCTTGTTTGTTATTACAATATCCGGATTATGCTCTTTCATTCTATCCATAGCCTGACTTTCATCTGAAACCGGATATGTAATAACTTCTCCCAGCGATTTAAGCTTTGACATGTCCAAATCATCTCCAAGAGTACTTACATCCAGAACTAATATTTTCATTATGCTCTCCTTTCAAATTACCTGTGCATTCATTGCAGGTAGAATACTACTTATTATACAAATAATATCATATTATTGCATTAATATAATAAATATTTATTTGCGTATTACCCACATATTTGGTAGACTATACATATAGAATTTTAAGGAGCAAACCAATGAGAATTTCCGAGCATATTGAGAAGAAAGAAAATTGTATAACATATGGGGTTGCCTCTATTACCGACTATTATCTTGTACCATATGCGGACGAACATTTTTACCAGTATATTGGTAAGCTGGGTGGAATAACATTTACAGACTATGTCCATCCTGATGATGTAGAAGAATTTAAATCTGTGTTTAACAGCCTGAAATTACATGAATCTGCCAGAATCATTATACGTATCAAGAACAATCTTGAAGAATATTACTGGGCTGATTTCTATATGACTAACAACGGAAGAACAATGGCTGACGATAAAGTTATTGATGTGACCGTTTACTTTTTGTCAGCTGTAGAAAGCAGATATATTCTTGCTAAGAATAATATGAATAAATATCGTCAATACCTTTCAATTTATCATGATTACATTTTTGATTATGATGTGGAATTTGATGTATTTACAGTTTATGTTTATCACGGAAGTCAGACGATAACTATCAGCAAAGGTCCACTTTCAGCCTTTCATGACAGGCTTTTGCCTCTGTTAGAAAGTGAAAATGAACGCAATGATCTTGAAGTCCTCTGTATGAATATCAGAAAAGCTTCGGGTCAGTTTTCATGCAATGCGACATTACCTATTGATAACGAATTTAAGAAATTGCGTAGATTCCGTGTAACGTCGTCTACTTTATACAAAGAGAACCGAAATGTTATAGTCGCAGGCATTTTGAAACAGACTGATGATTTAGAAGCCGAGGAAATTCCTTATTACGCAACCAAGGAAGCTCTTGATCCTGCGACATCCCTGCTTAACAAACGTGCTACCTACGAGTACACTCTTGCTCTTTTAGAGAAGAATAAAGAGCAGCCTCATTATCTGATAATACTTGATATAGACAATTTCAAGAGTATCAATGATAATTACGGTCATCTCTTTGGCGATGAGGTCCTTGTTAAGATTGCAACTGTAATCAACAGCGTATTAAACGGACGTGCCATAGTAGGCCGGTTCGGTGGAGATGAATTCTGTATTTTTACAACTAACATAAAAGATGAAACTGAACTCAGGGTGATTCTTACAACTATCCGTAAAGAATTATATTATGCTTATGACTACCGTGGTGATAATTTCCATATTACCCTGTCAGCAGGTGTAAGTCTCTATCCAAATGATGGTACCAAATACGAGGAATTGTTCAAGAAAGCAGATAAGTGTCTTTATCTTGCCAAGAACAAAGGACGTAACCGTTTTATTATCTATGACGAAGAAAAACATGGAAATATAACCGAAGAAGAGAACCGTATTCACAAATCTCTTAATTTGAATGACCGTGCAGAATATCTTGCTTTATACATGGCAGAGGCTGCGTTACAGCTAAGCACTGACGGTATCGGCGCCATTAATGATATTATGAAGAATATCTGTGCAAGAATGGATATTGATGGCATTCGAATAATTGATGATTCTGACGCAGATAACCCTGTTTATATGTATGGTGATTATAAGAGTATTCCTGTATTCAGTCCCTTCTGCAAGGATGACATGTTCTTAAAGCGTTTTAATAGCAACAATGTCCTTATGGTGAATGGTATTGATTCCTTTGAGGCATTCCATAAATCTTTCTGCACCGAATTAGGCCGCTGTAATATTATGGCATTTAACTGCTTTTATTTTACCAAGGATAACGGCAAACGCTATTTTATTTTCTATGATATATTCAATCATAAGAACAGATGGAACGAATCTGACAAGAATTATCTGTTGATTATCAGCAAAATTATTGCCGGATATCTTTAATCATAGCTGATACAATCATATACATTTTAACCGGTATTTATCCGTAGGGATGTGTTAATCACATCCCTATATTTTTTTGTAGTCTTCCTCCATTTTGCATTCACGGCATCTTTCATTTGAAAGCATAATATCATTATATTGCTTGCTTAGCCGAATAAACTCTGCTCTTGATTTTTTGGATAACCCCACTCCATTTGTTCTTTTCAGAAGCTTTATTGATGACATCAATATCCCCAAGCCTGTCCACTCCTCCCAGCATAAACTTTCAATTATATTTTATGCATTCACAACTCAAAATATGATATACTTAAGTAAAGTTGTTATAACAATACGGAGGCACTTTATGAAAAGAAGAATTCTTGATTATAGAAATCGCATAGATACCCTGATTAATACAAAATCAGCCGACACGGACTGGAATTCCCTGTTAACAGAACATCTGCAACAGATTGCTTTCTTCCAGCATGAGCGGCTGATTCATTTAATTGTTACAGTTACATTTGCAATAATGACACTTATGAGCATCTGTGTCTATCTCATTACGGAATTCATTCCGCTAATTCTGCTTATCGCGCTTTTCTTCGTGTTGCTCATCCCATACATAAATCACTATTATCTTCTTGAGAACGAAGTTCAGAAAATGTATAAACAGTATGACGAGATTCTTAAATTCGTGCAACAAGCTCAGAAATAAGCTTAACCGAATTAGCTATTGCCTGTTTTTCAAATGTAGAATAATCCATTGTCGCGCTGTCATCTGCCTTGTCCGAAATAGCCCTTATAATAACGAAAGGAACATTGTTAAGATATGCCGTCTGTGCTATGGCAGCTCCCTCCATCTCTGTACACAAGCCATTAAACTGCTCCGTAATCCTGCTCTTTACCTCTTTATCAGAAATAAACTGGTCCCCACTTACAATCCTGCCAACATGAGTTCCAACCTCAGGTATAACTGAGGTACAAGCCTCTTTTGCGAGACTTATAAGTTTATCATCTGCCTCAAATGAAAATACCTCCATTCTTGGAATCTGACCCGGATTATATCCAAATCCTGTTGCATCCATGTCATGATGAAGTACATCTTTTGAAATAACAATATCTCCTATATCTATAACAGCATTTAATGAACCTGCTATGCCTGTATTTATCACATAATCCACACCAAAATCATCTACAAGAATCTGTGTGCACACACCTGCGTTGACCTTACCGATACCGCTTCTGACAACCACAACTTCCTTTCCTGAAAGCTTTCCTGCCTTAAATGTCATCTGAGCCTTGGTTTCCTCTTTCTCAATATCCATTGAAGCAAATATCTGCTCAACCTCTTCATCCATCGCACCAATAATACCTATCATCAAATTGTCTCCTCACAAATTTTCTTTATACCAGTTATTATATCTGTTGATTACAAAACTCTCAACATTATATTAACAAATTTGCAGTAACTATGGTATACTTATCTCAAAATTTACTATATTAATATTAGGAGGTCACTATGATATATAAGACATCTGGAACATGCTCTAGTGCGATTAATTTTGACGTTGTTGATAATAAGGTTACCAATGTAAAGTTTACAGGAGGTTGCTCCGGCAATACCCAGGGTGTTGCCGCCTTAGTTGAAGGAATGGATATAGATGAGGCAATACGTCGTATGGAGGGTATCAAATGCGGTTTCAAACCAACATCATGCCCTGACCAGCTTGCCACTGCCTTAAAGAAATACAAGGCTGGCAATTAAGATGGGAGGTATTCCTCACTTTAAGCGCATATACATAGAAATAACCAGCTGCTGTAACCTGCATTGCTCTTTTTGCCAGGAAACGTTACGCGCACCGGCATTTCTTAAATCTGCGCAGTTTGAACACATTTTGAGGGAAATCAAGCCATATACGGGATACATTTATCTTCATGTTAAGGGCGAGCCTCTGTTACACCCTGAACTTGAAAAAATATTAAGATTATGCAGAGAATACAAGATGACTGTGAATCTCACGACAAATGGCACTCTGCTTAAAAAATGTCTTGATGTTCTTGTACAATATCCCGTGCACACAATGAATATTTCGTTCCACAGCGCCGACGACAATGACTGTATTGATATGAAAGAATATGTCACGGAAGTATTTGACAGCTGCAGGACTATTCTTGACACCACGGATACTCAGATTAGTGTCCGCTTATGGAATACAAAGAAAGACCCCACTCTGTTTGGTGAACGCAATTTGAGAATTACTGACAAGCTACATATCAATGTTCAGTCACCATTTGAATGGCCTGACCTGAATTCCGGCTATTACAATGACAGAGGTTTTTGTCAGGGACTTAGAACACACATTGCCATCTTAAGCAATGGCAATGTGGTGCCGTGCTGTCTTGATGGCAACGGAGTAATGACACTGGGAAATATATTTGAAACACCATTAGCACAGATATTAAGCAGCGGACGGGCTGTTCAGTTTATTAAGGAATTTAATTCTAAAAAGACTACCGAAGAGCTCTGTGCCCACTGCAGTTTTAAAGAGAGATTTAAACACAAAATGTGAAGGAGATTAACATGAAGAAAATCATTCTTACCGGAGGCGGAACAGCCGGACATGTAACGCCCAATATTGCCCTGCTTCCAAGTCTTAAGGATGCCGGATATGAAATTACATATATTGGATCTTATAACGGTATTGAAAAAACACTTATTGAGGATCTTGGCATTACTTACTATGGCATATCTTCCGGAAAGCTTAGAAGATATAAAAGCTTAAAAAATTTATCAGACCCATTCAGAGTTCTTCGCGGATATTTTCAGGCAAGACGGCTTGTCAAAAAAATAAAGCCCGATATAGTATTTTCTAAAGGAGGCTTTGTATCCGTGCCCGTTGTATTAGCGGCAGGACACAAAAAAGTTCCTGTAATTATACATGAATCAGACATGACTCCGGGTCTTGCCAACAAAATCGCCATGCGCAGCGCCACAAAGATATGCTGTAACTTTCCTGAGACACTTAAATATCTTCCGAAGGATAAGGCAGTTCTTACCGGCTCACCAATACGACACGAACTTTTAGTCGGAAGCAAGATTGCAGGTCTTGATTTATGTCATTTTAACTCTGACAAACCTGTTATTCTTGTAGTAGGCGGAAGTACAGGTGCCGTCCGTGTTAATGAAGCCGTTCGAAAGATTCTTCCTGAGCTTTTAAAAGATTTTCAGGTCTGCCACCTGTGTGGAAAAGGAAAAACTGACACTACGCTTGACAATACTCCGGGTTATGTACAGTTTGAGTACATCAGCAAAGAAATGCGTGATCTGTTTGCAATGAGCGATATCGTTATTTCTAGAGCCGGTGCCAATGCAATATGTGAGCTTCTTGCCCTTAAAAAACCTAATCTTCTCATTCCACTGTCTGCAAATGCAAGCCGTGGTGACCAGATTCTTAATGCCCAGTCTTTTAAGGAACATGGCTATTCAGCAGTACTTATGGAGGAAGAAATGACTGCCGAAACTCTGCTCGCTGCAGTAAATGACCTGTATAAAAATCGTTCTTCCTACATTGAAAATATGTCTAAGAGCGAACAGAACGGCGCAATAACTACAATAATGGAACTTATTGACAAATGTGCCAAATAATTACTTTTTATCTAGTAATTTCAAACTAATTTTATATAATTTTTTCATTAAAATTGTTGACACTGAAATTATGTTTATACTACAATTATTTCAGGTTTTTGAGAAATATTTAACAAAAACAGCATATCTATATTTTAAAGGAGGATTATTATGAAATACGTTTGTAGCGTTTGCGGTTATGTTTATGAAGGAGACAGCCTTCCAGCTGATTTTGTATGTCCAACATGTAAGGCACCTGCATCTAAGTTTAATGCACAGTCAGGTGAGCTTTCATGGGCTGCTGAGCATGTAGTTGGTGTTGCACAGGGTGTCAGCGAGGATATTCTTGAGGATTTAAGAGCTAATTTCGCCGGTGAGTGCTCAGAAGTTGGTATGTATCTTGCAATGGCAAGAGTTGCTCATAGAGAGGGTTACCCTGAAGTAGGTTTATACTATGAGAAGGCTGCTTGGGAAGAGGCTGAGCATGCTGCTAAATTTGCTGAATTACTTGGTGAGGTTGTTACTGACAGCACAAAGAAGAATCTTCAGATGCGTGTAGAGGCTGAGAACGGCGCAACTGCCGGCAAGGTAGACCTCGCAAAGAGAGCTAAGGCAGCTAACCTTGACGCAATCCATGACACAGTACATGAGATGGCAAGAGATGAGGCTAGACATGGCAAAGCATTTGAAGGACTTTTGAAGAGATACTTTGCGTAAGCTACAAGCCATGCAAAAATGTGATAATGAACGCCCTGCAAGTTTACTTGTAAGGGCGTTTATTATTGCATTTTTATAGAGCGACAGCCCGACATGAATAGCCCGTCAGGGCTATGAATGCGCATGGCTTGTTGCGTGAGCGACAGCCCGCATTCATACCTCTACGAAAATCTTTTTTGAATTTTACCAAACCATATTC
>JBJEME010000104.1:0-37405 GCA_051879515.1 Lachnospira sp. | reverse complement strand
ACTAATGAATTTCTATAAGACTTTCACTACCAAAGATACCTTTGTATCCATTAACGATAGCATTAGGCTCATGTCAAAACCTTTTATATTTCATGATTAAATTGCTATACTACTTAAATTTTTCTTACCACTTAATCTATCTACTTCCAAATTATGAAGTCGATAGAAGTTTTCAAATCGTTTATTGCATTTATCAATATCAAAACTCTTTAAATCATCACTTATATTCATTATTAAGAAAGCGGAATATAAATCTCGTTGTACTTTAATTCCGTTGAAATCATTCCACCTTTGTGATAATGATTTCTTTGTATATGTTCCATCAAAATGATTAAACTGACTAGCTTTTGCTTCAAACGTATTTATTTCAATTAATCTTTCATTATAATATCTTAATTTTCTATCTATTATAGATAATAACATTGATGGTGCTTTATTTGCTAATGACTTACCAAAACGTTTCTTTCGTTTGAATTTACCTTTATCATTCTTTTCAGTATTTTTAACACGTTTTTGAAGTCCTGAAAAATTCATCTTTTCAACATATACCTTATTTCCAAGAGATATAATGTAGTTTGCCAAACATTCATGTTGATACTTTCTAATATCAGCTTGCTTTCTATATAATTCTTTCAATTCATTTTGATATTTAATGTAGTGATTTGATTTATTCCAGATAACCTTTTTATTACCTTGTTTCTTAATAGTTCCATCTTCATTATAGTTATTTGGATTAGTTGCTCGTCTTGACCTATCCATTTTTCTAAGAAGTTTCTGTTTCTGATTCTCAATGTTCTGAACTCTATCAGCAAGCTCTAATATCTTTACATTAGATTGACTTGAAATAGCAATAGTGCTTGTTCCAATATCCAAACCAACATCGCCTGATCCAATATAATGTTTAATTTCACCAGTTTCTGTATCTACTTTTAATGGCGGATTACCTTTAAAAACAATCTGCACATAATACTTATACTTGCTTCTTACATATTTTCGTATAATTCTGTTATAGCAAATTTGAGACTGCATAGCTTGATATTCATAATAATTGTCATAATCTACAACTACTTGTATTTCTATCCCATTCCAAAGAATTTTATCGTCTTTAAAACGAATACCAGAACTATTAGATTTTCCTTCAAGTGAATTTAATTCACCATATCTCTTATAATAAACTTTCTTTCCATTTCCATAGAATAACTTATCATAAGATCTCCATAATTCTGCTGCTATTTTTCGTGCAGTAAAAGAATCGATATTATCTTTGAAATGTTTTTGCATTCGTTTTACATCTTTGTAGAATGAATATTCTGACATAGCATATTGTTTGCGAATATCATTTATTTGTTTCCAAATTTCTTTGTCAGATTTTTTATTTCTAGTTAATGAAGATAGAAGAGTACGATATTTATTAGTTTTAATCATTTCTTTATAACGTTTCTGCGTTATATTAACTAAAGAATTATAAATATGTCTTCCAATTTCAAAACGCTTATTTAAAATATCTTCCTGATATTTTTCTGTTTTTAATGGAAATTCAACAACAAAATTTGCCATAATATTCACCTCACCTTCTAATGCATTATTCTCTTTTTAATATCTTTTCTTCTGATTTTCTACATACTTTTTATTATTTCACTACATACATTTCATTCTGTTGAAACAAAATAACTTCTTGTAAACATACATTGTTTTATATTTTGACACCATCCATACCACACATAAATGAGTAGGTTTTCGCACGTTCATTCTGTAATTATTTTGTACTGTTAGTATTATATCACACAATTCCTATTTGTCAATACCTTCTTGAAATTGTTTACAATTCATTAACAAAATGGGGAGAAATGCTCTCCCCATAATGCATTATACGTATTTAATCAGTTTAACATACTTAAGTGAAATCCATCCAACGTTTGACTTCAACCGTCCCCATCCATTCTTCTCTTCTACAATAGTATATACTTCATTCTTTTTAATAGTAGTAACTACCTTATAACCTGTTCCTGGACCAGAGCGCACATTCAAGACATTAGCAGTAACTCTTGCTGTGTATGCCTTGAATCCTTCTTTTTCAATTTCCTTAAGATCTTTTTCATTAACCCATCCATATGCAGTTGATCCACCACCGCTAACTGCAACAACCATATAAGGATGCTTGCTCTTTCCAACTCGGTATACCTTTGTTACCTTTACCTTTCCCGGCTTGCAAACATATCCTTGAGTAGCATCTGATGACTTATAATGAGTATTCCCTGTGAACCGAACAATGTCATTGACTTTGAAATCAGTAACAGTTTGCTGATTATTGGAATCAGAAGAAGATGATGTGTTTGTTCCTTTAAGATAGTTATTAACTTTATTCAAGAATGTGTTCCATAAGCCTTTATCTCTAATTGTCTGTGGACAGTTCTTTCCATTAGGAGCAAAGTCGTGATGCTGCTTTACTGCGCTGAGAGGTAGGCTGTTTTCTTTCAGCAGTTTTGCTGTGAGCCAAGCGGCGTTATCCATTGCTTTGTTGAAGTCTCCATCTGAGTTGACGCATATTTCCATAGAGATCCCTGACATATTTCCACCATCACTGTTTCTACCATCTCCAGCATGCCAAGCAATCTCGTTATCCGGAATATGGTGGTAGATTTCATGGTCATCTACTGTATAGTGCCAAGAAACGTATGTTGTATTTGCTGCTGCGAGGTTCTTTAAGTAAATTGAATGGTTGTGCGCGTCAGCGCCCTTGGACGAGTTACCCGTCTCGTGTATTACGATCCACTTCTTATTATGTACTTCTCCTGGTCTTACTTTTCCACCTTTCTGCGGAATGATATCTTCTATGATCTTCATTATTTGTCCTCCTTTATTGTATGTTGTTTCTGTTGGTTCTTTCTTTATTGCTGTTTGATTTGAAGCTGATGCGGATTTTAGATAAACACAAATTACATTATCTACTGCACGATTTTCTAAACCATTTGTAATTGTATCTCCGTCCACCAAACACCTTGTGCTTCCTCCACCATCTAGATTAATAGCTTCAGAGCATCCAATATCAAGCATTAAGTCTTGCATGTCTTTAAAGTTCATTCCCGGAAAATCTACAGTAACAAGATATATGTTCTTTGAAGAAATTCCCCAAATAGAACGACGAGCTTTATAATCAAGCTCTAATGCATCTGTTATAGTAGTTTTCTTCCCATTCTCGACAAGAACAGGATATCCAGAAATCCATGATTTCCACTTCTTTTCATTAATTTTCCCAAAAGAAACATCAGAATTTCCAACCACACCAATGCCATAAATTCGTTTTCCGTCATTGGCAATAATTTTTCCATCTACTATAAGACCAAAGCAGCTTATGCCGCCGTCCATGCCAAACAATCCCCCATTTATAAGAACATCTGGCTTTTTAGCCTGTCTGTTATAAAATGATTTTAACGTTTCTCTTGGCTGCGCACATTGTTCTACGCTAATTTCATTAACTTCATTTCTTGGAATCTCTACAATATGTACATACGATTTTCCTGTAGGCGAATAAATTTTCATATTATTTTCTCCTTTGTGAATTTAAAATTACTTTGTACTATTCATCTGATTTTATAGATATTATTTTTAATTAACATTTCCCATTTTGCTGGATTATCAGAAGGGCTTTCTTTATCATCAAGAATAGTACCATCTTTATCGATAATCGCATAAACAGGAACGCCATCAACAAACATACTTGCTATATTCTTTAGTTTTTTTTCATCAACATCTTTGTCATAAGCAAATACAATCTGCACTCCTAAACGAGTTAGCATATTGATCTGATGCTGTGTGATTTTTGTTCCACCAGTTGCCACCCCATAATAGCCCATTTCGTAGATTTGCATACAAAATTTTTCCGACTCTCCAACATAGACCCTCCCTTGTTTAACTATATTTTCAAAGTTACCATTTAGATTATAAAGTATTTTTCCTTTGTTACAAGGCACTAAATAAACATATTTGTTCTGCCCCTTATCTACCTTCTTTTGAAGCACACGTCCTTTTACTCCAACAAGATCTCCTATTTCTGAATAAATAGGTATTGTAACCCTGTTTGATTGAGCGTCATATCCTATGCCGAACTTATGTTGTGTGGAGAGTGATATACCATCTCTTTCAAATAAAATATTTCCAACTGGCATATAATAATCTAATATCTTCTTGCTAATAGGCTTAATTGGTGTATTGTCTACTTCATCAATGGAAACACTCTCTTTATTCATCTTTGTAAGCATATGAAGTATCTGAAGACTTTCAGGCAGCTCTTCGGGTTCATCGTAGTAATCATATCCGCACGTTAAACATATCCACTTTAACGCAGCAAAAAAATTAATCTTCCTTGCCCAACAAACAAAATCTATTATGTCTGTAGTTCTGGTCTGTCCATCAGACAAAAGCTGCCTTGTATAATCTAATGTTGTGAGATTTTCATTTAGATAGACGCAAACGGCAGTTGGATTATCTCCCCCATCTGGATTCGCACACTGCACCATATTACTACTTTGTTTTATATGGTGACATCCTAAAGACAACAATAAATCTGCCACTCTATTCTCTTCTAATAACTTTTCTTTTAAGAATTGCACGTCCATCAGATGTCACCTCACTTTGCTATAATATGATACCACAATTATTTTGTTTTGTTAAGATGTAAATTTAACAAACTTTTATATGTCCCAAGTATGAAAATCGTCTAATTTATATATATCCTGTTGTAATGCTTTAGCTTTTAGTGCAATTGCTCCTCCAGAAATGATATATTTGATAGCGGAAATAATAATTTTTTTAAGCATTTGTTTTCTCTTGCTCCTTTTCATATTCGTCTTTATAGCGCCATTTAAAACCACCAGCGTTTGGTCTTTTTCCTTGACAACAATCTACAATATGTATATTAGGCATATTTAATACACTCTTTGCTTCTTTTATACTTGAAAATTCTGTCATATATTGACCATCAATAGTAAGTTGCACAACTGAACGCCCAGGATTGGTGATAAAAACATATGGATTAATTTTTTCAACACCAGCATATTCACTCGCTTTTCTCCACATAAATCCACCTGCAGATTTATTTTCTTCATTTAATACTCCGCTAATATCTTTATAATTAATTCCGGTAGCCCTTTCTGCCTCTCTTGAAGTTTCATATTCTGCAATGAAATTACCATCAAAATCATATTGACGTACAGGAACAAAGCATTTATTAACAAACGGATCTATTTGAAGTGGAAAATCACCATTATGTTTATATCTCCACACAAATCCTCCTGCGCTTGGACATTTACCACAACAACATGCAGAAATGTGTGTATTTAAAATTTTATTGCTGATGGCGGCAGAACGAATACTTTTATATTCGCATATAAATGTACCATCTTTGTCATATTGCAATACTGGTTTGTCCCTAATTTTGTGCATTGCTTCTGTCCACGGTTTTCCTTTTCGACCCTTTTGAGCATCACTCATTTTTTTACGAGATTCTTCTGTGTGTTTAAACCCTTTATGTGCCTTACTTAACTTATCACGTGTTTCTTGTGATATTGGTGGTTTGTTTTTTGCAGATTCGCTCATTTTTTTACGAGATTCTTCTGATCTTACAACTCCAGCACCACCAAATTCTCCACCATAGGACATATTATATCCATAATTTCTGTTGGTTGTATTATATAATTGAATTAATAATATTTCAGCATTACAAGCTTCTTCTTTAGAAATGTTTTCCATAAATATAATATGTTCAAAATTGTCCCAACCATATTTTTTGATTGCACTATCAAAATGTTCGTTGTGTGAATATCCATGTCCACTCAACCATCTTAATTTAGGGTCTCTCTGAGTTATGCCCACATATACTTTATTGTTAATTTTATTAACATGCATATAAACTATAAAATTATTATTACAATTTGTTGTTTTCAATTCCATTTAGCTAATGATCGTGGCTTTTTAACCACGAGTTCCCCCTGTATTTCGTTCCACGTGTTCAGGTTCAAATCTGTTTCGGTGACAAAAATAGATCCCTTAGATCCTCTACGTGTCTTCATAACACGAAATGCTGAATACATTTTATCTGGATTTAGTTCCACTTCAACAGTTTCTTCCTTTCCCCATTCGTCGCACTGTTTTATAATTCTATAATCCTTATAATCTTCTTTTGATAAATGGAGAAACATCACCATAGAATCTGCAACATGCATAATACCAGATGCTCCTGCAATATTTGATTCACTGAGTTCTTCAATTCTTTTTTTATATGCTTCTCTGTCTAACTGAAAACTCATTATAGAACTAACATTTTTTAGTTTTGCCGTTGTTTCTTGTAATAGAGTTGCTGTATTTACAAGCTGCGCCCAGCTTCCTATATCACTATTTTTACCAGATGTAGGCGCATTTTTTAATGTATCATAAATAATTACATCAGTTCCTCCTACAAGACATAATTGATTATAATGACGTAATAGTGCCGGATCTCCATAATTGCTTGCTATATTCTTAAATAGAATTTTGTTTTGTACATTTTTTTCAAGATAGTCTGTAACAGTTTTAACCATATTATACTCATCTGAATTTTTTATAACTCTATTACGGTATTGTTCTATAGTTTCTGTATACTCACCATCTTTTTGATATCTATACATCGGCAATTTAGTAGAATTATCCAAGTATGAGGCAAGAACCAATCTCTTCTCTGGAATATTTAATTTACATCCAGTCAATTCTTGCGCATATGATGCATTACATGCTGTAACAAGAAATGCTTGATTTATCCTTTGCAAATCCATCTCGTTTTCCAAAATTGAAACTTTTGCGCCTTGTACCATCGCCAAATAACAAGCTACGTTTATCAAAGACCGACCTTTACCTTGATTCGTGCGAGACCCCCAAAAAAGAGAATCTCCACCGCACAATCCAAGACAGTGTTCATTAATAAAATTAAATGGCGTTCTAAGCCCCATAGATGGAGTTATGAAGAACGAATCTACAAAACTACCTGCATCTTTCGCCATATCATTTGGCATATTTATATTTACTATTGAGTTGTTGCAAATAGTATCAAGCTTTCCTTGTACTATTGCCGCTACATCTTCTGCATCCATAGTTGAAAATTTATTACTACCAATTATATTTTCAACATTAAATCCATCATTCGCAAGATTTCTTAACAACGTATATTTTTTTAACGTTTGAACAGAATTCATTAATCCCTGCTCGTCAAGTGCAAGACTCATCATCTCCGAAACTGTATTATATCCACCAAATTTTTTATATCCTTGCAGTCTTACTGTATTCATACTAGCGAAAGTATTTAATAACGCAGGAGATACTTCATTGCTATATGTAAGAAGATAATCTGTAACAAATATATGCCAAAATCTTGTATTACTGTCGCTGAAATCCGAATTTTGAATTACATCCGTATATGAAAAAAACATCATTGGATTCTTAAAAAATGTTCCAAGAATACTTAATTCACATTGAGGACATTTAAGAAGTTCATTATCAATTTCTTCAATCGCCATTGCCCATTACCTCCTGAAACAAATCCGCTGTTCTGCTTGAGGCTTTCTGTCTTTGTGAACTAACTGACCTCTGAATTGCTTCCATAGCTTTTTCGTCTATTTCATACTCTGATGTTCTTTGTGCCACTCTTGCCTGTTCTTCTGATTTTTTTCTTTCAATGTATTCTCTATATTCTAAATTCTTCCCCAGCAAAACAGCCAAATCATATGCCACGGCCTGTTCCCTATCCATGCTCTTATATTTTCTTATTTCTATAAGCTGTGGATAATAAAACTTCCATTCGTCAAACAGCTCTTCTGGACTAATTGGATATGCAAGTCCTTTGTATGTTCCATTGTATATTTCGTCAAGCTTTTTAAATGTAAAGCTATTAACACAAGATACACGATAGTTGTCTAAAATAAAGCGATAGACATTATCTCTATCTATTGCGACTTTCATTCTCTTCTTTGCATCCTGTTGTAGACTTTCAATACTATCTAACACTTCTTGCCAGTTGTGCTTTTTAAATCTTTTATTTCCAATTCTGCTATTACACATCTGCACAAAGCACTGTTTGTGGTAATACTTTTCTTCGAAGTAAACAACTCCATCTGCGTTGTCTTTATCAAAAACAACATTTTCTTTGCAGCTGTTGTATCCACAGTTTTTGGCAACCAAAATTAATTCCTCCTTAAACTTCTCTATTATTGATGCTGCTCAATCAACGGTAAATTTCCATCCGACTTCATTAGGTCGTAAATAAATAATCTCCCTTTTTGTGTCCAATACGTATGAATCTTTGAATGATTATTTGTATCATATCCGTCGTACACAATTGTTTTTGTCTTTGTATATCCTTTTTCTGCATATTTCTGATATAAAAGCCAAACATCACCTTGCTTATACTGAATGCCCTTAGTATACAAATAGTGGTTCATCCATTTTGCAGATTTTCCATAGTCTTTAGCAATAACAGAAATGGGTATTGTATCAGTGCACTGTAAAACAATATCATAATATGTTACCTTCGGTTCCACTTCTGTAATCTGCTGAGTTTGTACCGCAACTGTCTGCTGAAGCTTACGCTTTTCTTCGTTTAACTGTCTAATCTGTGCAAGATTTAACCGTAGAATGCTTTTAGTTTGTTCGTCTGCACCTTCAAAATATGTGTCAATAAATAGCTCATCATTATTAATATATCCACCAGTTTTGCGAATTGTAGGCAACACTTCGGACGTAACCCATCTCTTAAAGCACTTTGCGTTTTCCAATTTGCTTCCAAAAACAAGAGAATATACACCGGATTCATTGATAACCACAAGGTCTTGTGCCCCTCCATGGGTGTCGCATTTCGCTACCCCCTTATCTTCATCGTCAACGTGCTTATTTAAAGCATCCCTACTGTTACTATATCCAAGTGCTTTAGCAACATCCTTGCCTACAAACCAAGGTTCATCGTCTATATTAATAGTTCTAATCTCACCGAACTCTTCATTAGTAAAAATCTGAATATCATTTGCCATTGTTGCAAATTCCTTTCTTTATCTTTTGTTTATAGTTAATTTTTATTTACTATTTTGCTCTATACACCACCGTTCACATTCTTCATAAGAAGTAAATACAAAATCTTCTTTGCGCTCAATTAATATTTCATCTAATAGTTCATAATATATATATACCGTATTACCATAAGTCTTTATAATAATCTTGTATATTTCAAAAGGGCGCTTCAAGGTAAACCATTCGTGGTGGTACAATTCTGGAATGTATACTAAATCTCCTACATTAAACTTTGTTTCTACTTCAATTTTCATTGCTTCTCTCCAAAAACAAAAGCTGAGGTAGGGGCGAACCCCTACCCCTTATAGGTGTTTATGATTTAATGATTGCGAGGATCTGGTTGAGATTATTAACATCAGTCAATTTTCCAATTGCTGTTGGATTAGCAGCTAACCCAGCGTTGGTAAGTTCATTTTTCTTCACGTTTCTTTCATCCTGTGTCATCCCTCTCATTGTTGCATTGATTTCAGCAACAATATCCTTGGCTGATGCTCCATTGTTATTTGTGCTTGGTGATTCCATACTGCCAAGAATTTCTTCTGTATAAAGCTTCTGTTCTGTGGCAACTGCACTTGCAAGGTCATTCTTAACTACGAATTCTTTTTTACCAGCAGAACTATCAATTACCTTCTGCCAATCTGAGAGCTGAGGATTAGGAATTACCTCACCCGCCATATGTACACCAGTTCTATCTTTGTCACATATAGCAATTACATCACCATATTCATCACGAGTGAATCTAATAGAAGTATGTGCATTATATACACAATCTTTACCAAATCCCTCCGGAACTTTCTTACCAGTATCTACTGATATTTGCTTTCCTTCTGAATCTTTTTCATATATCTTTTCACTTGCTTCTCTTGCTGTGCAAATCCAATGAATACCACTTGAAATCAGAGAAAGAATAAGATTACTTTGCTTAAACTTTACAGCGTTGTAATCTTTAAGTTCCATTGAAGCTCCCTCTACTTTTACGAGCTTCGCGTCGCCTACAAGGCCTGCATCGTCTGCCTTTACCTTTGCTCTCTTTTTAGAAAATTCTACAAGTCCCTGTTTTACTGTACTTGAAAGAACAGAAATGCCATCTATAATCATAATGTCTGGAGTCCACTGATTCCCAGATTTGTCAAGTAAAACTTCATCCGTGTCATCTCCATTTTCATCCATTACATAAAACTCTTCATGATTTTTAACTTTATCAATCAAATTAAGAACTTCTCCAAGTGACTGTGTATAGATAATATATAGCTCATCTACATTGCCACCACGCTCCTGAATATCATCAATGTAATAATCAATCGAACCACTTTCACAGTCAATGTACAATACTTTCATTGGACTTCCATCTTCATTGTGCATAAAAAGGCTCTGAGAAGCAAATGTTGATTTACCAGTAAATGGTTCTCCATAGGCCACTATCCCCAATTTCTTTTTAATTGCACTTCCAACTCTTCCTCTTGCCATTAAATATCACACTCCATATTTTCATTAATTACTTTTCTTACCACGGATCTTCATCGTTCAAACTTGCATTATCATCCCAACCATTAACCGCATCACTTTCAGCAGTACTTACTTCTTCCTTCTCTTCACCAAAGTTCTTCGCAACCTTTTCCTTTGCCTTAAGCTTCTTAATTCCGGCAGCCACACTTTCTTCAGAGAAGCTATCAGTATCAATTGTCTTAGGATCAGGATACGTCACAATCATTTCAGTAATAGTACGACCATTTACTCTTTTATTCTGCGGAATAGGTTGGCCCCATTCATCGACGGCATCTTCTTCACTAATATTATTTGTAACTTCAATAACTCCATTGAGTGTAATAGAACTATAAGGCTTTAGATTCTTTTTAACAAGACTTGCCTTTGTTTTATCAACCATAATGAAAGAAACTGGTTCGATAGAATTGAAAGAAACTACATAGCCGCTAATAATGAATCTATCAGTAGGCTTTCCGTCATCACCTGTTTCCTTTTCAATTCCTGTATATACAATTTCCTGAGTCCATTCGTGATTCGGCGAGAACGTTTCCGAATTAAAATCAATATCAGAGCAAAGGCTAACCTGAGTTGCGTTTAATGTCCTAAGTCTCTTTACTTCTCCGTTTTTGTCAGTATAACTTCTGAAATCAAGATTACCTCTAACAAAAACACTCATATCATCTTTAAGATTTTCCTTGATATACTGTGCCGCATCATATTCTGTAATATGCTTCTTGATGTTCTTTCCATCTTCGCCCTTGACCAAACCAATATTACATCCAATAATAGACCAATCTGGGTTCTGCGTTGCAAAAGACATTCTCTGTGCCCACGGCACCTTTTTGGTTTCCGTCTTGTTGGTTTCCTTATTCTTTTTGCTGAAATACACGTCACTTCTCGTGAATCCCTGTACAACAGGATACAGCGCCTTGTCTGTATCATACTTTACTGTGAAGTTTACAGACTTCATTTGGTTTCCATTAACAAAAGTTTTTTCTGTGTAAAAACTCGGTTTCTGTGTTCCAGAAACAATTCCTGCCATCTGAAAAGTACCGGGCGTTGTTCTAAGTCCATGTTCTGCTGCTTTAGCCATAATTAAATTCTCCTTATATAAATAATTATTTTGTTTTGTCGTATGAGAAATATTTTGAATCTAATACTACATCGTATAGTTCTTTTATTTCTAATTCATCTTTTCCTACCCACAATTGTTTATTAACTTCTTTGCAATGTGGACACCATAAAAATGTATACAACTCATCGGTTATCTCTATTTTTGTTTGTTCAACTTTATGCACCGTCCCACACTTGGTGCATTGATAAAATGCCTTCGAAGCTATCATGATACATCTTATATTCTCCTTTCTCAATTATTTTGTTCTCTATTTTTTTAAGTATTATACCACAATAGCTTCGATTTGTCAAGATGTAATTTTCATTATTTACATTTAGTTAACAATTATGGTAATTTGCATAATATCGTCTGCTAAAACAATCATTTTATCAGACACTTTACTTAGCTTAATGTCCTTTTTAAGTATATACAAGTCTTGTCCCATCAAACGAACCCCAATTTTTTCATCATCGTTAACAACATTAATTTTTTCACACCTATAAATTTTCTGACCAAATAAATTATGATTTAATAATACTTTCCCTCTCATACCATCAATTTTTAAAAAATAATTTATAAATTCTGCCAATTTTGATGTCTCCCCTTTTGTTTATGAATGTTTCCTTCTGTAGTATAACACGAACACCAGTTTGGTTCAATACAAAATATTTTCCAATTGTTATTTTGTTTTGTCATTGCGCAGGAGGCGTGCCTCCGTCGTGCTATTCAAAATATTGCTTAAATTTTTCAATCAATGTTGCTGGCGCATAATCTGATAATATGTCGTACCTCATTGCAAGCCTTTTCCCTTCTTCTGAATACGCATATTCTCTAAAGGACATGCCTGTTCTATTTACACCATCTTGTAAGTAATGTAACAGACCAGAATTTTGTATTGTGTTAGAAGTCATAGGCACACCTGTGTAATCACGTATCATCATAAGTCTTCGTTGAAGCCATCTGTACCTGCGCTCCGCATCTAATTCGTTTTTTGCATCATCATTACTATACAATGTATTCGCACGAATCTTATAAATTCCCACGCTTTTAACAACAATAACTTTTGGTTCCTCTGCATAGGACATCATTTCTTCCTCATTGAATGCCGCTTGCAGCATTTTATAGCACCTATTGTCTATAGGAATTGTTTTGCCATCCCTAAAGTAAATCATCATTTCCTTTTGACTCACTTGACTTTTATCAAGATAGCACAGTTCGCGCAACCATTTGCCCCCAACTCCACGGAACAGCATCTCCAATATCGCCATATCAGTCCAGTTTAGAAGATCTTCCTGAAGAATAGTTAAATCCTCTCTTGATATCATCAATTTATCTTTTTTATCAGCGTCTACACATTGCTTAACCTTATCCTTTGTAATTACTTCATATGCGTTATTATTTGCTTGCCCATACTCCTTATATGTAATCCATTTTGAAGCGTGCTTTAAAATATTGTTCCAATTTTGTAAGGACATATTTGATATGACGTGCGCATCTTTAAACATAGATAAGATTTCATTCTCTGTAAAATTATAAAAAGGCTTTTTATACTTATCTTCATATTCCTGAGCGCGTTTCATCACAGCCCTTACAGTTGTCTCGGCTATAATCCTGCTTCTTTTATATTCGTTTATAAAATCTTCTACTTGCCTTTCTGTTGTATACAATAATTTTCCACTCCTTGTGGTTTATTTTTTTTACCAAAGCCTATTATAACACGACAAAATGGCTTTGTAAAACTACTTTGTCGTGTTATTTTTTGCCAATTAAATTATACTGATCCTGCGCATACCTGATGCTTATTTATAACTTCAGTATATTTAAATTCAAATGCTGCAAAATCATTATTATCAATCATCCACCGCTCCAAACTATTAATAGCATTATCATTGCAGTCGCAATCATAATAAATATCATAGTTTGTAGGACATCCTGGCACAAATGTCAATGAAACTAAAATATTGGTTTTTGTGCTTAAAACATCTATTAAATATTCAAGTGCAGGATCTGGGATATTACTAATCACACTTTGGATAAAATCAACTGGCTCATGTACTGTGTCAATATATTGAAATAAAATCCTATTGCTTCCAGATACGCCGACACATAGATATCTTGAACTCATAGCACCAATTTCATCTACATATCTACGATATTCTCCGTCTAACAATTCAAAATCGAGTTCACTGTTTGCAAATTTCATAACTAATCCCTTTCTGTTTTTTATAATTTAAATTAATTTGTCCAAAATATTAACTGCATTGGACTGAGATTCTTCACACGCACTAATATAACGCTGTGTAGTGGTAATATTTTGATGCCCTAAAATCGTCTGGATTGTTCTTATATCAACTCCTTGTTTTGCTAAATTAGTTGCTGTGCTTTTTCTTAAATCATGAACTTTTACGTGCTTTCCAAGAATTACAGTATATTTGTCAACAATGTCTCTGATAGCATCATTACTTAATCTTTTTTTATGCTGACTAATAAATAACGGGCCACTCTCCTTTCCATCAAAATATAATTCTCTGTCTTTGATCCAGCTTAGTAACAATCCACGCATTTTTGTGCCAAACTGTATGTCTCTATGTAATTCCTCCTTTTCAATTACATGTATGGTGTTATTCTCAAAATTTATATCCTCAATATTTGCCTGTGAGATTGCCGATATACGTAAGCCTGTGCTCAGTGCTAAAGACACAATACATAGGTCTCTATTTTTTAATCTACTATTTGCAGTCTCTTCAATATTATTTAACACCGCATCAATTTCATTTGGCTCCAAGTAGACAATATTGTGTTGCACATTCGTTTTAGGACGTTCAGTCTTAAGCATAGGGTTTTCAGTAATATATTCATCCATAATGAGGAATCTAAAGAATGTATTTAGCGCAGACCATCTTGTTGCTTGCATTTCTGGTCCCATTCGAACAATTTGACCGTCAACTACCTTTTTACTTAATGAAGAAATATATTTTCGTATTTCTGATACTTTAATATTTTTATAAAAATCATTATCTGGATTACCATCTGTTACATATATCATAAAATCTTCTACATAACCAATATAACGAATTATAGTATTTAAAGACTTGTTCGCCTTTAAATAGTAATAAAATTCTGTAAATATGTACGGCAATTCTTTCAATTTATTATTAATTTTTTCTTCAATTTTTAATTCAGCCTCAAGTCTACCATTCATATAAATACCTCCCTTAACTTCTATATTGATTAAGAACCCAATTAATGAAAATTATTGTGGCAGTTATCCATATCAACCATCTATCATAAAATATCGTACCGACCAACATAACTGCAAAATATATCACCACTCCACCAAATATATCGGCATGGAATTTACCAGACATCATATTATTAATTGCCTGCTTTTGCCACGAAGTTTTATTTATAGGTGCAGGATATATTATTTGATCAATCTCTTTGTCAGGGTTGCGTATCATAATACCACCACATACACAACTTTTTATATTATCATCTTTTACTTGAAATATTTTATATCCATCTTTAAATCCTGAAGTAAAAATATGTGGAATATTTTTTCTCATATTGGAACAATTCAGTCCATCTGAAAGTAAAACTATCGTGCCAACTCCATACGCAACACCGTTATAAATAAAATAATCTTCACGTTCAAAATTATTGCTCAACTTTACACCTCCTTATAATTATATAATATTTTATTTGAAAATTTTCTCTCTTGCTTTCTCTGTTTCATCAACTCCCTCTGTCTCCAGAATTCATGCTCACGACGTTCTAATGCATTACACTGTTTTTTCAAGCACTCTTTTCGTTTTAACTGTGTTACTGACAAATAACGCTTATGCTTGTGGCAAAAACCAATGGCGTGTCGTTCATTAATTTCTGTGTTATAAAGACTTGGCAGCATATATTACTCCTTATTCAATTCTGTATCAGGAACCCAATAATTACCTATGATTTCATTTTCACAATTCCATATATCCCATAAATGCCCTTCCGCAATATAAGTTATATGATTCTTTCCGGCATGAGCTATCGCGTGACCGTTAAATTTTTTCACAAAGTCTCTAATTCTCATTTTACTGCCATCACTATATATTGGTTGCTTTTGCTTTATCCATCCTATATCTTTTAAATATTTTCCATACAGATTTGGTGTGTTATATACATCTCCGGTTTTAATCATATACTCTGTAAGCTGCTTTACTACATCTTCCCATGAGTCACCAGTGGCTGAGGCAATTGCCCGAATCACACAATCTTCTGTGCGCTTATGTTTAGGATTGCAATTGTAGTAACGATACACTGAAGATTCTAACTTCTTTTTGATTTCTTTCAGCATTTCTAAGTTTTCTTCTAACAGCTTGTTTTCCATAATTTACAACTCCTTTTTTAACTGTATGTATTATACCATACTTTTTTCATTTTGTCAATTACTTTGTGGTGTTTAAATTACTTTCATTCGTTTTGCCATAGCATCCATATATGGCTTTGCCGCTTCCTCCTCATCGTAGTTCATTTCATTTAATATGTTCATCCTTTCTTCCTCGCCGAGAACTCTCGTAATTTTCATCTGATCAGTAATAATCCATATTCTGTTGCAGCCCGTTTCTCTAAATTTGTAAAAGCCTCCTTCTGGAATTTTATCTGTAAAGCACTTTTTAGGAAGCTGCTCAACAACTGACGTATAATCTATAGTTGCATTGTACTCTACTTCTGCCCACACTCTTCTCCAATATTTGCTTCTTTGAGACTTGTATGTCCCACCAGCAGAAAGAAGCCACGGAGCAGAAGGGATCTGTACACAATGATATCCTGGACGTGCTGCGAACCCTTTGGTTGGATAATTACCTGCTTTTAACCATTCTCCAATAGGCATTTCTGTTTTCTTGTCTATAAATAAAGCGTAGAGTCTTCCTTCTGTGTCTTGTTCGAACAACTTAAATCCTTTTCTTACTTCCATAATAAAATCTTCCTTTCATTTATATTATTATTTTGCTGTGTAATACTTAAAACCAAAAGACCCATGATTACTCACAGGTCTTCTGAATATTATCCTGCATTTTCGCAAGACATCTGTCACAGATATGAAAACTAATAACAGTATCGTTATGTTTTGGACGATTAATAATCATTTTGATTGTCGCGTCTCTATCGCAACATATTAGACATGTGCTTTCTACATTTTCATTTTTTAATTCAATTATTTTCTTTTCCATTTTTTCAATTCCTTTCATTTTAATTATTTTCTGGCATATGACTAAGAATCATATCAATCTGTACATTACTATCAATACACATTGCAATAAACACAAGGTGTGCTCATTTGTGTACCCCCCCCAATTTTTTATTAATTATGTTTGTTTTGCATTTAACATATTTAATACCTCCCAATTATTTTGTTTTGTTTAATATATCCAGATAGAAACAGCATCAAACGCATCCGAATATCCACCGCTATAATCCCAAGAACCATATTGCTCAATTGCTTCCTTGGGAGATAGTGTAGCAAGCCATTCACCAGTGATTCTATATAGCTTAACAGTCTTTATTCTATCTGGCATATTTTCTATATGCTCTACTAAAGTTCCCATACTAAACTACTCCCTTCCATAATCTGTATCTTTGCTCCAGAACCTACCATTATATGAACATCTTCCTATGTATCCAACCTTTTCTTGATAGACCTGACCTCCGCACCATTGTCCACTTCCGAGACAGTTATCTTCAATATAGTTCCTAACTTTCCTTCCGCACTCGTCAATAGATTCTGCGTGCTCAAAACGAGGAGGTACTATCTCCTCGTATGGGCACTCGTTATTGTCTATGTTTCCGCAAGATCTAAGAAAGACTATGTACTTCATGATTACCTTCCTCCTTTTAATTTTGCATAATTTAGATTCAAATTATGCATTTTTGCTCAATACACACATTCATATTTTTTGCATTTTCGGTGCTACAAATATAAACATTTCTGCTATTATTCAATCACATCAAACAGATAATCATAGCCCAAACTTCTAAGCTCATTCTCACTAAATCCAACACCATACTTCAAATCTTTAACTGCATCAGAACAATCCGCATCTCCAATGATCCACTCTATACAGTCACTTAGCTTACGAGCCATTGTCTGATAACTCATTCCACCATCGTTACTTAAATATAATTCCTTCTGTACATATACAAGCAAGTCGGTTGTGTTAATATCCGCAAGCTCATGAGCGCACTTAAGAACAGTTCTGTCAAGCTCGTTATCTGTAAAATTTATCATATGCTCATAAGACGATTCATCACTAAGATAATCCTTTCCAATATCTATCAACAGATCAATTGCCGAACGAAATATAATATCACCTGCGGAGCTGTATTCGCTACGAATGGCATCAAGTTTCTTTTTAGATTCAGTGTAGTTAGACATAATTTTTAATCCTTTCTATCTGTTTATTGATAAGCATAGCTGATAATGCTGTTTTTTGGCTCTCAGAGCGCATTAACTTATTTACAGGTGTATTTATACTACCCACTGCTTCATCTCGTCTTATAGGCTTGTAGAGCGTTGTGGCGTATATTGCCAGAATTCTTTGTGACAGTATCAATCAAGAACTGGTCGCGCTTCTCAATGCTCATATGATCCCAAGCATAGTTCAGCAGCGACTCCATCATTTCTGTGCATTTGATATAACCCATATTGCGAATGCTCTTAACGTCGTGCGCTTCCCCAAACTTAACAATGTCACCAACTGTATAAATGTGTGTTCTCTTCAAAATGTTACGAACAGGCTTTGTCATATCAAGGTCATCAACACTTACGTTGGCAAACTTATCATCATAAGGTATTGCTACTTTGCGCTTGGTGTATACTGCTTCAAGTGCCTTAGAAATTGTCATACCAGCTGCGAGATTGTCTACGATCATGTCCATTACGTTAATGTTGAGCTGTGTCATTGTTGTTTCTCCTTTTTTATAGTTGAATTGTTTGGAATTTTAATCCTAAAACGAAAGTTAATTGTTTTGTAGTGTATTTATACTACCTGTGAGTTAATCACGTCTGAGCATTGATTTCTTAGACTATTGGTTTAGCAAATCTTTTAAGCAGTCTATTAAAATCCTCATCAAGAAATTCTTCTTTATAGGCTTTCTGCTCCGCAGGAGAGTTACATTCCCAATATTGATATTCATAGGCTTTAATTTCAATTGCTGCTCCATTGAATACGGCAGACGAAAAGCTGTTTCCTCCTGCAACATCTTCTAACGTCCACACATTTCCATCCTCATCCATATTAACTACAAAGCGCAAATGTTTATTGGTGAGCGCATCCCAATTGGCTTTCTGCATTGCCTTCTTGATTTTCTTTTCGTTCTTTTTAATGAGTTCGCACCAGTTCATAATTAAATCTCCTTTATTTGATTGTGCTATACTTATTTTAATTACTTTGTGCTGTATTTTGGTTAAGAAAGTATGAACAGTTTTGAAATTTTTTCCCGCATTGCAAGTGTACCGAGACCTCCATACGTTTTGCACATTTCGCTATGTACGTTTTGTATATAGGGGCTATGTACGTTTTGTACCCACATAAATATATAAAATATTTAAATATATAAATATTAAATATATAAACAAAGATATAAAACACATATTAATCACTAAAGTAATTAATATGTGTATAGCTTCGCCAACAAGTTGGCTCGCTGAAAAACCATCAAATTATAGAATTAAAAATGAGGATGTGTACATAGCCCTATATACGATTTGCACATTGACCTATGTACAAAACGTACCGACATAAATATATAAATATAAAAATATATAAATATAAATATATAAAAACATATATTAATTACTTCGTAATTAACATATGTTATGGATTTCGCCAACAAGTTGGCTCATCCTCATTCCATAAACCATTTGTTATAATCTTTATCAGAACAATATCCTGCAGCACTCCATAAGAAATTAGTTAATCTCTTCTTTTTGGTTTGCCATTTAATATCAGGATCGTCATCGCATATACATTCTGCGCTCGGACAATAACCATCCATATCTACATCAACAATATAATCCAAAATATCACCCCATTCTTTTAATCCTTCTTCTGTTAATTCCAGTGGGCAGCACAAACAAATTGCTTCATCGTCAGTAATATTGTTATATACATCTACATCAATTTCGTGCTTCATGAGTTCTCGAATAGTCATTCTGCCTTGTAGTTTAATTGCTTCAAGCTCAATATCGTCATCGTTTTCAATGGCGCAAGATAATTCTGTGAGCAAATTCTCAAGTCCTGTAAACAAATCTCTTTCAAGTTCGTCGCTTGCGTTATTGGCTTTTGTGGAGCAAAGAGTAATCTGTTGATCAAGCAGCTTTGTGTCGAGTTTAATAGTAGTTTTCATTTTTTTAATTCCTTTCTTTATAAACAATTCTGCTATTTTTAATGCTGGTTTTGGTTCTCTATAAAATCTAACTTTTTGCATAAAAAGGAACTCAAACTTGCAAAAAATTCTTTCATGTACTCAATGCGGCTCTTGTCAACTATGTATCCCATAGAGTAACAATCTCTTGCAAATACAGCAATTATTTCTGGATAGCTGGTTGGTTCCTCCCAGTAGTCATAGCTTTCGTCAGCAATGTAATGTCTTTTTAGTGCCTTGTAGTCTGCTTCGTTCTTTACAAGGTATAATTTGCTTGTGTCTGGCTCAGAATCCCATAGAGCAAATGGATCATATATGTTTGTACATTCAATTGCTTTATAGATAGATTCTTGATTTGTGAATTGCGCTTCGTAATCAAGGCATTCTTGCTCTGTGTTGAATCTTGTACCATCAGCGGCCTCGTACTTTTCTACTTGAATTATAGCGGCTTCTTTTACTTTTTTCATAGTTGTTGTTCCTCCTTAATTGTTAATCATAAATAAAATTTTCTCTGCCAATATATTCTCCATCAACGTAATCATCATCGTTGATGCCAGAATACCATGTAAGTGCTCCATGCTTTTCTTGCTTATCAATTAGCTTCATTATGCAGTATTCTTCATTGAATCCACCGACGATTATTTCTTCATCGTCGGCATATCTTCCAATCATTTTCCAAGGTGTTAGAATTGTCATTGTAATATCCTCCAATTAATGTTTTGTCATAAAGTAATAATATTCACCGAGCTGACCAAGCTCAGAGTCAATTCTGTAGCATTTTGCAATATGACGAATTGCATCTTCTGAGGTGTCGAAAGTGCGAATGAAATCTTCTTTGCCAGTTTTAAGGTATTTTGAATACACATAGTACATAGTTGAATTTCTCCTTTTTATTTCTCGAATCTATGCCCACAATAAGGACAATATATGTAATCATCTTTTTCATCTTCAAAATGAAAATCTTGATGAAATATTGGATATTTAACTTGCTCTCCTATTATTTTTCCACAACCAGAACAAAGCGCATCTCTAACTTCTCTATCGTAGGAATGGTTGTAGTAAGGAATTTGTCTGTCCTGATGTGCACGTATGAATCTTTTATTTCCGTAAAACATTTTATCCTCCATTTAAATCACTCTTTTATCTGCCCAATCCATTCTGAAATGGACGGTTCTCCGTTTACTGGATGAAAACTTGCAAGGCAAGTACAAACTTCACCAATATACTCATAAGTTCCATCGGAACAATACTTAAGGTAAAAATGTTTTCCACAACCATCACATTCTTGTTCTACTGTTTTATAAATTTTATCAATAGTTTCAACTTTTACCTTATTTTCATTCATATCTAAATCCTCCACTTTAAAATTACCCATTTAATCTTTATACAATACATTACGCAAACAGAAAACTTCATAAGCGGCATTATTATACTTTCTTATAGTTTCATGCGCAAAAGGTTCTTCCTCGTATGTCTTGTCTGCCATAAAAGCCAACATATCATGTACGGCATACAAAACTTGTTCAATATCTTCTCCATAAATTCCATGTTCATTCAAAATGCTTTCAAACTTTTCTTTCATAAAATCCTCCATCATTCCGCAAGGCTCTTAACATACTTCTTTGCATCTGCAAGATATTTGTATGTACAATGGTATTCCAAAGCATTATCTGTTTTACCTACACACTTATAAATATTCCATTGCCAATCTTTTTAACTTCCATATGACACCTCCACTTAAAATTACATTTTTAATCTTTAATTATTACATTGTTTTTTAACAGATAATCTACAATGTCATCAATAACACTTTCGTCAAATTCTTCAAAATCTTCCAACGAAATAGTTCCAACTGAAAATGCCGATTTAACTCTTGTTAGATTATAAGAATAGCTATCTCCTATTGAAAAATATTCCATCAATAAATTTTTTAATTTATCTCTCGTATTCATTCATCAACCATCCTATTCCTTTGCTATGGTGTTCATCAAACCAATACCAAATAGTTTCCACATCAGTTCCTTTACTCCACCCCTGCCAATCTACATCAAGACACAGTTCGTATTTTTCGTTTTCATATACAGGAACATCTTCAAGTTCGTTCCAAAGATTTTCCACTTCTTTGTCTGTAATATTGTCTTTGCATTTATGCCGACAATCATAACAATCAAATAAATCACACATATTCAAATCCTCCATTTAATTCAATTCCATTCTTTCCATAAATCCATAAGAGATTTACCTTCAAATGATTTACAATATTCTTCCATTTTGTTTAAGAAGAATACTTTTTCTTCATCTGTAAGTTCCCAATCATAAGACTGAACATCAGTGTCTGTGTCAATTTCATACACAGCGCATATTCTTCCGTCAGGATACCAGTATGTATAAAAGTTAAGCCATGTGCTATCATCAGATTCGGTATTGGTTCCAAAATATTTATCAACATCGAACCACAATTCGTATGCAACATTAATGCAGTCCATATCTATGTATAGCCCATCGCAGCATCTTATATATTGCTTTGTAATATCAATTTCACGCATTAGCTTGTTCCTCCTTTATTGTATAATTAACTACTGAATCATCTCTTACATTGCATATAATTTCATCGCTATATTCATCTTCCACATCTCCTTGTGCCTCCAAATATGCACCTTCCGGTGTAGTCTTGTATAACCAATCAAGGATTGCTTCTTCGTTTTCGCCTTCTACAATCAACTCAACAGTCCTTGTTAATCTAACTTTACATTTCATATTACTCTTCCTCATTTTCTTCAAGTCCCATTTCGTTAGCAACAAATTCAATGGTTGACCAATATAAATCCCAAAAACTATCATTACAACCGAGCAGTCCTTCAAATAGCATGAGTGCTTCAGTAATCTTGTCGCCAGGCAGATCGTATCTACTACGAATATCCTCTATGCTATATTCATCTTTCATTTCATAATATGCTTGTCTCATTTCTTCTTGTGTGAGTTCAATTTCTTGTCCGTTACGTTTGATTTTCATTTTATTTGACCTCCGTTTTAGTTGCACTTATTTATATTTAACAAATATTCAGTTCCGCATATATTCACAACAATTCCTGCATCAGTCATTGACACGCTGTCGATGCCATTGCCAATGTGAATATTTTTGCAAAGAATTTCTTTTGCGACATCATCTCCTGCAATTTGCTTTAATGTATCTGTAAGTTTATTGGCGCTTTCAATGGTGCTTTTTGCGCGATCTTTTAATGTCTTAACAATGATTCTAATATACGATTCAACGGCCTCATAAAATTCTGCTTCAAAGTTGTTGATGAGTATGTCTTTAATGCGCTTGTATGGAATGCTGCTTATAGAATGTTCGTAATTGCATCCATAATATATGGTGTCATTTTCTTTGTCAGGAATGCAATTGAATGTGTATTGAAAGATGTGTGAACCGTGATATGGAATAATAGGGATGTATTTTCCTTGCACTTCAACAATTTTGAAATACACATAGTGCCCTACAGATTCTTTCCATCTGTTACTCCCCTCTGTAGGTAAGATTAAATTCTTGATGTTTTCGTTTGATTGGCAAATATCTTGTATTGCATTTACAAGAGGAGTTACTGCATTGTACGCAGCTTTAAGGCGCATATTTGCCGCATCAATGGTCATAGGAATGAGGTTCGTTTTCATTTCCGCATACATTTTTTGTGCGGCTTCAAGCTCGGACATTGCGGATGTGATGCTGTTGATAAGTTCGTTGGTGTTAATCATTGTAAAATCCTCCGTTTTAAAATATAATTTCATCAATTTTGTGGGATTTTGGTGGAGTTATTTTGTACTGTTCGTATTTTGCTTTTGCCAGTGCTTCGTTTTGTGTTCTAAACAGCATAGTGTCTCTTTCGTCACCACCATGAGTGCCCCAGTATAAAATCCATTCTTTGTAGTTGTGATTACCGTAGGTGTACTTGAGATAGAGTTGCTTTTGCATATGTGTTATCTCCTTTTTATATAAGTCTTTATAAATTTTTCAGCATTTTTTCTGCTATAAGTTTCGTAAATTATATACTCATCTGACAATAAACTTTCTTCAAGGATACACTCGGCAAGTATTTGTTCATCAATACTTTCACGGTCATATCCATAAGTTGAGCAAGCAAATTCCGCATCTTCTTCTGAAATATCACTCTTATATACCCATCCATGAACAACAATGTGTTCGTAAAGTCCTTTTTACTGTCTTCATCGGTTGTGTCGAGCCAGACAAGTTCTATCATTTCCCATCTTTCGTTTGTTTCCATCATATATTGGCAACAATCGTTGTCTGTGCAGAACCATGTGTGTTTCATATGTGTTACCTCCATCCGTATACTTTATTTACATACGGTCTCAAAGACCGTGTGTATCTTGTGATATCCTTTTGAGTAGCTTTGCCATTATATATCTTCCAGCAAAAATCATCTGCTTGGTCACTTGTAATGCTGGGCTTGAATTCTCTATATGTAATGTAATGACTTCCGTCATGATGATACTGTGTGCTATGTAAATTATTGTTGTCGCAATAGAACTCTGCGTAGTCACAATCTCTTTCAAACTGTAAACAATCATTGACATTGTGGTCGAGCAGTTTATATCCCATTTTTCGTCCATTCCAGAAACCAAGGTTTGCAATGGCAATGATTCTTCCTTCTGTGTGAATATCGAGGTTCTCTTGTTCATCACTAAAATACTCATCATTAAGTTCCGATACAAGTTTGTATTGCTCGTATTCATCTGTTATATTGGGATATTCTTCTTCGAGGAAGTCTATCCAATCTTCAAGATTTATGTTTAAGTTGCTCCAGATAATGTGCTTTGACATAGTTAATTCCTCCCTGCCATTTCAATAAATCTTGCTTCGATATATTCTTTGTAGCCTTCTTCGGTTAAGAAACGCCTTGCTTCATTGAGGGATGCGACAGTGACTTCGCCAGTGTCAAGGTTGGTTTTGGTGATTACTGGGATGCGCTCGTTGTTGCTGATATATTTGCATCCTTCGGAGAACATCGTGCGACCACGTGTCCATTTCTTACCTCCTGTGCCGTTTGAATAGATGTAGCCGGGTTTTTCGTTGATTGTTTTAAGTGTTTTCATATTTATTTCCCCTCAAACTTAATATTTTTGCACTCTTCTGTACGTTCTTTTATCGTTTTTTCATACTTCTTTAATTTCTCCATATTTTCTTCTAATTCTTTTTGTCTAATTCTTAGCTCATGTATATTCTCTACTTCGTTTTGTATTGATGCTATATCTGATAAGCAACTTTGTAGTATCAACATTATAATAATTAAAGTTATTATCATAATTTATATCTCTTCAAATATTTGGTTAAAAATCCAATCACTATCTTGCCAACACAGATTGTCTAGTTCATTAAGTGTCATATCGTTGGCAACCATAAATTCCATCAGCCATTGATAACACTTTTCGTGTTCTTCAGGTGCTCTATTAAGTCCATCATTTAATCGTTTTTCAATATCTCTTACACTGTTAATCATAATTTAATCCATCCTTCCGCAATTGTAATAAATGTTTGTTGCACCAATTTCTTTAAGTAAAGACTTAATTGTTTCTACGTGCGGCTCCCACGATAAGCTGCCTTGCCAACGTGAACAAGCATGCATGAAACAATGTTGTCAATCGAGGTCAAATTCAATTCCTGCTCCTAAAACGCAGCTTCCCTTGTCACCCTCATTGGATGATAACTCGTACCATATTTCCATGATGTTGCGAAGTTTTTCTGGATAGAATTCATGGTTCTGATAATAAAGGTTTGTTATAGGTTCAGGTTCTTTGTAATATGTATATTCAATTTCCATATCATCGTCATTGGGATACGCGGTTAAGTTCCACGCATTTCCGAGCTCAAAATGCAAGTTATATTTGTCAAATAGTTTTCTGAATTGCTCCTCACGTCTACCGAAAGAGTAGTTGAGGCAATCATATAAGCTGCCCTCAAAGCTCATTGAAAGAATATGGTCATAAGCGGCATATTCAAAGTAGTCGTGAGGGTCTATGTTGGACTCTTCTACCCATTGGTAGGTGAAGTTTTCTCCATCCCATTTTCCCTCGGAACAAATACGTTTGTTGTTGAAGTAAATGCAAACCCCATCTTGCATTTCGTGCTTGTCAAGGAATTGCATAATTTCATTGGCGAGTTGTTCAATGTTAGTTTTGGTAAGTTTTTTCATATTTGTTTCCTCCTTATAATCCATATACGTTTGGATGATTTGTGCTATGGTCAATTCCTTTGTACCTCCTGTCAATTGGCACATAGTTGATATGATATTCGCTCCATTCAGCGGGTGTAACAGTTTCGCAGCTCTCAAAGATGGTTTCCAGTAGCCATCTTAGGTCTCTATCTGTGTTTTCATTTGCTGATTCTCCTGCGCACCTCCAAAGGATATATTTTCCATCAGATGATGCGGCAATCATTCCAATCCCATTGCCGTTGCGGATTCCACAGTAGATGGATCCGTTGTTTAGGTTTGATCTGATTTGCGCAATTTCTGCGTTTGTGAATTTTTTCATTGTGGTTCCTCCTTTATATTGCATTTTTAGAGTGCAAGCCCTTCTGTTGTTAATTCGTCCAAATAATGCCACGGTATATTTCGTTCTAAAATTTCATAATCATCAGGCTCAACCTCACCGCAGCAACAAAAACAGATAATATTTCCACTTGGGAGCAAAATTCCGTAATGAGGTGTTGCATTTTCTTCAAGTTTATCAACAAAGTATACAAGTTCGTTCATATTATTTATCCTTTCTTATTCATATACATTCTTGGGGGAGCGTTTTACTCCCCCATTATAGTTATTTTGTTGCGTGAAATCAATGCAGTAATTGTAAACATTTTTGGATTCTTGCGCTGGTCCATTCGCTTGGTTTCATGCCTGAGCTTAAAATGCGCTTTGCTTCTTCGTAGGTTACTCGGAAATAGCTTTGTTTATCTACGAGCCAGATTTTCAAGAAGATGCACCTCCCTTCTTAAAAGGTGTTGACCATGTGGAATATTGCCTGAGCGTGATTTCTCCATTGCGGCATAATGTGTCTGTGAAGCATGACCATTCGAGCTGCACTGTGTAGTAGTCATTTGCTACCGCACGTTTTAGGTTGTACTTGTCTCCGTAGTATTCGGATGTGAAGATTTGAAATGCTTGCTGTTTTGTCATTTTAGATCCGGCTCCTCTCTGATATATACACGAGTGAATATTTGATCTTGAGTTTCTGGGTTGTATGTGAGATGCCACACTTGGATGTATTCAGTTCCTTTGATGCAGTCTAAGTTTTCTGGGCGCAATGTAGTTACTCCGCATTCACGGAAGAAAAGCACTTTGTCGTATGGTTCGTCGTGCTTAACTGCATCACAAAAAGAGTTTGCATCATAGACAATGTCGGATGCATAGTGTTCACAGAGGCGTCCCGCAAGATGGATCATTGCTGTTATGACGTAGCTTGTATTGGTTCCTTTGCTGCCGTAGGTGTAGTTGTCATCAATGGAGTAGTTTTGAATTGTGTACATTTTTGTTTCCTCCTTTAATAATCTTCTTCGGATATGTTTGTGATGTTTGTGTAGGGAAGTAGTGTGTTTATGCAAAACTTCCCTATTGCTTCTTCCATTGAGATTGCGCTTGTGTCATACCATTGTGTCTCACCTGTTTCGTCTTCGTATTCGATTATATAATATGATTCTGACGTTTTGCGGCTACCTGATGAAGCAAAATCCCAATAGTCCCAAGTGGATTGCTTTTCACATGGAATGTATTCAAATGCATCCTTTTCGGTTGTGCGCTCAAGTATTTTGCAGGCTTCTTCAATTACATTGAGCATTTCTGGGAAGATTACATATTCACTTGTTGTGTGTGCATTGTAGTATCCGCATGATAGATTTACTGCGGCACACCCAAAGAATGGGGCAAGAATTGAAATGTCTGTGAAGCTGCCAATAGAGGTTTTGAAGAAATCTTTAGTTATGAATTCATCGAATTTTGGGTTGTCGCAGTCATAGAATACCGCATCATTGCTTCCTTTGCGGTCAAATTCTATGATGTAGTTGAAGCTGAGTTGTCGAGCAAAATCTGTGTCGGTGAATTTATCCGCGCCTACGGCACCAATTTCTTCATCTTCACAGAATAGAACAGAGCAGGGGAATTTTTTGATTATTTCAAGCAGAATATATACACCTGCACGATCATCGCCACCAATTCCTTCTGGGCTTGATATTGCTTTAGTTTCTTCATCGTACCATACAGTTTGTGGCAAGTTTTTATGTACGGTATCAAGATGGGCAACGAGGAGAACAGGCATAGTTCCTTGGGCATATACGTATCCATTGCCTGATTGTACGTCGGGATAGGTTGTGGAAAGATGCTTTGCGACATATTTCTTGAGCGCGGCCTGATCCATTTTGCATATGTTGATGAAATTTTTCATTGTTTATTCCCCTTCCTTCTCGTTGCTGAGTTTATTGTAACAGTCTTCGCACAAATCTTTTCCGTCCAATTCGTGAATGTCGTCATTTCTTATGAATTCTCCGCAGTGACTGCACGTTGAGAAATTGCTTTCAAGGCAATCGTCGCATACATAGATGTCTTCGCTTTCGATGTAATGAATATCATCTTCTGTGTAATAACATCCACATTCTTCGCAATAATAGAATTTATCGTTAAGACAATCATTACATACGTCTCCATAGCCTTCTACGTGTGTGACTTCGTCACGAGTGTAGTGCTCACAGCAGTCACAATAGTTTAGGCAGTCGTGGCAGTAGTAATCGCCATCTATGAATTCTGCGTCGTCTTCATCGTCGATCACGCATCCACAGTCGGCGCAAATTATGTCGTTTGAGTGACAGCAATTTATATTTTCGCTTACGTCGTGTTTTTCTCCGCATTCTATGCAGATTGGAGACTCTCCAATTGTGATGTATTTTTCGTTTTCACTTCCTTTTACACGAGAGAGTGTGCAATTGTCGTAGTAGTTATAATCTTTGTAGTTTGTGCCGCATGAATATACATAATGAGATGCTGCACCTGTTCCTTTTTGGAGCGTCCATAAGTTCGGGAAGTCGAATATTTGAGACATGATTTGCTGCACAATGTTACGATATGGAACGTATGCTTCTCCGTCATAGTCGTTGTCTTGAGGATATAAGCGTCCTTGAATGAGCTTTTCCTCTCCCCAATGGAACATCTGACGGTTTATTTTGGGCTGCTTCCAGTAGTCTTTTGCTTCGTTTGAGGAGTCAGTTGTGTATAGAACCATTGATGTGCTATCAAGCATATAACTTACAGTTCCTGAGCTATACATTCCTTCGTAGCTGTTGGGCATACCACGTTTGTTATGCTTATCAATTGTGTGGCAGCTTGCCCATGAATTGCCGAAGGACATTGTGAGATAGTCGAGAGGGTTGATTGAGAGAACAGTGTGGCGCTTGATTGCAAGTGGATTGAGAGAATCTGCATATTTTGCGAATTCCCTGTTGTAGTCTGGGTGCTTGTGGAAACCGAGATATATGCAGATTTTGTTTACTACTCTTGTAGTCTTTTCGCCAATGTGAATGTGCAAGCTAGGGAATGCTTCGCTGAATACTGCTGCGGTTTGCTCGGATAGAGTGCGTTCTGCATATCTTTTAAGATTGGTAAGAATGGTCCACATATGCCAAGGAAGTTTCAGATTAGGCTCTTCTTTTGCATCATTTACTTCCTTTGGTAATTCTGTTTCAGGCATTGCTTTGTAAAGTATCCATCTTGCGAATTCAATAGATGGTTGCTTTGTAATTGTACGTTCGTAGTCTTTGTTGAATGCAATGCAAAATTCATTTTCAAGGTAGTTGGGGTGACGCTTAAAAGCGGCTATCAATTCCTTCTTTTGGTTTGCCCATTCGTCAATGATGGTGTCGAGTGCATTTACAGTGTACGTGTAGTCGTATTCTTCGATCAGATCTTTCATGTTGTTGAGGATGCGGCTGTGTTCGTTTTCGGTAAGGATCGTAGACATATTTTAATTCCCTTCTCCCCGTATGTGTCCGATAGGGCAGACGTTTTGTTATTTTGTTTGGTTATTGGATTTCCTGCATTGCTTCAATTTGCTCTGGTGTGAAGCAACGGCAAATGTCTTGGTATTCCTTGACTACGGCCTTGTAGGTGTTTTCAATGCGCTTAACATCTGCCCACTTGTGCACTTCAAAGCCGAATTCAGAAACAAAATCGTCAATGGTTCCTACGTCGTACTTTTCAAGGCAAGCAAGAATGTCGTATTCTGTGGGCTTGATTGCGTGCTCCGTGTTGTAGATGCTGTCCCAGAATTTGATTTTCATGCTTCCCTTTGGAGTGGTGATGGTTACGGAATAGGTGTTTCTTAGCTTTTTGTCGTCCCAGTCTTTGTTGGTGGAAATTCCTGTGTAGGTAATCTGCATTGTGGCGTTGCAGCTTGTCAAGAAATCCTGCGCCTGCTTTACGTATTCATTCATATTAGTTAGCCTCCTCAATTTTTTCTCTGTGCTTTTCAAGTTTGTATTCGCCGCTTCCATTTTCGCGGTATTCTTTTAGGGTTTGCTTTGCTTCGGCATAGGTGTAATCGGAGCATTCACACTCCCATCCATAGCCGTAATTGGACATCAAATCCCAGCGGTCACGAGTTTTACGCTTATACATTTTTATTTCCTCCTTTGATTTGAGACATAAGATCATCATATTTGCTTTGAGCGGCTTCATAGTTTGTCTTTGCTTCAGCCAATTCCTTAGATGCAGCGTCAAGCTTTTCTTGTAAAATTCGCTTGTTTTTGGTGCGTATTCCTTGCGCAATCTTCAACACTTTGTACGGAGCATCTTCCAGATAACAGAATTCGTAGCCTTGGCATTGATGCTGACGGTTGTTACAAATGGCGTACACTGAATGCGGATGGAGCTTGTAGGTGTTAGCCGCTTCCTTTGTGCTCATAAAGATTTCTCCGGTTGTGATGCAAAGTGTAGATTTGCCTTTTTTCATTTGTGTATTCTCCATTTCTGTCCTTTTGGACGTATTTTGTCTTTGGTTTAGTGATCCCACTGTGGGAATGAATTGCTCCAGATTATGTTTCCTGCTTCATCTGCAAATTCATAGAGCATATTGGGTTGCCAGCCGACATAGTGGAGTTCTTTCCCCTCGTAGATTATGAGAATTACTTCCTCGTCGGAGCAGTCTGAAAATGCCAGAGTGTGTGCCAGTTCTGCGAACCACGCATTGATTCCCTTGGATTCGTCAGGGGAGACGATGTAAAATCCGTCTCCGCTTCGTACAATGTAGGATGTGTAGTTGACTGTTCTCATTTCTTAATTCCTCCCTTTGCAAATCTTGCACCAAAGAACCAATAGGTTTGGCTCTTTGGCACTTCTACACGCTCAAATGCTCCGGCATAGATATAGGGCAGCTTGTTTAATTCCTTCTCGGTGTACAGTTCGCCGCCAATGAGAATGTTGCCGTCACGTATTCTTGGGTTTCTGGGGAAATTGTCGTATTCCTTGCGCACTCTGTAGTAAATCATTTTGATTCCTCCTTTATTCCTGCAATAGAGATATAGATTCCATGGTTTCCAGCGCAGATTAGGTTGTTTGCTTCTGCATATTCGTCAGGGGTTTCGCCATTTTCGCACAAGTCCATAAGATCGTACCAATCGCGGTACAAACCGTGAAGCTCGTTGGCTTCAAGATAGTCTGCAACAAGGTCGACGGCATCTTGTGCATTGTAGGCATATGCGCTATAGGTTTCAAGCCACGCTGTGCCAGTGCAAAGTGACACAGTGTACAGTATCTCACCGCAGTAGTGAGATTCGGGGTTAATGATTGTCATATTATTCATCCTCCTTTTCGACAACCGCTTCTGAATAGAGTATGTAGCCAAGATTTTTATAGTCTTTAATGGCACGTGCTCGTCCAGCATAGGTGTAAGCATAAACAATCTTGTGGTAGCCATCACGTCTGATGAAGTTAAGACGGAAACAGTCAACGTGCTTTTCATAGCTGCGACAAGCTATGACGATGGATATTGAGAACAGGACAAGGGCAACCAAGCAGGTGATTAGGATTTGTGGAACTGTTGCATTGTCGTTGGCAATACCAACGGCGAGAGTGAGAGAAACGATGAGAAGCAAACCGTATAACATTAGCGAACCTCCTTAGAAGTGTGTAATACGTATTGTGTGTTTGTCATTCTTACGATGTGCTTGAGAAAACTATTAGTGCGATTAGTGCTCATATATAATGTCTCCTGTGTAAGAATGAATTGAACCATTGAAGTCAATGGTGTAGGTGCTTTCATCAGTGTTGATGCTATTCAGTTTGGCACAAACAATTGTGTGGTGTCTACCAGAGAAAAAGCCAATAGCAAATATGATAATGGCTACAAGAATGAGAGCGATAATACGTTTCATATTTAGTTGTCCTCCTTGTTTAAGATTTGCATTACCTGTGGTTTTGACATTAGGCAATTGAGCAGAACGTCGTATTGTGGTTTTGTGAGCAATGGTTTTAGAAGCTGCATTTCAGATAGGATTGATTTAAGGTCGAGGTCTATGCAGTAGACCGCAAGTGCATCGAGTAGTTTTTGGGCTTTAATCTCTGCTTCAGCTTGCATTTTTGCTACATAGGGTTTGTGTGAATAACGCTCACGAGCTATCCAATAGGGTTTTGGCTGTGGAGTTAAAAGGCTACCAACTTTGCACTCAACGAAGTAAAACTTGTTGTCCGAGAGTGTTTTGGTAGCCTTGTACTGTGCTGTGTCAAAGTCCATCGGAGTGTAAGACAATAGCTCAACCTTGCCATCGGCAAGGCGAGCATATTCTGTTAGATACCATTGGAGCATTAGTTATCACCTCCTTCTGTTATCATCTCAATGATGCTGATCAGGATCATCACACGATCTTTAGCAAGACCTGTTTTTGTGGAAACCATGTTGCGAGCAATCTTGTAGTTATGCTCGTAAACTGCTTCACGAACCTCTTTGCCAAACTCACAAGACCAACCTTGTGTAGCTTCTGACAGAGCATCATACGCAAGGTATTTTAGGTCATAGAGCGTAGACTCACTCTTGCCCTTTGAGTTGTTGGGAGCTTTAGCAATCAGGTGTTCCAAAGTCTCTACGAGAACCTGTTCGTTGTCTACAAGCTCATTCCATTTTGTGTTGCTGATACGTGCCATATATGTGCCTCCTGTGTCGCAACCTTAACTGCCACGTTTTGTGGTTCAGTGGTTTATGCGACTACGCTTCACTCTGCCTTTACTCGGACTTGTGACCGACCTTCGGTGGCATTAAAGCGGAGCAGTTTATAGTCTTGCTCAGGACTTGTTTTTAGTTTAGAATGTCAGTCAGTGTGTGATAGAGTTTTTTAAGCTGTGCACACATTCTGTGGCATCTATCATCGAAACAATCATCGTAGTCTTGTAGAATTTCAAGGACGTCGTATTGGATACCGAGTAAGAAGTCTGTGGAGTTTAGGTCATGGAGTTTTGTGTACTGTGGGTAAATACAAAGAACCGCTCCAAAAGTCTTGTAGAAGCGGTTGATGTTATATTGTAGTCGGAGTTTTTGGATAATTGACATAGAGCATACCTCCTAAAATTTGTTGTTCAAAGGGTAATTTTATTGATTTGCGATAGCAAAAAAAATACCCTCCAACCGAAGCTGGAGGGTATTTGTTATTGGGTTTTTGCTGACTTATTTAATCTCTTCCCAAGTGGAAACTACTTTACCAGATGCACCAAGAACACCAAGATCCTTGGCTATTCTCTCATAGTCTTTGCGGTTAAACTCTGTGATGCCTTGCTTTTTCATCTCTGCATAGACAAGCTCTTTGTTTTCCTTGGAGCTTCTTACCAGCTTGTGTGTAGCCTTGAATGCAGCTTTTTCAGCTTCTCTCTTAGCCTCTCTGTCCTCTTTTGTTGCCTGGGGTTTTGCCTTACTTACAGTCTGGGTGTTGTTAGAACCATTGGACAGCATAGCCATCATCTGCTTCATCAGGTCGTTCTGTTCTCTGACCATCTTCTCGATGTTGTCCACTCTTACCTCAAGTTCTTTTACAGTTGTTCTTGCCATGATATATACCTCCTAAGTATATAATAAAATAATAATATAAAATTTTATCATCTTGGAGAAGCTCTTTTCTCGTAGAGCTATCCCCTCGGTGACGAGATGACAGTAGCACGACAAAAGGCAAAATTACAATGCCCCACTTTGCGGAAAGGATCAAAAATATCCCTGAAATATGTATTTCACAGATATTTTTATTTTATGCATAAAAAGTGTATAAAACAAGCCTTTTATACATAAAATAAGGGTAGGGGTGCATAAAACCATTGCTTTTATGTATAATTATATATTGTCCTTAAGCTGGTTTTATTTGATACTAACTGAAAAATTTGTGTAAAAAACTACGTGAAATATTTATATAAAAAATGTTATTTTTTAAGCATATATTCTATTGATTTGTTGCTTATTGCGTCACTGTAAAATTTCCTATTTATGGAATTTTTTTACCTCAATATATTTACATTAAAACTTTCTAATATTAAAATATTTATAATATATAAAATTACATACGTCGTAATTGCTCTCCTTATATTATTTCTAAGCACTTTTACATAGCAAAAACCAACCATTATTTTGCTTATCAACACCACTTTTCAACAGCCTGTTGAAAAATCGATAAAGTAAATATCATTTACATTTATATAACCGTTTTCAAAACATCAATACTTTAGCACAATAAAAACCACGCCAAACACCATTAACCAATAGTCTTTTCCACAAAAAATCATCCACTCCCACACACACCTCACCAACTCCCCAACATAACACCAAAAACCACCAAAACCACAGAAAAAACCAATGCAAACCGCCTCTCAACTTATAGATTGTTACTAAATTGTAAACATTCTCCAATACCTATTGACAAAACGAACCTACCCTGCTATAATTACTACAACACAACAAAATAACTAACTCCAAGGAGCGTGAAGGAGCATGCCCAAAAACATAATACGTGTTCAATTAAACAGTGAACAATATGCCGACTTTCAAGTATATAAAAACCAAAAAGTAATCAAAACAATCAAATGCCATGATCGTGGATTCTCATTTGACATCTCAGCTAACCGTATTGCAATCAAAGAACTAACCCCATCAGCTTTCATGCTATACTCTCATTTCATTCAAAACGCCCCTAACTACATAGAAGCACTAAGTCGCAAAAGAATTATAGAATGCACCGGACTAACTGATCGCACATATAAAACTGCAGTGCAGGAACTGATTGATAAAGGCTATCTTGTAAAATCAGAGCATATAGACTACGAAGACTACTACCTATTTTACGAGAAGCCTTCGCAGAAATCATAAAATTATAATGTAATTATAATTTTTTTATATATTTATATTTATATATTTATTATTTATATATTTATGTCCATACAAAACGTATATACCACATACGCGCAAAACGTATATAGACCTATGTACATAACACAAAAAAGGATAATGGATTGAAAATGCCACCACATTGTTATGACAAATTATTTTATGGAGGTGCTACTGGATGAATAATAATCTTTCAAAAAGAGATGAAAAGACTAAGATCCTTTGTGATGAATTACGGTATTGGGGTTTAATTAATTATGAAACAGACATGGAAGCTATAAAAGCAATTGCTAATGAGTTGCCTTGGCGAATGTTGATGAGAGTAGTTAGAAAGTTACAAAGAAAACGTGGAGTGATTTAAAAATTTAATTTTAAGGAGCAGATTATGACGAAAGTAAAATTTACAATTCCAATCTCTATTGATAAGCCAAACGAGAATGGAACTATTTATACAAAAGAAGCTGTTGAAAATGCTATCAATAATATTCATAAAAATATTCCTATCATATATAGAGATAACGAAGAAAGAATTTATGATAAAGTTGTTGGTACTACCACTGGAAATTCTAATATTGTTAATTGGGACTTAGAAAATCAAATATGCAATATAACATTAGACGGTGTTTTATTCAATAGTGGCGTTGAAACCGTTATTAATAAAATTGAAGATGGTAAAATTTGTAGTTTCGAAATAGTAGGCGTCGGGCTAACAATATAAAAGAGTAGTTTTAAAATGTATGAACATGAAACATATAACGTTAGAAGAAATGATAAATAATGAATTGCAAGGTATTTTAAGCGGATATATGTCTGGTTACTGTGACTATTATTATAAAAATGGCGAAGGTGAATATCACGAGATTGTTGAATTGGATTTGTTGCGTGGCAGATTTGTTACAGATGATGGAGACTTTTCAGAATTTGATTGGGAAATAAAAGAAAGCTATATTTATATGGTAGAGCATTTAAAAGTTTAATTTTAAGAGGTAATTATGATTGTTGTTGAAGGTAAAGAAATTAATAATTTGTATGAAGCTTATCTTTGGCTTCATGAAGCGTGGATGTATGAACCATTCAATATTTGGTATGAAGAGTTTTGCGAAAAGGATTCTGAATACTACAGAGAATGTATTTTTGTAGAGCCAGTAAGAGGTCACGAATGTATGGGCAGTTATGATATATGTAGTCTTAAAGAGTTCGAAGACTTCTTACTTGAGCATTAAAAGAGTAGTTTTAAGAGGTACAAAATGAATGATTTAGATTATGCTGTTGATTTTATTGCTGAGTTAATTCTTCTATGTGATATGTCCAAAGAAGCTCAACAAAAATTATTACGTCCAATACGAATAGGAGCGGGAGATTATATGGGGAGCGGCTATGCGTTCACAGATAAATTCAATAAAATTTATGATGAATTTATTTATAATTGCAGTGAAGAATTATGGAAAAAAATTAGAATTGCTTTAGATAGTAAATTATAAAATGGTGATTTCATTTTGAGGTAAAACTATGAGTACAATTTATAAGTTTGAAATAAAAGCGGAAGATTATCCTAATGGTATAAAGACTACCCCTTTAAGAAAAGGCGACTGTATATACTTCGTAGGAAACCACGATGTTAAAGTTGGCGAAAAGTATAAAGACCACCCAGCGATTGTTTCTCGTATTGATTATAAGCCTAAAAAGTGGTTTGAGTTTTGGAAAAGAAAAGAAATGATAGGTTATCAAGTTCTTTGGGTAGAAGATGAAGAAGCACCTTCAGATGATATAGATGTATTTAAAAATATACGAAATATCATACAAGAAGAGTAAACAACAAGAGAATAAAGAGGATAAATTATGTCTTTAACATATTTTAATACAGATGAAAATGCATATGAAGTAGAAATACCCAACAAT
>JBJEME010000103.1:0-1965 GCA_051879515.1 Lachnospira sp. | reverse complement strand
GAGACTTCTATGTAGAGGTAAAGGATGGAACCGGAAAGGTAGTAAGAACTAAGTATATTAGTGTTAATGTAAAATAATACTACCATAGTGTCTAAGAACAAATAAATGAAGTTATAGAGGAGCTTTTGCAAAGGAATATACCCTGAGCGAAGGCTCCTCTATTAGTTAGAAATACAGTTTTAAATAAAAAAGATTATAAAACAAATATTATACAATATTTATAACATGTATTGTATTGGTTATAAATAAATGATAAAATAATTTAAAAATATAAGAATTAATTATATAAATAAAACAGTGGAATGTACGAAAATTGATAATGGAGAATGGCATGAGAAAGAATCAAAAAATAAAAAAATATTTATCACAATTACTTGCGGCAACGTTGATTGCGGGGAGCGTGATAATGTCAGATCCGATGAAGGTAACAGCGGCAACGACATCATCAGTCACTTTTCAAAAAGTTGGCGGTTGGTATGAAACCATCTATGCTGAGATTAATGGGGTAAGCGATGCTGACGTAACAGGTGTTTCTTACAGTGGAACAATGAATGGCTCGCTTACAGGAGATGATTTGAATTATCTCGTAAGGAATTCAGGCGGTTTGGTGAGAATTGATATTCCGGGATTAAAAGCCGGAAACTATAGTCTTTCAGTTACTACGAGTAGCGGAACGATCACTCAGAATGATATTACGGTATTGGAATATGACCGTTCTGGCTATGCACATTATAACTATACATCCGGAGTAGGTGCTTACAATGATGATGGAACATTGAAGGACAATGCCATTGTAGTATATGTAACCGAAGAGAATAAAAATATTGTTTCTGTGACATCTAAGGATGGAACAACAGTAACAGGAATAGGACATATTTTAAATTCATCAGGAAGAGACAATGGAGACGGTCTGACACCTAAGGGTGGTACACCTAATAATAATAACAGTATTATGAGAAGACTAGCTGATGATGGAACTCCTTTGGTTGTTCGTATAATTGGTACGGTTTCAACACCAGACGGTGTGACGAAGAAAGCATCACTTGATTATGGCGGATTCTTAAAAGATAATGGAAATATGGCGGCTATTCAGTCCGGTAAGGATGTTACTATTGAAGGAATAGGTACTGATGCGACAATAGACGGATGGGGAATACATTTTATGTGTCAGTCTGACTACCCTCAATATGGAAAAAGCTTTGAAACAAGAAATCTGTCATTTGTAAATGTACCTGAGGATTGTGTGGGAATGGACGGCGGTCAGTCTAATGGAACTCTCACATATCCGGTTGAAAGAATATGGGTACATCACTGTGCGTTTCATGTGCCAACAGTAGATAATCCAACAGAGGAAGATAAGGCTCATGGAGATGGTGCATGTGATTTTAAAAAAGGTCAGTACTTTACTAACAGCTATTGCTTTTATGATGGATATAATAAAACGAACCTTTTAGGTGGAAATGATGATAATGTTCAGTACAATCTTACATATCATCACAATTACTGGAAGAATTGTCAGCAGAGAATGCCGTTGGCAAGACACGCAAATATTCATATGTACAATAACTATTTTTATGGTGCAGGTTCATATTGCATGGAAGTAAGGATGAATGCATATATATTTGCGGAATATAACATATATGAAAAGTGCAATAATCCTGCAAGCATTAAAGCTGGAGCAATAAAAAGCTACAATAATACTTTCAGTAATTGTACGGGCACTAACGGGGCAACAATTGTAACAGATAAGAGTAAAACAGTATCAAGCAGCAATAAATATGCCAATTTTGATACAAACAGTTCTTTATCATATATTCCGTCAGGAAGTTATAAATTAAATACAGAACTTACCGGAGAACAAATTGCAGATTTAACCGGACCAATGAGCGATAAAACATGTGTAAGCGCAGGAACTGGAAGCGGTTCAGGAGACAGCGGCTCAGGAGACAGTGGTTCAGGAGACAG
>JBJEME010000102.1:0-1971 GCA_051879515.1 Lachnospira sp. | reverse complement strand
GATTTGGAGTATTTGAAATTCCGAAAGAACAGACGGCAAGATGTGTATATGATGCTTTAGAGGTGGGGTATAGGCTTATAGATACAGCTCAGGCTTATTATAATGAAGAACAGGTTGGCGAAGGTATCAAACAGGCAATACAGAAACTTGGTATCAAGAGAGAAGATGTTTTTATAACCACTAAGGTGTGGGTAACCGAGTTTGGATATGAAAGAACAAAGGCATCTGTACTGGAATCATTGAAAAAATTGAAAACAGATTACCTTGATTTAGTGCTGATTCATCAATGTTTATCGGATTATTATGGAGCATATCATGCTTTGGAGGAGCTATATGATGAGGGTATAATTCGGGCAATAGGAATTTCAAATTTTAGTGCCGAACGAATGGCAGATATTGCGACATTTAATAAAATTGTACCGGCAGTAAATCAGGTAGAGACACATTTGTTCTGGCAACAATATTATCTTCATGAATGGATGGAAAAATACAATATTCAGCATGAAGCATGGGGACCATTGGCACAGCACAGATTAAATGAAATAATGCAGCATCCAATTGTAACCCAAATTGCTAAAGAACATGGAAAATCGCCCGCTCAAGTAGCGTTACGACAGCTTGTTCAACGAGGGATTGTAGTTATTCCTAAAAGTACTCACAAAGAGAGAATGAAAGAAAATCTTGATGTTTTTGATTTTGAACTGACTACGAAGGAAATGATGCAGTTGAAAGAACTTGATGAAAACAAGTCTATGTGGGCAGAATATGATGATCCAATGATTGTTCAGTATGCAATATCATAGATGTAAATCGGGATTTGGAAGAACAATAAATTAAAGTTCTCAGAACTGGATAGATTGGAATTTCTAAAATGAAACGTGAAAATAAAGGCATTTCAATTATTGGAGTGCCTTTATATCATATAGCCATTTTTTATAATTCCCTTTTTTGAGTACGCCATTATCAAACGGTAATTTTATATTAGAATCAGGAAACAGCTTACTCAGAGTTTTCATTGTCCAGTTAATTCCACTCATACCATAAGTTGCAAATGGAATAATGGTTTTTTCTGTAGTGTTACATTTTTTCATAAAGTCCTGTACGAATGCAGGTACATCTTGTGCCCATATAGGATATCCTAAGAAAATTGTATCATAATCTGTTAAGTCCGGAATCGGCGTAATAAATTTAGGTGTTATCTTTGTGGCATTTTCTTTCATAACACGGAAGCATGACATGATATAGTTACCATGCATTTTGCGAAATGTATGAAACGATGCCTATCGAGAAAATATATGTAAAAGATGTCATAAAGCATGCTGGATATAATCGAAGCACTTTTTATCAATATTTTGAAGATATATATTCTCTTCGTGATTATGTTGAAAATGATATTTTGAAAACAATACATACACGAATTGAAGAAAGTGGAAATAATGCAAATGCACTTATCGAAATGTTTGAGCAAAAGGAAGTTTTTCTAAAAGCATTGTTAGGTAGCTATGGTAGTATTCATTTTCTGGACAGATTGAAAACTGAAGTATTGTCATATATTGAATTACAATTAGTGGACGTACCACAACAATTAAAACCTTATATTGAGGAATTTCATATCTATACGACTCTTTCTTTGTTTAGATTATGGATTTCAAGAGGAAAAGATATTTCACAACAAGAACTTTTTGGTTTGGTACACAATCTATATAATGGTGGATATGAAAGGATTATAGATAATGGAGACAAGTAATTAATAGAAAAAAAACTAGTTTGCAGAATTTGATAAATTCCAGTTTATCGCGGTGCCATTCGCATTCCGCTACGCTACATGCTCATGACGCGCTGTCGCGCTATGCGTCCAGTCTGAAATACAGCCTTTGGTGAGCAAGCTCCCCACGGCTGTATTCCATCCTGTTCGCGCACCGCTTGTAGAAACGCGCAAATTCTTTAGGCTACAATCAATAGCAGCGTAAA
>JBJEME010000101.1:0-7995 GCA_051879515.1 Lachnospira sp. | reverse complement strand
GCAGAATATAAAAGGAGTTAAGGGTAAAAAAGAACTTATAAATAAGCACTACTTTCACCATTGATGATTACGATCTGTTATGTGATTCCAAAATGTTGTTTGCCCGTAAATTCAATTCTTCCGTTGACAAGGAAATTTTGAAAAAAATATACAGGACCTTTTCATAAAATAATAAAAAAGAAAAAAATCAAATGAAAACAACACTACTAATAATAGCAGCTGGCATCGGCACCCGATTTGGAACAGGAATCAAGCAGTAACAATTTAGAAATAGCGCTGCTTGGAATTGAGAATCAGACTGAAATTGACAAGAGGATGCCATTTATGAAGATATTTTGGAAAGAGGGACAGGAGGTATAAGGAATATGTGTGATGTTGCGGAGAGATTGGAAAGAATAGGAATAGAAAAGGGAATAGCAGAAGGAATAGCAGAAGGAAGAGCAGAAGGAAGAGCAGAAATAACGAAACTTATTATATCGATAAAGGCAGGAAAGACGGAGGATGATTTGGTGACCGAAGGCTTTTCTGAAGACTTAGTGAAGGAATATATGGAGTTGTTGGATGCTTAACAAAGTTGTTCGATTTGTATAAGTTGGACAAGTAGAAGATGGTACAATAATATATATGGGGTGTTGCTTTAACATGTAAAAAGGCAACACCCCATCTGTTTGCACATTATGATTGTTTTAGTGTGAGTAAGTCGTGAACACACTATGCAACGAGGAGTTAATAGCAGGACAGCAGCGAAACAGAGACCTGATTATTAATTACAAACTGGCTATAACGATGTCGTGATCACTGTATGACTGCTGAACAACGAATATGTTTTGTAAAGTGATACTGGTGTCACATATAAAATAATCAAATTCTGAAGTCGCTATACCGGATGTTTTTTTATGTGTTTTGTAGCCGCTTGTGTATATACGTGCTTTTCTGCTGGTTATTCCGCTGATATCATCCAGTATATCAGGTTCTACATTCATATCTCCACATAAAATCCAAGGCATATTATATAAGTTCAAATGGGATACACTTTCCTTAATGCATTCAGCGGCAAATTCAGGTTTTCCAGCCGGAGCATGAATGTTGCATATTCTTAGATTGCCATCAGAAACAACAAGATGTGGTCTGTTGGAAAAATTGTTCACAAGCAATGGATATACTGAAATGCCATTATTATATATCTTTGGTATCATTGTCATCAAAGAGCATCTGTAATTAACCTTGCTATGTGTTTTTTCATAATCATTGAGTTCATATGGTTTCATTTGATATATTACGTATTCCTGCCCCAGATATGTACTACCTATATCGTATCCAAATGATTTTGTATCGAAATCCTCACGATAACCTGCTTCCTGTATAACAATAACAGGTGGGTCATCAGGAAAGCGGTTAACTACGTCAATTAGTTCCTGCTTCTTTTCATCATCAAGACAATATCCCTGTGAATTCCATATTACAATATTCATTTCAAAAATCTCCCTGTTACTACTTGAATTCAAATTAGTTCTCTAATAATTTTCTCAGGGCCTGCTTTCCCTCGTTGCTATACATTTCATTTGAAAGAAGTGCATTTAATTTCATAAGGTCATTCTGAGAACGGTGTACTGCTTTTACCTGTCTGCCAATACCCAATATGTTCATGCAATCCTGAATTGAATTTCGCATATATAGCGTGATATTGCTATGGGCGATTAATTCTGTTTCAGATACTTCTCCAGTTAACAGCTTAGTCATAAAAGCATTTTCAGAGGCGCATAAGGTTTCATTGTATGCTTGAATTAATAATTTCTGCTTTCTGAACAAATCAATTTCAACATCTGCCTCAGCAACATCCTTTGAGTAAATTAATTTGTATACAATATAACTTTCTATTATATTTTCACTGCCAAGCCAATGACTATCTGAATATGAATCTGTTGCAACAAGCATATGTAGCGTAAGTCCGGGACATACGGTCTCGGCTGTGTAACTGTGAGAATATTCAATCGTGCTTGATGCCTTGAATATATTTAACGCATTTAATACTATATTTTTTCCTATCTGAAAAGCGAGTTCCTTATATTCCTGGTCTGGCTTTTCTTTCTTTTTGTCATCATCCTGTGAATCAAATGTGGAGTCAACAATTCCTTTTACTGCCTCTGAGATACTATCCAAGTTAAATTCATTTCTCTGTCTGTAATCCCAGCGTTCGCCTTCCTGCATTGTGACATAGCTTTTTCCTTCGTAAAATGAATTGACTTTGTCTATAAAGTCTTTGTTGTCTTTTTCGACTTTTTCAACCATGCTTGCCTGCAATTTTTTCAGATAAATCTGAAACTCTTCATTTGTGTCTACATGTTGTTGAATACTTTTTGATTTACCCATTTGAAAAAACCTCCTTTGTTTTTTAAATAATTGTATATTACGATTTGTATTCTATTAACCTACATATATGTAGGTTGAGATTGTTGATTTAATAATATATTATTTATAATCATTTTCTAAAGGGGGCGGAGTTCAAATTATATCTTACGAACCATTCTGGAAAATGTTAAAAGATAAAGGGATATCATCCTATAAACTGGAGAATATATATGGAATTAATCCCTCAATTATTAACAGATTGCGACATGATCATAATTTTAATATTGGCTATTTGGATTATCTTTGCGAGCTTTTCGATTGCGAAATAGGGGATATAGTAGAACATGTAAAGCATCATAATTAAAATGAATGCAGACGTTTTGGTAGCGGGTAGTGCCATGCGTCTGTTTTTTATTGCAGTTGGCGTCTAATTTTAAAATTGGCAGGAGAGTTCCTGTAAGAATAGCGCTGGAATAATATAAAGAGTATGATGCTTATTATAAGTAATGGTATTTTTACCAGTAAATGTTATTGATAGAATATTTATATAATTAATACATAATATTTATGCATAATTAGTTTTCAAATTTTTGTAACCATGATATTATGATAAAATAAAGTAATGATTTTTCTGGTTGTTATTTGGCGGAAGGCAGATGGTGTTGCCGGAGGAGCTGACCAATGCCTTGGTGCATTCACAGTACAAATCAGAGTCTTGCAGACTACATGAACAGGAGCGGGATTTTTTAAAGCACTGGAAAAGTAACAATTTAGAAATAGCGCTGCTTGGAATTGAGAAGCAGACTGAAATTGACAAGAGGATGCCCTTAAGAATATTTGGATATGAGGGAACACCTTACAGAAGCCAGTATCGGAATGAAAGTATAGAGCCGGTTATTCTTTAGAACGACGGTTCTGTAGATAAAGAGCGCAGACTGGGACAGTGAAGGATATTAAATTTGCTGTTAATAAGGGCCATGGTTTAGTAATAATTCTATAGTGTATGCATTATAGGCAGCTAACAAACCCACCCATCAAACCGACAAGAACCAAAGAAAGGCAAACCACAAACATGATGAATATAGTAGTATCTCTGAATTCCAAGTATATTAAAGCTGCCAAGACCATGCTGTTTTCGCTTCACAAATACACAAAAGAACCGATTACAGTCTGGTTGTTGAACCATTCCCTTAGCGATTACGAAGTACAGAGATTTAAATCTTTCCTGAGAAAGTACAGCATTGATTTTGCTGTTATTCCAATTGGTACTTCATTCTTTGACGATATGCCATTGGTTTCTGAGAACCTGTTCAGCATTGAAATGTATTACCGGATATTCATTCCATGGCTTCTCCCGGAGATAGTTGAGAGGGCATTGTGGCTCGATTCGGATATTATCATTTTGGGAGATGTCGCGCAATTTTACAATCTGGATTTGAGTGAGCATTGCATTGCAGCATGTGAGGATGGCAGGTACATCAACGCAAGTATAAGAGGTCAGGACAATGATCGCCTGGGACTAGAGAGCAGCCATAGATATTTCAATTCAGGCGTCCTGCTGATGAATCTTAACCTAATCAGGAGAAGCTTCAGTCAGGAGGAAGTCTGTACACTTGCGGGAAGAATAAGAGAGAAACTGGTGTATCCGGACCAGGATATTTTGAATTGCCTCTATCAGAACAGCGTGATGTATGCTGATTACCATCTTTACAATTGCGGAGTAGACCGTATACACCTTTTGACGGATGAGGAGAAATCCAATATCCGTATTCTGCATTATTATGGCATCAATAAACCGTGGGATTTAATTCGCGGATATGATCCTGAAAAGCTATATTGGAAAACACAAAGGGAGATGGGTAATCCAACCACAATCCCACACATCATCTTCTATCTTAGAAGCAAACTAAGCAGGATTGTGTGGCTCAGGAAGTTATATTACTCCATGACAGGTATAAGAAAATGAAAACAGACAGAACAAGAAATGTGTCCAGGAATTTCACCTGGGGTATGTTTCAAAGAATTGTGTCATCCTTGTTTCCGTTTATAACCAGAACAGTGATGATTTATACCATAGGCCTTTCCTATGTTGGTTTATCAGGACTGTTTTCCTCGGTTCTTATGGTTCTTAATCTGGCGGAGCTTGGGATCGGCAACGCCATGGTTTACTTCATGTATAAGCCAATGGCGGAGGAGAATGTGGATGAGGTATGCGCCTTATTGGCTGTATACCGAAAATGCTACCGCGTTATTGGTTTGGTAATACTGGGAGTAGGCATTTGCCTGTTCCCATTGCTGCATTTCCTTGTTAATGGAGAGGTACCCTCAGACATCAATCTGGAGATGCTGTTTGCAGTATATCTGCTGAATAATGTTCTGGGGTATTTCCTGTTTGCATACCGGCGCTCTTTGTTGATTGCCGCTCAACGCTCGGACTATCTTAGTAAAGTCGGGACACTGATTCAGATTTTCTCCAGTTTGATGATGATTCTGGCTCTGCTAATGACACGGAACTATTATCTGTATATTCTGGTTATGCCGTTATCCACGATTGTGAGTAATCTTCTGGTAGCTGTACTGACATGGAAGCTTTACCCACATTATCAGTGCAAGGGAAGGATACCTGTTTCAGAGCAGAAGAAGCTAAAGAAGATGGTTTCAGGTCTGATGATGCAGAAGATAGGAGGCATCGTAAACGAGTCTGTTGATACGATTGTCATATCCGGTTTTCTGGGGCTTGTTACCTTGGCGTTGTACCAGAACTACTTTGTGGTAATTTCCACTGTCATGGGATTTGTCAGTATGCTGAATTCTTCCTTGACACCATCCATAGGGAATTCAATTGCTTCTGAAACCGTTGAGGATAATTACAGACTTTTCAATAACCTAAACTTCATATACATCTGGATCGTTTCATGGAGTAGTATTTGCATGCTCTGTATGTTCCAGCCCTTCATCCGTTTGTGGCTGGGAGAAGAATGCCAGTTTGGAATGGAAATGGTTCTGCTGTTTGTTGCATATTACTTCGTATATCGTTGGTGTGATGTTATCGGACTATTCCAGGAAGCCTGTGGCTTGTGGTGGGAGACAAGGCTTATTCCAATCACAGGTGCTGTATTGAATCTGGTTGTGAATATTGCATTGGTGAAGACAATTGGATTGCCGGGTATCCTGATTTCCACAATCCTGTCCATTCTGTTTGTTTATGATCTGGGCAGTTCGCGTGCATTGTTTAACACATATTTCAAAAGTATAAGAGGAGGCTTCGGGAAATACTGGCGACGTCAGATTTTCTACCTTATAATAGCATTAGTTACCGGTATATCAACTTGGCTGGTCTGCAGTAGTGTGGAATGTTCTTCTGTATTCTGGCAATTATGTTTTAATGGCTGTGTCTGTCTGTTAGTGCCGAATCTGTTACTGCTCATATTCTGGGGTAAGTGTCCGGAAATGAAATATGCACGGTTGAAATTAAAACAGGTAATGAGGTTATAAGCCATATTAACACTACCAAATTGATATGCCGGGAAAGAGGTATGATATCGGGGATTTTGAATAACTATAAGCGTCAAAAAGTAAATATTTGAGAAAAAGCTTCAATCCAACATTTCTACAGGAATGCCGGATTGAAGCCTTTTTGAAATACTATTTTATTAAAGTTAACAATATTTTAACAATATAAATTAATTTTTAGTTTTCTGTCATAAATGAAGGCGGTGTAATGATTGGACGTTCACCGTATGAAGATGTCAATTGTGATATTAGAAGGGAGATTCGACTCATTACAATCGAAGCTATTACACTATCTTCAGAAATAAGATGTTTTTTTAGTGTGTCATAATCGAGGGTGTTTGTTTTCTTGCACTTTTCATTGAGTTCTAGAGAAATACCAAAAGAAACAGTAATATCGACGAGAGATTTTGGTACAAAAGATAAGTTGCGTGAAATAATGCAATCTATGAAACCTGTATTGGAAATGTTTTCTTTTATTTTTAAATCATCTTTAACGCTTAAGGTGACATTTCCTTCAATTTCGTCTAATTTATTATATGTAACATTTTCCAATGAAATAGAACAATTTCCTGTAAAGTATTTGTCAAGTATGCTCATTTTTATCCCTCCTTTATGCTAGTAGAATTTTTAAAGGAAATAATATTGTTTGAATATTTTTTTGTGTCATTAATGCTGCTTTCTTTTATTGCATTCTCGCAAAGTTTTTTTGCAATTCCATTTATGTTATTTACTATGTTGTTTACGATATGGTCGGATAAATAAACAGAAATAGCTTTTTCTACGGCACCATTTAGAGAGTCACCATTTTCAAGAGCTTTAAGAGCCAGTTTTTTATGTAATTCTGGCTTAATCCTAACATTAAATGTTCCTTTATATTCTTTTTCTGGTTCTTTTCCTACTTCGCTACAAAATACAAGATAATCATCAACAGCACAGTGAAATTCTTTTTCGACATCGGCTATATTGCTTGTTTGAAAATCCACATAATCATTTATTCCTTCGATAACACCTCTGAGAACACCATCCTCAGCGCAATAGTGTACTACAGTGTGATATCCTTTGTATTCTAACATACTATCTTTCATTATAATTCTCCATATTCTTTTAATCGCTTTATTAAATCTTTTAATGCACCGGTATCCATTGTATTTTCAGGATGCGGTTTGTGAAGCATAATTATACGCTGATCATATTCGCGGTAAAACAGTACTCTAGATCCGGATGTTTTTCCCTTTGTTTTCTCTTCAAAGCCTAGTTTCCTTAAAAGAGATTTTGCATCATCATAAGTATAGTTCTTTGAACATTTGAGTAATTCTTGCTTAGCTTTTTCTAATGAACTCATTCTTTACTGCAGACACCTCTCCTCCTTACTTGCAACTGAATTTTAGTTACACACGTTATTGACTATATCTTATTCCTTTTGCAGGAGGGTTGTCAAGATAGTGTATGCACAAATGTGTGAAGTTATTCGAAGATATTCTGAAATGATAGTAGGAAAATTGAATTATTATTTCTTGAAATAGGCAGGAGAGTTCCCATAATAATAGTATTAAAATATAAATGATATAATAGATATTGACAACAATTATAAGTGGTGGTAGTATTTTATTAGTAAATATTATTGTTGCAATATTTATTTAATAATTACATAACATTTTTATGTAATTAGTTTTCAAATTGTCGAAACCATGATATTATAACATAGTGAAGTGATGATTATTTCTGTCAGGATATAAAGAGCTTCTCTGATTACATGGTTTATTTGGGGAGCGCAGGAAGAATGGGAGAAAAGGATTTAACAGAAAAGATTTTTGAGGATTATAACGATGTATTTGCTGATATAGTGCATGTTGATGAGCTTGTAAAGCTGCTTGAAGTGGTGACGAATGATTCTCGTTATGAAGATATTTTGGAAAGAGGGACAGGAGGTATAAGGAATATGTGTGATGTTGCGGAGAGATTGGAAAGAATGGGAATGGAGAAGGGAATAGAACAGGGAAGAGCCGAAATCACAAGGCTTATAATATCAATAAAGGCAGGAAAGACGGAGGATGCCTTGGTGACCGAAGGCTTTTCTAAAGACTTAGTGAAGGAATATATGGAGTTGTTGGAAGCGTAAGATATGTAATAGGA